>NZ_JBHZAF010000007.1:89953-461693 GCF_042754085.1 Nocardia sp. NPDC059236
CGTGGGGGGGGGGGGCGGGGGGGTGGGCGGGGGGGGGGGGGGGGGGGGGGGGGGGGGGCGGGGGGGGGGGGGGGGGGGGGGGGTGGGGGGGGGGGGGGGGGGGGGGGGGGGGGGGGGGGGGGGCCCCCCCCCCCCCCCCCGACGGCTCCTGATTCAGGCGTGCTTGCTCAGGTAGTCCAGGTATATCGGGCGCAGCGCCTCGCCGACCCTGCCCTCGCCGGCGTGGAAGTAGTCGTCGAGCAGGGCGACGGTGTTCCAGATGTCGACCTCGCCCTCGCCCTGATTGCCGGCCGCGACCTCGGCGCCGGGAATCGCCTTGAGCAGTTGCCACAGGAACTTGATGTCGCCGCGCCGGGCTGCCAGCTTCACGGCACGGTCGTGCAATTCCTTGGTGGGCAGCGTTGCCAGATCCGCAGTTTCGGCCATGCCCTCGACTGTAATGGAGGACATGACACAGCAACCCAGGTACCGGGTCAAGCGCGTGTACGACGATCCCGATGCGGCCGACGGCCGCCGGGTGCTGGTGGACCGGCTCTGGCCGCGCGGCATCAGCAAACAGCAAGCGGCCATAGACGAATGGGCCAAGGACGTGACGCCGTCGAACGAGCTGCGGAGGTGGTATCACGCCGCGCCGGAGACACGCCGTGCCGAGTTCGAGCGCCGGTATCGAATCGAGCTCGCCGCGGACGCGGCGCAGGAGGGGCTGGCGCGCCTGCGGTCGGAGGCCGCATCCGCCCCGTTGACGCTGGTCACGGCCACCAAAGAGCCGGAGCACAGCCATGTTCCCGTGCTGCTGAGTGAATTGGGCGAAACACACAGAGCGGACTCGCGTTAACGCGATCTTCACCAATGCGCCCCGCAGTCCGGAAGCCGGATCGCGATTTCGGCGGTAGCGTCGGGAGTGCGAGCCGCGTAGGTGTGGCTCGTACGGGAGGTCCTGATCGTGACTGAGCAACTCAGTGCGAGGGGGCCGGCACCCGGCCCTCGGGTCGTACGACCCCAAGGCTGACCGGCCCAGCGAGAACGCTCGCGCGGTGTCGCGCGAGTGGCAAAGGAGCCCACCGTGACTGATGCACGCTCCGTCAACGCTCCCAGCAGGGACGCCGGCTCTGACCAGAGCCCGCTGACCACGACACGGGGAGTTCGCGCCTCGCAGTCGGCCGATTCCGGACCGGCGAAAACATTCGTAGTCGACACGTCGGTGTTGCTGTCCGACCCCTGGGCACTGACCCGCTTCGGCGAGCACCATGTGGTGCTGCCGCTGGTGGTGATCAGTGAGCTCGAGGCCAAACGCCATCACCACGAACTCGGCTGGTTCGCTCGCGAGGCACTGCGCATGCTGGACGACATGCGTCTGGCACACGGTCGGCTCGATCAGCGGGTGTCGGTCGGCACCCAGGGCGGGACACTCCAGGTGGAGTTGAACCACACCGACCCAACCGTATTGCCCGTCGGATTCCGCACGGACACCAACGATTCCCGCATCCTGGCCTGCGCGCTCAACCTGGCCGCCGAGGGACAGCGAGTCGTGCTGGTGTCCAAGGACATTCCGCTGCGCGTCAAGGCCGGCGCGGTCGGCCTGCGGGCCGACGAGTACCACGCGCAGGACGTCGTCACCTCCGGCTGGACCGGCATGGTGGAACTGGAGGTCGCCACCGGCACCGTCGACAAGCTCTACTCCGACAGCGTCATCGACCTCGACGAGGCTCGGGACATGCCCTGCCACACCGGAATTCGGATGCTCAGCCCGCGCGGCAGCGCGCTGGCGCGGGTGACGCCGGACAAGCGGGTGCAACTGGTGCGGGGTGATCGCGAGGCCTTCGGGCTGCACGGGCGCTCGGCCGAACAGCGCATCGCGCTGGATCTGCTGCTCGACGAGAGCGTCGGCATCGTCTCGCTCGGCGGGCGGGCCGGCACGGGCAAATCCGCGCTGGCGCTGACCGCCGGGCTCGAAGCGGTGCTGGAGCGCCGCTCGCATCGGAAGGTGGTGGTGTTCCGGCCGCTCTACGCGGTGGGCGGACAGGAGCTCGGCTATCTGCCGGGCTCCGAGAGCGAGAAGATGGGGCCGTGGGCGCAGGCCGTCTTCGACACCCTCGACGGGCTGGCCAGCCCGGAGGTGATGGAGGAGGTGCAGGCGCGCGGCATGCTGGAGGTGCTGCCGCTCACCCACATTCGCGGGCGCTCGCTGCACGACTCCTTCGTGATCGTGGACGAGGCGCAGTCGCTGGAACGCAATGTGCTGCTCACGGTGCTGAGCCGGTTGGGCAGCGGGTCGCGGGTGGTGCTCACCCACGACGTCGCACAGCGCGACAACCTGCGCGTGGGCCGGCACGACGGCGTGGCCGCCGTGATCGAAAAGCTCAAGGGGCACCCGTTGTTCGCGCACGTCACCCTGACCCGTAGTGAGCGGTCGCCGATCGCGGCGCTGGTCACCGAGATGCTGGAGGAGTTCGGGCCCAATTCCTGACGCCCGGTAGCTAGGACCTGCCCGGTCGGAGAGCGACGCGCCTCCGGCCGGGCAATTCTTTGGCAAGTGGTTGAACTCACATGTGGTGGGGTACGTTTCGCTGTAATTCCAGCTCGGATACCCCTTCGGTGATTGCTGTCCAATTCGCCGGATCGTAACCGAGTTGTCGGCCAAGATTCGCGGGAGGATGGAAAATGCACCACTTCGCACGACGCACGGCTGGCACCGTCGCGGTGCTTGCGGTCGTCACCGCGCTCGGCGCGGGCTGCAGCAAGGACGACAACAAGAACTCCGCGTCGTCCACGACCTCGACCACCTCCGCGGCCGCACCGGCCGGCGACGACACCCACGCCGCCGAAACCAAGATGGCCACCCGCGAGGGCGCCGGGATCGCCGTCGCCGGCGGCATTCTCGAGAAGTACAACCAGATGGGCGGCGCCACCGGTGCTCTCGGCATGCCCACCGGCCCCGCCGCGGACGCGCCCGACGGCGGCATGGTGCAGGAATTCGACGGCGGTGCAATCTACTCCAGCCCGGCCGACGGCACCCACGTGGTGTGGGGCGAGATCCGCAAGGCGTGGGACGACCAGGGCGGCGCCGGCGGCACGCTCGGCTACCCGACCAGCGACGAATACGACATCACCGGCGGCAAGCAGAGCGATTTCGGCGGCGGCTCCATCACCTGGGTCGACAACGAGACCACGGTCACCGAGAAGTAGCCCGGCCGGTCCGGGCCGCTCGGTGACGGCATCCCGGACCTGGCTGCGGCCATAGCGGATTCGAATACCGCGCGAAGGCCCCCATGTTTGCCCCGATGCCGCTAGGTTGTTCGCGTGCAGAACGTTTTGTCCGATCGGGAACTGCTGGAATCACTCGCGGCGGAGGTGGAGACCAACCTCGAGCGGCACATCGCCGCCGCCCCCGAGTGGCAGCCCCACGACTACGTGCCGTGGGACGACGGCCGCAATTTCCAGTTCCTCGGCGGAACCGATTGGGAACCGGCGCAATCCGACCTCAGCGAGGTCGCCAAGACCGCGCTCACGGTGAGCGTGCTGATCGCCGACAACCTGCCCGCCTACCACCGCGAGGTCGGCAAGTACCTGCGCAGCGGACCGTGGTGGCGCTGGGTCGGCCGCTGGACCGCGGAGGAGAACCGGCACGAGATCCTCATCCGCAACTACCTGATGGTCACCCGCGCCGTCGACCCGGTCGCGCTGGAGCGGATGCGCATGGCGCACATGACCACCGGCTTCCGCCGCCCCGCCATGCACCTGGCCGACGTGCTCGCCGCCTGGGCCCTGGAAGAGACCGCGGCCGCCGTCCGGCATCGCACCACCGCGCGCCGGACCGACAATGTCATGGTCGCGACCATCGCCGACCGGCTGGCCGCCGACGACGAACTGCAGGCCGTCTTCTTCGCCAACCTGGTCGGCGCGGCCCTCGACCTGGCCCCCGACCAGACCGTGCGCGCCATCGCCGACCGCATCGCCGACTTCCACGCCCCGGTGGTGCAACTCGCCGACGGCCGCACCAGCGACGAGGTCCTCGCCGAGGCCGGCATCTACGACCGTGCGAACGAAGCCGAACTGGTCTTCGCGCCCCTGCTCGAGCAGTGGAAGATCTTCAGCCGCACCGACTTCGGTGAGGAAGGCGAGAAGGCACGCGCCGAACTGGCCCACCTGCGCCCCTGAGCATGCCCCTGCCCCGCAGAACCTGATCCCGTGCCCTGTGCACGGTTCGATGCCGACGCCCGCCGCGAAAACGTGGCGGGCGTCGTGCTTTCCGCTGGAGGAGCCGGCTCAGCGGGAAAGGAGTGCGCGCACGACGCCGGTGACCGTGCCGCGCAGGAAGTTCTCCCAGCTGAAGTGGTCGTGCCACAGCGTGATGCGGCCGTCACGGAACTCGAAGGTGCCGCAGACCCAGAACGAGATCTCGACCGGGCCCATGCGCAGGTAGTCGGTGCGTTCGGTGAGCACCGTGCCGTCCTCGGTGGCGGCGATGTGGTGCATGTCGGCCCGGAAGCCGTAACGGGGACTGTTGAGCAGATTCAAGACCCAGCGCACGCGGTCCACGCCGCGGATGTCGGGGAGCGAGGTGTTCTTCCAGACGATGCCGGGATCGACCAGCTCCAGGGCTTCGCCGACGATCTTCATTTCCATTGCCGCGAAGAATTCGCGCACCGTGGTGACCGGATCCTGCTTCAGCTCGGGTAGCTCTGACATGAGCCGAGCGTAGGCCGAAACCGGGCAGTGGCACAGATATCCGCGGCAACTACCGCTGTGTCCGTTCGTGGCGGCCACGCCGGGTCTCGATGAGCACGGCCAGGCCGTCCAGGATGCGGTCGATGCCGAAGGCGAGGGCATTGTCGCGGCCGGTCTCGGCCGCGCTGCCGGACATGGTCTCGGCGAAGGCGGCCGCGGCGTGCGGAAAGCGCTGTGCCTGCGCCGACAACACCTCGCCGAGCTCCCGGGCCAGTTCGCCCTCCAGATCCTCACCCGCCGTCGCGGTCTGCTGGGCGATGCCGCGGGCGTGACCCAGCAGCAGCACGACGGTGTCGAAACACTCGGCCGCGGTCAGACCGGTGCCGTTCAGCGCGCCGACGGCCGAATCGAGCCAGGCCAGCTCATTCGGGCCCATCGGGCGGATGCCGGTGGACGCGTCGTTCGCCCAGGGGTGTGCGACGGCGCGGGTGAAGAAGGTCTCGGTCCACGGGCGTAGATAGGCGCGCCAGGGTTCCGGATCGGAATCCGAAGGGGCGGTGGTGTTTTCCGGTGGCACGCCGAGGACGGTGTCCATCATGAGCGCGATGAGCTCGGTCTTGCCGGGGAGGTAGCGGTACAGCGCCATCTTGGCGCAGCCGAGGCGTTCGGCCAACCGGGCCATGGACAGGTTGGCCAGTCCTTCGGCGTCGGCGAGATCGATGGCCTCGGCGACGATGCGCTCCAGCGTGAGGGACGGCTTGGGCCCGCGCCGAGGGCGGTCGGGGGAGCCCCAGAGCAGTTCGAGGGTGGTCGGTGCCGGCATGGTTGCCATCCTTCCGGATTCCAGGCTTGACGTGAAACTGCGTCCATCGTACGCTTTGGACATCAACAGCGTCCGAGGGACGCAGTTATCGAAGGAGTCACCGCCATGCGCAACACCACCGTCCTCATCTCCGGAGCCAGCGTCGCCGGTCCCGCCCTCGCCTACTGGCTGCACCGCTACGGCTTCCGGGTGACCGTGGTCGAGAAGGCGCCCGCGCTGCGCGCCGGCGGCCAGGCCATCGACTTCACCGGCGAGACCCACATGACCGTGCTCGAGCGCATGGGCGTGCTCGACGACATCGAGCGGCGGCAGACCGGCAAGACCGACTGGGTGCTGGTCGACGAGAACGGCGTCGAGCAGGCCGTGATGGCCGGGGAGTTCCTCGGCGGCGATATCGAGATCCTGCGCGGCGACCTCGCCCAGATCCTCTACAGCCGGACCGCGGGGGAGTGCGAATACCTCTTCGGCGACACCGTCACCGCGCTGCGGGAGACCGGCGACGGGGTATACGTCGAATTCGAGAACGCGCCCGCGCGGGTCTTCGATCTGGTCTTCGGGTGCGACGGCATCCATTCACGGGTGCGCAAGCTGGCCTTCGGCCCGGAGGCGGACTTCGTCACGCACGACGGCTACTACTACGCCATCGCGGGAGCCTCGGTCTGGGAGGACATGCCGGAAGGGAATCGGCCCCGCGCCAGGTCCCTCGGCTGCAATACCCCCGGCCGGCTCGCCATGACGGGCGGTAACAAGGCCGCGCAGATGTACCTGTTCGCCTCGCCCGAAATCGATTACTCGCGTGACGATTTCGATCAGCAGCGCCGTATCGTCGCCGAGCGCTTCGCCGGAATGGGCTGGGAGGTGCCGCGCATGCTGGCCGAACTTCCGCTCCTGGACGGTTTCTACCTGGACGCCATCGCCAGGGTGTCGATGAAGCACTTCACGTCGGGGCGGGTGGCGCTGGTCGGCGATTCCGCGCACGGCCACACGCTGAACGGATTCGGCACCGGTTCGGCGATTGTCGGGGCTTATGTGCTGGCCGGTGAATTGGCCGCGGCCGACGGCGATCACACCGTGGCATTCGCTCGCTACGAGGAAATCATGAAGCGTCTGCTGCGCAAGGCCGACGATGCCAGCCCCGGCCGATTCCTGGCGCCCCGCACCGCACGTGGTCTGCGCCTTCGTAATTGGTTCGTGCGTTCGCGCGGCTTCAAGATGATGGCGAAGTACGCCGAGAACGCCAAGAACGACATCGATCTGAAGAACTACCCGGACATGGTCGGGGCCGCTTGAATCCCTGGCGCGGGTGTGGCAGCCACCGCCGCCACACCCGCCGAGCCGGATGCCGAATGTGACGCCCTATTCGTTCTTTCCATCCACCTGCGCCATGGAGAGCACATCCAGCCGGCGATCCAGTTCCTCGACCGAGAGCTTGTCGCCGATCAGACCGCGATCGATGACCGTCTGCCGGATCGTCTTGTGCTCCTTCAACGCCTGCTTGGCGACCGCCGCCGCCTCCTCGTAACCGATGGCGGAATTCAACGGGGTCACGATCGACGGCGAGGATTCCGCCAGCCGCCGCAGCCGGTCCACATCGGCGACCAGGCCGCGGACACACTTGTCGGCGAACAGGCGGGAGACATTGGCCAGCAGGCGAATCGACTCCAGCACATTGCGGGCCATCATCGGAATGTAGACGTTCAATTCGAACGCGCCGTTGCCGCCGCCCCAGGCGATCGCGGCATCATTGCCGATGACCTGCGCGGCCACCTGCGTAACCGCCTCCGGCAGTACCGGATTCACCTTGCCCGGCATGATCGAGGAACCCGGCTGCAGGTCCGGCAGCTGCAGCTCGGCCAGTCCGGTGAGCGGGCCCGAACCCATCCAGCGAATATCGTTGGCGATCTTGGTCAGGCTGATCGCGACCGTGCGCAGCGCACCGGACAACTCCACCAGTCCGTCGCGGGCGGCCTGCGCCTCGAAGTGATCGCGGGCCTCCGACAGGTGATCCAGATCGGTCACCCGGGCCAGCTCCGCAACGACTTTCGCGCCGAAACCGGCCGGCGCGTTCAATCCGGTGCCGACGGCGGTGCCGCCGATGGCCAGCTCGCCCACCCGGGGCAGGGTGGCCAGCAGGCGCTCGATGCCCGCACTCACCTGCCGGGTGTAGCCGCCGAACTCCTGGCCCAGGGTGACCGGAACCGCGTCCATCAGATGGGTACGGCCGGACTTGACCACGTACTTCCACTCCTGGGACTTGTCCAGCAGCGCCAGCCGCAGATGATCCAGGGCCGGGACCAGATCCTTGACCACCGCCTCGGTGGCTGCGAGATGCGTTGCGGTGGGGAAGGTGTCATTGGACGACTGCGACATGTTCACGTCGTCGTTGGGGTGCACGGTGACGCCGTCACGGGCGGCGATGCTCGCGATCACCTCGTTGGCGTTCATGTTCGAGCTGGTGCCCGAACCGGTCTGGAAGACATCGATCGGGAACTGGTCGTCGTGGCGGCCGTCGGCGACTTCCTCCGCCGCCGCGATGATGGCGTCGGCCTTGGCCTTGTCCAGCAGGCCCAGATCGCGATTCACGGCCGCACAGGCCGCCTTCAACAGGCCGAGTGCGCGAATCTGCGCGCGCTCCAGGCCGCGTCCGCTGATCGGGAAGTTCTCCACCGCCCGCTGGGTCTGCGCCCGCCACAGCGCGTCGACGGGAACGCGGACCTCGCCCATGGTGTCGTGTTCGATGCGGTACTGCGTCTCCTCGCTCATGAACCGACCCTATGCCCGCCGCGCACCCCGTGGGAGTGCCACGCCTGAGGGAATCCGCACAGCGCCTGCGGGAATAGGACATCGCCGGCCCCCGGAGACAGCGCCGCCCCGGTGGACGGATCCACCGGGGCGGCAAGCTGTTTCGCTCGGATCAGGGGAGCGGCGGGGTGGCGTGCTCGTCGCCGACGAAGTCCACCGACGCGTACTCGCGCAGCTTGGTCAGCCGGTGGTAGGCGTCGACCATGCGGATGGTGCCGGACTTGGCGCGCATGACGATGGACTGGGTGTACGCGCCGCCGCCGTAGTAGCGGACGCCCTTGAGCAGGTCGCCGTCGGTGACGCCGGTGGCGCTGAAGAAGACGTCCTCACCGGAGACCAGATCCGTGGTGTTCAGGATGCGGTCCAGGTCGTGGCCGGCGTCGATGGCCTTCTGGCGCTCGGCGTCGTCCTTGGGGGCCAGCTTGCCCTGCAGCGCGCCGCCCAGGCAGCGCATGGCGGCCGCGGCGATGATGCCCTCGGGGGTGCCGCCGATGCCGATCAGCATGTCGACGCCGGACTCCGGACGGGCACAGGCGATGGCGCCGGCCACGTCACCGTCGGAGATGAGGCGGATGCGGGCGCCCGCGTCGCGCACGGCCTTCATGTGCTCGGCGTGGCGGGGGCGGTCCAGGATGCACACGGTCAGGTCGGAGACCGAGGAGTTCTTGGCCTTGGCGACCCGGCGTAGGTTCTCCGCGATCGGGGCCGATAGGTCGATCACGTCGGCGGCGTCGGGGCCGACGGCGATCTTCTCCATGTAGAACACGGCCGAGGGATCGAACATGGCGCCGCGCTCGGCGACCGCCAGTACCGAGATCGCGCCCGGGGAACCCTTCGACATCAGGGTGGTGCCGTCGATCGGGTCGACCGCGAAATCCAGTTCCGCGCCGGTGCCGTCGCCGACCAGCTCGCCGTTGTACAGCATGGGCGCTTCGTCCTTCTCGCCCTCACCGATCACGACGATGCCGCGCATGGAGACCGTCGCCACCAGCTGCCGCATGGCGTCCACGGCCGCGCCGTCGCCGCCCTCCTTGTCGCCACGGCCGACCCAGCGGCCCGCGGCCATGGCGCCGGCCTCGGTGACCCGGACCAACTCGAGCGCTAGGTTGCGGTCCGGTGCCTCGCGGCGGCTGGATGCGGTCATGACGAGAGCCTCCTTGGTTGTATAAAGCTGCGTAAATTGTCGCATTGCGGTTTGCGGCCCTCGGCACGTACTTACGTTTCCCGAGACCGTGAGCTCGGTCGCACCCGGGCCCCGTGGATACTGAGTGCGTGTCGTACCAAAAGCCGCGCAGTCAGAACGACTACAAGGACCTGATCTGGTCGCTCGCTCCGCTGGTGCTCATCTGCCTGGTCATCGCCGCGATCGCGAGCCAGTGCTCGTTCTCCACCGGCGGTCCGACCCAGGGCCGGATTCCGAACTTCGATGCGAAGGCCGCGCTCACCGACGACGCGCGCCACCTGTCCTTCCCGATCCGCCTGCCGGCCCTGCCGGATACGGATCCGGACAAATGGACTCCGAACTCGGGCAGCCACGACACCATCGCCGGGACGGGTGGCGGTGACACCAGCACCGTCGGATTCATCACCCCCCAGGGCACCTACATGCAGTTGACGCAGTCGAACGCGACCATCGACGCCATCGCCAAGAAGTACGCGCCCGCCAAGACCGCCACCGGCACCCAGCGGTACGGCGACCATATGTGGAACGTCTACGCCGAGGCTGGCTCCGAGCCCGCGTGGATCAGCGACTTCGGCGACGTCCGTGTCCTCATCAAGGGCGCCGGCAATCCCACCGCCTTCGATACCCTCGCCACCGCCATGGGCCAGGCGCAGCCGCTGCCGCGCAGCTGATTCCGTAAATCGCTACTGCGGCAGCCGGAGCGGGTCAGCCGGCGGGCCACCATCTGGCGGCGGGCCGGGGCGGAGTGGCAGATCGTTTTTCACCAGGGCACGGTCGTCGCCTAGCGGTCACTCCTGCGCGGTGCGGTGGGCGAGGGCGTCCTCGACGCGCTTGCGGGCGCCGGCGAGATGCTGTTCGCAGCGGGTGGCGAGGGCTTCGCCGCGTTCCCACAGGGCCAGCGAGTCGTCGAGATCCATGCCGCCCTGCTCGAGCATCTTGACGACATTGACCAGTTCGTCGCGGGCGCGCTCGTAGCCGAAGGTGGCGATTTCGGCGCGTTCGTCGTCGGTCATCAGGAGTCCTTCCGGGTCGGGCGGGGAACCAGGGATTGGGCGCCGAGGGCGGCGGCGGAGATCGCGCCGTCGGCCACCCGGATGCGGAGCTGCGTGCCGGGCGGGGAGTCCTCGATGGCGCGGACCACCTCGCGGTCCTTGCCGTTCACCCGCTGCACCACGGCGTAACCACGGGCCAGGGTGGCGGCCGGGCCCACCGCGGAGAGCTTTTCGCGCAGGTGCCGGGTGGTGGTGGACTCACCGTTCAACAGGTGGTCCACGGCCCGCTGGGCGCCGGCGCGCAGCCGCTCCACCTCGTCGTGGCGCTGATCGAGCAGCCGCAGCGGGTCGGCCAGCACCGGGCGGGAACGCAATTGGGTCAGGGCGCGGGTCTCGCGGTCCACCCAGCCGCGCAGGGCCGCGTTCGCGCGGGACCGAAGTTCCTGCAGCAGCGCGGTTTCGGCGGCGGCGTCGGGAACGATGCGCTTGGCGGCGTCGGTGGGGGTGGCGGCCCGCAGGTCGGCGGCATAGTCCGAGATCGGATTGTCCGGCTCGTGGCCGATGGCGCTCACGATCGGAGTGGTGGCGGAAACGATGGCGCGGCACAGGGTTTCATCGGAGAACGGCAGCAGATCCTCGACACTGCCGCCGCCGCGCGCCAGCACGATCACATCCACCTCGGGATTCGCGTCGAGCGCGGCGATGGCCTCCAGGATCTGCGGCACCGCGGTCGGGCCCTGCACGGCGGTATTGCGAATCTCGAAACGCACCGCCGGCCAGCGCTGCGTGGCCACCGTCACCACATCGTGCTCGGCGGCGCTGGCGCGGCCGGTGATCAGGCCGATCCGATTGGGCAGGAACGGGATCGGGCGCTTGAGCCGCGGATCGAACAGGCCCTCCGCCGACAGCAGCGCCTTCAAGCGTTCGATGCGGGCCAGCAGCTCGCCGATGCCCACCGGCCGAATCTCGGTGACCCGCAACGACACCGTGCCCCGCCCGGTGAAGAACGACAGCTTGCCGTACACGACGACCCGGCTGCCCTCCTGCAGCGGCACCGCCGAATTACGCAGCAGCTCCGGATCACAGGTCACCGACAGCGACATGTCCGCCGCCGTATCCCGCAGCACCAGAAAGGCCGTCCGCGTCCCCGGCCGCACATTCATCTGGGTGATCTGCCCCTCCACCCAGACCGCCCCCAGCCGGTCGATCCACTGCGCCACCTTCACCGCGACGGTCCGCACCGGCATCGGGTTCTCGGCGGACGAGCTCGGCGGCCGCGGCGTCGTATCGGTGCTCACCGCACGATTCTGTCAGTGCCCACCGACGCCCGGCGCACACCGCCCGCCGACACGGGATTCACGCACTGTCCGACCCGCGGATCCCGGTGCATACGACACCGGCCGCCCGGGTGGTAGCCCGAGCGGCCGGCACTGGTCGAGGACCGCCGATGTGACGCTGTCGGAGTTCCGGGGCCGGGCCCCGAACGTTGCATCGGGTCCGGGCGGAGCCCGCAGTCTCGAGTTGTTTCGGGGTCCGGGACGGAGCCCCGTGGTCTCGAGGAGTTTCAGGGGTGAAACCCCTGAGAGCTCCCGAGAGTTGGGTTCACTTCGCCTGAACGGTCGCGATGCGGTTGGTCAGCATGGTGACGAACGGGGCGCGGTCGAGGGTCTCCTGCTCGTAGGCGAGGAGAGCCGCGAGATCGTCGACGGTCAGCTGGCGCAGGCGGGCGCGCAGCTGGGCGATGGTCATGGCGGAGTAGTCGAAGCGGGCCGCCACTTCGGGCTCGGTGACGGGGCTGCTGTGGTGGCCGTTGGTGGCCGCCTTCGAAGCCGTTCCGGGCGCGGCGGTCTCGGTGACCTCCGGATCGGCTGCCTCCTGCGCGGCCGATTCGGCGGGCACCGGTTCGGGGTCGACCGCGACCGGTTCGGTCTCGACCGCGACCGGTTCAGGGGCCGCGACCGGCTCCACCACGGCCGGAGCGGGCTCCGCGATGGCCGGTTCCGGCTCGGTGAAGAGGTCGAAACGGCTCTGCCGTACCGATTCGGCGGCGAAGCTCGGAGTTTGCTCGTCTTCCTCGTCCTCATCGAAGGTGGCCCAGGCGGGCTGTTCTTCGGGCTGGTTGAGCAAACGGTCGAAAACGGCGTCGCCCTTGAGGGCGAGGCTGGTCACGAACTGCTGTAGGTGCATGGTGGTCTGCAGCACCTGGCTGATCGCGGTGATCGGGAAATTGATCGCGGTCGTCGGTAGCCGACGAGTTTCCTCGAGAGCATAGACGGCAGCCCCGGCGGCGACCCGGGCCAGGAACGGAGGTCGGAACATGCCCCTAGCCTGCCCGAAACGCCGTGTGATGCAAAGGTGAAAAGCCGCGAAAGGTGATTGTGACCCTGACCTCCGCGCGAATGCGCGCCGGAGCGCACACGTATTCTGTGGGGCATGTCCTCGGCTATCCCTTTGAACGTCGGAATCGTCGGGTCCGCGGCGGGTGATGCCGACGCGCCACAGGGCCCACAAGAGAAGCGAGTACTGCTCGCCGAACCGCGCGGCTACTGCGCCGGTGTGGACCGAGCGGTCGAAACGGTGGAGAAGGCGCTCGAAAAGCACGGCGCGCCCATCTATGTCCGCAAGGAAATCGTGCACAACCGGCACGTGGTGGAAACGCTGCGCGAGCGCGGTGTGATCTTCGTCGACCAGACCGAGGAGGTGCCGGAGGGCGCGCTCGTGGTGTTCTCCGCGCACGGCGTCTCCCCGGCCGTCCACGAGTCCGCCGCCCGCCGCAACCTGCACACCATCGACGCGACCTGCCCGCTGGTCACCAAGGTGCACCAGGAGGCCAAGCGCTTCGCCCGCGACGACTTCGACATCCTGCTCATCGGCCACGAGGGCCACGAGGAGGTCGAGGGCACCGCCGGTGAGGCGCCCGACCACGTGCAGCTGGTGGACGGCCCCGACGCCGTCGACTCGGTCACCGTGCGCGACGAGAACAAGGTGATCTGGCTCTCCCAGACCACGCTGTCGGTGGACGAGACCATGGAGACGGTCAACCGCCTGCGCCAGAAGTTCCCCAAGCTGCAGGATCCGCCGAGCGACGACATCTGCTACGCCACCTCCAACCGCCAGACTGCAGTGAAGGCCATGGCTCCCGAATGCGATCTGGTGATCGTGGTCGGCTCCCGGAACTCGTCCAACTCGGTCCGGCTGGTGGAGGTCGCGCTGAGTGCCGGCGCCCGCGCCGCGCACCTGGTGGACTATGCCCGCGAGGTGGATGCCACCTGGTTGGAGGGTATTCGCACGGTCGGCGTCACCTCCGGCGCCTCGGTTCCGGAGATTCTCGTGGAGGGTGTGCTGGAATTGCTGGCCGAGCACGGTTTCGGTGCGGTGGTTCCGGTCACGACCGCCAATGAGACGCTGGTCTTCTCGCTGCCACGCGAACTTCGCACCGCACGCGCGTAACTCGTTCCGAAACGCATTCGCGCCCTCCACATTCGTTGTGGAGGGCGCGAATTTGCTATCCGGATGATCTTATTTCGTGCCCGATTTCCTGATTGCCGGAAATACACGGTGCGAGTCGCTCGAATGTCGCCGGGGATTCAGCGTTCGATGCGACCCGAATCACGTTCGCGGTAGCGCACATTCGGACGCGGATGCGGCGGCAGTTCACCCGGCTGCGCGCGACGGCGGCGGCCACCCTCGGCGGCGGGGGCCGGATTGCGCTCGGGGGCGGCGTGGCGTTCGGCGCCGCGACCCACCGCCTGCTCGGGGCTCTGTGCGCGACGGCGGCGGCCCTCGCCCTGGGCGGCCTCCGGCGCCGGCGGGGTGGCGCGACGCTCACCGTTGCGGGGGCGATCGGCCGGGGCGGCGCGGCGCTCACCGGTGCGGGGCTGGTCGGCAGGGGCCGCGTGGCGCTCGCCGGTGCGGGACGGCTGCTCGGCATACTGGGCCCGACGGCGGCCCTCGGCGGTAGCGGCGCCGGACTGGTTCGGGCCCGCGGCGCGGCGGCGGCCCTCGGTGGCAGCCGGGGTGCGTTCGGCGGCGGCCTGATCCGGATCCTGGGCGCGACGGCGGCGGCCCTCGCCGGCGGGTCGTCCGGTGTTGCTTACCCGCGGCGGCCCGGCCGCGACCCGGGCGTCCGCGCGGCGTGACGAACGGGCGGTCTCGGTGTCGGGGGTGTCGCCTTCCTCAGCGGTGTCCGCGCCGGGCCGGAAGCGGCGTCTGGCGGGTTCCTTGGAGGCGGTGGAACGGGTGCGCTGGGCGCGGGCGCTGCCGGGGCGGGTGGCACGAGCCCGGGTCCTGCGCGGTTCGCCGGTCGCGCCGGCCTTGGTCTCGCGGTGGTGCAGCACGATGCGGACCGCGCCGACGATCAGCACGATCACGGTGGCCAGCGCCATGGTGGGGAACCGATTCACCAGCGGGATGGCCAGATTCAGCAGGATGTCCTTCAGCTTGAGACTGCCGGAGGACCCGAATAGGAACTGATAGGCCAGTGGCACCGCGATGAACAGCAGCAGCGGCGGCAGCACGAGCGTCGTGAACAGTCCGCGGTAGCGGACCGCGAGCACGGCCACCACACAGCCGGCGATGTACAGCAAGGTGAAGGAACCGGTGAGTTCGTCGCCCTGCGGTCGGCTACCCGCGCTCTGCGCGTCGATCAGCAGACCGATGAACGTGCACGTCACAGCGATCAGCACCGCGGCTCCGGCCGGGACGCCGGGAACCGACGGCAGGATCGAACGGTGCGACGGGGGCACCTCGGTTCGCTCGCGTTGGGTAACTGCCACGTCAAGCACACTAAGGCATATCGGTGTTTCGCGAGGCAGGCGACATCACGCGGGTATGCGGAATTGCATGAACCCGGTGATAGCTATTCGGCCCCGGCGTGTAGACCAAGCGGTTGCTCAGGCATCATCCCCGCTGTTCGATCTCATCGGCGAACCCCACTGCGTACTCGTCCGCGAACCCCACGGCCCGCGGCCAGCTCTCCACCCGCCGGACCTCCGGGACCGGCGCGTCGGCGATCTCCAGGTCGTGCAGCTTCCGGGCGGTCACCATGACCCGCGACTCCACCGACGCCACGGTGTGGTTGTAGGCGTCGACCGCCTTGCCCAGCTGCGTGCCCAGCCGGTCCAGATGGCGGCCGGTGGTGCCGAGCCGGGTGTAGAGCTCACGGCCCAGCTGCTGGATCACCGCCATGTCCGCCGACAGCGCCTCCTGCCGCCAGCCCAGCGCGACCGTGCGCAGCAGGGCCATGAGTGTGGTGGGCGTCGCCAGGACCACATTGCGACCGAAGGCGTACTCGAGCAATCCGGAGTCGGTGGTGAGGGCCGCGTCCAGGAACGGATCGCCGGGCACGAACAGGACCACGAACTCGGGGGAGGGATCGAAGGCCGCCCAGTACTCCTTGGCCGCCAGCTGATCCACATGGTTGCGCAGATGCCGGGCGTGGCGGGCCAGGTGGCCCTCACGCTCGCGCGGGTCCTCGGTACCGGCGGCGTCCAGGAAGGCGGTGCAGGGCACCTTGGCGTCCACCACGATCTGGCGGCCGCCGGACAGGCGCACCACCAGATCCGGGCGCACCACGGTGTCGCCGCGGCGGGTGACCTGGGTGTCGAAATCGCAGTGCCGGGCCATGCCGGCCAGCTCGACCACACGCTCGAGCTGGATCTCGCCCCAGCGGCCGCGCACCTGGGGCGCGCGCAGCGCGGCCACCAACTGACCGGTCTGCGTGGACAACTGATGTGACATCCGCTGCATGCCTGCGACCTGTTCGCGCAGGCCGGAGTACGCGTTGATGCGGTTGTGCTCGACCTCGCGAATGTGGCGGTCGAGGCTGCCGACCGCCTCCCGCAGCGGATCGACCAGCGCGCCGATGGCGTGGGACTGCCGCCGGGCCGCGTCCTCGCTGGCCGCGCCGAGTGATTGCCGCAACAGCCGCTCGTTGTCCCGGATGGCCGCCAGCCGCGCCTCGGCCACCGCCGCCCGCTGTCCCGCCCGCGCGGCATGCCCGAGCCAGCCCAGGGCCAGCCCCGATACGAACACCAGCAGCAGCGCGAACAGCATCGGTGCGGTCATGGCCAGAGATAGTGCCGGAGACCACCGACAATTCCGCCTCTCCGGGACTTCAGCGGCGCGTCAGGTGCTGTCGCCGGTCTCATATCCGTGCCGGCGGTAGGGTGCCGAACCGATTCCGGTCGTACCCGGTGAGTTACCCCGACCGTTGCGAAATCAGTTGTCGCCCTGGCATACGCGCGGCGTGTTCGACGCGACTCGCGAGGGTGTCGCGCGGGTTGTCGGGGGGATCCAATAGCGTCTTGCGGCATGCGGATCCTGCACACCTCCGACTGGCATATCGGGCGCACCTTTCATGGCGTCGATCTGCTGGCCGATCAGGAGTGCTCGCTGCGGGCCGTCGCGGAATTGGTGGCGGCCGAGGGGGTGGACGTGGTCGTGCTGCCGGGGGATGTGTACGACCGTTCCATTCCCAGTGCGGATGCGATTGCGGTGTGCAATCGAGGATTCGAGGCAATTCGGGCGGCGGGGGCGACCATTGTCGCCACCTCCGGTAATCACGACTCGCCGACTCGGCTCGGTGCGCTCGGGAGTTTCGCAGCGGCGGGCGGATTGCATTTGCGCTGCCGGATCGCGGACGTGGCGCGGCCGATCGTGCTGTCCGATGAATTCGGCGACATTGCCTTCTACGGCATTCCCTATCTGGAGCCGGAGATCACCCGGGTGGAATTGGGCGTGCCGCAGGCGCGTTCGCACGCCGAGATATTGGATGCGGCCATGAGCCTGGTGCGCGCCGATCTCGCCGGGCGGGCGGGGGCGCGGTCGGTGGTGCTGGCGCATGCCTTCGTGGTGGGCGGCGAGGCCACCGGGTCGGAGCGGTCCATTTCGGTCGGGGGCGTGGAGACCGTGCCGCTGTCGGCCTTCGCCGGGATCGACTATGTGGCGCTCGGCCACCTGCACTCGCCGCAGACGCTGTCGGAGTCCGTCCGCTATTCGGGTTCGCCGCTGCCATATTCGTTCGGCGAGCGCTCGCATCGCAAGGCGGTCTGGATCGTGGACATCGACGGCGCGGGCCTGTCCGCCGTCCAGCGCCGCGAACTCCCGGTGGTGCGCGGCCTCTCGCAACTCACCGGGCCCCTGGAATCCCTCCTGGAAGCGCCGGAGCACGCCGAAGCCGAATCGCACTATGTCTCGGCCACCCTCACCGACGAGGCGCGCCCCGTGGACGCGCTGCGCCGCCTCCGCGAGCGTTTCCCGCACGCCGTCCACGTGGAATGGCAACGCCCCGAGGGCAACCCGGAACTCCGCTACCGCGAACGCGTGCACGGCCGCCGCGACACCGAGATAGCCCAGAGCTTCCTCGCCGACGTCCGCGGCACCCCCACCCCCGGCGAAATGACCTGGCTCGAACGCGCCCTCGCCGCCGCCACCCGCGAAACCGACGCTCCCCTACATCTTCCCGCCCCGGTCGAAACCGCCGCACCCGTTTCTCCGGCCGCTGTCGTCGCCGAGGATGTCGTGCCTGTCGGTGCTGCGTTGGGCGATCCGGCCGCCGTATCTGTCGAAGGGGCTGCGGCCGCCGCGGTTGCCGTCTCTGCCGAGGCTGCCGGGATTACCGAAGGCGGCGCACTGACAGCTGCTGTGCCGGCGGAGGCTGTCGTGACTGCGGAGGGCGCGTTGTTCGCCGTGCCCGATGATGCCGATGCGTCGGGTGCCGACGCCGGACATGGATCGGTGGGTGCCGATTCGGCGGGAGGCGGCGGGGCCGAGGTTGCGGCCCGGGTGGTGAGTGCGGCCGGGTTCGACGGGTCGGTGCGTGGGGTGGATGCGGCGGAGGCCGATGCGGCGCTCGGGCTGTTCGATCTGGGTGACTTCGGGTTGGAGCCGGGCGAATCGGGCGATGTGGCCGGCGGGATGACCGCATGAGCGTTGGGGCGCTGAGTGTTTCGGCGTGTCCCGCGGTGGGCGGCGGGTGCCGGGTAGTTGGATGGGGCGTGGCGTTGAGGGAAGGGGGCGCTGCGTGCGGCTGCATCGGTTGGAGCTGACGGCGTTCGGGCCGTTCGCCGAGACGGCCGTGGTCGACTTCGACGAGCTCGGTGCGGACGGGTTGTTCCTGCTGCACGGGCAGACGGGGGCGGGGAAGACCACGGTGCTGGACGCCATCGCGTTCGCGCTGTACGGGAGCGTGCCGGGGGCGCGTGGCGATATCAAGCGGCTGCATTCGGACCACGCCGACGAGCAGACGCCGCCCCGGGTGCTGCTGGAGGCCACGGTCGGTGGCCGGCGACTGCGCCTGAACCGGTCGGCGGAATTCCAGCGGCCGAGCAAGCGCGCCAAATCGGGCTGGGTGAAGGAGAACGCGGCCGCCACGCTGGAGTGGCTGGACGGGCGGGGCCAGAACCTGTCCCGCATTCCCGATATCGGCGACGAGGTGCTGCGCCTGCTGGGCATGAGCGCCGATCAGTTCTTCCAGGTCGTGCTGCTGCCGCAGGGTGATTTCGCGCGATTCCTGCGCGCCGACAACGAGGATCGCGAGAAGCTGCTCGAAAAGCTCTTCGACACCGAGCGTTTCGGCACCGCCGAGCAGTGGCTGGTCGAGAAGCGCCGCGCGAGCTCCGCCGATCTGGATGCCCGCAAGCACGGCATCGACCGTCTCATCGCCCAGGTCGGTACGGCCGCCGGCCTGCCCGCCACCGAGACGGCCGGGCTCCTCGAGTCGGTCGGCTGGTCGCAGTCGCTGCTGGCGGCCGCCCGCACCCTGGTGACCGAGACGGCCGCCGATCTGCGGCAGCGCCGGCAGGATTCGGCCGGTGTGCGTGCCGCCGCCGAAGCGGAGCGCCGCCGCCATGAGCTCTTCCGCCGCCGCACCGCGGCTCGCACCCAGCTGGCCGACTTCGCTGCCACCGCCGGCCACCGCGCCGCGCGTCAGTCCGAACTCGACCGGGCCCGCCGCGCCGAACCCGTCGCCACCGCCCTGGCCGAGGCCCGCGCCGCCGCCGTCACCCTGCGCCGCCGCACCGACGACGCCACCCGCGCCGCCGAGCGACTCGCCGACCGCCTCCTCGAACCGGCCAGCGCCGAGCTGTCCGGAACCACCTGGGCCGCAGCCGATCTCGCCGCCGCGGAACTCACCGGCACCGACCTCGCCGCCGACCTCGAAGACATCGACGCCAACGCAGGTCACGCTCGAGATCTCACCCTTCCCAGCCCGTTCGACGCCGTCGACTCCGACGCTGGTGACCGGACATACGACGGCAGCGGCGTCGAGGACGATGGATCGGCGATGCGCGAGGGCCGCGCCTCGGGGCTCGAGGCGGCTGTGCAGCGGTGGAGCGCACAGGTGGGCGCGCTCGATGAGGTTCGGGCGGATGCGGATTCGGCGACCCGGCTGACGCGGGAGCTGGCCGGGCTGCGGACCGAGCAGACCGATCTGGCTGCCCGGACCGGCAAGCTGGCTCAGCGGTTGCGGGAGCTGCCGGAAGCCGTTGCGGCGGTGGAGGTCCGGTTGCGCGACGCCGCGGATGCGGCGGCCGCACTGCCCGGACTGGAGGCCGAGTGCCAGCGGTTGCGCACCTCGGCCGCAGCCGCGGTGGAGTTGGAGCGGCGGCGCGGTGAACTGGCTGGGGCGGGAACCGCTTTCGAGCGGGCGCGGACCGGGCACGCCGAGGCGTGGCAGCATACGCAGGCACTGCGAGAGCAGCGCATGGCCGGGATGGCGGTGGAGCTGGCGGAGGGCCTGGCCGCGGGCGAGCCGTGCGCGGTGTGCGGGTCGCTCGCGCATCCGGATCCGGCGCGGCCGGCCGAGCATGCGGTGTCCAAGGCCGACGAGGACGCGGCGCTGGCCGCGGAGCGGAAGGCCGAGGCCGAGCGGGAGCGGGCCGGGCAGCGGGTCGCCGAGCTGGAGCGGGCGGTCGAGGTGCTGGTCGAGCGGGGCGGTGATGTGGACAAGGCGGAACTGGCCGCCGCACTGGACGATTCGACCCGGCGGTACACCGCGGCCAAGGGCATCGCGGGTCTCGTGGACGGGCTGACCGCCGAACTCGGCACGCTGCGCGCGGATCAGACCCGGCTGCAGGACGAGTCGCGGGAATGTGAAAGCCGGTCCAGTGCAACGACGGAGCGGATCGTCGCCAGCGATCGGCGGCTGGCCGAACTCACCGAGCGGCTGCGCGCGGCCGCCGGCGCCGACGGCACCGTCGACCGCCGCCGGGCCCGCCTGGCGGCGCTGGTCGAGGAGGCCACGGCGGTGCGGTCCGCACGTGTCGAGGCGGCAACTGCCCGCGAGCAGGTCGCGGTGGCCGCCGTCCGGGTCGAAAAGCTTTCCTACGACGCGGGTCTGGTGGATTCCGCGCCGCCGGTGATGGGGGAGTCGGGGCCGGACTACGGCGTGCTGGGCGAGTACGCCCGCGCGGTCGACGCCGCCTCCCGCAGCGCCGCGCAGCAGACGGCCATCGAGGACGAACTGGTGGCCGCCGACCGGGCTCGCGCGCACGCCGAGGCCGTGCTCGCCGAACCTGAGATCCAGTCGGCCGGGGAGGACGAACCCGGCGATCCGCGCGAGCTGGAAACCGCGGTGGCGCAGGCGGAATCGGAGCTGACCCGGGCCGTCGCCGCGAATGCCGAGGCGGACCGGCGGCTGGCGCAGCTGGAGGGCCTGTGCGCACAGCTGTCGGCGGCCGTCGATCGCATCGCCCCGCTCCAGCGCTCCCACGACGAGCTGGCCCGCCTGGCCGAGGTGGTGTCCGGCCGTGGCGAGAACAACCGCCGCATGTCCCTGCGCTCGTATGTGCTGGCCGCCCGCCTGGAGGAGGTGGCGCTGGCCGGTTCGGTGCGGCTGCGCCGGATGTCCGGCGGCCGTTACGAATTCGTCCACACCGATGCCGCGGGCCCGCGCGGCCGCCGCGGCGGCCTGGGCCTCGATATCCGTGACGACTACACCGGTGCGACCCGTCCGGCCAAAACCCTTTCCGGCGGCGAGACCTTCATGGCCTCCCTGGCCCTGGCCCTGGGTCTGGCCGACGTCGTGTCGGCCGAATCCGGCGGCCTGGTCATGGACACCCTCTTCATCGACGAGGGCTTCGGCAGCCTCGATGCCGACACCCTCGACGCCGTGATGGGCGTCCTGGACGAGCTCCGTTCCGGGGGCCGGGTGGTCGGCGTGGTGAGCCATGTGGACGAGATGCGCCAGCGCATCCCCAGTCGCCTGCACGTCATTCGCGGTCGCACCGGCTCCCGCCTCGAAACCTCGGTCGGCGCATAGGCTTTCGGCGGGGCGAAAGCCCGCACGGCAACGGCACCCGACACCCCCGGCCCGTCACGGCTCCAGGTCGATCACACCTTTGCCGCTCGAGATGTCGAACGGCACCGATACCTGATCGTGCGCGATCAACCAGTTGCCGTCGATCTTCCGCATGCCGTAGGTGACCCGGACCCACATACCGCTCGTCGCGGCCCCGTTCTTCAGCGTGCCGCTGAGACGAGCGAAGGCGTGCCCGAATGCCACATCATCGCCGACGGTGAACGTCAGATCGCGAACCTCATAGGTCACACTCTCGAAGAACAGGAAGACTTTCGCCCAGTTCTCGAGTTTCGCCGCTATCCCGACATGCTGGAGCGGCGGCTCGACATCGAAGGACACGACGTCGGGCGTGTACGCCTGTTTCAGGGCGTCGAGGTGCTTGGCTCGCAGTCCTTCGACCACCTTGTCGATGGTCCGGCGAATCTCGACTTCATCGGCCTCGATGCGGTCGGCGCGTGACTGAAAGTCGTTGGGTGTGGTCATGATCGACTCCTCAGGAATTGGCGAGCGTGGTTTCGGCGGCGGCGCGCAGGGGCGCGAGCGCACCACTCCAGGCGATGAGTTGATCCAGCGTCTTGGTCAGGGCGGCGGCATGATGGTCGCGAGGTGTGAAGGTGGTGAGGTCCTCGAAATCGGTGAGCACCGAGACCGCGACCTGATAGCCGACATCGGCCATGCCCAGCGTGCTGCAGACCACCCGCAGCTGCACCACGGCGCGGGCGCCGCCGGCCGTGCCGTAGGAGACGAATCCGACTGCCTTGTCGGTCCACTCCCAGAGCAGATGGTCGAGGGCGTTCTTCAGCACCCCGGGGGCGCCGCTGTTGTACTCCGGAGTGACGATCACGAAGCCGTCGAATCGGGCGATCCGTTCGGCCCAGGCGCGGGTGTGTGCATGCATCGACGGGCCGAACATCGGCGGCACAGGCTCGTCGAGATGCGGGAGCGGGTGGTCGCGCAGGTCGATCAGTTCGAACTCGGCGTCGCCGCGCTGCGCTGCCGAGTCCAGAACCCACTGGGCGACCTGTGGGCCTTTGCGGTTGGGCCGGGTACTGCCGAGGATGATGCCGATTCTGATCATTTCCGGAACTCCTGCTCTGCTGAAAACGTCATGACCCTCCGACGACACAGCTGTCCGGAATGTCAGGCCGCCTCACAAATCGGGTCGCTGATTCGTCGATTTCGGTGGGGTACGCACGAACCGAAGGAGCCGCACATGACCGACCCGCACCTGCCCGGGGTGATCGATGAACGCCGTCAGCTGATCAATCTCGCCTACCGGCTGCTCGGCTCCCTGTCCGAGGCCGAGGATGTGGTACAGGAGACCTACGCTCGCTGGTACGCGCTGTCCGAGCGGCAGCGGCGGGAGGTGGCGGCGCCCGGCGCGTGGTTGACGACGGTCGCCGGCCGGATCTGCCTCGATCTGCTCGGCTCGGCGCGCGCCAGGCGGGAACGCTATGTGGGCGAATGGATTCCGGAGCCGGTCCCCGACCGATCCGAATGGCTCGACGGTCCCGCCCCCGTCGATCCCGCCGACCGGGTCACCCTCGACGAGTCGATCAGCATGGCCTTCCTCGTCGTGCTGGATTCCATGACACCGGCAGAGCGGGTGTCGTTCATCCTGCACGACGTCTTCCGCTATTCCTTCGCCGAGGTCGCCGGCATCGTCGGGCGCACCCCCGCAGCCTGCCGCCAGCTCGCCTCCAGCGCCCGCCGCCGCATCGATACCTCGCGGAGCCCGTCGAGCGCTGTGCGCACCGAGGTGGTCCGGGATTTCAAACGGGCTTGGGAGACAAAGGATATCGAGGCCCTGATCGGCCTGCTCGATCCGCAGGTGATCGCCACGGCCGATGGCGGCGGCCTGGCACTATCCTTCCACGACCCGATCAACGGCGGTGAGCAGGTCGCTCACGCCTGGATGGAAATCGCCACCCGCGGCCCCGTGGTAACCCTGCTGGAGCGGACGGTGAACGGCCAGCCCGGCCTGGTCGCGCAGCTCGACGGCACCATCGTCTCGGTCTACGCGTTCGATATCGCAGACGGCCGGATCACCCGCATCTGGGTGATCCGGAACCCGGAGAAACTGCGGCCCTGGACGGCCGGCTGAACTGAACAGGGATCCGCAGGCTGTTCCGGCCGATTCGGTTATCGGCCCGCGAAGCGCACTTCGGCGCGGGCGCGCGCCTTGGCGGCCTCGACCTCGCGGTCCTTGGGTGGGGCGGTGGTGGTCAAGCCGTTCAGCAGGCGGGTGGTTGCCGCGGCGATCTCCGCCACCGCCAGGTCGAAGGCGTCCTGGTTGGCCTGGGACGGTTTGGTGCTTCCGCTGATCTTGCGGACGTACTGCAGGGCGGCCGCATACACCTCGTCCGGGGTGGCCGGCGGCTCGAAGTTGTGCAGGGTGTGAATGTTGCGGCACATGGCTGCCACGCTACGCCCGGGCACCGACGCGGCCCGGGCATGCTCGGGCGCGGACCCCGTGGGCGGGAGCCCTCAGGCCGACTCGTGGTCGAGCAGCCAGCGCTTGATCGGCAGGCCGTAGCGGAAGCCGCCGAGGCTGCCGTCGGTACGGATCACCCGGTGGCAGGGCACGAAGAGCGCGGCGGCATTGCGGGCGCAGGCATTGGCCGCCGCGCGGGTGGCGGCGGGCCGCCCGGAGATGGCCGCGAAGTCGGTGTAGGTGACGGGAGCTCCGGCCGGCACCTTGCGCAGGATCTCCCAGGCGTGGGTGAGGAACGGTCCGGAGACCTGGCGCACGGCGATGCCGTCGATGGCCGTGAGGTCCCCGGCGTGGTACTCGGTGACGGCTCGCGTGACCGCGCCGAGGGCGTCTCGTCCGCGCAGCGCGGCGGGCCGGATGCCGGGGTGGATGAGCGCCCGCAGTTCTTCCGGATCGTCGGTCCAGCCGGAGGCGAGGACCACCCCGTCGTCGTCCACGATGGCGGTGAACGGACCGGCGGGTGTCGCGACGGTGGCGTAATCGGCTGTGCCGACAGGGGTTTCGGAGCTCACTACGGGGTCCTCCGGTTGGCCTCGGCGGGGTGGGCGAGGGCGTGTTTCCACAGGTGCATGGTGAGGTAGGAGCGCCATGGCGACCAGCGGGCGGTATCGGCGAGGTCGATGCCGAGCAGTCCCGCGCCGCGGCGCACGACCAGGTCGGAGTGTAGGAGCACGTCCGGATCGGCGAGCAGGCGCATGGTGACGTAGTCCGCGGTCCAGGGTCCGACCCCGTCCAGGGCCAGCAGGTCGCGGCGCAGTTCACCGGCGGTGCGGCCGGGGTGCAGCACCAGGTCGCCGGTGGCGAGCGCCTTGGCCGCGCCGACGATGGCCTCGATGCGCCGGCTCGGCCCGGTCAGTACCTCGGAGCCGCGTTCGGCGATGGCCTCGGCGGTGGGGAACAGGTGTGGGATCGGCCCGGCGATGGTCTCGCCCAGGCCCTGTACCAGCCGCGCGGTGTGGGTATTGGCCGCGGCCACCGAGATCTGCTGCCCGATCATGGTGCGCAGCAACAGTTCCGGGCCGTCCAGGCAGCCGGGGACCCGGATGCCGGCGGGCAGCACGGCGCCCGGAAAGCCCGGGCGCGGTGGGCTTCCCGCCATGCCGGCGGCCATGGCCTCGTCGATCCCGATGGGATCGGCGTCCAGATCCAGGAGGTGCCTGATGCGGGCGACGGTCGGCGCGAGGTCGCGCATGTCCTGCAGCGACAGTGAGGCCCGCACGTGGCCGGGCTGGATGGACAGTCGAATCGTGGTGTGGCCGTGCGGTGTTCGCAGGCTGCGGCTGTAGACGCCCCTCTCCCACAGCTCCACGCCCGGGACGGTGTGGGCGGACAGGAACCATTCCAGCCACGACTTGTCCAACGGTTCGCGATAGGGGAGTCGCAGGGTGAGCAGCCCGTTGGTGGCCGGCAGCGTGTCGCCGTTGCGCCGCCGGGATTCCTCGCGCAGCGTGGTCGGGCTGACCGCGAACACCTCGCGCACGGTGTCGTTGAACTGCCGGATGCTGGCGAATCCGGCCGCGAACGCGATGTCCGACATGGGCAGCCGGGTGGTCTGGATCAGCAGCCGGGCGGTGTGCGCGCGGTGGGCGCGCGCCAGTGCCAGTGGGCCGGCGCCGAGCTCGCTGGTGAGTACCCGGGTGAGCTGACGCTGGGAGTAGCCGAGGGCATCGGCGAGGGCGGGCACGCCGCCGCGTTCGATGACGCCGTCGCCGATCAGGCGCATGGCGCGGGAGGCCAGGTCCGCGCGGGTGTTCCAGAGGGGCGAGCCGGGCGCGGCGTCGGGCAGGCACCGGCGGCAGGCGCGGAAGCCGTGCTGCTGTGCGGCGGCCGCGGTGGGCAGGAAGGTGACGTTGGTGCGTTTGGGGGTGATGGCCGGACAGGAAGGGCGGCAATAGATTCCGGTGGTGCGCACCGCGGTCACGAACTGCCCGTCGAACCGGGCGTCCCGGGTTGCCACGGCGCGGTAGCAACGCTCGAAATCCAAGTCGTTCGCACTCACGCATACCACCATGTCAGTCCCGGCCGACCTCTGCTAGCGGGTATCGGACATGGATGTTGGCGGAAAACCGCCACTCGTGTCAACAGCAGCGATTTGCGGGGTTCTTGGCGGCGGCCGCATGGCGATCGCGCCAATACTGGCGCTCGCTGGGAATCTCGCATCCCGGGTGCTGCAGTCGCAGGTGATCGACGTATCGGGCGTAATCGTTGCCGCCGAGGATCGAGTTGAACCACCAGGCAACGGCTTTCACGGCCCGGACGAGGGCGAGCCCCGCCCGCCGCAGCGGACCTGCGGCGAGCGGGGCTTCGGGGGTACTCATCGGCGCGTCAATGGCTGGCGACCGTGGCCGCGCCGGGCGCGCGGATCTTGCCCTCGGCGATCAGGGTGTCCCATTCCTGCTGGACCTCCTTCTCCGCCTTGGTGGCGAGGAAACCGCTGGGGCCGAAGATCTTCGACGGCACCTCCGGCGATTCGGTGGTCTCACTGCCGCCCTTGCGGATGGCGCGCAGGCAGACCCACACGCCGACCAGCGCCACGATCAGCACCATCACCGCGAACACGATGGAGAGCGTGCCCTGGACGAAGGTATTGCGGATGATCTTGTCCATATCGTGGATCTGCTGGTTCAGCGCGGCGACGTCCTTGACGCCCTTCGGCAGCTGCCCCGAATCGCGTGCGGCGATGTAGGCGTTCTGCTTGTCGATGGTGTTGTTGTGCAGCGTCCAGTAGCCGATCTTCGGGTCACCCGAGAAGATCTTCTGGAACGAGGCCGTCATGGTGACGATCAGGTCCCAGACCAGCGGAAGCGCCGGAATCCAGGCCCATTTCACGAGCCCCTTCTTGACCACGATCACCAGCACCACCGTCAGCGCGATCGCGGCCAGCAGCTGGTTGGAGATGCCGAACAGCGGGTACAGGGTGTTGATGCCGCCCAGCGGGTCGGTGACACCCATCAGCAGCACCGAACCCCACGCGGCCACGACCACGCCGGAGCAGATGAACACGCCCGGCCACCACGACGGATCCCGGAACTTCTTGGCCACGCCGCCCAGGTTGCCCAGCGAATCCGAGAGCATGAACCGCGCGACGCGGGTGCCCGCGTCGATGGTGGTGAGGATGAACAGCGCCTCGAACATGATGGCGAAGTGGTACCAGAACGCCTTGAGCGAGGTACCGCCGATGAACTTGTGCATCACCTCGGTCATGCCGATGGCGAGGGTGGGCGCGCCACCGGTGCGCGAGTAGACCCGGGACTCACCGACGCTCTGCGCCATGTCGTTCAGGTACTTCGCGTCGATCGGGCTGCCGCCCACACCGAGCTTGTTCACGCTGTCGGCCGCGGCCTGCGCGGAGGTGAGGCCGGGGCTGTTGATGGCGAAGTACAGGTGCTGATCCAGGATCGACGCCGCGATGATCGCCATGACCGCCACGAACGACTCCATCAGCATGCCGCCGTAGCCGATCATGCGCGCCTGCGACTGCTTCTCCAGCAGCTTCGGCGTGGTGCCCGAGGACACCAGCGAGTGGAAGCCGGACAGCGCACCGCAGGCGATGGTGATGAACAGGAACGGGAACAGGCTGCCCGCGAAGGACGGACCGTTGCTGTTGGACGCGAACTGGGAGACCGCGGGGGCCTGCAGCACCGGCATGGTGACCAGCACGCCGATGGCGAGCAGGCCGATGGTGCCGATCTTCATGAAGGTGGACAGGTAGTCGCGCGGAGCCAGCAGCAGCCACACCGGCAGCACCGAGGCGATGAAGCCGTAGATGATCAGCATCCAGGCGATGGTGGTACCGGACAGCGTGAACAGGTCGCGGCCCCAACCGGATTGGGACACCGGATTGCCGAGCAGAATCGCCGCCAGCAGCAGCACGAAGCCGAACAGCGACACCTCGCCGACCTTGCCGGGCCGGAAGAAGCGCAGGTACAGGCCCATGAACAGGGCGATCGGGATGGTCATCGAAATGGAGAACACACCCCACGGGCTGCCGCCCTCGAGCGCGCCGGTGGTCGGATTCTTGGTCGCGGCAAGGGCATTCACCACGACGATGCCCAGCACCGCGAGCAGGATCATCATGATCACCAGCACCGCGATGATGGCCGCGACCCCGCCGACCACGCCGAGCTCGTCGCGCGCCATCTGGCCCAGCGACCGGCCGCGGCGCTTCACCGAGGCCCACAGCATCAGGTAGTCCTGCACCGCACCGGCCAGCACCACGCCGACGATGATCCAGATGGTGCCGGGCAGATAGCCCATCTGCGCGGCCAGCACCGGGCCGACCAGCGGGCCGGCGCCCGCGATGGCGGCGAAGTGGTGGCCGAACAGGACCCGGCGGTCCATCGGCATGTAGTCCTTGCCGTTCTCCATTTCCTCGGCGGGAGTGGCGACATCATCGCGCGGCTTGGTGATCCGGTATTCGATGAGCCGGGCGTAGAACTGGTACGCGAGTACGTAAGTGCAGAGGGCGGCGATGACGATCCACACCGCGTTCACGTTCTCGCCGCGCATGAAAGCGAGGATGGCCCAGGCGATTGCGCCGATCACGGCGATGACGAGGAAGATGCCCTTCTTCGCGGGCGTCATGGGCGTCCGGTCCACGACACCTACCGGAGGTAGGTCGGGATCCGTCCGGAGGTATTCGATGGTCGCCATGCGACAACTCTCCCTGCGGTACTGCGGCTTCTAACTGAAATGGTCACAACGTAGCCCAACCGACATGCGAGTGAACCGGCTTCGACCAGCTGTTCACCTGGTGTGGTAGCGCCGGGTACGGGTGGCCCGGCGGACGCTGCGGCCGGCGCGCGGGGGTGGTGCGAGCCGGTCGGATTCCCGCGATTTCGCGTGTTTGCCGCGTGTCGCAGGTTGCTCCCCGTATGCTGCCATGCTGGTTCGAGATCTGCGTCACTGTGGTCCTTTAGTTCGTTTAGTTCACGGAGATATATCTTTGGCGAGCGAATGGGCGGCCCGGCCCGGCGGAATGGATCGGCGTAGCCTGCTGCGCTCGGCCGCGCTGGCGGCGCTGCTGGCCGCGGGCGGCTGCGCGGGTGGGGGCGACGACGCGGTCACCTTCTTCTTCCAGGCGCGGCCCGAGGAGGCCCGGGCGCGGCTGCGCATCATCGACGAATTCCACCGGCGGCGACCGGATATCAGGATCCGCACCATCATGTCCGGGCCCGATCCCCTGCAGCAGATGCTCACCTACTGCGCGGGCGGCAAATGCCCGGATGTGCTGATGGCGTGGGAGCTGCTCTACGCCGGGCTCGCCGATCGGGGTGTGCTGGTGGATCTGCGCGAATTCCTGGACCGGGAGCCGGATTACGCTGCCCGGCTGCGCGCCGACGGGTACGCGACACTGCGCGACACCTTCGTCTGGGACGGCGGGCAGTACGCGCTGCCGGAGCAGTGGTCGGGGGTGTTCCTCTACTACAACCGGAAGCTGTTCGCCGAGGCCGGGATTCGCCCGCCCGCCCGCTGGTCGGAGGCCTGGAGCTTCGCGGAGTTCCTGGCGGCCGCGCGGGCGCTCACCCACCGCGACGCCGGCGGGCGCACCGGGCAGTGGGGATTCGTGGACGCCTGGGTGCCCTACTTCTCGGCGGCCTGCTTCGGTATGAACAACGGCGTCGAATGGTTCAGTCCGCCGGTGCGGCCCACCAGCACCAATCTCGGGGATCCGCGGTTCGCGGCCGGGTTCCAGTTCTATGCCGACCTGGCCGTGCGGCATCGGGTCGCGCCCAGTGTCGGTGACCGGCAATCGGTTTCGGCGCAGGATCTGTTCCGCAGCGGGCGGGCCGCCATGCTCATGGGCGGGCACTGGCTGTACTCGGAGTTCACCGGGCACGACGACCTCGACTTCGATGTCACGGTGCTGCCGGTCGGGCCGGACGGGGGTCCGGGCGCGATCACCGATATCGGCAGCACCGGACTGGCCATCGCGGCGAGCAGTCCGCGGCGTGAACAGGCCTGGGAATTCGTGAAGTTCGCGACCGGGCCCGAGGGACAGGCCATTATCGCGGAGTCGGGTCTGTTCGTGCCGGTCCTGCGATCGGCCATGCAGTCACCGGGATTCGCCGCGGCTCACCCGACGCTGCGCAATCTCGAAGTCTTCACCGAGGGGCCGGAGAATTCGCGTCCGCTGGCCGTGACGCCCGTGTGGGGCAAGGTGGAAGCGCTGCTCGAACGTGGCTGCAATCGAGTGCTGCGGGGCGCGGCGACAGCGGACTCGCTGGGCGGACAGACCAGCGCCGATATCGATCAGCTACTGCGGGCGGCGGTATGAGGGGTGGGCCGGTGCTGGAGCGGCGGCGGGCGCGCGCCGGAAGGCTGTTCGTGGCACCGAATCTGGCCGCCATCCTGGTGTTCATGCTGTTCCCGCTGGGGTTTTCGCTGTATCTGAGCTTCCACTCCTGGGATCTGTTCAGCCCGCCGCGGTTCGTGGGTGTGGCGAACTATCGGCGGCTGTTCTCCGAGGACCCGCTGTTCTATATCGCCCTGCGGAATACGGCCGTGTTCACGATCCTGACGCTGGTGCCGACGGTGGCGGTCAGCCTCGCCGTCGCGGGACTGCTGAATCGGAAACTGCGCGGTGTCGGGGTGTTCCGGACCGTGGCATTCCTGCCGCTGGTGGCGTCGACCGTCGCCATGGCGGTGGTGTTCCGCTTCATCTTCGCCAGCGATGACGGGCTCGCCAATATTCTCCTGGGCTGGATCGGCCTCGGCCCGGTGCCGTGGCTGACCGATCCGCAGTGGGCCATGGTCTCGCTGAGCCTGGTGACGGTGTGGAAATCGGTGCCCTTCGCCACCGTCATCCTGCTCGCGGCCATGCAGGGCGTCCCCGAAAACCTGTACGAGGCAGCGAAAATCGACGGCGCGAACGCCTGGCGCCGTTTCCGCTCGATCACCATCCCGCTGATCCGCGGCGCGCTCTCCTTCGTCCTGGTCATCACCGTCATCAACTCGGTCCAGGCCTTCGACCAGGCCTATGCCCTGACCGGCAGCAACGGCGGCCCCGAGACCGGCACCTACGTCCTGGGAATCATGCTGTTCCAGAACGCCTTCCGCTTCTACGAGGTCGGCTACGCCTGCGCTCTGGCCTGGGTGATCTTCGCAATCCTGCTGGCCTTCACCCTGATCCAGCAATGGCTGGCCCGACGGTCCGAGGTGGGGCTTTGAGCCGCGGCGGAGTGGTGCGGCGCTTGGTCGCCGCGGCACTGACCTATCTGGCGTTGATCGTGGTGGCGTGGTGCGCGCTGACCCCGATCCTGTGGTCCGTCATGGCCTCCCTGAAGTCCGACGGTGAGCTGACCGACGCGGCGCCCCTGCCGTCGCACCCCCAATGGTCCAACTACCGAGAGGCTTTCGACGCCATCCCGCTCGGCCGCATGCTGCTCAACACCGTCGTCTACGCCGCCTGCGTGACCGCCGGCCAGGTCTTCTTCTGCTCTCTGGCCGGATACGCCTTCGCCCGCCTGCGTTTCGCCGGCCGCGAGGTGCTGTTCGTGGGCTACCTGGCCACCCTCATGGTCCCGCTCACCGTCACCGTCATCCCGCAGTTCCTGCTCATGCGGGCCTTCGGCTGGATGGACACCCCCTGGGCGATGATCGTTCCCGGTCTCTTCGGTAGCGCCTTCGGCACGTACCTGATGCGCCAGTTCTTCCGCACCCTCCCCATCGAATTGGAGGAGGCGGCCATTCTCGACGGCTGCACCCCGTGGCAGACCTATTGGCGAGTCCTGTTGCCGCACACCAAACCGGCGGTCATGGTGCTGGCGGTCCTCACCTGGATCACCGTCTGGAACGACTTCCTCTGGCCCCTGATCATGATTCAACGCAACGACTACGCGACCGCCACCCTGGGTCTCGTCCGGCTCCAGGGGCAGTACTCGACCAACTGGCCGCTGCTCATGGCCGCGGCCACGGTCATCCTGCTGCCACTGCTGCTGCTCTATGCGCTCGCTCAGCGCGCCTTCGTCCGCGGCATCGCCCTCTCCGGTCTGGGTGGCCGCTGATAGGCAGGACCGGTAGCTGGTCGAGCATGCGCTGGGCACATGCCCGACCCACCGGCTAGCCGACCCGTGCCGCTTCGCGGCTGAGGATCCGTTCGCGTTGTTCTTCGAACCGGATGACATCGCGACCGAGTTTCTCGAGGTACTGGTCGAGGTGTTCGCGACTGCGTTCGCCGCGCGCGGTGAAATCGGTGCGCGTGAAGACGTTCCAGATGCGCAGGACCGGCAACAGGACCTCGTCCAAGTGCTGGCGCAGATCGTAGATTCCGTGCTTGACCATCAGGACGCCGTTGCGACGCCAGTTCGGCATCCCGGTGCCCGGCATGGCGAAGGTATTCACGATCTTGGTCACCGACTCCATCGCCTGGTCGGGAGCGATGTCGAAGGCGGCACCGGTGATGTTGCGATAGAACATCATGTGCAGGTTCTCGTCGGCCGCAATGCGTTGCAGCATCCGGTCGGCGATCGGGTCGTCGCAGACCCTTCCGGTGCTGCGATGACTGACCCGGGTGGCCAACTCCTGGAAGGTCACGTACGCGACCTGATCGAGGACGCCGCCGAAGCCATCCGGCGCGTGGACGCCGCGGGTCAGGTGCACCATCCGGTCGTTCTCCAGCGCGACGGGGTCGACAGCGCGGGTGCACACCAGGTAGTCCCGCATGGCGATCGCGTGGCGGTTCTCCTCGGCGGTCCAGCGGCCGACCCAGGTGCCCCACGCGCCGTCCCGGGAGAAGTTCTCGGCGATCACCCGGTGGTAGGAGGGCAGGTTGTCCTCGGTCAGCAGGTTCGTGATCATCGCGACCCTGGCGACCTGGGAGAGCCGTGACTGCCCGGGCTCCCAATCGTCGCCACCCATGGCCGCGAAGTTGCGGCCCTCGCTCCAGGGCACATAGTCGTGCGGACACCAGTCCTTCGCCGTGGACAGATGCCGGTCGATATTGGCCGCGACAACCGGCTCCAATTCCGTCAGTAACTCGATTTGCGTCAAGTCCCTAGCCATACAGCGCCTTTCGGATTCGGTGGAAAAAACCACGGAACATACCGCTGTTCATGCATCGCTGACTGCGCGGCATCGCCGCGCCTATACCCTAGACGGACACGATGGGATTGGGGCGTATCCGGCCCCACCAGTCGAACCGCCGAGACGAATTTGCCGCATTTGTCACGACCATCACGCAATGCCACCGAGTAGTTCGACTACGGCGTGTACGCCGCCACGGCCGGCTACCTCACGTCCGCCTTCTTCCCGGGCTCGCTGGGCACCCTCGGCAACGGTGGCCACCCCGCCGGGCGGCCTGCGCCCGGTGCTGACCAATTACCGGCGCGAACTGCTCACCCTGATCGGCCTGGCCGCCTGCGCTTTCCTGCGCGAAACCGCCGGAACCTCATTGCACGGCACCGAGATCCCCGCCGCCGAGCGCACACCCGTCGCGAGCACGAGCCGCGAACTGCCCTCCCTCGGCGCGGAAGGTTGACGGCACGCCGGTGTGGGTAAAGAACCCAGCATCCGTCGTTGTCGACCACTGGGGGAAATGTGCCCGAACCTGACGGTCAACTCTCCGAAATCTCCACCACCGCTCCGACATTCGTGTTCGTTCACGGCTTGACGAGCAACAGTTTCTTCTGGACGCCTGTAGTGCGCGAACTGGCATTGCTCGGACACCGCAGCCTGCCGGTGGATCTGCCCGGCCACGGGCTCGACGCCTCGATACCGCTGTCATATCAGGCGCAGGACATTGCCGCATTCACCACCGGGCCGTCGCCGATGGCCGCAATCACCGTGCAGGACAATGTCACCCACGTCATCGATGTGGTGCGGCAGGTGCGGCGGCACGGCCCGGTGATCCTGGTCGGCCACAGCCTCGGCGGCATCACGATCGGTCTGGTCGGCAATGCCATACCCGAAGCCATTCACCGCATCGTCTACCTGTCCGCCTTCTGCCCGTCCACCCCGGACGCGCCCAGCGCCATGGCGCTGAGCCAGACTCCCGAAGCCTTGAAGGACGTCCCGATCCCGAATCCGGACCATTCACTGTTTCTCGGAATGGAGCCGGTATCCCGCGGCCTCATCCGATTCAACCTGCGTTCGGCCGATCCCGAAGCGCTCGAGGATTTCCGGGTGACCAATATGCCCGAGGCCACGGTCGAGCAGATGCTCCTGGTACTCAACTTCGGAATGCAGCCCGAGGACGGCGCACAAACCAATTTCGCCGACGCCCGGGTCGAGGCCGACACCTGGGGACGAATTCCCCACAGCTACATACGTCTCACCCGGGACAATGTCATCTCCGCGGCGTTGGCCACGAAAATGATCGACGACGCCGACCGCCTCACCCCGGACAATCCCTTCGATGTGCACAGCCTGGAGGCCGGGCATGCCGGTGTCATGTTCCGGGCTCGCGAACTGGCGGCCATCCTCGACCAGCTCGTCTGAACCGATGATGTAGGCCGCCAATTGGTTTCGTCTCGGCGGCGTCGCTCGCGCCGAGGCTGGCCAGGAGGCGGAGGTTGTCGTGGGCGGTCGTGCCGGGGGCGGCCGACTGCGTGACGAGTTCCGTTCCGGTGGCGTCGGGGAGCGCGAAGTTTTCCTGGTGCAGTTCCAGGTAGCCGACCAGGGGATGGTTGTACGCCTTGCGCCCGTGGGTGCGGCTACGGACGTCGGCGCGTGCCCAGAGGCGGCGGAAGCGTTCGCTGCGCATGGCGAGTTCGCCTATGAGAGAGGCCAGTTCGGAGTCGTCGGGGTGGCGGCCCGCCGACAAGCGCAGGTGGCCGACGGTGTCGAGCGTGCAGCCATCCCAGTCGGCGAACAGGGCGCGGCCTTCGTCGGACAGGAAGACGTGCCGCGCGATGTTCAATCCCTGCGCGCGGCGGCCGTACAGCAGATCGGCGTGCCGATTCGCGGCGAGCACCGTCATGCGGTGATCGATGAGGAACGCCGGGGCATCGGCGACGAGGCTCGTCCAGATACGGCCCAGACCTGTCGCCTGTGCGCAGACGCAGCCGCGATTCATTCGCTGAGCAGGAGGGCGGCGACGGCCTCCGGGGAACTCGGCATGTCGGTGGGTGGACCGAAAATGCCCAGTGGAAGCGGAGATTCGGCGGTTCTTGTGGTCGTGCGTCATCCGTCTGCGAGGCGCTGGATGGCGGCGCTCAGCCAGGCCTGGAGGTCGGCTGGGTCGCCGAGTTCGGATCGCAGGACGCGGCGGCGGGTCGAGACGCCGAGTACGAAGGCGTCGATCGCGGCGGCCCGGTTGTAGGCGTCCGCGTCGTCGAGGCCGCTGTCGCGCAGGTAGCGGTGCAGCGGCTCCAGTGAGTTCGTGTCGAGGAAGCCGGCCAGCGCCTCCGCGGCCTCCGGGCGCTCGCCGGACGCGCGTTGCAGGACGAGCAGCGGATCCTGTCCGGGCGCATCGAACCAGCGGTGGACGATCATCGCCGCGAGGCGCGCGCCCAGGGCGGAACGGTCGCCGTCGAAGGAGCTGGAGACCGGGATCTCCACCTGGGTGGCCGCCAGGAAAAGGCCGTCCTTGCCGCCGAAATAGCGCGTGATGAGGTTGGGTGACACGCCGGCCGCGTCGGCCACACCCTTGACCGTGATCGCCGCGTACCCGCGCTCGGCGAACTGGCGTTGCGCGTGCTCCAGGATCCGCTGACGGGTGGCAGCCGCATTGCGCAAACTCATGTGTATGAGGATACACATCATGTGTACGCTGATACACATGAGTGACGAGATGCGGGAACAACTCCGGCGGACGCGGCGCGTCACGACCCCGTGGAGCGACGACGAAACGCGCGGCATCACCGGCACCCGCCTCGACGAACTACTCGAACACTGGGCCGATGGATACGACTGGGACGTACATGAACGGCGTATCCGCGAATTCCCTTGGGTGACAGTGCGAACAGCCGACACCGATCTGCGTGTGATCCACCAGCGGTCCACCGATCCCGGCGCCCCGGTCGTCGTGCTGCTGCACGGCTGGCCGGACTCGGTGCTGCGGTTCGAACGCGTCCTGCCTCTGCTCACCGACATGCACGTGGTGGTTCCGGCGCTACCGGGCTTCCCGTTCGCGCCCCCGCTCACCACGCCCGGTATGTCGGTCAACCGGATCGCCGGCATCGTCGCGAACGCTCTCCATGAGCTCGGTTACTCGCGGTACACGGTCTCCGGCGGCGATGTGGGCGGCACGGTCGCAGAGATTCTTGCGGCCGAACACCCGGATCGCGTAGCGGCCCTGCACCTTACGAACATCGCCCCGCGGCGTGCGCTCACCGCGGATCCGGCGACACTCGCACCCGACGCGGCCGCCTACCTCGACCGCTCGGCGCAGTGGTTCCGCACCGACGGCGGATACATAGCGGAGCAGTCGACCCGGCCGAACACCCTCGCCGTCGCCCTCGGCGACTCACCCGCCGGACTCGCAGCGTGGCTTGTCGAGAAACTCGAGTCCTGGTCCGATAAATCGGCTTTCACCACCGACGAACTCCTCACATGGGTCACCGCCTACTGGGCCACCGGCACGATCGGCACCTCGTTCGCCACCTACGTCGAACCGGTCACCCTCCCCGCCCGCATCGACACCCCAACCGTGCTCTCGGTCTTCCCACACGACATCAAGCCCGAGCCACGAAGTTACGCCGAAGCCTTCCTGAACATTCGCGACTACGTGGAACACCGCGCCGGCGGCCACTTCGCGGCCTGGGAACAACCCGAGGCTTACGTCGGCGACATACGTCGCGCCATCGAGCTGGGCAGCTGAAACGACGCGTGCGAATGCTCCACCACTGCAACGCCACACGCCCACACACCTCCGGTCGGCAGTCGACACCGTGACCGGGTTGGTGGTGGGAGTTTCTCGGCGCGGCGGCTACGGGTCAGCTATCGGGCACTGAATAATGCTGTGGATGAGCGCGATCCGGTGGAATCGTCGATCGGTGTTGGCTTCGATGGCCGTGCTGTCGGCCGGGGCTGGGCTCGGCGGTCGAACCGCGATCGCGCGGGCGGCGGCGACCACGCGGTACACGATGACCGCGTTCACCAATAGCAGTGATACCGACCTGTACGTCTATGAATCCGAGGACGCGGCAAACTTCACGTTGCTGCGGGCCGGCGCCTACCGCCCGGCCGCCGGACTGGTGCGGGATCCCAGTTTGCTCCGGCACACCGACGGGGCCTACTACATCGCGTACACCACTGCCGGAGACGGTCACACCATCGGATTCGCCCGTAGCACCGACCGCCTCACCTGGACTCACCTGTCGGATTATCCGGTCCCGGTGCCGAGCGCCGAAGCTGCTTGGGCGCCAACATGGTTCGACCTCATTCCCGGATACGTCGGGGTGCTCGTCTCCATCTCGCAGGGGCATGGCTTCCGGCCCTATCTGATCGTCACGGCCGATCCGGCCCGGCCGGTGTGGAGCCCGCCGACTCCGCTCGCGGGGATCGGGCCGCAGCACCCGGGGCACCTCGGCTACATCGACACTGCCGTCGTCGCGCGCGACGGCAGCTACTACGCCTTCACGAAGAACGAATCGAGCAAGTACATCGAGCTTGCGGTCGCTACTACGCCGCTGGGGCCGTACCGGTTCATCGGCACCGGCGACTGGGCCGGCTGGGGTGCACCGCGGGAGGGCCACTGTGTGATCGAACTGCCCGACGGAGGGCACCGGATCTACTTCGACGCCTACACCGAGAAGAAGTACTTCTACAGCGACAGCCACGACGGATTCCACACCTGGACCGCACCCGTCGAGCTTCCAGGATTGTCCGGAACCGTCCGCCACGTCACGGTCCTGCCCGAACCTGCGGGCACCCAGTAGTTCTCACCACATTGGCAATCACTGCTGACTCATCGGTGAAGTTCACGGGTAGGTGGCGGCCGCGTAGCGGTGGGCGAGGGTGCGGATGTGGGTGACGAGTTCGGGCGGGTCGGTCACGCGGAAATCCATCATCAGCATGCTGAGGTAGATGGCGATGGTTTCCAGGCGGTCGGCTCCGGTCAGCAGGAGGCAGGAGGTGTCGTCGAGGGGTTCGACGACGCCGACTGTCGGGTTGATGCGGGCTATGACGGTTTCGGCGGGGGCCAGGACGGTGACGCGGGCGTGGACTTGCCAACCGGTGGAGGCTATTTCGCGCAGGACGAAGGCGACGAGGTCGGAGTCGGGGAGTGGGCGTGGGGCGAAATGGCGGGTGCCGGTGAGGATTTCGGTGATCGACGCCACCGGGAGTGCCTGCCAGGAGTGGGAATCGAGACTGTAGGCGACCAGGTACCAGCGGCGTTGCCAGCTGATCAACCGGTAGGGCTCGAGTTCGGTGGCGTCGGCGCGCAGGGTGGTGGTGGCGCGGATGGCGGTGGCGAGGGTGGCGAGGGTTTCGGCGGAGACGGGGGCGTCGGGTTCCCGGGATCCGGTGACGGCGGGGCCGATGTCCGTGACGGAACGCAATACGGTGACCTTGCGTTGCAGGCGTTTCGGGAGGATGCGGTCCATCTTCGCCTGGGCGCGTTCGAGATTGGCGTGGATGTCGGCGATGCCGGTGCTGCCGTCGGCGGCCACGTTCATGGCGACGGCCACCGCAACGGCCTCGTCGTCGTCGAGCAGCAACGGGGGCATGGTGGCGCCCTGGCCGAGGCGGTAGCCGCCGACCGGGCCGCGGGCGGCGTGCACCGGGTAGCCGAGTTCGCGCAGGCGCGCGATGTCCTGGCGGAGGGTGCGGTCGGTGACAGAGAGTCGTTCGGCCAGTTCACGGCCGGTGAGGGTGCGCTCCTGGAGCAGGGACAGCAGGCGCAGCAAACGGGTTGCGGTGGAGGTCACACAGCACCCTTCCATCCGGCCGGATAATTAGGAAGAAAACCAGCCTAATCGGGTCATACCTTTATCTCAACGGATCGAAACGACCTGAGAGGCAAGAACAATGAGCGCCAACCCGCAGACCGGCAACTCGCCCGCCACCGTCCTCGCCCCGGCCTGGCGCGAGGTCCTCGCGGCGTCGCACCGCGCGCTCGCCGAGGTCGTGGCCGGTGTGGGCGCGGACCAGTGGGACAACCCCACCCCGTGCTCGGAATGGACTGTGACACAGGTGGTTCAGCACGCGGCCGGTGATCAGCTGGCCTACGCCAAGTTCCTCGGCATCGGTGACGGCCCGGCCTACAACCCGTTCGAGCCCTCCGGTCACATCGACGGCGGTGCGGTCGAATTGGTCTCCGCCGCAATCGAACCCACCGCCACCGCCTGGGCCACCGTCACCGACGCCACCGACACCGTGCCCACCCCGCTGCCGCACGGCGAGCTCCCCACCCCGGTGGCCGCGGTCATGTGCGCGCTCGACGCCGCGGTGCACGCCTGGGACATCGCCATCGGCACCGGGCAGCCCTCGCCGCTCACCGACGAACTGGCCGGACACCTGCTCACCGCCGCCCGTGGCCTCGTCGAGCCGCTGCGTGACTACGGCGTCTTCGCGCCCGTCGTCACCGAACTGCCCGCGACCGGCACCCCGGTGGCGAACGAACTGCTGGCCTACCTCGGCCGCAACCCGCGGGCCTGACGGACCGGCCCCGGACCTGCGGTGACGGAGCGGGCCGCCGGTCCGGGTAGACTCCCACTCTCGTGAGTCTCACCCTCGGAATCGTCGGCCTGCCCAACGTCGGAAAGTCGACGCTGTTCAACGCTCTGACGCGCAATGACGTGCTGGCCGCGAACTACCCGTTCGCCACCATCGAGCCGAATGTCGGTGTGGTGCCGCTGCCGGACCCGAGGTTGAACACGCTGGCCGGCATCTTCGGCTCCGAGCGTCTCGTCCCCGCGGTGGTGTCGTTCGTCGACATCGCGGGCATCGTGAAGGGCGCCTCCGAGGGTGCGGGCCTGGGCAACAAGTTCCTCGCCAATATCCGTGAGGCCGATGCCATCTGCCAGGTCGTGCGCGTCTTCGCCGACGACGACGTGATCCACGTCGACGGCAAGGTGGACCCGCTGTCCGACATCGAGGTGATCGAGACCGAGCTCATCCTGGCCGACCTGCAGACCCTCGAGAAGGCCGTGGTCCGTCTCGACAAGGAAGCCAAGGTCAAGAAGGACCGCAAGCCGGTCGCCGATACCGCCAAGCAGGCGCAGGAGATCCTCAACAGCGGCAAGACCCTGTTCGCCGCGCGCGACCAGCTGGACACCGAGCTGCTGAAGGAACTCTCGCTGCTCACCATCAAGCCGTTCCTCTATGTCTTCAATGCCGACGAGTCGATCCTTACCGACGAGGACAAGAAGGCCGAGCTGAAGGCCGCCGTCGCCCCCGCCGACGCGGTGTTCCTGGATGCCAAGGTCGAGGCCGAACTGCTCGAGCTGGACGAGGAATCCGCCCTCGAACTGCTGGAGTCCATCGGCCAGACCGAGCCGGGCCTGCACGCCCTGGCCCGCGCCGGCTTCCACACCCTAGGCCTGCAGACCTACCTCACCGCCGGTCCCAAGGAAGCCCGCGCCTGGACCATCCACCAGGGCGACACCGCCCCCAAGGCCGCCGGCGTCATCCACACCGACTTCGAACGCGGCTTCATCAAGGCCGAGATCGTCGCCTTCACCGACCTCGTCGAGGCCGGCTCCATGGCCGCCGCCAAGTCCGCCGGCAAGGTCCGGATGGAAGGCAAGGACTACGTCATGGCCGACGGCGACGTCGTCGAATTCAGATTCAACGTCTGAGCCTCTGCGAAGAAATAGGGCAGCGCGGGTATCGCTGCTGGTAGAGACTCCGCTGAGCCCCCATTCGGTGATCCGGGTGGGGGCTCAGTCGTTTCTCCAGCGCCCCGTGCTGGCCGGTTCGGTCAGCACGGTATGCGGGAAAGTAGTGCGTTTGCTGGCGACGTCTATCTTCGAGACACTGCCGCGGCTGGTTCGAACCGTGCGGGCTGGGACAGCACACGGGCGCGCTAGCGGTACGACCGGCTCACGAAACCGTCAGGGCGAACCAACACCGTCCCGTACGGCCAGCCGTCCACGACGTGCACCGGAACGTCGGCCGCCACGCCGGGATCGGCCGTGAGCACGCACCACTGCGATCCGACGAGATCCAGTGTGGACACCCCGTCGGCCACCCACATGTGCGGCAGGCGGGATCCCGGCGACCCGTCGAGGTCGAGGGTGACGTCTTCGGTGGAGGGGAGCTCCGCGCCGTCGTACCGGTAGCCCATGTGCACCACTGGCGCGTTGATCGCCCCCGCCGCCTTGCGCGCCTCTGCCATGTCCTTTCCCCAGTGCAGGGACGGATCGTTGAACCGCAGGCGCGCCTGCTCCATTGTCATGAGGGCCACCGGATGGCGTTCCGCGTGATAAGTCTCGAGCAGCTCGGGTCCGGCCTCACCGCGCAGTACGTGCGCGAGCTTCCACGCCAGATTGTGCGCGTCTGCGATGCCGGCGTTCAACCCGAACGCGCCCAATGGCGGGATCGCGTGCGCCGCGTCGCCCACCAGGAAGACCCGCCCGACGGAGAGCCGATCGGCCACCTGCCCGCGCCCCCGGAACCTCAGCACACTGCGGATCTCCACCTCGATCGACGGGTCGCCGAGCGCGGTGCGGATGAGGTCGGCAGTCGGCTCCGTGTCGAGGCGGGTGAGGAACACCCACTCACGTTCGCCGTCGACGGTCACCAGCAGGCCGGTCGCGTCCGGATGCTCGATATTGCACATTGCGAACGGCTTACGCGGACGCAGATCCGCACCGAACAGGACACTCGTCGTCTCCTGACCGATCGCACCTGGACCGGTGAGACCGATGCCGAGGACCTCCCGAACCCGGCTGCGCACACCGTCGGCGGCCACCAGATAGCGCGCCCGCACGACACGCCCGTCGGACAGGGTCGCCGTGACGCCGCCGGAATCCTGCTCGAACGAGTCGAGCGCTACGCCGAACTCCACGTCGCCTGCCCTGGTGATCAGTACGCGGTCGAGCCGGTTCTGTGCGCAGGTGCCGCGGATCCGGGCTGGTGTGTAGGTGAGCTCGGCCGCGGTTTTCGTCTTCCACTCAGCGCTTTCGGTGAAGTCGGCCTCGGCGAGCGTGCGCGCTCTGATCTTCCCCGCCCGCAAGTCGACCGCAGCCTCGTTGACCGCGTGATCCAGGCCGACCTCGCGCAGGATCTCCACCGACCGCGACCCGATGCCGGTGGCCCTGGGGTGGGGCGACAGCTGCGGCTTCTCCTCGACGACGAGGGGATTGACGCCGTGGTGGCGCAACAGCACCGCGAGCATCAGCCCGACGGATCCGCCGCCTGCGATCAAAACATCTGTGGGCACAGTGTTCCCGTTCATGGGCACACTGTATCCACTTCTGTAGACTCCTGTCCATGTCGCTTATCTGGGAACGTGAGCCGTACCGGTCGAAAAGGCAGGCCCTGAGCGTGGAGCGCATCGTGGACGCGTCGGTCGCCATCGCCGACGCCGAGGGGCTCGACGCGCTATCGATGCGCCGCGTCGCCACCGAGCTGTCGACCGGCACAACCTCGCTCTACCGCTACGTGGACAGCCGCGACGACCTGCTCGACCTCATGGCCGATGCGGTACAGGACGACCACGTGCCGCTGACGGGAGACTGGCGCGCCGACCTCGAGGCGTACGCCCACCACGAGCGCGAGCTGTGGCTACGGCACCCCTGGCTCGCCCCGCTGCTGGCCACCCGGCCATCGCTCGGCCCCAACTGGCTGCGCGGCCTGGAACACGCCCTCACCGCCGCCGCCCCGCTGACCTCCGACATCGCCGACGCGGCCTCGGCTGTCGGGCTCATCAGGGACTACGTGCGCGGCGCGGTCATACGCGAGCTCGCCGAGAAAGAGACCCAGCGGCGCACCGGTCGGACCGAGGACCAGTGGCGCGCCGCCGTCGCCCCCTACATGCGCAAGATCATCGAAAGCGGCGCATATCCCCGGGTTTCGCGCATGACCGAATCCGCCGACCTGAGCCCGGCCGAACAGTTCTCGTACGGCTTGCGCCGCATCCTCACCGGGATCGCGGACTCTCAGCAGACGGCAAAGTGATCGCGAATGCACCGAGGCCGATCCCGCCTGAGCGGGAAACCACCTACGCGACACACTGCATTCGGCAGCTGCGGACATTCCGCCGACCTCGGATCGGCACGGCCACATGATCTTCCGATGCCCCGCGCTGGCCGGTTCGGTCAGCGCGGTATGCGGCAATACAGGACATTTGGATTGCCTTGCGCAAGGCATCGGCGCATACAGTAGGCGGGTGGCCCTCGCCGTGACTCTGGCCCACAGCAACGTCCTCGAACCTCCAGCCCGGCTTGGCCTTTGCCGCAATGCGTGCTGCTCTGCACGTGTAACTCCGGGTAGCATGTGGTGAAACGACTATGGAGGGGGACATCATGTCGTCGAACAGTCACCGAGAGCAGGCCGATGATCCACGCGCCCGGTGGCGCCGCCTGCCCGTCGAACCCGCCCAGTACGTCGAGGAGACCCATGTCGACGGGAGTTCGTCGAGCTACTCGGTGCCCACCGTCGACCCGACCCAGGACTTCATACGCCTCTACGGCCAGTGATGCGTCAGGCTGCCTACGGTAGGTAATCCGGGCCGTCGGATTTCAATCCGACAGCGAAGTCGCGGACGGCCCAGGCGGATTCATCAAGGGATCTCGGGGAGACGATTTCGAATCGCACGACATTCGGCATGAGCGCGCACTTGAGTGCGCTAGAGCCAGCCAGTCAGTGGGGCCGTCGGAGGGGCGGTCTCAAGGCGGTGCCGGCGGCGGCTGGATTGGCGAGTCGCCTGCAGAGGCTATTCGGCTTCGGAGCGTGAGCTGGGCTCCGACCAGGGCGTTTGACGTGCAGATATTGATGCTGGTCGGCGAGTTCCGAAGCGGATTAGGCTCTGCGAAGAAGTAGGGCAGCGCGCGTATCGCTGCTGGTAGAGACTCTGCTGAGCTCCCATCCGGTTCCCCGGGTGGGGGCTCAGCTGTTACGGCGGCCCCGCGCGAAGACCCGGCTCGGTCAGCGGGGTAGTCGGTCCGCGTGCGTGTTCGGCTGACTTCGGCGGTAACCCGTGTGCCCGTAGATTAGGACATAGGCACTCGTGCATTTGGTGGCCTGAGTGAAAGCTCAACGGGCAGAATAGATGTCATGACTGAGTTTGCGCTCTCAACGGATGCGCAGCGCAGCACCGCCAGTGTTTAGAGGTTGGGGGACCACAACAGTGGGTGACCATTTCTTCGCGCACGGCGCGAAGGAAGGCGATATCCCTTTCTTCGGCATGTGATTCAGCGGATGCCGGGCGTGCGCGGGTCCGGACCGAGGCAGGCTTGAATGACGCAGCCCGGCGCGGTATCCGCGAACGGCGGTGCCAACGGGTAGTTCAGGCAGCTGAAGACATTGCAGCCCGGATATGCCGCGGGCCCGACGCCGAAGACCGCGATCAGCAGATCCGTATCCACGTACTGGCTCGAATCCGCGCGCAGCGGCGGTTCGACATACGGACCGGGATCGGGCACCAGAGGGTCTTGGAATGCCGCGAACAATCTGCGGAAGAATTCGTGCGCGAGCTCCGTGGTGTCCTCCAGAGCCTCCTCGATGCCCTGGTTGCTGACACTTCCGAAGACTCCGGTCCACACCACCGTCAAATCCAGACTCGGCACGATGAAGACGTTCTGCATGCCGCCTCCGACCATGAAATACACGTCAGCGGGCTGGAAGTCCTGGGACTCTTCGCATCCCAGGCCGATCCAGAGCAGGTAGCCGAAGCACTTGTTCGCTGGTGACGGCTGGCGTGCCATGCGCAGATAAGCCTCGGAGACGAGTTGCTGTGTGCCCCAGCGCCCGTCATTGCTCACCAGCAGACCGAGCTTCGCGAAATCGTTCGGCGGGATCATCAGATGGGCATAACCGTAGGTGTGCCCGGCGCGATCGCGCGCCCAGTAATAATCACCGCGTTCGATGCCGAGCGGATCGAAAAGCTCACGCTGCGCGAACTGCTGCAACGGCTCGCCGATGGCCAACTCGATGACATAGGCGAGCAGATCGACATCGCGCTCGCTGTAGCTGAATACCGCACCCGGCGGATTGTCCAACGGCACCCCGAGCGCCTGCACGGCACCATTCGGATCGATCGGAATCACCCCGGTGACACCCTCGGTAAGGATATCCGCCGCCAGGCCCGACGATTCGGTCAGCAGATTCTCCACGGTGATCGACCGATGCCGCTCATCACCGAGTCCGGGCGGCAGATACCGATCGATCGGCGCCTCGAGATCGAGTTTCCCCTGATCCCAGGCTATTCCGGCGAGCAGGGAGACAACGCTCTTCGTCGCACTCCAGATATTCCACGCGACATTGCCGGTCTCGTCGTTCGTCGGCCCCTCACCGATCAGGCAGTTGTGCCGGAACACCTGCACATTCAACCGATTACGCCCACTGGCGAACGCCAAGGCGCCCGCGAGCAGCCCCGAATCCAGTCCAACCTGTTCCGGAGCCGCCCGTTCCGGGTCCCGCCCGGACGACACCTCACACGACCGCTGCGCGGCGGGCGCGGCCTGCGCACCCCCGGCGAAAACGCTCCCAGCGACCATCGATATCGCCGCAGTTCCGGCCAGGAATCCGTCGATGCGACCCATAGCTCGAGGCTATCGCCCCCGGCAGTGCCAGAGCGGACAACAGGCTGAATAAGGTTCAGCCGAATGCAAACCGGGCGTACCGCTCAACGTCGAATATTCCAAGATTCCTCTTGGAGGACATCAGCGGCGTGTTCGTGCCGTGAACCCATCCTGCGCCCATGACGAGGACCGTGAGCCCGGTCAGTACCGACGCTGTAGGCGGTGACGATCCGATGAGGACCGGGTCGGGGTCGATCTTCATGCATGTGTCCTGGTAGGCCGACACCCCGGACACCATGAACGCCCGGGGTGTGGCTCCTTGGTAGGGGGTGGACAGCTGGGGAGCGACGGTGTATGGCTATTGGTGAAGTGCCGAACATCCACCTGAGGGATCCAATACCCCTTGTTGGGGAGGCGGGATCAACCGCTTCGAGGCGAGCGACGATGGATAAGGACCTCGGCGCGAGCGCATTCGACCCCGGTGCCGCCCGCGCGACTGCAACGCAGACCGCGTTGACGACTCTGGTTGCCCAGTTCGCCGAGGACTGGCATTCATCGAGCGAACCACCTGATCTGTCGATCCACCTGCCGGCCGAGCCGGCGCTGCGGCGGACCACGTTGATCGAACTGATCAAAGTGGATCTGCACGAACGGTGGCGGCGCAGCGACGACGCGCTGCGCCTTGCCGACTATCGCGAACAGTTCCCGGAACTGGGCACTGCCCCGCTGCCGCCGGATCTCATCTACGAGGAGATCAGTGCCCGCAGCTGTCGCAACGACATCGACCTCACCGAGTACGAGCACGACTATCCGGCCCAAATGGCCCGCATCACCGAGACTTTCGATGTCGGCGGCGTGCGCAGCACGCTGCTGGCCGACCCCACGGCAGTCGATGCTCTCGACTCCATCAATACGGGCACATCCCTGGACGATTTCGATCTGCTGCTGCCGCTGGGCCGCGGCGCGTTCGCGCGCGTATTCCTGGCTCGGCAGCGATCGCTGAGCCGACTGGTAGCTGTGAAGATCTCCCGCGACCACGGCGCCGAACCGCAGACGCTGGCCCAGCTCGACCACGACCATATCGTCCGCGTCTTCGATCAGCGTCAGATCACTGAACAGCATCTGAAGCTGATGTACATGCAGTACGTGTCCGGCGGCACCCTGCTGGGCGTGCTGCGACTGCTGCGGCGCACCCCACCGGCCGGACGCAGCGGCAAGCTGCTGCTGGCGGCTATCGACGCCGCCACCACGACCACGGGCGTGCTCGCGCCGCAGCCCTCGCCCGCACGCGCGGAACTGGAACAGCTCACCTGGCCGGAAACCGTGGCCTGGCTGGGCGCCCGGCTGGCCGCCGCGCTCGACTACGCCAATCGCCACGGTGTGCTGCACCGCGACATCAAACCCGCAAATGTGCTGTTGACCGCCGACGGTCAGCCCAAGCTGGCCGATTTCAACATCAGCTTCAGCCGGCATCTGCCTGGTGCGAACCCCGTCGCGTACTTCGGCGGCTCCCTGCGCTACATGTCCCCCGAACAGCTCGAGGCCTGCCACCCCAACGTGGCCACCACTGCCGCCGATCTGGACACCCGCAGCGACCTCTACGCACTGGCGGTGGTCCTGTGGGAACTGCTCACCGGACTGCGACCGTTCGACGACGGAGACGGGGCCGGCGAATCGGAGCAATCGCTGCAGGCGATGATCGATCGACGCCGCCGGCCTGTCGACGCGACTCTGGAGGCCGAGCTGCCCCCTGACTGCCCGGCCCTACTGCGTCACGCACTGCTCACCTGCCTTGCGCCCGACCCCGCCGACCGCTACCCCAGCGGTGCCGAACTGGCCCAGCGGCTCGAATTGAGCCAGGACCGGGCCGCCCGCGACCTGGTCGACCCACCCGCACACAGCCTGCGGGCACGGCTGCGCATGCGGCCGATTCCGGTGGTGCTTCCGACAGGCATGTTCGGCCAGGTCGCGGCCGGACTGTACCTTTCGGCGCACAATGTCCGGCTGATCCAACTCGAACTGGGCTCCGAGGCTGCCGGGCGGCTGACCCACCTGGGTTACGTGGTGATCGCGATCTCCTATCCGGTCGCCATCGCCGGACTGCTGTACTGGTGCCGCAACGTCTTCCTAGTGCCCGACGGCCTGCGCCGCGGCAAACACTTCGACGAGACCACCCTCGCCCGTGCGCGCGCCGACGCCCTCGTCTGCGGCGACCGGATCGCGGCAGTCGCGTTCACCGGATGGATCCTGGCCATGGGCATCTTCCTGGTGAAACTGCTGTCACTGGGGTCGCTGCCGGGCGGGCTGCTGGCTAATCTGATCGCCTCGAGCCTCGTCGCAGCCACGGTAGCGGTCGTGTACACGTACTTTCCGGCCACCTTCTTCGTGCTGCGCTGGTACTACCCGGGTTTGGTCGCCGCCGGGCACCTCGCCCCCGACGACGCCACCCGGCTGCATCGGCTGATCCAACGCAGCCGTGTGTACCTCGGTGTGGCGGCATCGGTTCCGCTGATCGGCGTGCCGTTAGGGCTGATGTTCTTGACTCCGCAACAGCAGCACACGGTGATCGGCTCGATGGTAGCCCTCTGTGTCGGTGGGCTTGTCGCCTTCGCCGTCGCCCTGCGCACCTTCTACGCCCTGCAATCGGATCTGGCGGCTCTCAATCGCATCGTGAATCCCCATTCTCACGCCTGACCGATGGATGGCCATACGACCGAGATCGGCTGATCTCGAGCCGGTGTGAAGGACATTCACATGCGACCAGCGGCGCGCTGGCGTAGGCGGGAGCCGCTGTCGTGCGTTGCCGCGAACGCCCGTGCAATGGCGGATGTTGACTTCTGCAACGATTCTCGGGTCGTCGTGGTCGGGTGCGATTTCTGCTGGCGCTTCGTCCTGGTTGGACACCCGGTGGTGCGCCCTACTTCGGTGCCTGGAAGCCGCCGATCTTCTGCTCGAGTAGTTCGGCCAGCCGCAGCGGGGTGCGGTCCTCGAACATCGGACCTATGAGCTGCACTCCCACCGGCAGCCCCTCGGGGGATCGGCCCGCGGGTATGGCGGTGGCGGGCAGGCCGGGCATGGTGGCCACACCGGCCCAGACGAGCTGGTCGAAGTACGGGTACGCGATGCCGTCGATGTCGATGTGCCGGTTCTCCAGACCTCCGTTGTGGTCGTGCGGGAAGGCGGGAGTGGGCGTGATGGGGCACACCACGGCATCGAACTCGGCGAAGAGCTGCCGCCAGCCGTGGCGGTGGAGTTCGCGACGGTTGTTCGCCTCGACCCAGTCGCGGTGGCTGAGCACCATACCGCGCAGCCGCGCCGCATCGAGACTCCGGTCGTCCGCGCTCAGGGCGGCGGCGTGGGTCTGCAGCTGTTCGTACACGTCGACGGAAAGACTTGCGGCGGCGTTCGACAGCATCAGCAGCATGTAGAGCGTCGCCGCTTCGGTCGGATCGGGCAGCAGCGGACTGTGCCTTTCGACGCGGGCGCCCTCGTCGACGAGCGCCTCGGCGACCCGGTTCACGCCCGCCCGCACCGCCGATCCGGTCGGAATGAGCGGATGGTCCTCGATGATCAGGACACGGAAGTCCGACAGCCGCTCGTGGCGCGCGGGCGGCAATGCGACGTCGTAGGCGACGCCGTGGGTCAGCGGGTCCGGTCCGGCCATCACGTCGAGCAGCAGCGTGAGGTCGCGGGCGGTGCGCGCCATCGGGCCGACGACGGCGAGGTCGAGGTCGATCGGCAGTGCCGGGGCGGGCGGCGCGACCATGCCGCGGGTCGGCGCCAGCCCGAGTGTCGGCTTGTGCGCGTAGACACCGCAGAAATGCGCGGGGGTGCGCAGCGAACCGGCGAGGTCGGAGCCGATGGACAGCGCGCCGAATCCACACGCCAGGGCCGCCGCCGATCCGCCGGAGGATCCACCCGACGTGCGGCCGTGATCCCACGGATTGTTGGTGGTGCCGTAGATCTCGTTGAAGCTCTGGATATCTCGCAGCATCAACGGCACATTGGTCTTACCGAGCAGCACCGCGCCCGCCGCCTTCAACCGCGACACCTGTACCGCGTCCTCGGCCGGCACATAGTTCGCGTGCTGCGGCATGCCCCAGGTCGTGGGCAGCCCGGCCATGTTGTAGGACTCCTTGACCGTCACCGGGATACCGAGCAGGGGCCGGTCCTCGCCGCGGGCGCGCGCCTGGTCGGCACGATGTGCGGCGGCCCGCGCACGGTCGAAATCCGGCACACAGATCGCGTTGATCGCCTTGTCGTCCCGCTCGATACGAGCGATCGCCTCATCGGTCAGTTCCACCGATGTCACCTCACCGGCCCGCAACGCCGCCGAAAGTTCTTCTGCCGACCGAAGATTCCATTCCATGAATCCGACGTTATTGGCTTGCCGCAGAGGACATAAAATGCCGCTTCGCACAACGGGAAGGTCGAACGGGCCACCTCCACCGGCAATGTCACGCACTCGATCCGTCATCAGAGGTGGCTCACCCCAGGTCATGGTGTTGGTAGTGGGCTAGTGCCATTGGTGCAAGCCATGAAATGCCGGTTCGCACAACGGGATAGATATCTCAGTACTTGTCATGTTCCTCTCGGCTGAAGGACTATTCGCGCGCCCGCTGGCCATGGCGGCACGCGGCGAATTCGGTGTCGGCCCGGAAGTTCAGCTAGCCGTCGTCGGACACCCTCGCGTACTTCGCGAGGCTGCGAAACGACGTGTACCCGGACAGCTTCATCAACATCGGTATGTCCGGTCCTCGGCTACTTGACACTGGCGGTGGGGCCTGATCCCGGCCAGGATCGGGTCCAGGTGCCCGGTGAGTAGCTCCCTAATCGGCTGCCCGCCAGCGTCATTGGTGTGGCTCACTATTGGCTTGCGTCTCACCGGTCACCGTGCCGGGAATGGCTGAAGAGGGGGTTGCCCAGCTCGAAGTAGCGGTGCCTTCCCGCACGGACCTCGTAGCCCGACACGGGAAGGACGCACTGGTGACGGTCATCATCGGAATGGACCCGCACAAACGCTCGGCCACGATCGAGATCATCGACCCCACCGGCACAGCACTGGCCACGGGCCGATGCGGCACAGACAACACCGGATACACCGAAATGCTCACCACCGCACAGCGATACCCGGATCGGGTATGGGCGATCGAGGGCTGCGACGGCATCGGCCGACATATCGCGCACCGTCTGGTCCGCGACGGAGAAACCGTGATCGACGTGCCGGCGAAACTCTCGGCACAGGTGCGAGTGTTCGCGACCGGCAACGGCGGCAAAACCGATCCCGTCGATGCGCATTCAGTGGCGTTGGCGGCGTTGCGGTCACCGGATCTGCACCGAGTGCAGGCGGATTCGGAGCTGATCGCTTCGGGCATGCTCGCCGATCGCCGCGACGAGTTCGGCCGCGCCCGCACCGACACCGTCAACCGGGGTCACCGGCTGCTGCTCGAACTACTGCCAGGTGGAGCGAAGAAGTTCCTGACCGCGATGCAAGCCCGCAAGCTGGTCGCCACCGTCAGACCCCGCGACCCGGCAGGCAACCTCCGGCGCCGACAGGCCGTCGAGTTGATCAGCGAACGCGAAGCAATCGACCGCTAAACCAAGGCCGCGGACAAAGAACTGCGCCAACTCGTCACCGAACGCGGCTCCACTCTGACCGACCTCCACGGCATCGGCCCGGCCGGCGCAGCCCGGCTACTCGCCGATGTCGGTGACATCCACCGATTTCGGGACCGGGACCGGTTCGCTTCCTGGAACGGCGCCGCACCCTTGGACGCTTCCTCCGGCCAGCAGAAACGCCATCGGCTCTTTCGCGCCGGACATCGCAAGATCAACCGGGTTCTGCACACCATGGCCATTGTTCAACTACGCCGTCCCAGCGCCGGGCGCACCTACTACGACCGCCGCAGAGCCGCGGGCAAGACCTCGATGGAAGCGATGCGGGCGCTGAAACGGCGGCTGTCGAATGTCGTCGACGCCCGCATACTCGCCGACCAGCAGCGGCGCGAAAAGGCAAGCCCGGGAGGGCAATCGGGGGCGACTCTTGACTCCAGCGCGACCGGCTCGACCCCGCACACCGGCTCTTCGGAAAAGCCACAACCCGGACTCACCATCAACCAGACCAGCCCTGCCCTCCAAACCGCGCCTCGACACGAGAGGGGAGCCAATATCGTGCGTTGGCGCCGCGGACGTCATGATCTTGTCTGGGCCGGTGGATCGGCTCCAGTCTGGGCGAGCCGGGCAGGTGTCGTGCACCTGTCCGGCTCGCCGTGCTCAGTGGCTGGTGGATTCGACTCCGGGTGCGGCAGTTTCGGGTGTGAGACCTGCTTTTTGGAGGGGGCGGGTGAGTAGCAGAACGAGTAGGCCTCCCAGCAGTCCGACGATTCCGCTGACGGCGAGTGTGCTCTGGATGCCGGCGGCGGCAGCTGTATGCAGGGTTTCGCGGACGATGGGCTGCACCGCGGCCGGAGTGCGCGCCAGTATCAGTGGGGTTTGGCCGCCTGCCACGGCGCGCGCTGTGGCGGCGGGGTCGGGCATCGATTGGGCCGCGAGCACGTGCTGAGCTCGTAGAGTGAATGTGTTGCCCAGCGTGGCTATGGCAACGGCCATGCCGAGCTGCTGTGCGGTGTTGACCGCACCGGCCGCCATTCCGGCGCGCTGCAGCGGAACCGCCGATACCGCAGCAGAATTCAGGGTTGCCGTGGCCAGCCCAACCCCGGCGCCGAGCAGCAGGAACCCCGGAACCAGCGCAGGCCAACCAGCGCCGCCGTGGACCAGCAGCGCGCCCACTATCCCGCCTGCACCGGTGATCAGCAGTCCGGCACCGATGATGCGCCCAGTATTCGGGCCGTGCAGGTGTCGGCCGAGTCCGCCGGACACTGCAAATGCCAGTGCGGACAAGGGGAGTCCCACGAGGGCGGCACCGATGGGACTCATCCCGAGCACCGATTGCAGCCAGATCTGGGTGTACATGAGCGCCCCGAACGCTGCGAAGAACAAGACGACCCCGGCGATCAGTACGCCGATGAACGAACGGTCCCGCAGCAGAGCGAGGTCGAGCATCGGATGTGTCGAATGCCGTTCGATGGTGAGGAACAGCGCGAGCGCGAGCGCCGCGGTCAGCAGTGTCCACCGGATCCCGGCATCCGACCAGCCGTGCTCGTTGGCCCGGATCAGCGCGTACGTCGCGGCACCGGCGGCGCCGGCGAACGTGAGGACACCTGGCGCATCGACCCGGGCGCCGTGCGACGCACCTGACTCGGCGATTACCCAGGCGCACAACACTATTGCCACGATGCCGACCGGGAGGTTGACGAAGAATATCCACCGCCACGATGCCCAATTCGTGAGCACGCCACCGATGATCGGCCCGACGGCGGAGGATGCGCCCGCGATCGCTCCCCATACTCCGTACGCGGCACCCCGGTCGCGGCCGGTATAGGAGCTGTTCAACAGCGCGATGCTCATCGAGCCCATCGCGGTCGCTCCGATACCCTGTGCGATGCGGGCCGCGATGAGTATCGCCGGATTCGGTGCGATCCCGCAGATCAGCGACGATACCGTGAACAGCGCCATACCCGCCAGGTAGGTGCGTCGATGCCCGACCAGATCACCGATCGATCCGGCGCCGAGCATCAACGCCGCCATGGCCAGCGCGTAGCCGTCGACCACCCATTGCAGCGCGCTGAAGGAAGCGTCGAGGTCGCGCTGCATGTCCGGTAGCGCGACGTTCACGATCGTCACGTCGATGAGCAGCATGAAGGTGCCGAGACAGACCGTCAGCAGCGGTAGCCACTTCCGCAATTCCGTTGTCCTTTCAGGGGATTGGATATGCGGCGTCGAGTATCTTTCTCGGCATCGGAGGAAGTCGCCTCCGGTCGTCCACAGCGTAGATTTTGTGCAGTGAGCGACTCTGTCATGCGCGAAAACTCCGTGCTAGATCCGATCGATAAGCGAATTGTGCGTGCGCTGCAGTTCGATCCACGCCTTCCATTCAGTGTCGTGGCGGACGAACTGGGTGTCGCGGAACAGACGATTGCGCGCCGGTATCGGCGACTGCGTCGCGACGGCTTGGTTCGGGTGATCGGGGCGGTCGATGCCCGCGCGATCGGCGAGACGGAGTGGATCGTCCGGGTGCGTTGTCGCCCCGAGGGAGCGCTACAAGTGGCCGAGGCGCTCGCGCGCCGCGACGACACGGCGTGGGTCAGCCTCGCCGGCGGCGGCGCCGAGGTGGTGTTTTCGCTGCATCCACGTGCCCAGCACGCGCGCGAAGACCTTCTGGCGCAACGACTGCAGCGGAGTGCACCGGTCCTGGACGTCTCGGCGTCGATGATTCTGCATCGCTTCGTCGGCGCGAGTCCGGTCGATTCGCGTGGTCGTCGGCTCGCTGATCCGGCCGCCACGCCCGTCGCCCCGGGCGATACCCGAATCGAGGACGCTGATCGTCCACTGCTGGACCTCCTTGCCCGCGACGGACGGACAAGCTATGCGATGCTGGCCCGCTCGACGGGCCTGAGTCCAGGAAGAGTCATGCGTCGCATCGAAGCATTGCAAGCCTCCGGGCTTCTCTACTTCGACCTCGACATTGCTCCCGCCGCACTGGGCACCCGGCTCGCGGCACTGCTGTGGCTCACTGTCACTCCAGCACAACTGGAACCAGTCGCGCAGGCCATCGTCGAACACGAGAACACGACCTACGCGGCCGCGATCACCGGACCGTTCAACCTGATCGCGACGCTGTCCTTCGGCAACACCAACGACCTGTACCGCCACATGACCACCAAACTGGCCGATCTGACCGGCATCCATACCGCCGAAATATCGCCGGTGCTGCGGCAGCTGAAGCAAGCGGGTGCGCTCATGAACGGTGATCGACTCGCGCAACCCACACCAACGCGACGTCGCAGACGCTGAGCATCGGGCAGAACCTCGGAGTCTGGGCACTGGCGCGGACCGAACAAGACGAGCAGCTCTGGAACAAGCCCGAAAATCGGCATTTCCGGATGTTCTGCAGCGCACCAGGTTCCGGCCGCCGGCAGCCGCTGGACGGATCCAACTAGCCGCAGCATGACACAGACCAATCCAGAAGTGCGATCCTGGCGTCCACGTGACATGAGGTGGCGTCTTGCACCAAGCTAAGGCATACCTCATGACATTCCGGATTGCCTGTACTGCAACTCATCTCACATCAGCATGAGCGAGCACTGCCGCCAGCCGTACGACCCTCTGCCCGTCGATCTTCCGATGCCCAAGCTGGCCGGTTCGGTCAGCGCGGTATGCGGCAGATGAGTGCGTTCTGACCGACCGTCAGTGTGGAGTGGTGTTAGTGGTGAACACTTGCGGATGATCGTGATTCTCTGCGCACTCAACAACCACTCCGCAGACGCGGCGGATCTGATCGCCTGGTACCTCCGCGGCGGAAGGTTCGACGACTTCGATTCGTTCGATCGGGCAACAGCCTTCGACATCGCCCTCCGCGTACGCTTCCCCGACTATGCCGATGCCCGAGCGGAACTGGCCTGACCCTCGCCATCCGCTCCCGAAGCTCCGTCAACAACCCGAACCGCGGCGGGCCGCCCTAAATACACGGAACTCGGCAATTGCGGATGTTCGGTCGACGTCAGATGGGCATGGCCGGTTGATCTTCCGCCGTCGACGCTGGCCGGTTCAGTCAGCGCGGTATGCGCCATGAGCGCGCACTCGAGTTCGCTAGAGTCAGCCAGGTGATGTGGCCGCAGGGATGATCCCAGGGCGGTGCCGGCCGAGCGGATGAGGTGGGGGAGCTGGCGCTATTTCGTCAGCCCCAGCATTGCGGCCATGAGTCCGAAATCGGGTCCGAAGTCCTCCATCTGCCCGGTCCGGCATCCGTCCGATTTCATCTGGATGCGCTCGCAGAACACGCTCACGATTTCGCCGGAGAGCGCGGAGCCCAGAACCAAATGGGTGCGCACGTATCGGCCGTTTCGGTTGACCGAGCGGTCCAGGTTCTGCATGAGCAGCGGGGCCACGTCGACCACCTCGGTCACGCCGGCCGCGTTGGCGCGCAGCTGGTTGGTGACATTGGTGAGCCCGGTGAGGGTGCCGTTGAGCTGATCGGAGTACTGCGAGAACGCGCCACTGGTGTTGGCCAGGAACGCATTCAGCTGATCGAGCGTGCCCTGCAGACCGGGCGCCTGATCGGCCAGCAGACCGGTCATCTGGGTGATCTTGTTGCTGAATCCGCGCACCGAGTCGTCGTTGTCGGCCAGCATGGTGTCCAGCTCGACCCGAGCACCGTGATCGGGTTGCCCTCGAACATGCCCGCGATATTGAGGAAGTCCGCGGTGAAGTGCTGCTGGGATAGCGGGTCGTGCCACGACTGACAACCTGCAGCGAGGACGGCGGTAAGCGCAAACACTGCGGAAACAACAGTACGGCTCGATGTTTTCATCGCGGGATCTTTCGAACGGTCGCCGAATCGCCGACGGGGTCGAGGCGAACCAGGCGAAATTCATCCTGTTCGCGCTACGAAGAGGTTTGGCGTGCCGATCGGGCGTGCCTGGTGAGGAATTCCAGCTCTACTCGGAGCACGTCGGAGTGGTCGATCCCGCCGTCATAGACGTCGTAATGCCCGCCGCGGCTGCGGTAGAGCTCGCCGCGGGGCGCTCGCGCGGCGGCCTGGGTGGCGGGTCCGGTGGGGGCCATGGTGTCGGATTCGGCGACGACCATCAGTAGGGGGCATTGGATTCGGTGGGCCGTTCGGACGGGGCGGTGGACGGCGATGTCGAGCAGTGATCGTGCGGTGATGCGGTTGGGCCAGGGCTCGCCGTCGGTTGGGGTGAGTCGATGTAGTCCGGTCAGTGAGTCGTTTGTCGCGATTACGCCGAGGCTGTCGGGTCCGACGCTGAGCGGCAGGTATTTCGGCGGGTTGCCGACGACGCCCGAGAGCACGTCTGCCACTGCGGTGGCGGTCAGGCGCAGCGCGCGCGGTGGAGCCACATTCCCCATCCCGGCCAAGCCGTCGACGAGGGGGCATTGTGCGATGGCTCCGGCCAGTGCCGGATCGGTGGCGGCGATATCGAGGATGTGCATGCCGGCGAAGGAGGTTCCCCAGATGAACAGCCGGTCGTTGTCGAGCGAGTCGTGGCGGCGCGCCCACGCGAGGGCGGTGCGGTAGTCCTCGCGCTGGCGGCGGATCGACAGAAACTCGCGTGGTTCGCCGCCGGAGCGGCCCCAGTGCCGGTAGTCGAATACGAGGGCAGCAAATCCGTTGTCGGCGAAGAACTCCGCGAACGGTGCCAGCCCGGCCGCCTTGACTCCGCCGATGCCGTGCGCCATCACCACCGTCGGATGCGAGGGCGGTGACGACGGCAGGTACAGCCAGCAGTCCAGCTCGGTGTCCGCGCCTGCGGGGATGCGCACGTGCTCTCGGGTGGTGTTGGTCATCGCGGGTCCTTCGCCGTGGAGTCGACAGTGATGGTGCCGCCCGCGGATCGGGCGAGATCGGGGCCGAACAATGCGCCGGGGGTGAACGCGCCGGGGCGGCCGTCGCCGTCGGCGAGCTGGGCCGCGACCGTGGCCGCGACGCGGCTGGTGAACGCGTAGCCCTCACCGGTCTGCAACCACGCCTGGCGTGTTTCCCCGCCCTCCCATTCCGCGCACGCGTACGCCCACGAGATCTCACCGGGCGTGCTCGGTGGTGTCAGTTGCCAGCGGTCGATGAGCCGGATCACGGTGCGCCGCAACGCATTCACCCGAAGCGCCGCGCCCACCATCGGCAGCGAGGCTCGCGCCATACGGCCGGTGGGCACCTCACTGGAAGTCGCGATCACCTCACCGGCGCCCGAGGCGCGCAGCGCCGCTACCAACTCGCCGGTGGGTACCGCCACCGTGGCACGCGTGGTGCCGTCGGGCAGCGGAGTGTGTTGCAGGTGAGCGCCGAGCCGGGTCCGCACGAGGCGGCCGTCCCGGTAGATCAGCCCGCCGGTTGCCGCCGCATCCACCACGCTGGCCAGCACCGCCGGGCCCAGGCCGTCCACGACGGGCATCGCCGCGACCCGGACACGGATCGGGGCCGGGCGGCCCGAGCACAGCTCGTAGACCAGCGCTTCGTTGGCGAGGGTGCCGAATCCTGCACCGGTGACAAGCGTCGCCCCTGCGGCCCGGGCCGCCGAATCCAGCTCCAGCAATGACTGCACGGGCTGGAATTCGTTGGCCAGATCCACGTAGTGACTGCCCGCGGCCACACAAGCCCGCGCGGTCGGGACCGTCGTCGTGCCGAACGGCCCGACCGTGTTGACGACGACGTCCGGTCTGCCCGCAGCGATTTCGCCGAGCGGATCATCGGTGACCAGCGTCCGTGGCGGTACCCCGCCCGACGCCTCGATCGTCGTGGCGGCCTCGGCCAGCCGCTGAGCATTGCGGCCGACCATCACGATCCGATGCCCACCGGCACGTAATTCGGCACTGATGTTTCGCCCGGCGCGTCCGGTCGCACCGATGATCCAGATTTCACCCATGCACATACGCTACGTTGTGTAGCGTATGTCTGGCAAGAGTTAATCCGATACAATCCGTAGCGTATGTCTGACAAGGGTAAATCCGCCGGGATGGGCCGCCCCCGCAATACGGCCCTGGACGCCGCCATCGCCACCGCTGTCGAAGAACTGTTGCTGACAGACGGTTACAGCGCAGTCACCATCGACCGCGTCGCTACCGTGGCCGGTACCACACGCACCGCGCTGTACCGCCGCTTCCCTGGGCGCGTCGCCTTGATCGCCAGCGCCCTGGCCGGGCATTTCGGCACCGACCCAGCACCCGACACCGGCACCCTCCGCGGCGACCTGATCGAGCTGCAACGCCTACAGGTCGAGTTCTTCCGCACCCCGGTCGTCGCAGCAGGCATCGCCGGCCTGCTCGGCGACCTCAGCGGCGACCCGCAATGGAGTGCGTTGTTCCACGAAGCCTTCATGGCGCCTCGCCGCCGATCGACCCAGGCAATGTTCCAGCGCGCCGTCGACCGCGGCGAGATCCCACCGTTCACTCATCCCACCGTCGTCTCCGACATCTTGACCGGCCCTTTGCTGCTGCACGCCATGCTCCCCGCCACCGGCCCCCTCGACGACACCCTCGTCGCCGCCACAGTCGACGCAGCCCTGCACCTCCTCAACGTCGGCATTCGCGACACGTAATCCGCCACACCCCGGAGCCTTCGGTCCCCGGCAGCCCAAAATTCGAGCCGACTCGCCGCCGCCTACGTCGGTCGTTTCACTTGGCACTGCGCGATGGCCGGTGCTGTCAGCCGCGGTCAGCGGCAGGACGGGACATCCAGCGATCGATTCTGCTGCGCCGCTGACCACGACGTCGTTACCGTTGGAGAGGTCCGTAGCTCCCTTATCTGGAGGTGACCATGACTACCGCTCGCGACATCATGCACCCGGGTGCGCATTGGATGACCAGCACAGATACCGTCCAGCGCGCGGCGCAGGTAATGCGCCAACTAGGCGTTGGAGCCTTGCCGATCGGCGACAAGAACGAGCGCATGATCGGCATCATCACAGACCGCGACATCGTCGTGAAATGCACTGCCGACGGCCGCGATCCAGCGAAGATGTCTTGCGCCGAGCTGTGCGAGGGCACGCCACGTTGGATCGATGCCGATGCCGACGTACAGGATGTACTGCACGAGATGGTGAGCCATCGAATCCGGCGACTGCCCGTGATCGAGAACAAGAGGATGGTCGGCATGATCAGCGAGGCAGATCTGGCCAGGCATCTGCCTGACGATCAACTCGCCGAATTTGCCGGACACATCTACTCAGCGGCCCCGGGACAGCGCTGAAGTACGCCGACAAGTCAGTGTGGTCTCAACGGGCCGGCACACACGCAGACCCGTTGAGACCACAGGTATCTTCGTGCGTTGCTGGGTGGCCGCACTGCCGGCGGTCGGTCACCTGCCCCGACCATTGATCTTCCGAGGGTCCGCGCCGGCCGGTTAGGTCCGCGCGGCATGCGGTATGTCCGGTGGCGTGCTCGGTTCGTGTTGGCGGGCATACGTTCCCCGGGGCGTGCGGCTGTTGGCGTTGCAGGCCAGACCCGGCGGGTCACCGCGGCGTGAAAGCTATCGCGGTTGGACGGCGACCAGACACGCCGCCGAGGAGTCGGCGGCATGGGCGGAGACATTCACCGAGCCCCGCCGTTAGCTTATTTCTGCTGGCCAACGAAATTGTCGTCGTTCGACGAAGATGGAGCCATGCGGACCGAGTATTACGCGAGTCTCGCTCGTCTCGCCACGCTGCTCGTTGCGATGAGTCTGCGTGATCGCGACGCGGTCGCGTCGGCGACGAACGCGTTGCTCGACGCCGACATCGAACAGGCCGAGCACGCTATCGACGAGTGCGCGGAGATCGAGACCATGCGTGATCACTGCGAACAGGCCGCCGTTGATCTTCTGGCCCGGCAAGCCCCGGTCGCCAGTGAACTGCGCCAGGTCGTGACTGCCCTCCAGCTCGTCGGCGACCTCGCCCGCATGGGCACCCTGGCGAGCCACATCGCCAGGACCGCCCGGCGCCGGCACCCCGGCCATGCCGTCCCGGACTCGGTCCGCCCCATTGTTGCGAGCATGGGTGCGGCTGCGGTTGCCATAGTCACCAGCGCCGCAGCGGTTCTGGAGTCCCGCGATCCTGAAGACGCCGCACGACTCGATCAGCAAGACGACGTGATGGACGAACTGCACCGCGAACTGTTCACTACGGTGCGCGGTCCGGACTGGCACGACGGAGTCACTTCCGCTGTCGATCTCGCTCTGCTCGCCCACTACTACGAGCGGTTCGCCGATCACGCCGTCCAAGTCGGACGCCGCACCATCTTCCTCGCCACCGGCGAAAACCCACAGACCTGGCTCGCCGATCGGCAATCACTCGACACCTGACCGCGCGCGAGACCTCTGACACGGAATGCTTGTCCAACATCGCACAATCGGCAGAAGAGGATGACCTGGGCCGCAGTCGGTCTCGCTGCCGGCCGCGCCCATTCCGGCCGATTCGAACCCGGCCCACTCAACTCTGTTTCAACTGCGATCGGCGAGTGTTGATGTCCCGGCGAACTCATGCGCAACTGTCATGACCTTCGTTGGTCCGATCCGCCTGTGCAATTTGCTATAGAATTGCCGGTTCGGGTGTGGGTCTGATCGAAGGTGGTTCGCATCCGTGGAGTCGTGGGTGCGAGCAGTGCCGTGGCCCGATGGTGGCCAGGAGAACTTCGAGACGAAGGCGGCTCGATGGCAGACTTCGACTATTGCGTAATCGGTGGCGGATTCGCGGGATTGACCGCTGCGTTGCGGCTGAAGCAGGCGGAGCGATCGGTGGCGGTGCTGGAAGCCCGCGACCGGCTCGGCGGGCGCACATTCACCGAGGTGCGCGCGGATGGTTGCTGGATCGACCGCGGTGGTGCCTGGATAGGGCCGGGACAGGACCGCATCCGTGCCTTGATGAACGAGTTCGGTGTACGGAGTTACCAGCAGTACACCGACGGTGAGGCCATGATGGTCGTCGACGGCAAGCAGTACCGCTACAGCGGCACGATCCCGTGGACGATGAGCCCCTGGGCGTCGATGAATCTCGGCGCGAGCTTCGTCGAGCTGGGGCACATGTGCAAGTCGATCCCGCTCGAGGCGCCGTGGGAGGCGAAGAAGGCCGACAAGTGGGATCGGATGAGCCTGGCGCAGTGGCTGGATCGCACCGTCTGGTCCAAGCCCGCCCACGATCTGCTCGAGACCGCCATCGCGGGCAGTTACACCTCGGCTGCCTCGGAAGTGTCGATGCTTTTCGCGCTGTATCAGATGGCATCGGGAGGTGGGCCCAACTTCGTATTCGGCGTCAAGGGCGGCGCCCAGGACGCCCGGCCGGTCGGGGGCATGGGTGCGATCTACGGGCCGATGGCGGCCCAGCTCGCCGACTCGATTCACCTGTCGCAGCCGGTACACAGTATCGAGCAGGACGCCGCCGGGGTGAGGGTGCATGCGGATGGATCGACGGTGCGCGCACGTCGGGCGATCGTGGCCGTCCCCCTGGCGATCGCCGGTCAGATCCGGTACGAGCCGATGTTGCCGGTCGATCGCTCGCTTCTGCATCAGCGGGTGCCCAGTGGCTCGATCATCAAGATTTCCGTCCTGTACGACGAGCCGTTCTGGCGGCGCGACGGATTGTCGGGTCAGTCGGCCGCGCCGGGATCGCCGGCCACCGTCACCATCGACGGCTGCACCGACGCCGGGCGGCCCGGGGTCCTGTGCGTCATTTCCGAGGGGCCCATCGCACGGCAGATCGGTCGACTCGATCCCGCCGAACGCAGGACGGTGATACTCCAAGAATTGGTCACGCGATTCGGCGAAAAAGCCGGTGTCCCGGTCGACTACATCGAGCAGGACTGGACTGCCGAACGCTATTCCGGTGGCGGGATGCTCAGTCACACGCCGACCGGTGTGCTCACCCAGTTCGGCCGTACGCTGCGCGAACCGTGCGGCCGTATCCACTGGGCCGGAACCGAGAGCTCGGCCGTCATGTGCGGTTGGGTCGACGGAGCCATTCGCTCGGGTGAACGCGCCGCGAGCGAAGTGCTGCAGCACGAACTCGCCGCGGTCTGAGGCCGGACGACCTGAAGCTCTTGTGCGGCAAGGCTATTACGTGACTCGAGAGCCGTGGCGCGTGGTCGGAGCGCGGATTGCACGCCTCGATGACTGGCCTGGTTGCGTGGTACTCGCTGATCCTGTGGGCCTCGGGCCAGGCTTCCAGCGGTTCGCGGCCCACCGCAGCCTCCACGCCACATACCACCAGGTCAGCAGCTCACCGCGGGCGCGCTACCCCATTCCTGGATAGCCTCATGGAATGGTGCAGAGCAAGGCACGCGACGTCGATGGCTATCTGACCGAGGTTCCCGAGGAACGCAGGGCCGTGCTGGCCGAGTTGCGGCGGCTGTGCCGAAAAGAGCTGGTGGGCTTCGACGAGGTCATGGCGTACGGGATGCCCGCATACGAGCGGGACGGTGTTGCGGAGATCGCGTTTGCCAGCCAGAAGCAGTACATCTCTTTCTATCTCATGCGCAGTGACATCCGTGAGGCGTTCGCGGAACAGCTGGCCGGGCAGGACATGGGCAAGGGCTGCCTGCGGTTCCGCAACCCGGAGAACATCGACTTCGACCTGCTGCGGGATCTGCTCGAGGCAACCGCGGCCCGGCCCGGCACGATCTGTTGACCCGGCCTTGTCCGGGCCGTCATGCGGCCGTTGGTGAATCGGCTGAAGATGTTGTGTACCAGGGCATTTTGCTGCCCGATCGGCGTGCGTAGGGTCTGTGCGAGTGGCTTGCGACGCGCGCCTGCGGGTGGAGGTCGAGCGGGTCGAGTTCCGCTTCAACGTCTGAGCCGGCGTCGGGTATGAGCCCGTCCGCTGGGTGTCGCTGTTCGTCGCGTAAGCCGGTCAGGAGAGCCAGTCGGAGTAGTGGGTGGGGGCGAGGTGGGCGTTTCTATCGGTGAGGACGTCGCCTTTGACTTGGGCGAACATGCCGGCGGTGGGGTCGGTGACTACGGTTCGGCTGTCGCCTTTGCGGGCCAGGGTGATTCGGCCCAGTTCGTCGAGGGGGAAGATATCGGGTCCGGCGATGTGGCGGGCGCCGTTCAGCGGGGCGCCGGTCGCGACTTCTGCTACCGCGGCGGCGACGTCCTTCGCGGCGATCGGCTGGATCGGTGTCGTGGGCAGTCGGACGGTGTCACCGTCGGTGGTCCACGACAGCACGGCGTCGATGAACTCCATGAACTGTGTGGCCCGGACGATGGAGTAGGGGATCGACCCGGCCGCCAGGATGTTCTCCTGCAGCACTTTTGCCCGGTAGTAGTCCAGGTCCTGCACTTGGTCCGCACCGATGATCGACAGGATGACGAAATGGCCCACGCCCTGGCTGCGGGCGGCGGTCAGGAGGTTGTCCATGGAGGTCTGGAAGAACGCCGGAGAGGCCTCGTCGAAGGTCGGGGAATTGGTCAGGTTGACGACGACGTCGGCCCCGGCCAGGGCTTCGTCCAATCCGTTGCCGCTGATGACATCGACACCGGTGGAATGCGAGTGCGGTATCGCCCGATGTCCGGCGGCGTTCAGATCCTCGACGACCTGCGATCCGATCAATCCGGTGCCGCCGATGACTGCGAGTTTCATGGGATGTCCTTCCGGGTGGTGTATCGACCTGCCTGGTTTCGTGAAACCTGTTGTGGTTCCGTCGAATACGTCTCAGCGTCGCCGCTTCCGGCTGCTAGGTGGTGCGGTAGAAGTCGGCCGCGGTGACGGTGACGGGCACCCCGAGTTCGGTGGCTACCGCAGTGATCGCGGTATCGCCGACGGTGAGGTCGGCGCGGCCGTCGGTGGTGAAATACGGTGCGATGAAAGTCTTGTAGTGGGCTCGGACTTCGTCCGCGGTGTGCCGGCCGAGGAAGGTTCGCAGATGGCGCACCGTGGTATCGGTGTCGTCGCGGATCACCTGCAGCGCGCGCCGGTGGGCCCGTACGACGGCCTGGACCGCGGGAGCGTCGGGACGGAGGTAGGTCGGATCGACGGCTACACCGACGGTGGGGATCTGGAAGAGGTCGCCGACCCAGGCCACTACCTGCCAGCCCTCCGCTGCGGCAACCGCTTCGGGTGCCATGGTGCTGCCGACGACGGCGGCATCGATCGTGCCGTCGTGCAGCATGCGCAGGTCCATCCCGTAGTCGCCGGGCGCGCGGACGATCGAGTGGATGTCGTGGTCCGGGTCCAGACCGACCCGGCGTAACGCGATCCGCGCAAAGCATCCGGGCGCGGTGTGGGGCGCGTGTACCGCGACCCGCTTGCCGGACAGGCCCGCGGGCGAGGTCATGCCGGAGCGGGCCAGGAACCAGAACAGTGGCCGGTGGGTGTTGACAGTCAGCGCAACCCAGGGAATTCCGTTGGTCAACCGGGACAGCAGGGCCCGGCCGAGCCCGATGGTGGCGCACCGCCGCAGTCGTTCCTCATCCCAGGTGCAGCCGTCGCGCAGGGCGACGTGGACGCCTTCGTCGGCGTAAAAGTCCTGTTGGTCGGCGATATACGCAACCAGTTCCTCGTGAAATCCCCGGCCGACGTAGGCGAGATCGATCGTGTCCATGAGCGTTCTTCCCTCGTCAGTACATGGCCATGCCGCCGTTCACCGCGGCGGTGGTGCCGGTCATGAAGGAGTTGTCTTCGCTGGCGTAGAACGCGACCGCCTGGGCGACGTCCGCGGTCAGGGCCAGGCGGCCCAGGGGTGTCGCGGCCACCTGTCGCCGTTTGATCTCGTCGTCGAGCACACCCGCGATGCGGGTGTCCTCCACCGGGCCGGGCTCCACCACATTGACCGTGATGGCCCACGGCCCGAGTTCCTGGGCGAGGTAACGGGCGAACTGCGCGAGCGCGGCTTTGGCGGTGCCCAGCGCGATCATGCCCGCTCGGGGCCGGCGGCTGAGGCCGGTGCCGATGTAGATGATGCGCCCCCAGCCCTGGGCGGTCATGGCCGGCAGGACGGCCTTGGTAACGGTGAACGCCGCGCGCATTTCGTCATCGAGCTTGCCGCCCAGTTCTTTCCACGTCATGTCCTGGAACGACTTGATCGCATACGGGGTGAGCGCGTTGTGCACGAGCACGTCGACGCCACCCCACTGTTTCTGCACCTGTTCGATCAAGTTCTCGACCGCGGCGGACTCACGGACATCGGCCTGTACAGCCAGCGCGCGGCCGCCTGCCTCCCCGATCTCGGTCACGACCTCCCCGGCCGCTGCCTCGCTGTGCAGGTAATTGACCACCACGCGCATCCCTCGCGCCGCCAGCAGACGCGCTGTGGCCGCGCCGATTCCGCTGCTGGCCCCTGTCACCAATGCCACTCGCCCCGTACCTGTGATCATGGTGCGACCTCCTTGTGATCCGCTCCGTTGAGCACGATGTCGACCGTGACCCGCGGCAAATCGGCGGCGGTGCTGTCGAGTTCGTGTGATAGCCGCGAGGCGAGCAGACGCTCCAGCCTGCCGCGGGTAGGTCACCGGGCTGCGTTCCACGGTCGTGAACGGTCGCTCCAGCTTCGGAATGCCGCCCGGCTCGGATCCGACTGTGCCCGCTGTGCATCGGTCGCAGTTGAAGGGGTTGTGCGACAGTGATTTCGGAGACGGGCGAGATATAGCCGCGTCCGAGCGAGCGGCCCACCGCGTGGTACGCGGTTGGGCCGTGACCTCGCTCTGTGCGTCAGATGCAGATGTTGAAGATGAAGAAGCCCAGCGGGATGCCGAAGCAGAACGTGACCGATCCGACGGTGTCGGTGACCGGCACGGGTGTGGGCGGCGCGGCCGATGCGGTGGGAGCGGCCAGCCCGGCGAGCGACATGGCGATGCCGGTCGCGGCGATTATCGAGGCAATTTTGGTCTTCATTTCTGAGTTCCGTTCCTTGGATGAGCGATGGCGGTTCAGACCCCGACCCGGAACAGCTGTCTAATCGATCTTCCGCCGATGATCTCCCGGCGACAACCCCCGGCCTACCTCGGAACGCCACACGGCCGGGCGCTCAACCAGGCGCTGTCGTTCGGCGGTGGCGAACCGCGGTGGGCGCGCGCGGGAGGCGTTCTGGACCACGCGGCTGGAACTGACCCGGCCGATCGTCGAGCACGGCGTCGACCGGTGCGTCGACCGCGGCGAGCTGCCCGCCGGGACCGACCCGCGGCTGCCGCTCGAAACCTTGATCGCGCCACTGCAATTCCGCACACGGGTCACCCGGGAACCGATCGATCCGCAGCTGTGCGTCCGCCTCGTCGACCTGCTGCTCGACGGCGCGATCTCCGGTCCGCGGCCGTGATCACCGCATCGGCGACGATCCGGCCGCGACCGGGCCCGCCGCGATCATCCGATCTCGAGGGGATCCGCCGTGCTCCCCTGTTCTTCCGCGCCCGCCAGCGCCTCCCTGAAGCTAGATGAACTGGCGTTGAGCATCGGCGAGCTGCTTGCTGAAAGCAAAGTGTACTTGCGTTTGTGGCCGCAGCCCGCCTCCCGGCGGTCTTCGAACCCCTCCGGTGCCACCGAAGGGGTTGTGTGGCAAGGTGTTCGGGTGGTCGAATCGCTCAGCGAGCGGGATATGGAAAATCTGCTGACGGCTGTCGGCATTGCGCGGCGGTCGCGTGAGCACGGCAATCATCCATTCGGGGCGGCGCTGGCCGAGCCCGGGGGAAGGGTGTTGCTGGAGGCGGAGAACACGGTGATCACCGCGCGTGATGCGACGGGACATGCGGAAACGAATCTGGTGCGGCTGGCGAGCGCCGCCTATGACGCCGAGTTTCTGCGCGGCTGCACGCTTTACACCAGTACCGAACCCTGTGCAATGTGCGCGGGGGCGATCTACTGGGGAAATATCGGGCGGGTGGTTTATGCACTCGGCGAGGACCAGCTCTTGGCCCTGACCGGTGCGGATCCCGAGAACCCGACCATGGCGCTGCCCTGCCGTGCGGTATTCGCCGCCGGTCAGCGCGCACTGCCGGTCATCGGTCCGATCGAGCTCGCGGAGGCAAGGGCGGTCCACGACGGTTTCTGGCGGGGAAGGCCGGCGTAGTAATACCTTCCACCGCATAGGTATTCGCATTTCCGGCAGCCCGAAAGGGGGTCGCCGGCAGGTAGCGGATGGCCGTGCCGGAAAAGGCTGTAAGACACCTGTGAAATAACCCGCGCGACGCGCGGTAGAGCGCATGAAATTTACATGCCGCCTGCGGCGCGGTGCGCTGGTGTTCCGCTATCGTTCATCCCACTATCCGATGCTGCTACTGGCGCGCCAGGGCTGGTTCGTCGATCCGGAGTGTGTGGCCGGGGCGGCCATTGCCTGACGCGAGCCCCCGACCGACTTGAAAGATCGAGGGAACGTGCCCGTACCCGTAACTCTGACCGGCCGTCTGGTACGGCTGGAACCCCTTGCGCCGCAGCATGCCACGGGGCTCGCGGAGGCTGCTGCGGGGAATCGCGATGACTATGCGTTCACGCCCGTCCCACACGGTGTGGACGAGGCGCTGGAATACGTCGCCCAGGCGCTCTCCGGGCATGCCTCGGGCACCTCGCTGGCCTTCGCCATCATCGCCGTCGCCAGTGGACGGGTGCTGGGCTCGACCCGGTTCACCCGTTTCGACTACTGGCAGGGCCCGGTGGTATGGCCGCTGGTGCACGGCATGCCGACCGGAGATCCCCTGCTCGCGGTGCCCGACGCCGCCGAGATCGGGAACTCCTGGCTGTCTCCGCAGGCGCGCGGCGCCGGCATCAATCTGGAGTCCAAGCTGCTGTTGCTGCAGCACGCCTTCGACGTGTGGCGGGTGCGGCGGATCGCCATGCGGGCCGATGTCCGAAATCTGCGGTCCCGCATGGCGATCGAGCGCCTCGGCGCCACCAGCGACGGGGTGCGCCGGGCGCACTCGCGCGGGCTGGACGGCGAGGTGCGCAGCACCGCCTTCTACTCCATCCTGGACGAGGAGTGGCCGACTGTCCGGGCCACTATCGAGGGCCAGCTGGCTGCACTGTCGGCTCGGCAGGGCAACCGCAGCCGTCTGGTGGGCGCGTAAACCGCACCGTACGGCACCCAGGTGACCGATCGGATCGACCGTCAGACCGGTCGGTCCGATCGGTGCCCGGAGACTATAATTCCGGGTGTTGCACCGGTCGGGCGTCGAGGAGAGATCTGTCCGAGTCTGGTAACTCGGCGAACCGGCACGATTCGGATGACGAAGCCAGCAACCCCTCCCGCGTAAGGAGTGGCGCATGACCGACCCCATGCGCACCAAGGTCTGCCTCTGCGACAGTCTGTCCGGATCCCCCGTGCTCAGCCTCTTCCTCGTCCCCGAACCCCGCGTGCCCGGCGCCAGCATCCTGCACCTGCTGGAGCAGACCCCGTTGTCCGCGAGGTCGATTCCGCGCCCCAACCCGCATCTCATCGAGTGGCTGCAGGAGCACGGCTCGCCCGCCATCCGCACCCGCTTCCTCGCCTTCGCGGCCGGGCAGCACGACCCGCACGATGTGCACGCCGTGCTGCACGATCACTTCATCGTCGACCCCGGCCCCATCGGGCTGGACATGGACGATCCGGACGAGATGACCCGGCTCGCACTGCTCCCCGAGCACTGGCTCGGCCCGCGGCGCATCGACGACTTCCACGACCTGGCCGTGCGCAGCACCATGCTCGCGGTCTATCGGCACTTCGGTGTGGACCGGCGCATACCGCTCATGTACCACGGCTATGCCGAACCCGAGGACGGCTGGTTCGAGGTCCCCGCCGCCGAGGCCTGACCGGGCTAGTCGAACGGCACCACCGTCAGCAGCCACCACGGCCGCTGCGGCGACTGGAACTCGAAGGTCTGCACGTACATCCGGCGTTCCCGGCGGGTCAGCGGATCGGTCATCAGCACCGTGCGCTCGCGCGGCTCCGGGGGGACGACGTGGCTGTGCCACAAGCGATCCCAGTCGGGGGAGCGGCGCGCCAGATTGACGATCTCCTCGACCCGGTCCGCCCGCAGGTCGGGGGCGGCGGACCGGAAGGCCGACACCATGACCTGCGCCTCGGCCTCCCAGTCGCCCAGCCGGTAGCGGGCCATGGGTTCCAGCAGGATCGCCGTCATCAGGTTCGCGCCCGGACCGGTGCCCGGAAACAGTTTCCGGAAGGGTTCGTTCGCGGCCAGCACGTCGTAGCCGCCGTCGTGCAGGCAGGCCGGATGCGGAAGGCTGTGCAGGACCGCGAGATCGGAGTCCGGCGGCGGGGAGGGGTCGAACACCCTAGGCAGTGTGCGGGACGACTCTTCGGAGCGTCTTCGTATCGAGTTAAGCCCCGTCACAAGACTGGGTACTGCCGCAGAATTTCTGTCATATTGAGAGGATCCTGTTTGGTTTTATTCGAAGTGGGTACGGGGGTCGCACAGCGACATGGCGCTCATACGCATCGGGGTGCTGGGCCCACTGCACATCAGCATCGACGGTCAGCGCGTGCCTCCGGGCGCGCCGATGCAGTGCGCGGTGCTGGGACGACTGGTCGCCGCAGGTGGCCGGGTGGTGCCCACCGAACGGCTTATCGACGACCTCTGGCACGGTGACCCGCCCGCCAAAGCCGTTGCCGCGCTGCAGGTGTACATCCACAACCTGCGCCGGGTCTTCGAGCCGGACCGGCCGCGCCGGGCGCACTCGCGCGTCATCGTGTCCGAATCACACGGCTACGCGCTCAATCTCGAGCCGTCCCAAGTGGATTCCTGGCACTTCGAGCAACTGCTGCACGGGCACGAGGCCGCCATGCGCGACCCCGCCGGGCTGCCCGACCCGCTGGAGCAGTTGCAGGTGCTGGACGTCGCCCTGGCGTGCTGGCACGGCGGCGCCTTCGAATCCTTCCCCGGGATGCCCTGGGCGGCACAGGAAGCCGCCCGCCTGCAGGCCCTGCGGCTGACCGCCGCCGAACTGCGAGCCCAGGCGGCGCTGGAGCTGAACCGGCCGGCCGAGGTGGTGCTGGCGCTGCGGCCCATCCTGGAGGAGCATCCCGGACGCGAGGAATGCGCGCGGCTGCTGGCCGTCGCCCAGTACCGACTGGGACAGTCGCTGGACGCACTCGCCACGGTGCGCCGCAGCCGCGAATTCCTCACCCTGGAATTCGGGGTGGATCCCGGTCCGGGACTTCGGGATCTGGAGACCGCCATCCTCACCCACTCGGTGGACACCGAGACGGTCACCCCGCCCGCACCCGTGCGGCCCGCCGAACCCGAACCGCTGCCCGATCCGGAACCCTTGCCGGACACCGGATATGCCGCGCAGCGTGCCGCTGTGCTGGCCGCCGCCGACGCCGCGTCCGCCGGGCACGTACAGCTGGTCTGGCTCTCCGGTGAGGCCGGTGCCGGGAAGACCACCCTCGCCACCGCCCTCACCACACACCTGGGCGACCGCGGCTGGACCACCGTGTTCGGCCGCTGCCCCGAGGTCGAGTCCGCGCCGCCCGCCTGGGCCTGGGCCGAGGTACTCACCGGCCTCGACGCGGCCGACCCCGAAACCTTCACCGCCGCCGACGCTTTCACCCTGGCCCGGCGCGTGGTCCGCTCCTGCCGCGAACGCTCGGCCGGGAGACCGATCGCCATCGTGCTCGAGGACGTGCACGGCGCCGACACCGCCACCCTGCAGGTGCTGCGGCAGGTGGTGAACTGGCTGCGGGACCGCCCGATCCTCATCGTCGCCACCCTGCGCGGTACCGAGGCGGGCCCGGGCGTCCGCGACACCGCTGCTGCCCTGGCCCTGTTCACCGCCGACCGCCTCGAACTCGACGGCCTCGACATGGCGGGCACCCGCCGCGCCGCGGCCGCCGCCGGGCTCGCCGCCCCCGACGACCGCACCGTGGAATTGCTACGCCGGCGCACCGGCGGCAACCCGCTGTTCGTGCGCGAACTCGCCAAACTCGTTGCCACCCAGGGCACCACCGACGGCCTGCCCGACAGCGTGCGCGACCTGCTGGGCCGGCGCATCGGCCAGCTTCCCGCCGACGTCGTGGACCTGCTGCGCCACCTCTCGGTCTGGGGCGAGGACAGCGACATCACCACCCTCGCCGCCTCCGCCGACCGCCCCGCCGACACCGTTATCGACCTGATCGCCACCGCCGAATCCGCGCGCCTGCTGCGCACCGACCGGGCCGGCCGCGTCACCTTCGACCACGCCCTGGTCCGCGAAACCGTCTACTACGACCTCCCCACCCTGCGCCGCACCCGAATGCACTGGGCTGCCTTCGAATACCTGCGCAGCGACCCGGAACCGGGCGCGGCAGCGCCGGGCTCGACCCGCGCGGCGGTCGCGTCCGGCCAGGACGAGGGACGATCCGACACCCCGGCCGGGACGGAAGACCTTCCGGGCATGGGGAATCGAGTGCTCAGCGCGCTGTGGGGAGCCGATCACCTGGTCGCGGCGCTCCTCGGATCGCCACGGCCCAGGGCCGCGCGTCGCACCGACCGGACGCTCGCGGCCCTCCGCGGCGCCGACGAGGTGGCCACGGACTCGTCGACCGGACAGACGGAACCGGACGCCGCGGGCATCGCAGACCCCGGCACGGCGACACCGTCCGGCCGCGGCCGAATCCCCGAGTTCGCTTACACCGGAACAAGTTCCGCGCACGATGCGGTATACGTACCACGCGGGCGGGACATCGATGCGCTGGCACATCACGCGGCGCTGGGGGCGGATGCCGAAACCGCCACGGTGGCTCTGCCATACGTGCGCGCGGCGGCGCGGCGGTGTGTGGAGCGGCGGATGCGCGCCGACGCCGTGCGACGGTGGCGATCGGTACTTGCGCTGCACGATCTGGCCGGGCACGCCGGCGCGGGAGCCGCGCGCGTGGATCGGCTCGCGGTGCTCGAGGCGCGCTGCGAGCTGGTGGTGGCGCTGGCCTACGACGGGCAGCACATCGCCGCGCGGGCGGCCCGCGAGCAGGCGCTCGATCTGGCCGAATCACTTTGCGGCACAGCGTCATCGCCGGGCGGGACGGAGTTGCTCGCGCACGCCGTCACCTGCTGGCCGACGCCACTCATCTGGTCGGTGCACGACTGGCACACCCCGGACCCGCGCATCCGCGAACCGCTGCGCCTGGCCTGCGCCGATACCGGGCTGCCGGTGCGCACGCGAATTCTGTTGCATGTCACCGCCGTTTTCGATCGCGCCGTCGAGGAGCCCTCGGCGGCCCGCATCCTGGCCGGTTCGGCCATGGCCCTGGCCGAACCGCTCGACGACCCGGACCTGCTGTGCACGGTGCTCAACGCGCAGGCGTTCGCGGCCTTCGCGGCGGGCGGCTTCCTGCGCGCCCACGACCTCGAACGGTATGCGACCCGGCTGCTCGAGGTGTCCACCGCGGCCGGACTCACCGAATTCCGCGCGCTCGCACACTATCTGCTGTTCCGCGCCACCCTGGCCGACGCCGACCTGGTGGCCGCCGCCGAACACGCCGGACGGGCCGGCGAATACGCCACCGACGGACAGCTGCGGCACCTGCTGGACGCCATCGCGCCCTTCGGCATGGTGCTGGAACTATTGCGCGGCAATACCGATGAGGTGCTGCGCCTGCTCGGCGAGGGCTTCGGCGAACTGGACGACCTGGTGGCGCACTCCGGCGAGGGTGCGGCCGAACCGACCCGCGACGGCAATGCGCTGCACGTCGGCATCGCCGTCTCCATCGGCTGGCTGCGCAACGACATGTCCGTCTACCTGAACGATCTGCGCGAGCGCACCGCCCTCAAACCGGAGCTGTTCATCCACGGTTACGCACTGGCCCTGGTGCATTCGGGCCGTCCGGAGGAGGCCCGTCGCATGCTGGCCGCCGCACCTCCACTGGCCCCGCAGTTCTGGTCCACCTTCACCGGAGTGAAGGCCCGCCTCGCCATCTCCCTCGAGGATCCGGCCATGGCGCTCGGCGTCTACCAGCAGCTGCTGCCGTACTCGGGCACCGTCTGCGGTCTGGAGACCGGCGCCTCGGTGCTCGGGCCCATGGATTGCATCCTCGCCGAGCTGGCCACCTACCTCGGCGACCACGAGCGCGCCGCCGGTCACCGCGCCGCCGCCGAGGAACTGCAGGGCAGACTGCAATCCGAGCTGGCCGAACTCGCACCCCGGGGAGTCGGGCTCATGCAGGCCGGCCGCCTCGGTCCGATGGGCCGCAGCCGGCTGGTCCACCGGCCCTGAGGGAACTCCGCGGCCGGGTGGAACGTCCTTACTGGTAAGGCCGACGGCCGGCCGGAACAGGGGAGGACCGGATGACAGTCGAGCTCGAGCGCCCGCAGCGCAGACGGCGGCGCTGGCTGGTGGTGAGCACCGTTGCGCTGGTGATGATTTCGGCGCTGAGTGCCGGGGGAGTGCTCGGCGTGCGGTGGTGGCAGCAGCACCGGCACGAGGAGTCCTACGGCCCGCGCGAGCTGGACGGGCGTCTGCTGCACGACTTTCCGGAGGTCGATTCCACCGGGTTGAGTCCCGGGCAGGCGCAGGTGGTCGATGTTCTGCGACAGCAATTCGACGAACAGAGCGGCCGGGACAAATACTCCGAGGGCATTGCCGAACCCTGGTGCGCCGACTTCGTCAGCTGGGTGATGCGCGCGGCCGGACAACCGTTGAGCAATCCGAATTCCGGATCCTGGCGGATTCCCGGCGTGTACACCCTGGAGGAGTACTACCGGGGACAACACCGTTTCGAGCAGGCGAACAACGGATATCTACCGCGGGTCGGCGATGTGGTGATGTACTCGGATTCCAGTGTGTTCCATCAGCACACGAATATCGTTATCGCGGCGGATTCGGATACCATCACCACGGTGGGCGGCAATGAGGCCGGTGAATCCGGCGGTGTCGCCATCCACAAATTCCGCCCGTCCGGCACATCAGGGCTGGTCGGCTTCGGGCGATTGGGAACACGCTGATTCCACATTCTGGAAACACGCGGGGCGGGGTGTACTACTGAGCGCATCTTCCGCTTACGATGGGTTTCGGCGGCGCCCGGCAGCGTCGTCGATTGATCCCTGTCCTGCTGCCCCCTCATCGGCAGGACAGGGGTCCCCGCCCGACGAAAGTAGCTGATGACGTCGTCCGACCAACCGACCTGGATCGATTACGCCGAATTCGGCGAACGTTTCGTGGCGGCGGCGGTGACGGAAACCCGGATCGAATCGGCGGTCTCCAGCGTGGCCGGGCGCGGAATCACCATCGGCCCCTTCGGAATCGGGCCCGCCGGGCTCGCCCGGTTCGTGGCCAAGGGCAGCATCGGCAAACCCACCGTCATCCGGCGCGGGCCGCACGTGCACTTCGACGTCATGCTCCCGGTGAAACTGCGGGTCGACGTCACCCTCGGCGGGCAGCGGCTGCGGCTGGAGGCGGTGGTGGAGATCGACCTCAGCATGCACGCCCGCACCGCCGATCCGCTGCTCATCGTCATCGACATTCCCCCGGTCACCGGGCGCGACGTCAGCTTCGTCATGCGCGCACAGGCCATCGGCACCGCCTGGGAACTGCTGCTGGACCCCATCGCCAAACTGGTGCAGCGTGAGGTCGCCAATCGCATCAATGCCATTCTGGCCGACCCGGATTCGCAGCGCGGCCGCACCTTCGACGTGCAGGCCATCATGGACGGCACGCGCTCGGCCTACCGCGGGCGACCGACCCACGAGTGGATCGGCTACGACGAATTCGGCCGCCGGTTCTTCGCGCGCATCGTGACCGCGGAACGGGTGCGGCAGGTGGTGGAATCGATGGCGGGCAAGCCCATCGAGGTCGGCCCGCTGCGCACCGGCCCGGGCAACAAGGCCGAGGTCTGTGTGCAGGGCAGTGTGCGACTGCCCCGGGTCGCTGCCACCGGCCCGGTCACCGTCACCCCCGTACCCGAGCCGCGGATCGCCGAATTGCCGCATGCCGCGGCCGAATCGGCCGCGGCCGCGGCGGCCGAGGCACACGCGAACTCCCACGATCCCGCGCTGGTGCGCTTCGACCTCACCATTCCGGTGAGCCTGGACATCTCCGTGGACGTGCTCAAGACCAACCGCTATCGGGCCGAGGTGCAGGTGCCGGTGGCCCTCACCGCGCGTGCCGCCGAGCCGTTGCTGATCGTCATCGACGCGGTGCCGCCGCGCGCCCGCGACATCGATCTGGAGATGACCGCCGAGGGCTGGCGGGCGGCCGCGCTGGGCAAGCTGGCCGGCATGCGCAAGCAGATCGCCGCCCAGGTCGCGAGGGTCGTGCGCGCCGAGGTGGCCGACGTGTCGCGCCGGACCATCGATGTGGGCGCCCGGCTGGACGCGACGCGCGTCTGAGGTCCCCGGCCGCGGCAATTCGATAGCTGTTGGTTCGCCATCGGCCGGTCGTTGCCCGGTTTCGCCCCGATGTGACATATGGTGCCGATGTGCTCGATGAGCCTGGCGATTCCAATGTGAATATGGTGAAATGAGGGCACGTTCAGGGCTCCCGGCGCACGGATGATCTTGTTTTCATCGGGGAAGGTGCGCCGGGCACGCCGCAAGTAGTTCCAACCGGTCACCGGTGAGACGCCGTCTCCCAATCGTCACGACTGGAATGTTCGACCAGCGAGTGTGTGCGAAGGAGCCCGTGATGCGTCCTGCCCATGTCAATCGACGGAACTTCCTCTCCGGGGCCACGGCTCTCGCCGCCGGAATCACCGCCGGACTGACCCTCCCACCCGCCACCGCGGCAGCCAAGCAACAGCTCGGCACCCTCCTCGACTACGCCGGCGGCGTTCCCTCCGCCCAATCCATCAGCGACGACGGCGATATCGGCGTCATCCGCTACGTCTCCGACCGGCGGCCCGGCGCCGAATGGATGGCGGGCAAACCGCTGCTCGCCCGCGAGGTCGACGCCCTGCGCGCCGCGGGCCTGACGGTGGTCTCCTGCTACCAGTTCGGCAAGGGCCCGACCGCCGATTGGCGCGGCGGTTACGCGGCCGGATTACAGCACGCCGCACGGGGATTGATCCTGCACAAGGCTGCGGGCGGGCCCGACACCGCGCCCATCTACGCCTCCATCGACGACAACCCCGGCGACGACGATTTCGAGCAGTTCATCGAGCCGTACCTGCGCGGCTGGGAGACCGTCATCGGACACGACCGCACCGGCGTCTACGCGAACTCGCCGACCATCGACAACATTCGCGACGCGGGCCTGTGTTCCTTCTTCTGGCAACACAATTGGGGCACCCCGAAGGGCTACGTCCACCCCGCCGCCACCCTGCACCAGTTCGAGATCGACAAGCGCGAGGTCGACGGCGTCTCCGTGGACGTCAATGCCGTACTCGCCCCGCAGTACGGCCAATGGTGGTAACCCGACTCTGCTGAAGGAAACCCGTTAGGTCTGGCAGTGGCAGGTCGGGTCGACCGCCAGGCCCGGCTCGTCGGGGACGACCCGGAGCATGAGGTGGGGATCGGTGTGTTCGTCCTCGCCGCTGCCGTCGGCGAAGACCTCACCGTTCCCGTTCCAGGAGAACAGGGACCAGCGGGACAGCGCCGAGAATGCGGAGCCGAGGCTGCCGAAGGAAGCCGAGGAGATGAGAGAGCCGAACGAGCCCACCGACCCGATCGACAGCACCGAGCCCACGCTGCCGATGGACAGGATCGAATAGGCCGAGCCGATCGACAGGATCGATCCCTCGGAACGAATCGAGAGGATCGACCGGCGCGAATACAGTCCCCGTACGGGGTTGGTCACAGCGGCCATAGATGTCGGTCTACCACAGGAAACCGGCCGTGCAAACGATTTCGCCCCTGTCCCTTCCGCGTAGTTACGGAGGAGAACAGGGGCGAAATTCTCGGCTAACTCGGGGTGTCGGCTAGGCGACGGTGAAGAATCCGATGGTGGGGAGGAACGAGCAGGTGATCGGCTGCGATTCCGGATCGGCCTGGGTCGTCAGCGAACCCGAGACGATGGCGACCACGCGACCGGAACCGGTGTTGGCGATGGCCGACAGGGTGGCCGGGCCGTCCGGGTTGATGTGCGCGTCATTGGTCAGGTTCTGGGTGCCGGTGGCGCGCGTGTCGAGGTTCAGCCACTGCACCGTCATCGGGGTGGGCTGCACATCGGTGGGCTGCTTGGTGCCCAGCGCGGTGAACACGAAACCGGCCTGGCCCTGCGCCGGTCCGGGCGGGGGCAGCTGCGCCGGACCGCCGACGGCCAGCGCGGTGCCCACCGAGTCGGCGGTGGAGGAGATGCAGCCCTTGCCGATGGTCGGCCACAGGAACTGCGAGATGACCGGGCCGTCCTTCGGGATGTCGGGGCCGCCACCGCCACTGCCGTCGAGGAACGTGATGACGGCGAGCAGCGTGGTCTTCACCTGCGCCGGCAGGTTGCTGCTCTCCAGCAGCTGCTTGGCCTGGGCGAGAATGGCGTTCTTGGGGCCTGCGTCCGCGATATCGGCGGGACCGGTGGCCGCGCCGATGATGGCGGGGACCAGCGAGGCCAGCGCGTCGACCGGAACCCCTTCGGGGATCATCGGAATCGACGCGCTCCTGGGTGCCGGCGCGGGGTTCGCGTAGGCCGTCGGCACGGCGACGGTGGCGCAGGCCGCCAGGGCCAATGCGGACATTGCGAACCGCGATCCTCGGGTGCGAAGCACTGGTGTAGCCGTCCTTACCTTCAGGGACATCTAGCAGCGATGGAGCCATCGCTCCGCGCCACTCTAGGGACCGGGCTGCCGTGTTGTACAGCCGCGGTGTGATCTTGGCGAACTCGATCAGCTGACGCTATCGAACGGGCGACCGGAGTGCCTGTTACAGATGGGGTCGGTGATGCAAATGTTACAGCGGAGGGTCCGCGCCGCACGGGACATTCTGCAGGGCGACTACGCTTGCCGGGGCCACCGCAACGCCGCATTCGTGAGGCCCGCAAGCCGCATTCGCCAGCCGTGCACTCGGCCGGTGACCCGCCCGAGCTGAAAGACAGTGCCGTGAATCGACACTTCCACATGGCCGCCGCGGCACTGGGTATTTCGGTGCTGGCCCGTCTCGTGTGGGTCCTGTTTCTGCCCAATGGCATGAACTTCGTGGACCTGCACGTCTATGTGGACGGCTCCGCGAATCTGTTCGGCGGGAATCTCTATGACTACACCGATTCCAGTAAGACGCCGGACTTTCCACTGCCGTTCACCTATCCGCCGTTCGCGGCGCTGGTGTTCTATCCGCTGCATTTCCTGCCCTTCGGGGTGGTAGCCATCGGATGGCTGCTCGCCACGGTGGCGGCGCTGTTCGGCGTGGTGTGGTTGGCGCTGGAGATGATGGTCGGCCGCGAGGCCATGCGTGAACGGTCCTGGCGCACCGCCGCGGTGGCGTGGACGGCGATCGGCATGTGGCTGGAGCCGGTGCGCTCGACCTTCGACTACGGCCAGGTCAATGTGTTCCTGGTGCTGCTCGCCATGATCGCGGTCCGCAGCGCGCGCTGGTGGGTGTCGGGCACGCTGGTCGGCGTGGCCGCCGGCATCAAGCTGACCCCGGCCGTCACCGGGCTGTATTTCGCGGCTCGTAAACGCTGGTTCACGGCGATCTGGTCGGCGGTGGTCTTCTTCGGGACCATTCTGCTGACCTATCTGTTCGCCCCCGGTGAGACCAACAAGTACTTCCGCGAATTGCTCGGCGACGCGCATCGCATCGGGCCGGTCGGATCGGCGACCAATCAGTCGCTGCGCGGCGCGCTCAGTCGGCTGCTCGGCCACGACGTGGTGTCCGGGCCGGTGTGGATCGCGGCCGCGCTGGTGACGGCCGTGCTCGCGTTCTTCGCTTGGCGCGCACTGGATTCCGACGACCGGCTGGGCACGCTGATCATCGTGCAGCTGTTCGGGTTGATGGTGTCGCCGATCTCCTGGTCGCACCACTGGATCTGGCTCCTGCCGGTCATCCTGTGGCTGTGCTACGGCCCGCTGCGGCAGGCGGCGGGCGCCCGGGTGCTGGCCGGTTACTGGCTGGTGGTGACGCTGATCGGCGTGCCCTGGGTGCTGGGCTTCTTCCAGGATTCGATCTGGACCATCTCGCGTCCGGGCATCCTGTCCTGGCTGGGCGCGGTGGACGTGCTCGGCGTGCTGGCGCTCTATGCCTGGATCATCCGGGCCGGCCGGCTCAGCCCCGGACATCCGGTCGATCGATCTCGCGAGCAAGAGCTGTCCGACCGGTGAGGTGAGATTTTCAGCGCGAGAGCCGCGTCCCGAATATCTCGGGCGCCTCGAATGTCGGTGGTGCCCTTAATATTTGGGGTGCGCGGGATAATCGTTGGTCCAGTTACGCTCATCGAGCGCCTGAAAGGCCTGCTCGCCAGCCGTGAATTCCGGTCGGTGATCCACCCGACCGAAAGTCCGTGCCGTGAATCGACGTTTCCGCCTGGCTGCCGCCGCCCTCGGCATCTCGGTGCTGGTCCGCCTGCTGTGGGCGCTGTTCTGGCCCAGCAATCTGATCCTCGTGGACCTGCACGTGTATGTCGAAGGGGCCGCGAATCTGTTCCGCGGGAACCTCTACGACTGGACCGATTCCAGTCGATCACCACAATTTCCGCTGCCGTTCACATATCCACCGTTCGCGGCGCTCGTCCTGTATCCGCTGCATTTCCTGCCCTTCGGCATGGTGGCCGTCGGCTGGCTGCTGGCCACGGCGGCGGCGCTGTTCGGCATCGTGTGGATATCGCTGGAGATGATCGTGGGCCGGGAGGCCATGCACGAACAGTGCTGGCGCACCACCGCGGTGGCGTGGACCGCGGGCGGCATGTGGCTGGAACCGGTGCGGTCCACCCTCGACTACGGCCAGGTCAATGTGTTCCTGGTGCTGCTCGCCATGGTCGCGGCGCGCAGTGCCCGGTGGTGGGTGTCGGGTGCGCTGGTCGGCCTGGGTGTGGGGGTCAAGCTGACCCCGGCGGTGACCGGACTGTATTTCGTGGCCCGCCGGCAGTGGCTCGCGGTGATCTGGTCGGCGGTGGCCTTCGCAGGGACCATCGGTCTGACCTTCCTGCTGACGCCGGGTGAGACCAGGAGGTACTTCGGGGAACTGGTCGGCGACCCGGGCCGTATCGGGCCGGTCGGTTCGGTGATCAATCAGTCGCTGCGCGGGGCGCTCAGCCGCCTGGCCGGCCACGACATCGGGTCCGGGCTGCTGTGGAAGACATCCGTGCTGGTGACGGCCGTACTCGCGTTCTTCGCCTGGCGCGCACTGCGTTCCGACGATCGGCTGGGCACGCTGATCATCGTGCAGCTGTTCGGTTTGATGGCGTCGCCGATCTCCTGGTCACACCACTGGGTGTGCCTGGTCCCGCTGATTCTGTGGCTGCTCCACGGTCCGCTGCGCGAGGCCGCCGGTGCGCGCCTGATGGCCGCATACTGGCTTTTCACGACGGTGATCGGGGTGCCCTGGATGCTGGGTACCCTGCAGAAGTCGATGTGGGATATCTCGCGTCCGGGTTATCTGGCCTGGCTGGGCGCGGCGAACGCGATCGGGGTGCTGGCCCTCTATGCGTGGATGATCCGGGCCGGGCGGCTCAGCTCCGAGCGTGTAGTTGATCGATCTCGTGAGCGAGAGCCATATCGCGTGTCGTGAGACCGCCCGCGGAGTGGGTGGACAGCGTGAAAGTGACCCGCCGCCAGCGGATATCGATATCGGGATGGTGGTCGGCGGCCTCGGCCGCGGCGGCCACCCGGCGCACCAGTTCGATGCCGGCCAGGAACGAGGGGGCCTTGATGGTGCGCGTGATGCTGTTGCCCTCGCGGGTCCATTCGGGCAGTTCGGTGAGGGCCTTGGCGATGTCGTCGTCGGAGAGCAGCGCAGGACTCATGACTCCGGTGTACTCCGGATTCAGGCCGCCCGCGCGAGTTTCAGGCACTTCTTGAGTTCCTTGCCGCAGCAGCCTGCGGCTTCGGCCTTCTTCATCCGCGTAATCACAACAGGGCATTTCAGGCATCGCGTCTTCTTGCGGCAGCATTTCTTCTTCGGCTTCAGACCGGATACGTGTTTGGCCTTCACCTTGCCCATGGTTGGTTAGCTTAACCTAACCTCTGCCCATTGACCATGTGACCTAGTGCGCCCGGTAGTCTGTAGCTCGCCGCATGCCCGGTGGAGTTCGCCATGTCTCGTCGTAGGCAGCCCCACGCATGAGACCCATCCGGGTCGGCAACAGACATTTTCACCAGGAGGAATCAAACGTGTCGTCTGTCGAGTTCCGCAACGTCGCCATCGTGGCGCACGTCGACCACGGCAAGACAACACTGGTCGACGCCATGCTCCGGCAATCCGGTGCGTTCGCCGAACGTGCCGAACTCGTCGACCGAGTGATGGACTCCGGTGACCTCGAGCGCGAGAAGGGCATCACCATTCTCGCCAAGAACACCGCTGTTCACCGGCATAACGCCGACGGATCGGTCACCGTCATCAATGTCATCGACACCCCCGGCCACGCCGACTTCGGTGGTGAGGTGGAGCGCGGCCTGTCCATGGTGGACGGCGTGGTGCTGCTCGTCGACGCGTCCGAGGGTCCGCTCCCGCAGACCCGCTTCGTGCTGCGCAAGGCCCTCGCGGCCTCGCTGCCGGTGATCCTGGTGGTCAACAAGACCGACCGCCCGGACGCCCGCATCGAGGAGGTCGTCGAGGAATCCCACGACCTGCTGCTGGACCTGGCCTCCGACCTCGACGACGAGGCCTCCGAGGCCGCCGAGCTGGCCCTCGACCTGCCGGTGCTCTACGCCTCCGGCCGCGCGGGCGTGGCGTCCACCAGCCGCCCCGACAACGGCCAGGTGCCGGACGCGGAGAACCTCGACGAGCTGTTCGAGGTCCTCATGAAGTACGTTCCCGCCCCCAAGGGCGACCCGAAGGCCACCCTGCAGGCGCACGTCACCAACCTCGACGCCTCCCCGTTCCTGGGCCGAATCGGCCTGGTGCGCATCCACAACGGCACCCTGAAGAAGGGCCAGAACGTCGCATGGATGCACGGTGACGGCGTCAAGACCGTCAAGATCACCGAGCTGCTCAAGACCATCGGCGTCGAGCGTCAGCCCGGCGAGGAGGCCGTGGCCGGTGACATCGTCGCCATCGCGGGCATTCCGGACATCATGATCGGCGACACCCTCGCCGACGTCGACAACCCGGTCGCGCTGCCGCGGATCACCGTCGACGAGCCGGCCATCTCGGTGACCATCGGTACCAACACCTCGCCGCTGGTCGGCCGGGTGCAGGGCCACAAGCTGACCGCCCGCATGGTGAAGTCGCGCCTGGACCAGGAACTGGTCGGCAACGTGTCGCTGCGGGTGCTCGACATCGGCCGCCCGGACGCCTGGGAGGTGCAGGGCCGTGGTGAGCTCGCGCTGGCCATCCTGGTCGAGCAGATGCGCCGCGAGGGTTTCGAGCTGACCGTCGGCAAGCCGCAGGTGGTCACCAAGACCGTCGACGGCAAGGTGCACGAGCCCTTCGAAGAGCTGACCATCGACTGCCCGGACGAGTACCTGGGCGCCGTGACCCAGCTGCTGGCCGCCCGCAAGGGCAAGATGGTCCAGATGAGCAACCACTCGGCCGGGTGGGTGCGCATGGAGTTCATCGTCCCGTCGCGTGGTCTGATCGGTTTCCGCACCGACTTCCTCACCGAGACCCGCGGCACCGGTATCGCCAACGCCGTGTTCGACGGCTACGCGCCGTGGGCCGGCGAGATCCGCGCCCGCCACACCGGTTCGCTGGTCTCCGACCGCAATGGTTCGGTCACCCCGTTCGCCATGATCCAGCTGGCCGACCGTGGCCAGTTCTTCGTGGAGCCGGGCGCCGACACCTACGAGGGCCACGTGGTCGGCATCAACCCGCGTGCCGAGGACCTCGACATCAACGTCACCCGTGAGAAGAAGCTGACCAATATGCGGTCCGCCACCGGTGACGTGCTCGAGACCCTGGCCAAGCCGCTGCAGCTGGATCTCGAGAGCGCGATGGAGTTCTGCACCGACGACGAGTGTGTCGAGGTCACCCCGGAGATCGTGCGGGTCCGCAAGGTCACCCTGAATGCCAACGACCGCCAGCGTGAGATCTCGCGCCGCAAGGCCCGCGACAAGGCCGCCCAGTAACAACGCTCCGACCTCTCGGCGAGCCGCTTTCGAGTGGCTCGCCGATTGGTATCGGGCGCTGGGCGAACCCGCGGACAGCTGCCGTGGCCGGGTCGTGAAGGGTAGATCCAGTAAAGTGCCGAACGTGAGAACGGGGGCGCGGATGCGTGCATCGTGGCGCGCGGTGTTGGTATTGGTGGCGACCCTGTTGGCGGTCGCGACCGGATGCACCGCGAATCCGCCACCGCCCATCGAATCCACCGACAGTCCGAAGACGCAGCCGGCCAAGCCGGGGAAGAACTCCGTCGTGGTCGCGGTCGACGACATCGGGATCGGATTCAATCCGCATCTGCGGTCGCAGCAGTCGCCGGCGACGGCGGCGGTCGCGTCGATGGTGTTGCCGAGCCCGTTCCGGCCCGGTCCGACGCCGGGGGTGCCGGGCGGCACGGACTGGATGCTGGATCCGGCGCTCATGGTGTCGGCGGATGTGACGGCGCAGGAGCCGTTCACCATCACCTATCAGCTCAAGAACGAGGCGTCCTGGTCCGACGGCGCGCCCATCGCGGCCGAGGACTTCAAATACCTCTGGCAGCAGATGATCACGCAGCCGGGCACGGTGGATCCCGCGGGCTATCGGCTGATCTCGGATGTCAGCTCGTCGGCGGGCGGCAAGACGGTGACGGTCACCATGACGCAGCCGTATCCCGCCTGGCGGCAGCTGTTCTCGGATCTGCTGCCCCAGCATCTGGTCAAGGACTCGGGTTTCGAGCAGGGGTTGATCGACACCATCCGGATCTCCGGCGGCCAGTTCCGGATCAAGCAGGCCGACCGCGGCCGCGAGGAGATCCTGCTGGAACGCAACGACCGGTACTGGGGTCAGCCCGCGGTGCCGGATCAGATTCTGTTGCGGCGCGGCGGAACTCCCGCGCAGGTGGCGGAGTCGCTGCGGGTCGGGGACGCGCAGATGGCGCTGGTGCACGGCGGTGTGGCGTTGCAGGCGCAGCTGGCGGCGATTCCGTCGGTGCGCACGGCCACCATGCCGCAGTCGCGGGAGATGCAGCTGGCGCTCAACGGCCGCAGCGGCGACCTGGCCGATGTCCGGGTCCGGCGCGCGGTGCTGGCGCTGCTGGATCCGGTGCTGCTGGCCACGGTCGGCGCGCAGACCGGCAGCTGGGTGGAACCGGCTCGGGCGCAAGTACTTTCGCCCTCGGATCCGGGTTATGTCGCGACCCAGCCGCCGCGCCTGAGCCAGGAGGAGGCGTTCGGGCTGCTGGCCGAGGCCGGATTCGCGCGGGCCGCGGAGACGCCGGCCACGCAGTCGGCGACCTCGCCCGCCCCGCAGCCGCGGTCGCTGGCCAAGAACGGTAAATCGCTGACGGTGCGGATCGGCGCGGTGGACGGCGACACCACCACGCTGGCGGTGGCCAATACTGCCGCCGACCAATTGCGCAGTGCCGGAATCGATGTCGTCGTGCGCAGTGTCACCGCCTCGCAGCTGTACGGCAAGGAGCTGACCGACGTCGGGGTCGACGCCGTGGTCGGCTGGGAACGCACCGGTGAGGATCCGGCCACCGTGCTGGCGTCGCGGTACGGGTGCACGCCGGTGGCGCCGCCCGGTGACACCGCGGACACCACCGTCGCGGACGGGGCGAAGAAGTCCCCGTCGAATGTGTCCGGCGTGTGCGATCCGACCCTGCAGCCCGCCATCGACGCGGCCCTGCGCGGCATCGATGTGGGCAAGGTGATCGGCGAGACCGAGCCCAAGCTGTGGGAACTGGCGACGGTGCTGCCCATCGTGCAGGACACCCAGGTCGCCGCGGCGGGCCCGCGGGTGGACGGGGCCTCGCTGAGCGGCGCCATTCAGACCGGCATCTTCGGTGATGCCGCCAACTGGCGGAGGCTGCCGTGAATCCTCTCGATGCTTCCCGGCACGGTCTGTTGCTGGTGCACGCGCATCCGGACGACGAGTCCATCACCACCGGCGGCACCATCGCCCACTATCGCAAGCGCGGCCTCCCGGTCACCGTGGTGACCTGCACGCTCGGCGAAGAGGGCGAGGTCATCGGCGACGATTACGCGCATCTGGTGGCCGGGCAGGCCGATCAGCTGGGCGGTTACCGCATTCTCGAATTGACCAGGGCGCTGGCCGAATTGGATGCCGGGGCGCCGCATTTCCTGGGCGGCGCGGGCCGCTGGCGGGATTCCGGCATGGCCGGGACGCCGTCTGCGCGCAATCCCCGCGCCTTCGTGAACTCCGGTACCGCCGCGATCGACGCGCTGGTGCAGGTGATCCTGGAGCTGCGTCCGCGCGTGGTGATCGGCTACGACCCGCGCGGCGGCTACGGGCATCCGGATCACGTTCGCGCGCACCAGATCACCATGGCGGCCATCGACGCCGCCTCGGACTGGGGCTGGACGGTCCCGAAGGTGTACTGGACGGTCACCGATCGCACGGTGCTGGCCATGCACACCGAGTCGTTGAAGCGCCGCACGGTGGATCAGCTGCCGGGTGCGCTGCCGCGCGGCTGGCGGCTGCCGCATACGGGTGAATTGGCTTGTGTGCCAGCGGAATCCGTGACCACCACGGTGGATGTCTCGGATGTGCTGGCGGCCAAGCGCGCGGCCCTGCGGGCGCACGCGACCCAGGTGACGGTGGCCCCCTCGGGCCGGGAGTTCGCGCTGTCGAACGATGTCGCCCAGCCGGTGCTGCCGGAGGAGCATTACATTCTGGTGCGTGGCGAGCGCGGCCCGCTGGGCCCCGACGGCCGCGAACATGATCTTCTCGGTGGCCTGGAATGAGAGACTGAGGCTATGTACAACTGGGACCTGCAGAACGCGATCGCGGCGTTCGTCGAGAGCCAGCGCCCCTACTTCGAGTGGCAGCACGAGCTGTACCTCTCGGTGCTCTACGGCTTCGTGGACATGCAGAGTCAGCTGCTGACGCTGCTCGGATTCCCGCCGGTGCCGTGACGGCGGCCGTCGGTGCCCGGACGGGCGATGCGGTGATGGCGGCGGGGCCGGTGCGCGGGGTGCTGACCGCGTTGATCGGCACGCTGCTGCTGGCCGACGCGGTGATCACGCTCGGGTTCGAGGTGCTGTTCCTGCCGATCTACGCCGGCCGGGCCCACATCCCGGAGCCGACGCCGGTGCTGGCCGCGGGCACCCTGGCCTCGAGCATGACCGACGGCGCGATCGCGGTGCCGCTCACGGCTCTGGCGGCGGCGGTGGTGAACGTGCTGCTGGTGATGGGCATGGGTGTGATCACCAAGCGGATCGGGGTGATGGCCCTGCCGATCCTGGTGTGGGTCCTGGGTTTCCTGATCTGCGCGGGTTTCAGTCCCAGCGGGTACGCCCTGCTCATGGGTGACTGGCCGACCATGCTGCTGCTCATCTGCGGTCTGCTGCCCGCGGGCATGTACCTCTACTACCGGGCGACCGTCCGTCTGGCCCGGACCGGAGCCTGACCGGACCGTCCCGCGGTTTTTCGACTCTTTTCCGCCGCGCTGTCACACTTCGGCGCCCTGTCTCGTCCCCCTCGTGAATCGCAATCACGATCAGGAACGAGGGAAGACGATGGGATTCGACGAACTGCGCAATGCTGTCCGGGGCCGCGTCCTGGAGTCCGGTGACGCGGACTTCGAGCAGGCCGCGCGGCCGTGGAGCCTGGCCGTGACACAGCCGGTGGCGGCGGTCGCCGAGGTCGCCGACGCCGCGGATGTGGCCGCCGTGGTGCGGTACGCACGCGCCGCGGGCCGCTCGGTGGTGACCCAGCCGACCGGGCACGGTGCGGCCGGTGGCGTCGACACCGCGATCCTGGTGCGGACCGGGGCGCTGAATCGCCTCGAGATCGATCCGGTCGCGCGGGTGGCCCGGGTCGGTGCGGGCGTGCGGTGGGGGCAGGTCCAGGCGGCCGCGGCCGGGCACGGTCTGACCGGGCTCGCGGGCAGCAATCCGGTGGTCGGCGTGACGGGTTACACGCTGGGCGGCGGCAAGAGCTGGTTCGGCCGTAAGTACGGCTGGGCGTCGAATGCGGTGCGCGCCTTCGAGATCGTGGACGCCGAGGGCCGCCCGGCCCGGGTGACCGCCGACAGCGATCCGGACCTGTTCTGGGCATTGTCCGGTGGCGGTGGCGATTTCGCCGTGGTGACGGGTCTCGAGTTCGAGCTCTTCCCCGCGCCGGGGCTGTACGGCGGCCGCATCACCTGGACCGCCGATCGGCTGCCCGAGGTGTGGGAAGCCTTCCGCGAGTTGACTTCTCGGGCCCCCGACGAGTTGTCGGTGTGGTTCAACCGCTTCCAGTTTCCGCAGGCGCCGGAGATGGTGGGCGTGGACCTCGCCTATCTGGGCGATCCGGAGCAGGGCCGGACCCTGGTGTCCGCGCTGGACCGGATCGGCGGCGCGCTCACCGACACGCGGGCCGCCCTGTCGGTGGCCGACCTCGGCGACATCACCCAGGAGCCGGTCGATCCCAGCCCGGCCATCACCCGCGGCGAACTCCTCGACGACCTGTCCCCGGCGGCGGAGAAGATCATTCTCGGCGAATCCCTCGCACCGCTGGTCAGCCTTCAGGTCCGCCATCTGGGCGGCGCGCTGGCCCGCCCGGCCGCGGGTGCGCGCGGTGCGCTCTCCGACCGCTACCTCGTCTCCACCCTCGGCCTCGGTCTGCCCCACCTGCGAGAGGCGGTGCACGCCAGGACAAATGCGCTGGTGGCGGAGTTCGGTGCGCTGGTGACGGGCAAGAAGCCCTTCACCTTCCTGGCCCCCGGTGAGTCGGCCGCCGCGGCCTTCGACGCGGCGACCATGGACCGCCTGCGCACGATCAAGCGTGAGCGAGACCCGCAGAACGTGATTCGCTCGAACTACCCGGTGTTCGGCTGACCGTGCTGAATTCCGGCTCGGCGGTGGGGCATTCGATCCGCCGCCGAGCCGTTCGGTCACCGTCCGGCGGGGGTGCCCAGCTGTCCGGGGGTGACCGCGCCGATGAGGGACCACGCCTGGTCGATCGGCAGGTCGATGACGCGGTAGCGCTTCTTGCCCGCGGCGGAGGCGGCCACGACCGTGGCGACGCCGGCGCGGCGCTGGAAGAGGGTCTGGCGGACGGTCCAGCCGATGACGCCGGGGGCCTCCAGGCAGTCGCGGTCGCGGTCCAGGCAGCCGCTGCGGGTGATGAGCCAGGCCGGTCTGCCGTCGGCGGCGGGGAGCACGGCGTGGCCCAGGCCGCGGTAGCGGTCCCAGGCGAGGGCGGCGGCGATGGGGGTGGCGATGGCGAGTGTGATCCACATCCAGAGCGGGATGTGGCCGCCCGCAAGGGAAATGACGAGCAGCAGCGTCGCGATGGCCGCGAGCGGACTCAGGGTGCGGGTGTACCGGCGGCGGTGGGCGGCCGGGCCGTGGGGGACCAGCGGCACGGTCACCAGTGGGGGTACCGGCAGGGTGGCTTCGGCCGGAACGGTGGAGGTGCCCAGCAGATGGGCGAGGGTGCGGTGCACGGCGGCGCGGGGAGCCTGCGGCAGGATCTTCTGCCGCGGGCTGGTGCCGGTCATGATGGCTTCGAGTTCGGCGGCTCCGGCCAGGCGCAGCAGCAGGGGCTCGTTGACCGTCGCGCCGCGCAGGCGGGCCAGGTCGAGGGTGGTCTGGCGGGTGGTGAACAGCCCGTGCCGCACGGTCAGGGTCTTGCCGTCGTCCAGTACGTTCAGGCCGAACCAGGTCATGAGGTAGCGCGCGCAGGCGGCGAGGCTGACCACCACGACCAGGATCACGACGAGCAGCGCGATCACCCCCGCGATGACGGTCGCGCTGCGGTGCCCGACATCCTGGACCGTACCGGATTTCAGGAAGAGCTGGGCGAACCCGTACTGGAAGGCCAGGCCGACGACCGGCGCGATGATTGCGAAGCCGGTCAACGAGAGTGGCGCATACCGCACCCAATCCGGTTGCCAGTGTGCGATTTCCACAACGGGATGGCCGCGCGTCGCATCCGGTGCTTCACCATCGGTCGTAACCGACTGGGCATCAACGGATTCCGTGTCGGCCCGGGTGTGCGCCAGCAGTGTGAGCCGCAGTTCCGGCACCAGTTTGGCATCCAGCGAGTCCAGTTTGAACTGTTCCCGCTTCTCCGCGTGCTGCCCGGTACCGATGGACAGCACCGCCAGTCCGAGCACCCGGTGCAGCAGGTCGGCCTGCACGTCGACCGATCGGACCCGGTTGCGCGGCACCGAAAGTCGTTTGCGCTGGATCAGTCCGGTGCGCAGCTCCACATTGTCGGGGGTGATGCGATAGGTGGTGGTGAACCAGCGGGTGAGCGCGAAGCCGACGATGATCGCCACCACGGCCAGGCTCCACCCGGGATTGTCCCGGCTCGCGCCCGCCACCAGCGTGGCGATCAGCACCGGGATGAAGCGGATGAGCTCGGTGACCGGGTGGACCAGCAGCATGCGCTTGTCGAGCCGCTGCCAGTTCTCGGCGTCCGGGCCGAGGGGCGTGCCCGGCCCCGATGCCGCGGTGATCGGTGAAAGCACTTCCGTCGGATAGGAATCCGGGAACACGTCCGGATCCGGCGGTGGCGGCTGGGTCATGTGGCGTCCCCCCGGTGCTGTGCGGCGATGGCGGTGAGCTGGGCGACGGTGTCGCGCGCGTCGGCCAGGGCGAGCGCGCTGATGTGCACGGCCCCGGCCGAGGAGGCGGTGGTGACGGTGACGGTGGCCAGTCCGAGCAGCCGTTCCAGCGGTCCGCGGTAGGTGTCCACGGTCTGCACGCGGGTGATGGGCGCGACCCGGCTCTCCTGGGTGAACCAGCCGGTCCGGGTGTAGACGGCCTCGTCGGTGATCTCCCAGCGGTGCACGGCGTAGCGCCACAGCGGGATGGCCACGATGCTGAATATCGCTGCCAGCAGCACTATTCCGAACACCAGCGCCTGCAGGCCACGCCGGTGCGAGTCGAACAGCGCCCAGACCCCCACTCCGAGGATCGGCACCACCCACGACAGCGCGGCGCTCAGCGCCCACAGCAGTTTGGCGCGTGGGCTGGGACGCCGCGACGGGTCGGCCAGGATGCCGCCGGGAGCGAGGGGCTGGGACATGCTGCCCATGCTTGCATGAATCCGGCCGCGGAGGCGGTTGTACCGGAGAGGACCGGACGCCCGGTTTTTCCGCCGCGGCGTGGGTCCGCTACTTGGGCGTAATGCGGAACAGTCCGGTCGTGGTGCCCTGGTATTGGATTCGGCCGGGAGCGATGGTCCCGACCATTTCCAGGGTGTCGTTCACGGTGGTCGCGCCGACGAACTGCTCGGTGTCGACCTTGCCGGTATCGGCGTCGATCACCGCGAAGCTGTAGTTGTCGGTCACCCCCGCGCTGCCGCTGCCCAGGCCACTGCTGCCGCTGCTGCTGCCACTGCCGAGTGCGCCGCTGCCACTGCCGAGCAGGGAGTGCCGGGTGAAGGTGTAGATCTTGCCGTCCGCCACCGACAGTCGCGGCACCGCCGAGGAGGGCACGGTGTTGGTCCAGACCACGGTGCAGCCGGAGCCGGTGACGTCGATGCGGGTCATGCCGCCCGAAATCGGTGCGCTCGCGGGCTGACTGGTGCCGGCGTTGGGCGGCAGCGCCGGGTAGGGATAGCCGTAGGTGCTGGCCACGAACACGCTGTTGCCCGATCCGATGGGGGAGTTCTCGGTGCCGTCGATGGCGGGCACCGAGCACACCGGCCGGCCGGTGGCGGTGTCGAAGACGAGCAGGTTCTCCTTGGTGGCCGCGTTGTCGGTGATGGCCAGGTATTCGGTGCCGTCGCCGGGTCCGAAGAAGGTCGGCGTCGCGCCGGTGCCCCAGCTCAATTGGCCGGGCTTGCGGGCCGGGCCGCGGTCGTAGACCTGCCGCCACACGATCTGCGGGTTGCCGCTGCCGTCCACGTTCAGCAGGTACAGCGCGTGGTCGGTGGCCACGGCCATGCCCTGGGGCGCGGTGGCGATGCTGTTGGCCACGTTCTCGCCGGGCGCGAGCACGATCGAGTGCGCGGTGCCGTCGGTGTTGACGAATCCGGCCGCGGCGCTGTCGGTGGCGAACCACACCCGGCCCTGGTAGTCGGGGGACACCGAACTGACCGCGTCACAGGTGCCGCCGCCGCAGTGTCCGGTGACCGCCTGTGTCACATCGGTTTTCGAGGCGATCGACAGTGACCAGGAGCCGTCGGAGCCGCGCTGGTGCCCGATCCGCAGCAGGCTGCCCGAGCCGTCCACGGTGACCATCTGGTCGTGGTTGTCCAGGTAGGCGTAGACCCCGCCGAGCAGGCTGCCCTTGGTCAGGTCGAGGTGCGCGAGGGTGTTGCCGTTGCTCGGGTCCAGCAGCAGCACTTCCGGCGCGCGATCGGTGATCTTCGTGCACAGTCCCTGCGGGAAGCCGTCCGCGCCCTGCAGGATCGTCGGACAGGCCGCGCCCTCCTCATGGAAGTCCGCGTTCACGCCGCCGGTGCCGACGCCGGGCAGTGGTGTGGTGTCGGAGGCCTCGGCGTCGCCGTGCATGGTCGCGGTGCCCACCGGTCCCAGGTGCGGATTGGCGGGCGGCACCGGTCCGAATGCGGAGGCGGTGCTGGTGGCGATGGTCAGCAGGGCGGTGGCGCCCAGCCCGGCGACGACAGCGGCGCGGCGGAATTTCGCGAGCACGAAGGTCTCCCTCTTCTTCTGCGAAGTGGACGCCCGCGAGGCTATTTCATCGGAACCGAGATTTGAATAGATGAACTCGAGGATACGAATAATCATCTCGGAATACCGGACGTGGGCGGCAGGTTGGCTCGTTCCATGGCACCCGAGTCGGAACAGCCGGATGGATGGCGCATGATCGAGACCGTGACGGATCTACCGAACCCGAGTCTGCCGCCGAGGCCCACCAGCAGTTCGGCTGCGCCCGCGGGTTCCGCCATGCCCGATGGTTCCGCTGTGCCCACCGATACTGCTGTGCCCACCGATTCCGCGATGCGCCGCGCGCTGCGCCGGGCCCGGGACGGTGCGACCCTCAATCTCGACGAGGCCGTGGTGCTGTTGCATGCGCGCGGCGCCGATCTGGAGGATCTGTGCGCGTCGGCCGCGCGGGTGCGCGATGCCGGGCTGCGGGAGTCCGGCTACGCGGGTGAGGTGCTGCCGATCACCTACTCCCGCAAGGTGTTCATCCCCATCACGCATCTGTGTCGCGACCGCTGCCACTACTGCACCTTCGTCACCGTGCCCGGCAAGCTGCGCGCACAGGGCAAGGGCATGTACATGGAGCCGGACGAGATTCTCGAGGTCGCCCGGCAGGGCGCCGAACTCGGTTGCAAGGAAGCGCTTTTCACCCTGGGTGACCGCCCGGAGGAGCGCTGGCCCGAGGCGCGGCAGTGGCTCGACGAGCGCGGCTACGACTCCACCCTGGACTACGTGCGCGCCATGGCGATTCGCGTGCTGGAGGAGACCGGCCTGCTGCCGCATCTGAATCCGGGCGTGATGAGCTGGGAGGAGCTGTCGCGGCTCAAGCCGGTGTCGCCGTCCATGGGCATGATGCTGGAGACCACCTCGACGCGGCTGTTCACCGAACCCGGTCAGGCGCACTACGGTTCGCCGGACAAGGACCCGGCGGTGCGGCTGCGCGCGCTCACCGACGCCGGACGCCTGTCGGTGCCGTTCACCACCGGCATCCTGGTGGGCATCGGCGAGACCGTGGTCGAGCGCGCCGAGTCCATTCTCGCGATTCGCAAGGTGCACAAGGCTTTCGGGCACGTGCAGGAAGTCATCGTGCAGAACTTCCTGGCCAAGCAGAACACCGCCATGCGCCACAGCCCGGATGCCGGGATGGAGGAGTTCCGGGCCGCCATCGCCGTGACCCGGCTGCTGATGGGGCCGAAGATGCGCATCCAGGCGCCGCCGAATCTGGTGTCGCTGGAGGAATGCCGGGCGCTGCTGGCGGCGGGTATCGACGACTGGGGCGGGGTCTCGCCGCTCACCCCCGACCACGTGAATCCGGAACGGCCGTGGCCGAATCTGGAGACCCTCGCGCAGATCACCGCCGACTGCGGCTATGTCCTCACCGAGCGCATCACCGCCCACCCGAAGTATGTGCTGGCGGGCCATCCGTGGATCGATCCGCGGATTTCCGAACATGTTGCGGCACTGATGGATCCGAAGACCGGCCTGGCCGCCGACGTGAAGCCGTCGGGCCTGCCCTGGCAGGAGCCCGACCAGGATTGGGAATCGGTCGGCCGCATCGACCTGCACACCGCGATCGACGCCGAGGGCCGCCTGACCGAATCCCGTAGTGACGCAGGGATTGCTGATGCGCTTGAAAAAGACACAGTGCTGGGGGCGTTCGGCGACTGGGAGAGCGTCCGCGAGCAGGTGCTCGAGCTGGCCGGTTCCACCCCGGAGCGTATCGACGCCGACGTGATGGCCGCCCTGCGCGCCGCCGAGGAGGACCCCGCGGGCCTGACCGACGACCAGTACCTGGCCCTGGCCACCGCCGACGGCCCGGCCCTGGAGGCCGTGACCGCGTTGGCCGACCAGCTGCGCCGCGATGCCGTAGGCGACGAGGTCACCTACATCGTCAACCGGAACATCAACTTCACCAATATCTGCTACACCGGCTGCCGCTTCTGCGCGTTCGCGCAGCGCAAGGGCGATGCCGACGCCTTCAGCCTGAGCCCGGCCGAGGTCGCCGACCGCGCCTGGGAGGCCTGGGTCGAGGGTGCGACCGAGATCTGCATGCAGGGCGGCATCGATCCCGAGCTGCCGGTCACCGGCTACGCGGACCTGGTGCGCGCCATCAAGGCTCGCGTCCCCGGGATGCACATGCACGCGTTCAGCCCGATGGAGATCGTCAATGGCGCGTCCCGCAGTGGGCAGTCGGTGCACGACTGGCTGTCGGCGCTGAAAGAGGCCGGGCTGGACAGCATTCCGGGCACCGCCGCCGAGATCCTGGACGACGAGGTGCGCTGGGTGCTGACCAAGGGCAAGCTGCCCGCCTCGGCCTGGGTGGATGTCGTCACCACCGCGCACCGGCTGGGCCTGCGCTCCAGCTCGACCATGATGTACGGCCACGTGGACAATCCGAAGCACTGGGTGGGCCACCTGCGTGTGCTGCGCGGAATCCAGGACGAGACCGGTGGATTCACCGAATTCGTGCTGCTGCCGTTCGTGCACCAGAGCGCCCCGCTCTACCTCGCGGGCGCCTCCCGGCCCGGCCCGACCGTGCGGGAGAATCGGGCCGCGCACGCCCTGGCGCGGATCATGCTGCACGGCCGGATCGAGAATATTCAGACCAGCTGGGTCAAACTTGGTATCACCGGAACCCGGCTCATGTTGAACGGCGGCGCCAACGACCTCGGCGGCACGCTGATGGAGGAAACCATCTCCCGCATGGCCGGTTCCGAACATGGATCAGCCAAGACGATCGAGGAACTGACGGAGATCGCGTCGGGTATCGGCCGGCCGGTCCGGCAGCGCACCACCACCTACGGTGTGCCACGGACCCGCCTCTCCGTGACTTCGGCGGACGGCTGAGAGCCGCTCACCATTGTGGTGGAGGGCGGAAGTTAGGTCAGGCTTTGCGGGAGTAATGTTGTCAGGCCGGGATAGGGTTTTGCCGGGCGGAGTATCCCGCATGTGAGGACAGACTAGGAGAACGGCAGTGCCGTACATCATCGCTGAACCGTGCGTTGACGTGAAGGACAAGGCGTGCATCGAGGAATGCCCCGTGGACTGCATCTACGAGGGCGGCCGCATGCTGTACATCCAACCGGACGAGTGCGTGGACTGTGGTGCATGTGAACCGGTCTGCCCCGTGGAAGCCATCTTCTACGAAGACGACACCCCGGATCAGTGGGCCGGTTACGTCAACGCCAATGTCGACTTCTTCGACGACCTGGGTTCGCCGGGTGGCGCCGCCAAGGTCGGCAAGGTCGACTACGACCCGCCGTTCATCGCCGCGCTGCCGCCGATGGCCAGCGAGTAGGACGAGCATTTGACCGCGCGTGGCCGGGTCAGCGCTCTGCTACCCGATTTCCCCTGGGACACCATCGCTTCCGTGAAGGCGAAGGCGGCGTCGCATCCGGACGGCATCGTCGACCTCTCGGTCGGGACACCGGTCGATCCGGTGGATCCGCTGATCCGCACGGCACTCTCGTCGGTGGCGGAGGTGCCGGGCTACCCGACCACGCACGGTACGCCCGAATTGCGCGAAGCCGTTGTCGCGGCGCTGAAGCGGCGATTCGGGATCACGGGGGTGGACCCGGCGGCGGTGCTGCCGGCCATCGGCACCAAGGAGCTCATTGCCGGGCTGCCGCGGCTGCTCGGCCTGGGATCGCAGGATCTGGTCGTCATCCCCGAGGTCGCCTACCCGACCTACGAGGTGGGCGCGCTGCTCGCCGGGGCTCGTTATGTGCGTGCCGACGGCACCACGCAGCTCGGCCCGGAGCGGCCGGCGCTGATCTTCCTCAACTCGCCGTCGAATCCGACCGGCAAGGTGCTGGGCGTCGACCACCTGCGCAAGGTGGTGCAGTTCGCCCGCGAGCGCGGGGCCATCGTCGCCTCGGACGAGTGCTACCTGGGGCTGGCCTGGGAGGGCCGCGCGGTGTCGATCCTCGACCCCGAGGTCAGCGACGGTGACCACACCGGCCTGCTCGCCATCCACTCACTGTCCAAGACCTCGAATCTGGCCAGTTACCGGGCCGGTTTCGTGACCGGTGATCCGGCGCTCGTGGCGGAGCTGCTGGAGGTGCGCAAGCACTCCGGCATGATGCTGCCCTTCCCGATCCAGGCGGCCATGACCGCGGCCCTCGGCGATGACGCGCACGAGGTTCAGCAAAAGGACCGCTACCGGGCGCGGCGGGTCGTGCTGCGAGATGCCCTGCAGCGCGCGGGATTCCGGATCGACGACTCGGAGGCGGGTCTGTACCTGTGGTCGACGCGCGGCGAGGAATGCCGCACGACCCTGGATTGGCTGGCCGAGCGCGGCATCCTGGCGGCCCCCGGCGAGTTCTACGGCCCGCGCGGCAATCAGCATGTGCGCATTGCCCTTACCGCCACGGACGAACGAATCACCGCGGCCGCTGATCGTCTGACCAGCTGATTTCCCGTTACCACCGGGCCCGTGATAGCGTCTACGACGTTGCAAGGCCCGGTGGCCGAGCGATTTGCAAGGCCCTGTGGCGCAGTTGGTTAGCGCGCCGCCCTGTCACGGCGGAGGTCGCGGGTTCGAGTCCCGTCAGGGTCGCACTGTTCCGCCTCGCGGTTCCGCCTCCCCGCATATTCAGCGGGGAGGCTGGGAGCCGTTCATAGCCGGCAATCCGCGCCGGCGGTTGGGTGCCGACACCATTCTGGGCGTGCCCGGGGAGTTACCCCCATCTCGCGAAATCAGCTGTCGCCTCCCTAATTTTGCGCAAAACTGACACACGTTCTCTTCACAACCTCTATAACAGGTTCTCATCGCAACTCGATGAGGAGTCTTTCAGTGCGTGGTCTGTCTTATGAAACCCCCGGTAAGAGTGTCTATGGCAGCAATGTCAGCCGGCGCGGGTTCCTAGCTGCAACGGGTGTCATTTTGGGGGCGGCTGCGCTACTACCGAAGGCGCCTCTGGCGCAGGCGCTACCCACGGGATCGATCAATGACGGCGATACGATGCCGATCCTGGTCATCGGCACCGGCTACGGTGGCGCGGTCGCGGCGCTGCGGCTCGCGCAGGCCGGGCAGAACGTGATCATGGTCGAGAAGGGCATGTCCTGGACCCAGCCCGGGTCCGACGGCAAGGTCTTCTGCAACATGCTGAATCCGGACGGCCGGTCCTTCTGGCTGCGCACCGAGACCGATCAGCCGATCAACCACTTCATGGGCGCGCCCTACAACAAGTCCATCTCCAGCTACACCGGTGTGCTGGATTCCGAACAGTTCAGCGGGATCCGGATCTACCAGGGCCGCGGCGTGGGCGGCGGCTCGCTGGTCAACGGCGGTATGGCGGTGACGCCCAAGCAGGAGAACTTCGCGAGCATCCTGCCCTCGGTGGACGCCGGCTCGATGTACAGCACCTACTACCCGCGCGCCAATGCCGGGCTGAAGGTCAACAACATCGACCAGACCTGGTTCCAGGGTGCGGACTGCTATCAGTTCGCGCGGGTCGGCATCAAGCAGGCCCAGCGGTCCGGGTTCGCGTACACCTTCGTGCCCAACGTCTACGACTTCAACTACATGAAGCAGGAGCAGGCCAGCACCGCCCCGCGGTCGGCGCTCAACGCCGAGGTCATCTACGGCAACAACTACGGCAAGAACTCGCTGGACAAGACCTATCTGGCGGCGGCGTCGGGTACCGGCAAGGTGACCATCGTGCCGCAGCACGTGGTCACCACCGTGGCGCCGGCCAATGGCGGCGGCTACTCGGTGTCGATGAACCAGATCGACACCAGCGGCAATACCGTCAAGGCGAAAACCGTTACGGCGCAGAAGGTCTTCTTCGCGGCGGGCAGTGTCGGCACCAGCAAGCTGCTGGTTACCCAGAAGGCCACCGGTAAGCTGGGCAATCTGCCGGACTCGATCGGCGCCGGCTGGGGCAACAACGGCAATGTCATGGTGGCCCGGCAGAACCAGGCCTGGGACGCCACCGGCAGCCTGCAGTCCTGCATCCCCTGCGTCGGCATCGACAACTGGGCCGACAGTGGCGGCCCGGCCTTCGCGGAGGTATCGCCGTTCCCGGCCGGCATCGAGACCTTCGCCAGCCTGTACCTGGCCATCACCAAGAACCCGAATCGCGGCACCTTCTCCTACAACTCGGGAACCGGTGGCGTGGACCTGAACTGGCAGACCGCCTGGAACCAGCCCAGCATCGATTGCGCCAAGCGCATCTTCGACAAGATCAACAGCAAGGAAGCCACCATCTACCGGACCGACCTGTTCGGCGAATACAAGACCTGGGGCGATGATTTCGCCTACCACCCACTCGGCGGCTGCGTGCTGAACGTGTCCACCGACAACTACGGGCGGCTCACCCAGTACCCGGGCCTGTACGTCATCGACGGCTCCCTGATTCCGGGCCTCACCACCGTCAACCCGTTCGTCACGATCACCGCGCTCGCGGAACGCAATATCGAGACGATCATTTCGCAGGACTTCCACTGAGGAAGCGGCCCCGCCGACGGAGAAATTCCGTCGGCGGGGCCGGCCGGGGCGTGTTCGTTCCGGTCGGGCAGCGGCGATCGCGTTAGCCTTGGATATGGACGCTGTCACGGTTGTCCCTGCTCCCGGCAATGAACCGGTGCACACCTACGCCCCCGGCAGCCGCGAACGCGAGCTGCTGGCCGGCAGGCTCGCCGCTCTCGCCGCCGACCCCGTGGATGTGCCGCTCGTCATCGGCGGCAAGCATCAGCCCGGCGGCGGCGAGCGGCACACCATCGTGATGCCGCACCGGCGCCGCCAGGCACTCGGGACCTACACCCACACCACCCACGACGACGCGCGCGCGGCCATCGCGGCGGCGACGGCCGCCGCGCCCGGCTGGCAGGCCATGCCCTTCGAGGAACGGGCCGCCATTCTGCTGCGGGCCGCCGACCTGCTGGCCGGGCCCTGGCGCGAGACCCTGGCCGCCGCCACCATGCTCGGGCAGTCGAAAACGGTGCAGCAGGCCGAAATCGACGCACCCTGCGAGCTGGTGGACTTCTGGCGCTTCAATGTCGCCTTCGCCCGGCAGATTCTCGCGGTCCAGCCGGAATCGGCGGCGGGCGTGTGGAATCGGATGGACTACCGGCCCCTGGAGGGATTCGTCTACGCCATCACTCCGTTCAACTTCACCGCCATCGCCGGGAACCTGCCCACCGCACCCGCGCTCATGGGCAATACCGTCGTCTGGAAACCTTCTTCGGCACAGACACTTTCGGCGTACTACACGATGAGGCTGCTGGAGGAGGCGGGCCTGCCGCCCGGGGTCATCAATATGGTGACCGGCAGCGGCGCGCAGCTCTCGGAGGTGGCGCTGGCCGACCCGCGGCTGGCGGGCATCCACTTCACCGGTTCCACCAGCACCTTCCAGTACCTGTGGCAGAGCGTCGGCTCGAATATCGGCCGCTACCACGGATATCCGCGGCTGGTGGGGGAGACCGGCGGGAAGGACTTCATCCTCGCCCACCCGTCCGCCGACCCGGATACCTTGCGCACGGCCATGATTCGCGGTGCCTACGAATACCAGGGGCAGAAGTGCTCGGCCGCCTCGCGCGCCTATATCGCCCGGTCGGTGTGGCAGCGCATGGGGCAGGACTTCCTGTCCGAGGTGGAGTCGCTGACCTACGGCGATGTCGCCGATCTGTCGAATTTCGGTGGGGCCGTGATCGACAACCGCGCCTACGACAAGTGCGTGGCCGCCATCCAGAAGGCGAGGGACCGGGGGCTCACGGTGCCCGCGGGCGGTGGCTACGACGACAGCGAGGGCTGGTTCGTCCGGCCGACCGTGCTGCTCGGCGAGGACCCGGGCGACGATGCCTTCGCCACCGAGTACTTCGGGCCCATTCTGTCGGTGTACGTCTACGACGACAGCGCCCCCGACTCGTTCGCCGAGATCCTCGAGGTGGTGGACGGGACCTCGCCCTACGCTCTCACCGGTGCGATCTTCGCCCGCGACCGCAAGGCCGTCGAAACCGCCGCGGACGCACTGCGATTCGCCGCGGGCAACTTCTACATCAACGACAAGCCCACCGGCGCGGTGGTCGGGCAGCAGCCCTTCGGCGGGGCCCGCGCCTCCGGCACCGACGACAAGGCGGGCTCCTACCTCAACCTGCTGCGCTGGGTCGCGCCCCGCACGCTCAAGGAGACCTTCGTTCCACCGACCGACTACCGCTACCCCCACATGGAGACGCGATGAATCCGCTGCGGCCCGCGATTCTGGCCGCGGCCGGCTCGTCGCGGATGAAGGAGGCCATCACCCGGGTGCCGGTCACCGCCGCGGTGGTCCGGCGGTTCGTGGCCGGGGAGAGCCGGGCCGAGCTGGTGCCGGTGGCGCGTGAGCTGCTGGCGAGCGGCCGCGCGGTGAGTGTCGACTTCCTGGGCGAGTACACCACCGAGCACGCCCAGGCCGATGCCGCGGTGGCGGAATACCTTTCGCTCATCGACGACCTGGCCGAGGCCGACCAGATGAGGCCCGGCACGCACACCGACATCCCCAGGGTGGAGGTCTCGCTCAAGCTGTCGGCGCTCGGCCAGTCGCTGGGTCATGACGGGCCCGCCATCGCCGCGGAGAACCTGCACAAGCTGTGCGCCAAGGCCGTCGAGCGGCACGTCTGGGTGACCGTCGACGCCGAGGACCACACCACCACCGCCGGCACCCTGGAGGCGGTCCGCCAGGCCCGCGCCGAATTCCCCTGGCTCGCTGTCGCTTTGCAGACGTACCTGCGTCAGGCCGAGGACCGCGCCCGCGACCTGGCCGCCGACGGCACCCGCGTCCGCCTCTGCAAGGGCGCGTACCAGGAACCGGCGACCGTCGCCTATCAGCGCCGCGCCGAGGTCGACGTCTCCTACCTGCGTTGCCTCGACGTTCTCTTTCGCAGCGCCTGGTATCCCATGATCGCCTCCCACGACCCGGCCATGATCGACGCCGCCCTCGCCCTCGCCATCGAAAACCACCGCAACCCAGGCGATTTCGAGTTCCAGATGCTCTACGGCGTCCGTGACGCCGAACAGCGCCGCCTCGTCGCGGACGGCCACTCCCTGCGCGTCTACATCCCCTACGGCACCCAGTGGTACGGCTATCTCGTGCGCCGCCTCGCCGAACGCCCCGCCAACCTCGCCTTCTTCCTCCGTGCCCTGGCTGACCGCGCCTGAGAATTCGCGGTCGCGGGTCGTTCCCGGCGCGCGCCAGGGCCGCACACTCGAGCGTGCGGCCCTCCTCCGGACGGGGTTTCAGGGTGAAACCCCTGAGAGTCCGAGAGTTGGTTCAGACCAGGGGGCGGCCGAGGCGGCGGCGGAGGCGCATGTCGGCGAGGTAGAAGTTGTAGGGGAACAGGCGGATCGGGGTGGGCATGCGGGTCCAGATCGCGGAGATCAGGCGCAGGAAGCCGGCGAAGATGCGCTCGTCGCGGGCGGACCAGGTCATGGCCATCTCCTCGCGCAGGTGCGGGGGGAGCAGGGCGGTGACGATGAAGCGGTGCAGTCCGCCCAGGGTGATCTGCAGGGGCCAGGGCAGCATCTTCAGATCAGTGAGGTCGTTGAAGTACTTGCGGGTGGGACCGTCGATCGACTTGGTCGCGAGGTTCTCCTCCCAGTACGCGTAGAACTCGTCGCGGGTGGCGGGCCACATCTCGGGGCGCATCTGCAGGGTGGTGCCCAGCCGCGCGCAGTACTGGTAGAAGGCTTCCGCCAGTTCGGGATTCATGGGGCCGCGCATGCGGTGGTAGAGGTCGTCGACGCCCCAGTAGAGGCAGGCCGCCACCCACAGCTGCAGCTTGGGGTCGAAGGCGTTGTACTTGACCGCGCTGCCGGGCTTGGAGTGGACGCTGCGGTGCGAGCGGTTCACCGCCTCGCGGTAGTCGCGGCGGTCATCCTCGTTCCCGAGCAGCGCGACCGACAGATAGGTGAGGGTGGTGCGCAGCCGCTTGATCGGGTGCAGCGTCACCTTGCCACTGTCGACGTCGCTCTCCATGACGCCGTACGCGACGGGTTTCAGTGACAGCTGCATGACGACATTGGCCGCGCCGCCGAGGAAGGCCGCGACGCCGTCGATGTGCTCACGCACGGATTCCGGGGTCATCGGCTCGTAGGCCGGCGGGAACTCGTCGAACTTGCGCAGGGGGGCGGTCATCGTCGACTCGGCTCCTCGTCGTCACTCCTCGCCCATGAGGAGAGTGTGAGAAATTTCGTTCCTCACCTTCTCACCGCGAGGTGGTCATGTCAATGTGCGAAGATTAGTGCCTCACCGTTTCTTTGCGACCGGAAAGGGTCCGGACCATGGCCAAACTGGCCAAACTGCTGCCGCTCGTCCGCGGATCCGGCCCCGAGGATCACAACCAGGCCAAGGTCCTCGATGCCGCACTCATGGCGTTCCTGGACTTCGGCATCAAACGCACCAGCATGGTGGAGGTCGCCCGCCGTGGCGGGCTGTCGCTGGCCACCCTCTACCGTCGCTTCGCGGGCAAGAACGACCTCATCCAGGCCGTCGGCCTGCGTCAGGCCCGCCAGCTCGTCGAGGACATCGACGCCGCGGTGCAGGTTCCGGTCGAACGCGACGCCAGCGCCGAGGAACAGATCACCGTCCTGTTCATCGCGTTCATCGAGGGTCTGCGCGGCAATCAGCTGCTGGGCCGCCTGCTCAAGACCGAGCCCGAGGTGGTGCTGCCCTATCTGACCGTGCAGGGGGCGCCGGTCATCGAACTCGGCCGCGATTACCTTGCCGAGTTCATCGCCCGCCTGCAGGCGGAAGGCAAACTGCCGCAATACGATCCGCTGCCGCTGGCCGAGATGATCGCCCGCGCGGCGCTGTCGCTGGCGCTGACGCCGCAGACGGTCATTCCGCTCGACGATCCTGTCGCGCTGCGGCAGTTCGCTCGCGACCACATCATTCCCGGATTCCGGATCCTCTGACCCGCACCGGGTTTCACACCAGCCGCAGGCCCAGCCTGCGCCGCAGACGCATATCCGTGAGATAGACGTTCAGCGGGAAGGCTCGCAATGACCGCGGCACGACCGATTCGGCCGCACCTGCCAGCCGCAGCATCCGGGCCAGCGCGCGGTCCTGCCGCGGCGTCCAGGTCATGCCCATCTCGTCGCGGAGATGCTGTGGCAGCAGGCCGGTCACGAAGAAGCGGTGTACGCCGCCGAAGGCCCGCTGGAACGGGCGGGGCAGCATCTTCAGGTCGATGAGATCCTCGAAGTAGGCCCGGATCTTGGGGTCGATGCGGGTCTTCGCGAGGTTCTCGTCCCAATAGAGGTCGAAGGCGGCGCGATCGGCGGGCCACATGTCCGGGCGCACCTGCAGCGTGGTGCCGAGCCTTGCGGCGTGGAGGTAGAAGGCGTCGGCGTCGTAGTCGGCCATGGGTCCGTGCATGCGCTCGTAGAGATCACGCGCACCCCAGTACAGGCAGGCCGCGACCCAGAGCTGCAGCCGGGGATCGAAGGCGTTGTACTTCACGGTGCTGCTCGTGCGGGACCGGACGTACTTGTGTACGGAATCGACGGCCTCCCGATAGGCCGCACGGTCTTCCTCGGTGCCCAGCAGGGCCACGGCCAGGTAGGTGAGGGTGGTGCGCAGCCGTTTGAGGGGATGGACCATGACGTTCCCGGATTCCACCGGGCTCTCCACCACGCCGTAGCCGACCGGCGGGTGGGAGAGCTGCATGATCACGTTCGCCGCCGCGCCGAAGAAGCCTGCCGCACCGTCCAGGTAGCGGCGGACGTCGATCTCCGGTGCGGGGGCTGCGGATTCGAACCGGTCGGGCAGCGGCCTGGTCATCGTCGACCACATCCTCGGGTGAGAAAGTTATATAGAAACTTTCTTACCCACTCGGGTCGCCTGTCAACCGGCTCGGCGGGTTCGCAAGCGATTCGTTGCCGAGCGGCTCCGGTAGCGTGGGCCTGTGTCGCCGCTGTTGCTGAGCTCGTTGAACCCGGCCGCCATCGCCGCCGGAGCCGATATCCCGGATGCCGTCACCATCGACGGGGAGACCTTGTCGCGCAGTGATCTGCTCGGCGCGGCCACCTCCGTCGCCGAACGCGTGGCCCAGGCGCGCCGGGTGGCCGTGCTGGCCGAACCGACCGTCACCACCGTGCTCGCCGTGGTGGGCTGCCTGATCGCCGGGGTGACCGTGGTGCCGGTGCCGCCGGACTCGGGTAGCGCGGAACTGGCGCACATCCTGCGGGATTCGGGTGCGCAGGCCTGGCTGGGCAAGGCTCCCGAGGGCTCCGACCTGCCGGTGATCCCGGTGCGCAAGCACGCGCGGTCCTGGCATCGATACGCCGAACCCGCCGGGAAGGCAACGGCTTTCATCCTCTACACCTCCGGTACCACCGGCGCGCCGAAGGGCGTGATGCTCAGTCGCGACGCCATCGCGGCGGGCCTGGACGCGCTCATCGAGGCGTGGGGCTGGACCTCGAAAGATGTTCTGGTGCACGGCCTTCCGCTGTTCCACGTGCACGGCCTGATCCTCGGCGTGCTGGGCCCGCTGCGGGCCGGCAGTCCGCTCGTCCACACCGGCAAGCCCACCCCGAAGGCGTACGCCGACGCGCACGGCACCATGTACTTCGGCGTGCCCACCGTGTGGTCGCGAATCACCGAAGATCCCGATGCCGCACGGGAATTGGCGAAGGCGCGGATCCTGATCTCCGGCAGCGCGCCGCTGCCCGTGCCGGTGTTCGAGCGGCTCGCCGAGCTCACCGGGCACGCCCCGATCGAGCGCTACGGCATGAGCGAAACCATGATCACCCTCTCCACCCGGCCCGACGGGGAACGCCGCCCGGGCTGGGTCGGCACCCCGGTGGCGGGCGTCGAGACCCGGCTGCGCGACGAGGAGGGCGACCCGGTGCCGCACGACGGGGAGAGCGTCGGCGGACTCCAGGTGCGCGGCCCCATGCTCTTCGACGGCTATCTGAACAAGCCGGAGGTCACCGCCGAGAACTTCACCGCCGACGGCTGGTTCCGGACCGGCGACGTGGCGGTCATCGACGCCGAGGGCTTCCACCGCATCGTGGGCCGGGAATCGGTGGACCTGATCAAGTCCGGCGGCTACCGCATCGGCGCGGGCGAGATCGAGACCGCGCTGCTGGGGCATCCGGCGGTGGCCGAGACCGCGGTCGTCGGCGTCCCCGACGACGATCTGGGGCAGCGCATCGTCGCCTATGTCGTGCTCCGCCCCGGGGCGGGCGCGGCGATCGCCGACGAGCTCATCGCCCATGTGGCGGGCGAACTTTCGGCGCACAAGCGGCCACGCGAGGTGCGCGTGGTGGACGGCCTGCCGCGCAATGCCATGGGCAAGGTCCAGAAGAAACTGCTGTCTTGACCTCGAGTGCACTCGAGGTCCTACCGTAATCGGTATGACCGCATCTCTGTCGCCCGCCCAGATCGAGTACCTGAACAGCCAGCGACTGGGGCGGCTGGCCACCATCCGTCCCGACGGCTCACCGCAGAACAATCCGGTGGGCTTCCGCTACAACCCGGCCCTGGGCACCATCGACATCGGTGGACGCGATCTGGGCGCGAGCCAGAAGTTCCGCAATCTGCTGAAGGAGGAGCGGGTCGCCTTCGTGGTCGACGACGTCCCCTCCGTCGATCCCTGGACGGTGCGGTGCCTCGAAATCCGCGGCACCGCGCAGGCGTTGCGGGACGTGGAGCCGTGGTACCCGGGCCTGTCCCCGGAGCTGATCCGCATCACCCCCGAACGGGTCATCGCCTTCGGCCTCTGACACCGGAGTTCCGGTGCCGGAGGTTTCGGGGTCTCGTCGGGTCCATGAGCGAACCTCTAGCTTACGTGAAGCGAAATAGTCACGTTCCCAAGGAGATTCGCTCGATGCACACCTCTCTGCGCACCACCGTGGCGGCCGCCGCCGTCTTCGCCGGCCTGCTCGCTCCCGCCGCCGCGGCCACCGCCGATGCGCTGCCCCTCACCCCCATGCAGCAGCCGGCCGAGCAGATCGCCGGCACCACCGGCACCGGCTCGGTGAACACCGGGCCCACCGGCACCGGATCCTTCGACCCGTCGTCCACCGGCTCGTCGAACCTCATCAAGGCGTTCCAGACCGGGTCGGGCCAGTGCAACTCCGGCGGCATCCCGTTCCCCGTCATGGACGGCTCCGCGGCGCCCTGGTGCGGCCTCTACCACTGAGCGCGAAATGACGAAAACCCCTGCGGCGCAAGCCGGCAGGGGTTTTCGCGGCACTGGAGTCAGTCGTTGGCGTGCAGCGCCGCGTTCAGCTCGATGCCGGTGCCCTTGCGGGGCCGGACCTCGACCGCGCCGGTCAGCGAGTTGCGGATGAACAGCAGGTTCGACTTGCCCGACAGCTCACCGGCCTTCACGACCGCGCCGTCCGGCAGCGCGACCTTGGTGCCGGCGGTGACGTACAGGCCCGCCTCCACCACGCAGTCGTCGCCGAGCGAGATGCCCAGGCCCGAGTTCGCACCCAGCAGGCAGCGCTCACCGAGCGAGATGACCTGCTTGCCGCCGCCGGACAGGGTGCCCATGATGGACGCGCCGCCGCCGACGTCGGAGCCGTCGCCGACCACCACACCGGCCGAGATCCGGCCCTCCACCATGGAATTGCCGAGCGTGCCGGCATTGAAGTTGACGAAGCCCTCGTGCATGACCGTGGTGCCCGAGGCCAGGTGCGCGCCCAGCCGCACCCGGTCGGCGTCGGCGATGCGCACCCCCGACGGCAGTACGTAGTCGACCAGGCGCGGGAACTTGTCCACGCCGTACACGGTGACCTGGCCGCGGGCGTGCAGCTTCAGCCGGGTCAGCTCGAATTCCTCGTTGGAGCAGGGGCCGTGGTTGGTCCACACCACATTGGCCAGCAGGCCGAAGATGCCGTCCAGATTCGCGCCGTGTGGGCGGATCAGCCGGTGCGAGATCAGGTGCAGACGCAGGTAGGCGTCGTGCGTGTCGATCGGCGCGGCGGCCAGATCGGCGATGACGGTGCGCACCGCGACGACCTCCACGCGGCGTGCCTCGTCCGTGCCGACCGACGCGGCGAACTTCGCGAATTCGGGATCCGAGGCGTCGAGCCGGACGGTGCCGACCTCGTCGGCGGAGAAGGTCCCGAGGCTGGGATACGGGTACCAGGTGTCCAGGACTGTGCCGTTGACGGTGATGGTGGCTAGGCCGACTGCAGATGCTCCCTGTGTACTCACGTCCCCCTACGTTACCGGGCTGTGAATTCATAACGCATGCGGTGCCGATTTGTGCCAACGCAGCGGCCGTGCGAAGAGCGGAGGTTATTCCTCCTTTATGGTGGATCAAGTGACCATCGATCTGAGTGCCGACCCCATTTCACTCACCGCCGCGCTCGTGGACATTCCGAGCGTGTCGAAGAACGAGAAGGTCATCGCCGACATCGTCGAAACGGCGCTGCACGAACAGACCACCGGATTCGAAATCCTGCGGCACGGCAATACCGTGCTGGCGCGCACCAATCGGGGGCTGCCCACTCGCGTCATTCTCGCCGGACATCTGGACACCGTGCCCATCGCCGACAATGTCCCCGGCCACTTCGAGACCACCGCGGACGGCGAACGGCAGCTGTGGGGTTGCGGCAGCGTCGACATGAAGTCCGGTGACGCGGTCTTCCTGCACCTGGCGGCCACCGTGGCCGATCCGGTCCACGACCTGACACTGATCTTCTACGACTGCGAGGAGATCGCGGCCGAGTTCAACGGCCTGGGCCGTATCGAACGCGAACTGCCCGAGTGGCTCGCGGGCGATCTGGCCATTCTCGGCGAGCCCTCCGGCGGCTGGATCGAGGCGGGCTGCCAGGGCACCCTGCGGGTGCGGCTGACCACCTCCGGCGTGCGTGCGCACACCGCGCGAGCCTGGCTGGGGGACAACGCCATTCACCGTCTCGCCCCGATCCTGGAGCGGCTGGCCCGCTACCGGGCGCGCGCGGTCGAGATCGACGGCTGCACCTACCGCGAGGGCCTGTCCGCGGTCCGCATCGAGGGCGGCGTGGCCGGCAATGTGGTGCCGGACGTGGCCACCGTGGACGTGAACTTCCGCTTCGCCCCCGACCGCACCCTGGACCAGGCCACCGAGCACGTGCGTGAGGTATTCGCCGGTCTGGAACTGGATTTCGAGCGCACCGACGGCGCGCCCGGCGCCCTGCCCGGCCTGTCCAATCCTGCCGCCAAGGACCTCATCGAGATCGCGCACGTGCACGGCAGCGGCGGCGTCCGCGCCAAGTACGGCTGGACAGATGTCTCGCGGTTCGCCGCCCGCGGCATCCCCGCGGTCAATTTCGGCCCGGGCGACCCGAATCTGGCCCACAAGCGCGACGAGCATCTGCCCGTCGACCAGATCACCCAGGTGACGTCGATGCTGCGCAGTTACCTCACCGGCGCCAAAGACTGAGCAGTTGTTCAACACCCCGCTGATCGAGCGACCGGCGGGGGTCACCCGCTCCCTGTACGGTTGGCTGCATGTCTGCTGACGCCGAGTACGAGGGTGTGCGTTCGCCTAAGACGCCACGATTCCGCGGGCCGATCATGCTGCGGCGGGATCGCAAGAAGGGGATAGGCACCACCGATCAGCATCTGCTGGACGAGCGCGGGCCGGCCGACTGGGTGCACACCGACCCCTGGCGTGTATTGCGCATCCAGGCCGAATTCGTCGAGGGCTTCGGCGCTTTGGCGGAGGCGCCGGCCGCGGTGGCGGTCTTCGGCTCCGCCCGCACCCCCGCCGAGTCGGCCGAGTACCAGGCCGGCATGGCCATCGGAAGTGCCTTGGCCCGAGCCGGTTTCGCGGTCATCACCGGCGGCGGACCGGGCGCCATGGAGGCGGCCAACCGGGGCGCGTCGGAGGCGGGCGGATACTCCATCGGTCTCGGTATCGAGCTGCCCTTCGAGCAGCACCTCAACGAGTGGGTCGACCTCGGCATCAATTTCCGGTACTTCTTCGCGCGCAAGACCATGTTCGTGAAGTACGCCCAGGCATTCGTCTGCCTGCCCGGCGGTTTCGGCACCCTCGACGAACTGTTCGAGGCGCTGACCCTGGTGCAGACCCGCAAGATCACCCGCTTCCCGATCATCCTGTTCGGCACCAAATACTGGGCGGGACTGATGGATTGGATGCGCGACTCGCTGCTCGGCACGGCCAAGGTCGCCCCCGGCGACCTGGGGCTGCTGCACATCACGGACAGCGTGGACGAGGTGGTGCGGATCGTGGTGGAGGCCGCGCACGCGCGCCGCGAGCTGGACGAGGCGGGCGTGGAGGATCAGTGGTGAGCACCGCCTACGCGGTCTGCGTGTACTGCTCGGCCAGCGTGGACGATCCGGTGGCGCTCGATCTGGCCACCCGGGTGGGCGACGAGATCGGCCGTCGCGGTTGGCAATTGGTGTCCGGCGGCGGCAATGTGTCCATGATGGGCGCGGTCGCGCAGGCGGCCCGGGCCGCCGGGGCCAGGACCGTCGGGGTGATCCCCAAGAAGCTGGTGCACCGCGAGGTCGCCGACACCGACGCCGACGAGCTGATCGTCACCGACACCATGCGCGAGCGTAAACAGGTCATGGACGACCGCGCCGACGCCTTCCTGACGCTGCCCGGCGGCATCGGCACGCTCGAGGAACTCTTCGAGACCTGGACCGGGGCCTACCTGGGCGTGCATGCCAAGCCGGTGGTGGTGCTCGATCCGCAGGACCACTACGCGGGCCTGTTCAAGTGGGTCGAGGGGCTGCGGCTGCGCGGGTACACGGGCCGCGAAGCGATCGATCGGGTGCTGGTGACCAAGGACTTCGACTCCGCGTTCGAGGCGCTGCGCCCCGGCCGTTGAGAAACCAGCTGGTTTCACTCGACAAGATCGGGCGAATCGGTAAGGGTGGGCATCGGGGGACGTGAGCGCGAGGAGCACAGCGAAGTGAATACCGATGTCCGTTCGACGGTGAGCCTGCTCGACCTGGTCCGCGGTCTGCCCGGCATGGCGATGCAGGCCCCCGGCATGCTCCGCAATGTCGTGCACATGCTGGTGAAATCCGGCGACAAGGCGTCCATCGGGCTGTTCTTCCAGCGCGGCGCGGCCAGGCACCCGGACCGGCCCTTCCTGAAATTCGAAGGGCGCGTGTACACCTGGGGCGAGGCCAACTCCGAGGTCAACCGGTACGCGAAGGTGCTCGCCGCGCACGGGGTCGAGCGCGGCGACGTGGTCGGCATCCTGATGGTCAATCGCGCCGAGGCGCTGTTCACCGTGCTCGCCACCGTGAAACTCGGCGCCACCGCGGGCCTGCTCAACCACAATCAGCGGGACGTGGTGCTGCAGCACAGCTTCGGGCTGCTGAACTCGGTGCTCGACGTGATCGGTGAGGAGTGCGCCGATGCCCTCGACACCCTCACCGAGGCCCGGCCCGCCCTGCTCTGGTCCGAGCAGCTGGCCGCCGAGGCCCGCACCGCCGACGCCTCGAATCCCGCTGTGACCGAACAGATCACCGCCAAGGAACGCGCCTACCTGATCTTCACCTCCGGCACCACCGGGCTGCCCAAGGCCAGCGTCATGACCCACCTGCGCTGGACCAAGTCCATGGCCGGCATCGGCGGGCTCGGCGTCCGGCTCGACGGCCGGGACACGCTGTACTGCTGTCTGCCGCTGTACCACAACAACGCGCTCACGGTGGCGCTGTCCTCGGTGATCGCGGGCGGTGCGACCTTCGCGCTGGGCCGGAAGTTCTCGGCCACCCGCTTCTGGGACGAGGCCATCGCCAGTCAGGCCACCGCCTTCATCTACATCGGTGAGCTGTGCCGCTACCTGCTCAATCAGCCGGCCAAGCCCGCCGACCGCGCGCACACCGTCCGGCTCTGCGTCGGCAACGGCCTGCGGTCCGAGCTCTGGGACGAGTTCCAGCAGCGCTTCGGCATCGAGCGGATCGTCGAGTTCTACGGGGCCAGTGAGGGAAACGTCGCCTTCATCAACGCCTTCTCGGTTGCCCGGACCGCCGGCTTCACCCCGCTGCCCTTCGCCATCGTCGAATACGACGACGCCACCGGCAGGGCGTTGCGCCACCCGGACGGCCGCCTGCGCCGGGTGCCGCCGGGCGGGGTCGGGCTGCTGCTCGCCAAGGTCACCACGAGCTCGCCCTTCGACGGCTACACCGACGCCTCCGCCACCGAATCCAAGCTCGTGCGAGACGGTTTCGAGCCGGGCGACTGCTGGTTCGACACCGGGGACCTGGTGCGCGACCAGCGCTGGGGCCACATCGCGTTCGTGGACCGCCTCGGCGACACCTTCCGCTGGAAGGGCGAGAACGTCGCCACCACCGAGGTCGAGGGCGCCTTCGACGGCATCGACTCCGTCACGCAGGCGGTCGTTTTCGGCGTCGACATCCCGGGCACCGACGGCAAGGCGGGCATGGCCGCGGTGACGCTGCACGAGGGTGGGCACTTCGACGGCAAGGTCGCCGCCAAGGTGCTCTACGACCATCTGCCGACCTACGCCGTGCCGCTGTTCATCCGCGTGGTGCCGGAGCTGGAGCAGACCTCCACCTTCAAGAACCGGAAGGTGGAACTGCGCAAGCAGGGCTACACCCCCGACGACGAGAGCACCCTCTACGTCCTCGCGGGCCGCACCGAGGGCTACGTTCCCGCGTACTCCGAATACGCCGCCGACGTCGCCGCGGGGCGCGCGCCCGGCAACTGAACAGCAGCCGGTCGGAGCCCGGTTCCGGTCGGCTGCCCAGCAGCGGTGCCACAGCCCTCGGTACAGTCGAGGGCATGTGTGCGCCGTTGCCGACATTGTGCGGGAAGCCGGTGGCGACGGATCGGGCGCTTGTCATGGCGATCGTGAACCGGACGCCGGACTCCTTCTATGACCGAGGCGCGACGTTCAGCGACGAGGCCGCTATGCGGGCCGTCGACCGGGCCGTCGCCGAGGGCGCGGATCTGGTCGATATCGGCGGGGTCAAGGCCGGTCCGGGCGCCGAGGTGGACAACGTCGAGGAGGCCCGCCGGGTGGTGCCGTTCGTGGCGGCCATCCGCGAGCGCTACCCGGATCTGCTCATCAGTGTGGACACCTGGCGTGCCGACGTGGCCCGGGCCGCGGTCGCCGAGGGCGCGGATCTGATCAACGACACCTGGGCGGGGGCGGACCCGGATCTGGTCGGCGTCGCCGCCGAACTGGGCGTAGGAATTGTGTGCTCACACACCGGGGGTGCGATTCCGCGGACCCGTCCGCACCGGGTCCGGTACACGGATGTGGTGACCCAGGTCACCGAGACGGTGGTGGCCGCGGCCGAAAATGCTGCGGCGGCAGGGGTGGCCAAGGACTCGATTTTGATCGATCCGACCCATGATTTCGGCAAAAACACCTATCACGGGCTCGAATTGTTGCGTGCGATAGACGTTCTTGTGAAAACCGGATGGCCCGTCTTGATGGCGCTGAGCAATAAGGATTTCATCGGAGAGACTCTTGGTGTCGTCGAGCTGTCCGAACGATTGGAGGGCACATTGGCAGCGACTGCTTGGTCGGCCGCCGCGGGTGCTCGCGTCTTTCGAGTGCACGAGGTGGCTCATACCCGCCGGGTGGTGGACATGATCGCCGCCATCCAGGGTCACCGCCCACCCGCCCGTACCCTGCGAGGTCTCGCATGAAAACAGACTGGGTGAACACCAACACCTTCGACAGCCCCGACTGGACGGTGGCGGAACTCACCGCCGCCAAGGGCGACCGCACCGTCTCGGTGGTGCTGCCCGCCCTCAACGAGGAAGCCACCGTCGCCGCCGTGGTGGCCAGCATCCGGCCCCTGCTCGGCACGCTGGTGGACGAACTCGTCGTCCTCGACTCCGGGTCCACCGACGCCACCGCCGCCCGTGCACAGGCGGCCGGAGCCACCGTGGTGACCCGCGAACAAGCCGTCCCCGAACTCGACCCCGTACCCGGCAAGGGCGAATGCCTGTGGCGCTCGCTGGCGGTCACCAGCGGCGACATCATCGCCTTCGTGGACTCCGACCTCATCGACCCCGACCCCAACTTCGTCCCCAGGCTGCTGGGCCCGCTGCTCACCGTCGACGGCATGCACCTGGTCAAGGCGTACTACCGCCGCCCGCTGCGCACCGGCGAATCGGTGGACCACCACGGCGGCGGCCGCGTCACCGAACTGGTGGCCCGCCCGCTGCTGGCCGCGCTGCGGCCCGAACTGTCGAATGTGCTGCAGCCCTTGGGCGGTGAGTACGCCGGTACCCGCGAACTGCTCACCTCGGTACCGTTCGCGCCGGGCTACGGCGTCGAAATCGGGCTGCTGCTCGACACTTACGACATGCTGGGCCTGTCCAGCATCGGCCAGGTCAATCTCGGCGTCCGCCAGCATCGCAATCGCCCGCTGGCCGACCTGGGCGTCATGAGCCGCCAGATCCTGGGCACCGTCCTGGGCCGCAGCGGAATTCAGGACTCCGGCGCGGCCCTGACCCAGTTCCCCATGGTCGCAGGCGAATTCATCGCCCACGCCACCGAAGTCTCGCTGGCCGACCGACCCCCGATGAACACCCTCCGCCCGGAGGAGGCTGCCGCCTGACCGCGAGGGGCCGGGCGGCGGCGCACTGCCCTCGCCCGCGCCACCTCGCTGGATTCCGTTGCGCGCCATCATGTCGGCCATGGATCCGGCTAGCGGTCGTGGCGGTAGATCGGCGTCAGCAGGTCGGCCTCGATCGGTTCGCCGGTGGAGCGGTCGTACCGGACACCGACCACCGCCGAGAACGGATGGGTGCTCGCGCGCTCGTGCAGGGTCGCGAGTCTGGTTGCCAGCAACCGGATCGCGCCCAGCGAGGCGGGCGGGTGCAGGCCGTCGATGACCAGCACGCTGCCCTTGCCGTCCGGGCGGGGGAGGCGGGCCAGGTAGGCGATGTCGTAGGGCTCGGTGCCGCCCGGGCGGTAGACGCGGCGGGCGGCCCGGTCCTCGATGCCCCGGCGTACCCGCCCGGCGCGCGCCACCGTGCGGCGCAGGCGCGGGTCCGCGGCCACGAGATACCGCAGACTGGGCGACAATTCGGGCCCGCCGAGCACGATCAGGCCGTCCCGGTCGAGGTCGAGTGGACGGCCCGGCAGGAAGCGCTGGACATTGGCGGTGAAGCCGAGTTCCCGCAGTAGCTCGACCAGCCGGTGCGGCGCCGCGGCATCGGGCGCACCCACGAGGGCGATGGCGCGCGTCGTGCTGCGAACGTCCGGGGTGAGGATGGTGAGCGGCCCGTGCCCGAAGAACAAACCTTCCGGTACTGGCCCTTGAGTACTCACCTGGTGAATGCGGGCGCGGGAAAGTCCCGCGGCCGCACCTATTCTCGCGAACGTCCAGCCCTCGGCATGCAGTTCGCGGATGACGGCGCGGCGGATGCGAGTCAGCTCATTGATCTGCTGCTGCGCGGCTGCCACGCCTTCGGTGGCGGCTTTCAGGCGTTCGACCTTGTCCTCGATCGCGAATACCCGGGCCACCTCGTCGGCCGACATGTGCGCAGTCTAGATAGCTGGACAGCATCATGCGTCAAGTACGCTCGACATATTTGATCTCAAGTGGCGTCCGGATCCACCGGCGGACGTTCGTTGCGCTCCAGCGGTTTTTGTTCCTTCGGCATCGAAACCGGGCCGGATCCGCTGTTGGTGTAACCGTTTCCGCTGTTCGGGGAGCTCACCGGCTTGTCGAAACTGGTCAGGTCATTGAAGCTGTTCAGGATCGAATCGTCCCCGTCGAGCAGGTGTTTGGTGACCATGGATCGCGGATTCATACTGCGCAGTTCGTTCAACTGCTCCAACGGTTTCCGGATCTCGTCGAATTCCGGGCCGAGCTCACTGCGCAATTGCTGAGTCGCGCCGGTAGCGTAATCGCGCGCCTGTTTGAGAGCGTGCGCGGTCCAGCGAACGGCGCCGGGCAGACGCTCCGGACCCAGAATCACAAGTGCGGCGACGAGCAGAATGAGCATCTCGCCCCAGCCGATATTGCTGAACACAGTGTCTATTTTGCCTTCCGCTTCGCTCCAGGCGGTTCGCGGCCCTGTTACCCCGGTCTTCCCTCCTCCGCTCCTCCGCTTCGCTCCCCCGCTCCGTCAGTCCAGACCGGGGCGGGCCGCGAACTCTGGGTCGTTCTATTTTTCAGTTGGTGTCCATCAGTCCGATTTTCAGGTGGTGTCCATCAGTCCGATTCCAGGGTGACCGGGACATCGACCTCGCGGCCGTCGCGAATCAGGCGCACCGTCACGGTCTGCCCGATCTCGTGCGACTGCACCGCAACCGTCAGTTCCTCCGGACCCGACACATCGCGATCGCCGACCTTCACGATCACGTCGCCCTCCACGATGCCCGCCTTGGCCGCCGGGCTACCGGCCTGCACATCGGCCACCGCCGCGCCGCTCATCACGTCATTGGCGACGATCTTGGTCTTGGCGCTGACTCCCAGCCGCGGGTGGTGCACCGAGCCGTCGCGGATCAATGCCTGTGAGATCCGCTTGACCTGATCCACCGGAATCGCGAAGCCCAGGCCCACCGAACCGCCGCTCTCGGACTTGATGGCCGAGTTGATGCCGATCAGCCGGCCCTGCATATCCACCAGCGCGCCACCGGAGTTGCCGTGGTTGATGGCGGCGTCGGTCTGCACGGCGTCGAGGGTGGCATCGGTGTCGGTGCCCTCGCCGCCCACCTTCACCGGCCGGTGCAGCGCCGACACGATGCCGGAGGTGACCGTCTTCTCCAGGCCCAGCGGCGAACCCAGGGCCAGCACGTCGTCGCCGACCTGCACGTCATTGGAATTGCCGAGCTGGATCACCGACAGGTTCTTCACGTCGACCTTGAGCACCGCCAGGTCCGACTTGGTGTCGCGGCCCACGATCTGGGTCGGCACCCGCGAGCCGTCGGAGAACACCACGTCCAGCTTGGCCTTGCCCGACTTGTCATTGGCGGCCAGCGAGATCACGTGGTTGTTGGTGACGATGTAGCCGGCCCCGTCGATCACCACGCCCGACCCTGTGGATCCGGTGTCGCCCAGCCACGCCCGGACGGTGACCACCGCGGGCATGACGGCATTGACCACCTTGGTGATCTGGTTGTGCGATTCGCTGGGTGCGGGAGCGGACTGCAGCGCCACCTTGCGTGAGGTCAGCGCGGAGGCCGACGAGCCGGTGAACGCCCCGACGAACCCGCCGAGCAAACCGATGACCGCCGCGATGACCGCGAGCAGTGCCAGCGCCTGCCAGGACACCCGGCCACCGAACAGCACCTCCCGCGCACCCAGCTTGGGTCCGGGCGTCAGCGCCTGCGGCCGGGCCTGCGCCACGGCCGGAGTGCCCAGGCGCGCGGCCGAATTCGGGTCCCGCCACGGATCGGCGGGCGCGGCCGGGGCGGTCGTCTCGGTCTTTGCCTCCGGGTCCCGCTGCAGCAGGTCGGTCGATCCCTCCGGACGGCCGAACGCCTCCGCCAGCACCGCGTCCGGCGGGCGATTCTGAATCTCGGTATCCCCGTGCGGCGCGACCCCGGCGGCACCCTTCGGTCGCGCGGCGAACGAGCCGTGCTGACCGTTCGGGCGGCGGAAGGCACGCGCGGTATGGGTGTCCACATGTGGCCGCAGGACCGGCCGCGGCCCCAGCACCGGTGCGTCCGACGGCCTCAGGTTCCCCCGATTGGCCGCCGAATCGGAAACCGCATCCCGCTCGGGCCCCGGGCCCGTGTTCTTCGATTCGGTGGTCACGCTATGGACTCTACTTGCGCCACCACGAGGTCCACCGCCTGCTGTCGAACGAATCTTGGCGCAGGCCGAAGGAACTCATGCCGCGCGCAAGCGGACCCCGATCGCGGTCGGCGGGGTCGGGAGTCTGGTGATTGCCGCACTCCTGCAGCAACGCCCGCGGAATCCGGCTGAGCGTGTCGTGCAGGCTCAGCGGCGCGGAGATCTGATCCGAGGACTGCCGCAGCGCGATCCGGGCCTGCTGCTGGGCATCCACCTCGGCCGCGCACTCGCGGCACACGGAAATGTGGTGGGCGGCACGCAGGTACGCGTTCATCCGCAGCTCGCCGTCCACATAGGCGGCGATGGCCTCACTGGCCAGGTGCTCGGTGGGGGCGAAACGCGGGGGACGACGGTGCGGTCGGTCCTCGCCACTCATACGCTGCACACCCTTCCGGACGACTCGAGCTGTTCGGGCGACACCTGCCCGCGGGCGTGGTGTCCAGGAAGCGCGGGCGCAGTGCCCGCGGCTCACCCGACGTTTTCGGTGGCGGCGAATCGCCGCTCAATCCCATTATGCTCGAGGTGCTCGCGCAGTGCCTGACGTCCTCGGTGGATGCGGCTGCGCACGGTACCCAGCTTGACGCCCAGCGTCGCGCCGATCTCCTCGTACGACAGCCCTTCGATGTCACAGAGCACGACCGCGGCGCGGAACTCCGGGGCCAGCGAGTCCAGCGCGGACTGCAGATCCGGATCCAGATTGGCGTCGTGATAGGCCTGCTCGGGATCCGGGCCCTCGGAGGGCACCCGGTCGTAGTCCTCCGGCAGCGCCTCCATGCGGATGCGGTTGCGACGGCGGACCATGTCCAGGAACAGGTTGGTGGTGATGCGGTGCAGCCAGCCCTCGAAGGTGCCGGGCTGATAGTTCTGCAGGGACCGGAAGACCCGGATGAAGGTTTCCTGGGTCAGATCCTCGGCGTCCTGCGGATCACCGGTGAGGCGGTAGGCCAGGCGATACACGCGATCGGCGTGCTCGCGGACCAGCTCGTCCCAGGTCGGCATGACGGAGCGATCGCCGGTGGCGTCGAAGGCTGCGGTCCCGGACAGGGCGGCCTCGTCGTCGGCGGGGGACAGGAGAAGGTCGCTGTCCAGCGTGGTGTCGCTGTCCAGCGGCTTGATCTGCGGGTGCAGAGTGTTGGCGTGTTCACGCGCCGCGTCGACCATGTGGATGGGGTTACCTCCTACTCGGGACCGTGGACCCGATATCGAGGACAACCAATCTGCTGGATCAGCTGTTCCCGATTCCGAGCCCGCGGTCGCTGGCCTGGCGTGAGCACTACTCTGGCGGGTCGTGATGAGGCCGCTGTATGCAGAGGCTGAGGGACACCTGAGAAAAATCGCCACACCAGCCGGTCACCGCCACGCCTTACCGGTGTATCGCCATTAGCCTCTACTTCGTGAGCCAGACTCCCGCGGCACAGAACCTGCAGCGCAACCTCGCCTACGTGGAGGAATCCGTCGCCGAGGACGACATCCTCGTCGGTGCGCGCGAGCGCGCCCTCGAACTCGGCGCGGCCCCGGTCGCGCCGGCGGTCGGCGCGCTGCTCAGCATGTATTCCCAGCTGCTCGGGGCGCGGGCCGTGGTCGAGGTCGGCACCGGGGCCGGGGTGAGCGGGCTGTGGCTGCTGGACGGCATGCGCGAGGACGGCACCCTGACCACCATCGACTCCGAGCCCGAGCATCAGCGCGCGGCCCGCGAGGCGTTCCGGTCGGCCGAGATCGCGCCGGCGCGCACCCGGCTCATCAACGGTCGGGCCCTGGATGTGCTGCCGCGGCTCGCCGATGGGGCCTACGACCTGGTCTTCATCGATGCCGCGCCGCTCGAGCACCCGCAGTATGTGGCGCAGGCAGTTCGGCTGCTGCGGGACGGCGGCGCGATCCTGCTGCACAATGCCCTGCTCGGGGGCCGGGTTCCGGACCCCGCCCAGCGCGACCCGCAGACCATGGCCGTGCGGGCGGCGACCCGCGCGATCGCCGAGGATCCGGATCTGACGAGTGTGCTGATCCCGGTCGGCGACGGGCTGCTCTGCGCTGCGCGTGGGTGAGATTCTGCGCCTTGCGCGGGTGAGGTTCTGCGCTTCGCGCGGGTGAAAACTCAACGCCCGGTGTGGAATTCGATTCCGCCGTGGCGTTCCGCGCGGCGATAGTCCGCGTGTCGACAACTGTGGTCGGAGAACTTTCCCGGCGCGGAAAGTCTCCGGTGACGAAGTGCCCGGACGTCTGGATTTCGTAAATCCTCTCGACTCGAGCCGAAAGGCCCTTGCCTTCCGCTTGAACACGTGTTTAAGGTATTAAACATGCGTTCAACCGACGATCTGACAACCCGGGCCCGGATTCGCGACGCCGCGATCACCGTGTTCGGGGAGCAAGGGTTCGGGGTCGGCGTGCGGGCCATCGCGGCCGCGGCGGGAGTCTCTGCCGGGCTGGTCAATCACCATTTCGGGTCCAAGGACGGGCTGCGGGAGGCGTGCGACGAGTGGGTCCGGGAAACGATCCGGGCCGCCAAGATGGAGTACATCGAGAACCCCTCGCCCGGCGGGCTCATGCGCCAGCTGGCCGAGATCGAGGAGTTCGCCCCGGGCATGGCCTACCTGATGCGCAGCTTCCAGGCGGGCGGGTCGCTGATGAAGACCTTCTTCGAGCACATGGTCGAGGACACCGAGCAGTACCTGCGCGCGGGCGTCGCGGGCGGGTCCATCAAGCCGATGCGCGACGTGCGGGCCACCGCGCGTTACGTGGCCACCAACAACGGCGGCGGCATGATGATGTTCCTGCAGCTCTACGCGGCCGAACAGCCGGGGCCCATCGACTTCCGCAAGGCGCTGCGCGAATACGCCGACCGGATGATGCTGCCCGCGCTGGAGATCTACACCCACGGCATGCTCGCCGATTCCACGGCGCTGGACGCATTGACCAGTACTGAGCAATAACCCATCAACGTCGTTTTCCTACAAGGAGATTCGATGAACGTTCCTGCCAATCTCGTGATCGAAGTCCGGGATCTGCACAAGAACTTCGGGCAGGTGCGAGCCCTGGACGGTCTCGACCTCGAGGTCGCCGAGGGCGAGGTGCACGGTTTCCTCGGGCCGAACGGGGCCGGGAAGTCCACCACCATCCGCATCCTGCTGGGCATCCTGTCGCGCACCTCCGGTGAGGCCGTGGTGCTGGGCCGGGATCCGTGGAGGGACGCGGTCGCGCTGCACCGCGACATCGCCTATGTCCCGGGCGATGTCACGCTGTGGCCGTCGCTGTCCGGCGGTGAGACCATCGATCTGCTGGCGCGCATGCGCGGCGGGATCGATCAGGATCGCCGCGCCGAGCTGATCCAGCGTTTCGAGCTGGATCCGAGCAAGAAGGCGCGCACCTACTCCAAGGGCAACCGGCAGAAAGTGGCTCTGGTGTCGGCGTTCTCGTCGAACGCCCGGCTGTTCCTGCTGGACGAGCCGACCTCGGGCCTGGATCCATTGATGGAGCAGGTGTTCAACGAGTGCGTGGCCGAGGCGGTGGCGCGCGGCACCACGGTGCTGCTGTCCAGCCACATTCTGTCCGAGGTGGAGCGGCTGTGTGAGCGGGTGACCATCATCCGGGCGGGCAAGACCGTCGAGACCGGCACGCTGGCCCAGATGCGGCATCTCTCGCGCACCTCCATCACCGCCGAAATGGTCGGCAGCCCAGGCGATCTCAGCCGCATCCCGGGAGTCGAGGACATCAGCGTCGAGGGCAATACCCTGCACGCCCAGGTGGACAGTGAACACCTGGGTGAGTTGATCCGGGTGCTCGGCGACGCCGGTGTGCGCAGCCTGGTCAGCCAGCCGCCGACGCTGGAAGAGCTGTTCCTGCGCCACTATTCGCTCGATGGTCGGGCTCCGGCCGACGAGCGCGAGCGGGTGTCGAAATGACCGCGGTCACCGCCACCGCGCCCCGCGCGTTCGAAACGCCGTTATTCGCGGGGGATTTCACCGGGACCTGGCAGCTGCTGCGGCTGTATCTGCGGCGCGACCGGATCATTCTGCCGCTGTGGGTGCTGTTGCTGTCGCTGCCGCTGGGCAGTGTGTACATCAAGAGCCTCGAGAAGATCTACCACACGCCCGCCGACTTCCAAGGCTTCGCCGACGGCATCCTGTCGAACCCTGCCGAACTGGCGATGTACGGGCCGATCTACAACACCAGCCTCGGCGCCTCGGGCGTCTGGAAGGCCGGGATGTTCTTCACGCTCATAGGCGTGGCCACCATCCTGACCGTCATCCGGCACACCCGGGCCGACGAGGAGACCGGGCGTACCGAACTGCTGGCCTCGACGCGGGTCGGGCGGTTCGCCGGACTGACCGCGGCGCTGATCGTGGCCTACGGTGGCGCGCTGGCCACCGGGCTGATCGGATTCGCCAGCATCGCGAGCACTTCCGTGCCGCGCTCCGGCTCGCTGGCCTTCGGTCTGGCGCTGGCCGGGTCGGGCATCGTGTTCGCCTCGGTGGCCGCGATCGCCGCCCAGCTGTCGGCCGGCGCCCGCGTGGCGCGCGGTATCGCCTTCGCGGTGCTGGGTGTGACGTACACGCTGCGCGCAGTCGGTGACGTGCGTGCCGCGGCGGGCCCGACCAGCCCGCTCACCTGGCTGGCCCCGCAGGGCTGGTCGCTGCAGGTGCGGGCGTTCGCGGGCGATCACTTCGCGGTGCTGCTGCTGCACCTGCTCACCGCGACCGTGCTGACCATCGTCGCGTATTACCTGCTGGCGCACCGGGATACCGGTGCCGGCCTGATCGCGGAGCGGTCGGGCGCACTCGTGGCCGGGCCCGCGCTGCGCGGCCCGCTCGGACTCGCCTGGCGGCTGCAGCGCGGGACGCTGCTGGCCTGGACGGTCGGACTCGGGCTGTACGGGTTGATGATCGGCAGCGTGACGAACGGCGTCGGCAAGCAACTGGGTAGCAGCCAGACCATTCGCGATCTGATCACCCGCATGGGCGGTTCCGAATCGCTGGAGAAGTCGCTGATCAGCTACGCGTTCACCATGGTCGCGCTGGGTGCGGCGGCCTACTCGGTGTCGGCGGCGCTGCGGCTGCACTCCGAGGAGAGCACCGCGCACGCGGAAGCCGTGCTCACCGGCGCCGTCTCCCGAACCCGTTGGGTGGCTTCGCATCTGACGTTCGCCCTGCTCGGACCCGCCCTGGCGCTCGCGGTGTCGGGCCTGCTCGGCGGCCTGATCTATGGTCGCGCCGCCGGTGACGTCGGTCAGAAGACCGGTCAGGTGCTGGGGGCCGCGCTGGTGCAGGTGCCTGCGGTGTGGACCTTCACCGCCATCACCGTCCTGTTGTTCGGTCTGCTGCCACGCTGGTCGACCGTGGCGTGGGGTTTCCTCACCGCCGCCATCGCGGTCTTCCTGCTGGGCTCGCTCGCGGGCGCACCCCAGTGGTTCCGCGATCTGAACCCGTTCGAGCACGCCCCGAAGGTGCCCGGCGAGGCGTTCACCGCCACCCCGCTGGTGGTGCTCGTACTCGTGGACGTGGCATTGATCACGGTGGGGCTCATGGCATTCCGCCGCCGCGACCTCCGATCCGCCTAGCGCGACACCTCCGCGACCGCCCGCACCGGACCCGCCGGTGCGGGTGTTCGCGGTGACCCGGTGTGCCGGGTAGCGCCGCGTTCCGTCGCCGGCGAATCCTCAGTTGCCGGTGCGGGTACGGCGATCGGGCAGGGTGGGCGGTGCAGGGGCAGTGCTGAGGTCTGGATTCGCGTGGTGACGCGGTGGTACAGCAGAGGGGGATCGATTTTTGCTAGGAGGTGGGGGATATGTTCGAGGGACTGGCCCTCGGGGTACACCTACCGGCCGGATGGCTCTGGCCCGCACTGGTTTTCTTCGGCAGCATCATCTGCGTGGGGCTGCTGGTACTGCTACTGGTCAGCGGAGCCCGTTTCGACGACCACGCGTCGCGGTACGTGCCGACGACGACCAGTACGTGTGAACCGTTCTGCGGTGCGCGAACTCCGGTACCCGGGTATCCGAACTGAACGGTCGTATCGAGGTTTCCGGACCGTCGGCGCGGATACTCCACGGGAATAGTTCGACGAGTGGGGGTACCCATGGGGCAGCGGATCCCGGCCGTGGTCGGGTTGTACTTCCGCGAGGCCGGGCAGTGGCGGCGCATCGCCGAATTCCGGCTCGCCGCGGACGGTCGCGCCACCTTCCGGACGGTGGACCCGGTCGAAGGACTGGTCGCCCGTGTCTGGTACCACCAGGGCGTCGACATTCTCGGCGAGAACCGCACCGTGCTGCCCGAGGACGGCGCGGCCTTCCTGCGAGCGCTGCTGCAGCCGTTCGGTTTTCGAGACTACTGGTTCCGTGACGACAGTTCGCCGCGCAGCGGGCGCACCCGCACCGGGCACGCGGTCTCGCGTAGCGCGGCCGCGGTGCGCCCGGACGCCTGCGACAAGGACTGCGCGGCAGCGGAGCCGGATTGCCGGTGCGCCGGGGATCGAGCGCCGGCCGATGTCACTCCCCAGCCGCACGAGGAGCGGTCGCACCGTCCCGTGTCCCGGCCCGCCGCCTGGCGGCTGCTGGACGCGGACGTCCTCCGATTCTGAAGCGCCGCACCGGATCCGCTACAGGCTGTTGGCCAGCAGCGCGTACTGCGCGGCCGCCTTCTTCTGGGCGTCGGAATCATTGGTCCCGTTCACCACGCCCACGTACTGCTTGTAGCTGACGTAGCAGCGGCTCGGCGTCTTGTCCGAGGTGCGGTGCACGCACTTGACGTCGGGCACCTTGTCCGGCCCGCTGGTCGCGGACTCCTGCAGGTTGCTGATCATGCCGGTCACGAAATCCGTGCTCGCCTTGCCATCTCGCAGCCGGATGACGAAATTACCGTCGGCGCTGGACATTTCGTCGGCACCGCCATCGGACACCAGCTTGGTCCAGTAGGCCATGTCGTCGGAGGGCAGGATGAGCCAATTGGCCGGGAACACCGCGAAATTGTCGGGATCGACGGTCTTGTGGTCGCGGTCGGTCACCAGGGTGCGGGCCAGCAGGCGATCGGGATCGACCGGCAGCTGCGAGATCTGGTCGTTCGGGGTCTCCTGGAAGGCGTCCAGCGTCGGGGCCTGGGCGTCGAGGGTCTTCTTGGCCCAGGACAGCAGATCCTTCTGATCGGCGCTGGGGCGCAGGATGAACAACGAGATCACGAAGTCCTTGCGCGCCATGGTCAACCCGATGTTCGGCACGCCCGGCCGCCAGTGCGCGTAGGCGTCCGGGTAGTCGGGCAGGGTGAGCTTCTGGTTCACGTTCAGCGCGACATTGAAGTCGGCGTCCTCGAGTTCGCGGGCGGCCAGCTTGGCATTGTCGGCGGACGGGAATCGCAGCACGCGGGTGGTGATGGTGGTGCCGTTCGGATCCGGATTGTCGTTGACGTCCTCGCGGTCCGAGCCGCTGGCCGCGAAACCGGCCACGAAGCCGCGGTTGGTCAGCACGCTCTTGACCGCCGAGGACAGGTGGCTGACATTCACCACATCGTCGACCGTGGACAGCACCACGCCGCCGCGGCCGATATTGAGATGGGAGTCGATCTTCACCGCCGGGGCGACGGCCGCGGTCATGCGGATGCCCTCGAGGGTGTTGCCCTTGCCGCCGTTGTTGCGGTCGTAGGTGTAGCGGTTCACCGGATAGGACCCGGTGTCCAGGGTGCGGACGTCCAGCTCACCGGGAACCGGGGTGCCGGACCTACCGCATCCGGACAGCAGGGCGGTCAAGGCGAGGCAGGTGATGGCGGTGACGACACGTGCCGGACGGCGCATGGTGATCCCTCCCGCGCGGCCCGTCGGCGGCGGCGCTCCATGCACAGATTTTCGGACCAGCATCGGCCGGATGTCCACTCTTATCCGTGTCGCTCGCGCGGCCGGATGGATTGAAACGCCTGGTAGTCAGACCCAGATGCCCTTGCCGACGGTCACCACGCCGCCATTGCTCACCGCGAAACGCTCCCGATCCCGGTCCCGGTCCACGCCGATGATCTCGCCCTCCGTGACCACCACGTTCTTGTCCAGAATGGCGTGCCGCACCACCGCACCCCGGCCGATCCGCGCGCCCGGCATGAGCACACTGCCCTCCACCGTCGCACCGTCCTCCACCAGCACATTCGAGAACAGCACCGAATTGCGCACCGTTGCCGCCGACAGAATGCTGCCCGCGCCCACGATCGACTCCTGGGCCAGGCCGCCGCGGCCGAACTTGGCGGGCGGCAGGTTCTCGGCCGCACCGCGAATCGGCCAGTGCTTGTTGTAGAGATCGAAGACCGGATCCACCGACACCAGATCCATGTGCGCCTCGTAGAAGGCGTCGATGGTGCCGACATCGCGCCAGTAACCGCGGCTGCGCTCGGTCGCGCCGGGCACCACATTGGTGGAGAAGTCGTAGACCGCGGCCGCGCCCGACCGCACCAGGCTCGGAATGATGTCGCCGCCCATGTCGTGGTCGGAGTCGTTGTCGTCGGCGTCGGCGCGAATGGCGTCCACCAGCACCTTGGTGCTGAACACGTAGTTGCCCATGGAGGCGAAGGTGACATTCGGATCGTCGGGGGTGCCGGGCGGATGCACCGGCTTCTCCAGAAAGCCGATGATGCGGCCGGATTCGTCGGAATCGATGCAGCCGAAGGCGCTCGCCGTACTGCGCGGCACCCGGATGCCCGCCACCGTCACGCCCGCCCCGGAGTCGATGTGCGCCTGCACCATCTGCTCCGGATCCATCCGGTACACGTGGTCCGCGCCGAAGACCACGATGTACTCCGGGTCCTCGTCGTAGATCAGGTTCAGCGACTGCATGATCGCGTCCGCGCTGCCGGTGTACCAGCGCGGGCCCAGCCGCTGCTGGGCCGGCACCGGGGTGATGTACTCCCCGCCGAAGCCCGACAGCCGCCAGGTCTGGGAGATGTGCCGGTCCAGTGAATGCGACTTGTACTGCGTCAGTACGCAAATGCGCAGGTAACCCGCATTCACCAGATTCGACAGCACGAAGTCGATGAGCCGGTACGCGCCGCCGAAGGGAACCGCGGGCTTGGCGCGGTCCTTGGTGAGCGGAAAGAGTCGCTTGCCCTCGCCACCGGCGAGCACGATCCCGAGTACGTGCGGCTGGCTCCTCACACTCCTGAAACTACCGGTTGTGCCCGAACACGGAATGTCCAGCTGGTGCCGTGTTCATCGCGATCTTGCGGACCACCTCGGTTGGTTAGCCCGCGAGCTAACGTTTAGTTTGGACCGGTGAGTTACCGCGCGGACGGAGCTCGCGGACTGCGAGTGGCCATGATGACCCGCGAATACCCGCCGGAGGTGTACGGCGGGGCGGGGGTGCATGTCACCGAACTTGTGCCGCGGTTGCGGCGGCTGTGCGATGTCACCGTGCACTGCATGGGGGTCGCGCGCGCGGATGCCGTGGTGCACCAACCGGATCCGATGCTCTACGCGGCGAATTCCGCGTTGCAGATGATGTCCGCGCAGCTGCGTATGGCCGACGCCGCGAGCTTCGCCGACGTGGTGCACTCGCACACCTGGTACACCGGGCTCGCGGGGCATCTGGCCGGGGAGCTGTACGGGATTCCGCACGTGCTGACCGCGCATTCGCTGGAACCGCGAAGGCCGTGGAAGGCCGAGCAACTCGGCGGGGGCTACCGGCTGTCCTCGTGGTCGGAACACAATGCCATGACCCACGCCGACGCCGTCATCGCGGTCAGCGCGGGCATGCGCGCCGATGTGCTCGCCGCCTACCCCGACATCGATCCCGCCAAAGTCCATGTGGTGCACAACGGCATCGACGCCGACGTCTGGTATCCGGGTGGTCCCGCGTCCGGCTCGCGGGACGTGCTCACCGAACTCGGCGTGTCCCAGGGGCGGCCCATCGCGGCATTCGTCGGGCGCATCACCCGGCAGAAGGGCGTCTCGCATCTGCTGGCCGCAGCCCGGCATCTGGATCCGGACATTCAGCTGGTGCTGCTGGCCGGGGCCGCCGACACGCCCGCCATGGAGGCCGAGGTGGCGGCGTCGGTGCGGGCGTTGCGGGCCGATCGCGACGGCGTGTTCTGGATCAAGGAGATGCTGCCCACCGAGCTGGTGCGGCAGGTGCTCGCGGCCGCAACGGTTTTCGTGTGCCCGTCGGTGTACGAGCCGCTGGGCATCGTGAACCTGGAGGCCATGGCCTGCGGGACCGCGGTGGTGGCCTCGGATGTGGGCGGGATTCCGGAGGTGGTGGTGCCCGGAGAGACCGGGCGGCTGGTCCACTACGACGAGACCGCGCCCCGGGACTACGAGCGCGGCCTGGCCCGCGCCGTGAACACCGTTGCGGCGGACCCGGTCACGGCCGCCGCGATGGGGGCGGCCGGCCGCGACCGGGCGATCGGCGCCTTCGACTGGAACCGGATCGCCGCGCACACCGCGCACATCTACGACCTGGTCCGCAAGGGATAGCCGGGCGCCGGTTCAGGCGGTCAGGGGAAACCGCATGAACACATCGGCCCGGTCATAGGGACTGGGCGGCAGCTCCGAGGGCGGCACGTGCACGAAACCCATGGCCTCGTACAGGTGCACGGCACTGGCCAGCCGCGCATTGCTGGCCAGGAAGAACTCCGTCGCGCCCAGATCGCGCACCCGCTCGATGGCGGTGGCCAGCACCACCCGGCCGATGCCGCGGCCCTGGAAGCGCGGCGAGACGGCCATTTTCGACAGCTCGAACACGCCCGGCTCCTCCTGGACCAGGGCGACACAGCCGACGGCCTCGCCGTCCAGCCGGGCGATCAGCACCTCGCCGCCGTGATCGACGATGGCCTGCGGATCGTCGAGGGTGGCCAGGTCGGCGGGCTCGACCGAGAAGATGGTCTCGATCCACTCCAGGTTCAGGTCCTTGAAGGCGCGGGCGTCGTCGGGCGAGGACATCGGCGCGACCACGATCGAATCGAGTTCCGGGGCGCGGGCTTCCGTCTGCTGAGTCACCAGGAAAGCATGTCGGACGTCGAACCATAACGTCCAATACTTGATAGCTGCGATCGATATGATCAACTTATGAACCCCGGTGTGGAGCTGCGGCACCTACGCTACTTCCTGGCGGTCGCGGAGGAACTGCACTTCGGGCGGGCCGCCGCCCGCCTGCACATCGCCCAGCCCGCCCTCACCCAGCAGATCCAGCGCCTGGAAATCCTGCTCGGAACCCGGCTCTTCGACCGGACCTCGCGCACCGTCGCGCTCACGGCCGCGGGAATCGTGCTGCGCGAGCGCGCCCGCGCCCTGCTCGGTCACGCCGAACGCGACCTGGCCGAGGTCACCCGCATCGGCCAGGGCAGCCAGGGCACGCTCTACCTGGGCTTCGTCCCCTCGGTGCTGCCGCTCGAACCGCTGCGCGGGGTCCGCGAATTCCGCGAACGCTTCCCGCTCGTGCAGGTCGACCTGGTCGAAGGGTTCACCAGCCACCTGATGGAGCGCCTCGCCAACGGCACTCTCGACATGGCCATCGTCCGCGACCCCGACGAGCAACCCGGCACCGTTACCGTCCCTCTCATGACCGAGCCGTTCGTGGCGATCCTCCCCGCCGACCACCCCGACGCCGGACGCGCCACCCTCACCGGCGCCGAACTCGCCGAGAACCCGCTGGTCTTCTTCCCGCGCGCCGCGGGCGGACTCGCCTACGAGCAGAATCTCGCGCCGCTCCTGGAATCCGGCCGCCGCCCCCGCATCGTCCAGGAGGCCACCAACTGGACCATCATCCTCTACCTGGTCGCCGCGGGCCTCGGCGTCACCATCGCCCCACGCAGCGCCACCTTCACCGCCCCCGACTCGGTCCGCATCATCCCCCTCGCCGAAACCGACGCGGCCACAACGATTTACATCGCCACCCGGGCGGACGACACCCGCCCCCTGGTCCACAACCTCCTCGACCTGCTCCCGAACCGCCCGAAACCTCCGGAACCGCTCGGGCTCAGCGTGGGCGATACACCGAGATCGTGACCGACGCGGTCACCGGCATCGGATCAGGCAGGGCCGCAATCTGTTCCGCCCGCCCCTCTACCGCATGAAACGCCGACGGCCCCATGGCCGCCACATTCGCCACATCCTCGTGCGAGAGCTCCATCGTGTACTCGACCGCATCGTGTCCCACCAGCTCGAACCGCTCCCCGAGCGATTCGGCGAGCCGATCCGCCTTGGCCGCATCCACACTCACCATCCCGAGCGGCTCGATCAGCTCACCCAGATGCCGCGAGGTCGGCGTCACCACCACGAACCGCCCCTCGTCCCCCAGCACCCGCGCCACCTCGTCCGCATTCCGCGGCGCGAACACCGACACCACCGCCCCCATCACGCCATCCCGCACCGGCAGCCCCCGCCACGCGTCCGCCAGCACCGACCCGCCCCGCGCATGCGCCCGAGCCGCCCGCCGCGCCGCCGCCTTCGACACATCGAGGGCGACTCCCCGGGCTCCCGGCACGGCATCCAACACGGCCGCCAGGTAATACCCGGTCCCCGCCCCGATCTCGAGCAGTGCCGGGCCGCCGCCTGCGGAGAGGAGGGTGGTGGCGAGTCGTGCTGCGGAGGCCGCAGTGACGGTCGTTCCGGGTGCGAGGGTTCCGGGGCGGAGGCGTCGATGCCGGGTCGGCGTGGCTGGGCCGGGTTTGCGTGGAATGTGGGAGCTCGCCGGGTCGGCGGCGCCACCGTGTTGCCGGGCTGCGGGTAGGTGCGTGGGCGAGGTGGCAGCCGTGGGGGAGTCCGCTCCGAATACTGCTGTGTCGGAATCAGTTACGGGGCGGGGGGTGGCGTCGCGGTGAGGGAGGGCTGCTGCGACGGTCTCGGCCAGGGCGGCGGCAATGGGGGCGAAATGCCCTGCGGCTTGAAAGGCGGTGCGGGCGTCGAGCATGGCCGGGGTGTCGCCGGTCATTTTGGTGGACGCGCCGGTGAGGAGGCTGATGTAGCCCTGCTTGGCCAGGTCGAAGCTGTGGCCGTGCGGGCAGCGCAGGGTTCGGGCGGGCGGGTCGCCGGCTCCGGGGTCGGCGACGGGAGCCGTGAGGGGCAGGCCGCACTGTGGGCAGGCCAGCAGGTCGGCGCAGGCCAGGAGCCGTTCCGCGGGGGAGGGCTCGGCAGTGCCGACTATGTGGGGATATGAGTTGTTCACCGTGGTACCGGTAAGCCTGGGAGCCCCCGGGATTCTCGAGGGGGTTCGGGGGCGAAGCCCCTGAGAGTCCCGGGAGTTGGGCTCACCGGCACCGGCGAGTCGATCGATCAGCTGGTGACTTTGACGAGTTCGTCACCGAGCGCCGCGGCTTCATCCGGCGTGAGCTCGACGACCAGACGCCCGCCACCCTCGAGTGGAACCCGCATCACGATTCCCCGCCCTTCCTTGGTTGCCTCGAGGGGACCGTCCCCGGTGCGGGGCTTCATGGCCGCCATCCTCTGCTCCCTCCAGATCTGCGCGGTCTGCTGCGCACTTTCATGGAACTCCAGTTGTCACCAACCAGGCAGCCCGCCGGCATGTGGCGGGCTACACCATGCCCATTCTTCCCTATCGCGGATCGGGGCGGGTACCTGAGTTCCAAAAACCGACCGTCGTGGCGTTCAGCGAGTACCGACATTCACCCAGCAATCGGCGATGTGATCGTCTACCATCCCCGTCGCCTGCATGAGTGCGTATGCGGTCGTGGGTCCCACGAATTTGAACCCGCGTCGCTTGAGTTCTTTTGCGAGAGCGGTGCTTTCGGTTGTGACAGCGGGCACATCGGACATGCTCCGCGGGCGCGTGCGCGGGGCCGGGGCATAGGACCAGAGCAGGGCGTCCAGGCTCTCGCCGAGATCGCGGGCAACTCGCGCATTGTGGACGCTCGCCAGTATTTTGGCCCGATTGCGAACAATGCTGGGATCCGCCATGAGGCGTTCCACATCGGCATCCCCGAACCCCGCCACCCGTTCGATCGCGAAGCCCTCGAATGCGGTCCGGAAGGCGGGCCGCTTCCGCAAAATCGTGATCCACGCCAACCCCGACTGAAACGCCTCGAGGCACATTCGTTCGAATAGCGCGTCATCGCCGTGCAGCGGTCGTCCCCACTCCTGATCGTGGTAATCCCGATAAAGCCGGGACCCCTCCGCCCATCCGCACCGAATCAGTCCGTCGGTGCTCGCGTCCGCGGTCACCGCGCGCCCGGCTCTTCGCCGTGCTCCGCCGGGACGGCCGGTTCGGCCGGAAGCATCTGGGGGACCGCCGCCTCGCTCGGCCCGGACTGCGAATTGGTGCCGGGCTCGGCGGTCGGCTCGGCCGCGGCCTCCGCTCCGGTCGCGCGGGCGAGTTCGCCCTCGAGTTCGTCGATGCGTGCCGCGAGCCGGGTCAGGGCCCAGTCCACCTCGCCCGCCTTGTACCCCCGGAACACCTGCTGGAAGCGCAGCGCCCGCACATCGCGGCCGCTGATCCCCGTCGCGGGCAGCACGGTGACGGTCGTCCCCTCCGGCAGCGGCCCGAGCTCCTCCGACCGCCCGAAGATCGCACTGGCCACCAGGAACAGCAGCGCGGCGACCAATCCGACGATCAGCACGTACAGCAGCATCGTGAGCATGCCCCGAGCTTAGGGCCCGCCCGCAGCGCAGTCCGCCCGTACCCCTGGCGGAAACGCGCCCTCGAATTCCGCACTCCCCCAAGGGGAGAACAAAGTCAGGGAGCTCTCGGCGCGGGATTCGGGCGAATTCCGCGCTGAGAGCTCCCTGATCGTGATTGCTACAGGTGGCGGGTGGTGTCGATGGAGAGGGACATGCCGGCCAGGCCGCGACGGCGGACGGACAGCTTGTCGGCGATGTCGAGCAGGGCCTTGCCCGACGAGCTCTCCGGGGCGCGCAGCACGATGGGGGTGCCCTCGTCGCCGGCCTCGCGCAGCTGCTGCTCGATCGGGATCTGGCCCAGCAGCGGGACATTCGCGCCGATGGCACGGGTCAGGTTGTCGGCCACGGTCTGGCCGCCGCCGGCGCCGTAGAGCTCCATGCGGGTGCCGTCGGGCAGATCGAGCCAGGACATGTTCTCGATGACACCGGCGATGCGCTGGCGGGTCTGCAGGGCGATGGAGCCCGCGCGCTCGGCGACCTCGGCGGCGGCCAGCTGCGGGGTCGTCACGACCAGGATCTCCGCGTTCGGAATCAGCTGGGCCAGCGAGATGGCCACGTCGCCGGTACCGGGCGGCAGGTCCAGCAGCAGGATGTCGAGGTCGCCCCAGAAGACGTCGGCCAGGAACTGCTGCAGCGCGCGGTGCAGCATCGGGCCGCGCCACACCACGGGGGTGTTGCCCTGGGTGAACATGGAGATCGAGATGACCTTCACGTCGTGCGCGATGGGCGGCAGGATCATGCGCTCGACCTGGGTGGGCCGCTGCTCCGTGCCCAGCATGCGGGGCACGCTGTGGCCGTAGATGTCGGCGTCGAGCACGCCCACCGAGAGGCCCTTGGCGGCCATGGCGGCGGCGAGATTGACGGTGACCGAGGACTTTCCGACACCGCCCTTGCCGGAGGCGACCGCGTAGACGCGGGTGAGCGAGCCGGGCTGGGCGAAGGGGATGACCGGTTCCGCGGCGTCACCGCGCAGCTTGCGGCGCAGTTCGGTGCGCTGCTCGTCGCTCATGACGTCCAGCTCGACCGTGATGGCGCCGACTCCGGCCACGTCGGCGACGGCCTTCGTGACCCGTTCCTGGATGGCGGATTTCATCGGGCAGGCCGATGTCGTCAGGTAGATCACAACGTGGACACCGCTATCCGCGCCGACCTCGACGCTCTTCACCATGCCCAGCTCGGTGATCGGCTTCCGGATCTCCGGGTCGATCACCTTCGCGAGCGCGACCCGCACATCCGATTCCATAACCACTGGCATGCGCCCAAGTCTAGGAGCGCCGTCGGCCGTGCCGTTTTCGCCCTCCGCTTATACCCGGGGCGGGTGTGGGGGCGTGGTCTAGATGCGAGGCAGCGCGGCGGCCGCCGGGGAGATTCCCGAGCCGTACGCGGTCTCCCACGCCATGACGTTCGCGACGTAGGCCATGGAGTTGTTGTAGCGCAGGATGGCCCGGGTCTGCTGGCCCGGATCACGCATATCGAGGCCGCCCGAGCAGAGGTACTTGCCGGCGGTGAGCGCGGCGTCGTACATGTTCTGCGGATCGGCGACGCCGTCGCCATTGCCGTCGGCCGCGTACTTGCGCCAGGTTTCGGGCAGGAACTGCATGGGGCCCACGGCGCGGCGGTAGCTGCCGGACAAGCCGTCCAGGTCGCCGCCGTCGGAGGTCGCGACCACGTTGTTCCCGGCCAGCCTGCCGTCGAGGATCGGGCCGTAGACGGATTCGAGCGGATAGCCGTTGTCGTCGATCTTGCCGTAGCCGTGGGTGGATTCGACCCGGCCGATGCCGGCCAGCAGGTTCCACGGCATATTGCAGGTCGGATTCTCCACGGCGAGAATGCGTTCCGCGTTCTCGTAGGCGTCCTGCGCGACGCCCGGCATGCCGAGCGGCCCGGCGGCGCGTGCCGACGGCACCCGGCCGTCCGGCTGCGCGACGGACTTGACCTCCGGAGGGCCAACGGGCGCAACCTGTTTGGCCTCGTGCAGCAGCGGTTCCGGTGCGGCGGCCGGTATTACGGCTGCCTCGGGCTTGGGTAGCTGTTCCTCGCTGTCGTTCGACAGCTGGTGCTGAACGGTAGCCGCGAGCTTGTCGGCGATGTTCCCGTCGCCGGCTCCGGTAACTGTGGCCAGTCCGGCGGGTACGAGCCCGGTCAATGCGATGACCGATCCACGGCGAACTTTCGGGACCGGGGGTTTGCGGTGACGACCCACTGTGTGGTGACCCTCCATTGCCATCGGTTGATACCGGGGTGATGCAACGAAGGTCACGTTACCTTATCCGAGACCTTCTTGTTACCCCTTCGTGACCAACTCTCAGGATTTGAAGGAAACGCAAGTCAGACGCGAGTTCCGGAGCGGCGCGCCGGAACTCGCGAATCACACAATCGTTACGGGGCGGGCGCGGGGGCCGGCGCCGGAAGCGGAATCGTGATGCCGAACGGCAGCGTGATGCCGGGGGCCGGGGTGGTGGTCGTGGTGGCGTCCGGAGTGGTTTCGGCCGGGGCCGCGGTCTCGGGTTCGGGCGTCCCGGAGGGCGCGACCGTTTGCTGGTCCTGCGGTTGCTGGACGGACTGCTGCGGCTGATCCTGCGGCTTCTGGCCCTGCTGACCCGTCTGCGTGTTGCAGGTGGTGACGGCGGGCTGATCCTTGACCACCGGCTTGCCGTCGGGTCCGAACTGCTGCTCGGCCGGCTTGCCGTTCTCGGCCTTGGCGGCGTCCTCGGGCTTGCTCTTGTCATCGGTGTCCGGGTCGCCGGGGACCTTGTCGGCCTTCTGATCCGGCCGCTCCTGCGCCGGAACCATCACCTGCTCACAGGGATTCGCGGGCACCACCGGAGCCGGGCAGAAGATGCCGCACGGGATCGGCGGCAAGCCCGGGATGGTGATCATCACCTGGGTCGGCGTCGGCGTGGTGGACTGCCGCGTGGTGTCGGGCGCCTCGGTGGCCGGAATCGTGGTGGAGGCCACCGAGATATCGGGGCCGTTGACCGGAACGTAGTTGTTGGGCACCAGATCCGGCGAGATGCTCACCTGCTGCGGGGCGCCGCCGGTCTTGTAGGCGTTGGCCCAGCTGAGCACATTGGCCGCGTACGACACCGAATTGTTGTAGCGCAGCACGGCCCTGAGCTGCTGCTGCGGATCGGCCAGATCCATGCCGCCCGAGCACAGGTACTTGCCCGCCGCCAGCGCGGCGTCGAAGACATTGTTGGGATCCGGTGTGCCGCTGCCCTTTCCATTGGCGGCGTACACCGACCAGGTGCCGGGCAGGAACTGCATGGGGCCGATAGCCCGCACGAAACTGCCGTCGCTGGCCTTGATGATCTCGTTGCCGGGCAGCGTCCCGTCCAGGGCCGGGCCGTAGATGGGCGAGACCGTGGTGCCGGCGGCGTCGGTGCGGCCGTTGTTGGCGTGGTTGGACTCGATGCGTCCGATTCCGGCCAGCAGGTACCAGGGCAGATGGCAGTTCGGTTCCGAAGACTGCAGCGCCAGTTCGGCATTGCGGTAGGCGGCCAGCACGATCTCCGGAATGCCCAGCACGCCACTGCCGCCGGGCAGCGCGATGTCCTGCAGCGGCACGGTGCCGCCGAAGAGCGGCGAGCCGTCGGCGGGCGGGGTCATAGCGCTGAGTTTGCGGGGGGCCTCCGGAGCCGCCGGAACCAGGCCGACGGTCTGATCCGAGGGGGTGTCGGCGGGACTGTTCACGCTCGCGTTGTGCGTGGCGGCGGCCGCCAGCAATGCGTCCGGCGCGGCCTGCGGGGCCACGGTGTGGACAGTCGTATTGGTGGCAGAACCGGCGGTGACCAGACCCGCAATCAACAGTGCCGACGCTGTCACCGGAGCAGAAATTCTCTTCGCCACCACACAATCCCCTCAGTCGTGCGGCCGGTGCCCCGTGGTAACACTCATACAGCGGCGGTGTCTGGGTCGGTCGCTCGGAACAACGTGATCCAGGTTACCCATGAGTCAGCTGGATCGGAACGACTTCGGTGGTCAGTCGCCATCTTTTTGTGCCGAAATTGCGACCTCGTCAGGCTTCCGATCGGTACTCTTCTTTGTTTTCTTGACCTTCGTGATCTCGTCGCCGACTGTCAGTTTCTCCAACCTGACCAGTGACTCCTTGATGTCGTCCAGTTCCCGGCGCACGTAGTCGCGCGTGGCGACCTCGCCCACGGCCAGCCGCAGCGCGGCGAGCTCACGCGCCAGGAATTCGGTGTCGGCTTTCGTCTGGGCCGCTCGTGTCCGGTCCTCCTCGAGCGAGACCCGGTCGCGATTGTCCTGGCGGTTCTGCGCCAGCAGGATCAGCGGCGCGGCGTAGGCGGCCTGGGTGGAGAACGCCAGATTCAACAGGATGAACGGATACGGGTCCCACTGCAGCCGCAGCGCGAACACATTGAGCAGGATCCACACCACCACGATGACGGTCTGGATCACCAGGTAGCGGCCGGTGCCCAGGAATCGGGCCACCTTCTCGCTGGATCGGGCCATCGCCTCGGGATCCCAGTCCAGGCCGCGGAAGCGGCTCTCGAGCGGGGTCTCCAAACGCTGGCGGGCGCTGAGTTTTTCGAGCCGCTCGCTCATGCGCGGCCTCCCGTCCCCTCGATCACGGGCACGCCGTGTGCATCGTGTTGGTCTTCGTCCTGCTCGCGCCAGTCCTCGGGCAGCAGGTGGTCGAGCACGTCATCAACGGTGACGGCTCCCAAGAGATGATTCTCCGCATCGACCACGGGTCCGCACACCAGGTTGTAGGTGGCGAAATATCGGGTCACGGCGGTGAGCGGGGCATCGGGCCGCAGCTGCACCAGATCGGTGTCGACGATGCCGCCGACCAGGTTGGCGGGTGGTTCCCGCAGCAGCTGCTGGAAGTGCACGCAACCCAGGTAGCGGCCGGTCGGGGTGGCCGTGGGTGGACGCACCACGAAGGCCATCGAGGCCAGGGCCGGGGTCAGCTCGGGATCGCGGATGCGGGCCAGCGCCTCGGCGACCGTGGTGGAGGCGGTGATGACGATCGCGTCGGGCGTCATCAGACCACCCGCGGTGTAGGGCGCGTGCTCGAGCAGACGGCGCACCGGTTCGGAGTCCTCCGGATCCATCAGCGCCAGCAGCGATTCCGCTTCGCCTTCGGGCAGTTCGCCCAGCAGGTCGGCGGCGTCGTCGGGGTCCATGGCCTCGAGCAGGTCGGCGGCGCGTTCCACACCGAGCTGTTCGAGCAACTCCACCTGGTCGTTCTCGGGCAGTTCCTGGACCACGTCGGCGAGACGTTCGTCGTCGAAGGCGGAGGCGACCTCGATGCGGCGCTTCTGCGGCAGTTCGCGCAGCATGTGCGCGACATCGGCCGGGCGCATGCCCTCGAATTGCGTGAGCAGCTGGGTGACGTCCTGGCCCGGCATGTTGAGCTCGGTCTGGGTGAGCCCGCGCACCTGCGCCCAGTCGACCACGCGCACCGCACCGCGCCGCCCGAAGCCGACGCCCAGACGGCGGCGTTCGCGCACGGCCACCCGGGAGACCACCCAGTCACGGGTACGGCCCTGCTCGATGCCCAGGTCGACCACCACCACGTCCGCGCCGGACAGGTGCGGCAACTCCGGATCCGCGACGCGGACGGTGGAGTCGAGAATCTGCGCGATGGCCAGCAGCTCGCCGGGCCGCTGCTCGAAGCGGCGCACGCTGATGGTGCCCGTGGTGAGGGTGATCGCGCCGGGGTCGATGGTCTGCACCCGCAGCATGGGCACGAAAATCCGCTTCCGGGTGGGCAATTCGACGAGAACGCCCAGGACTCGGGGTTGCTGGCGGTCATAACGTATCGAGATCACGATGTCCCGGAGGCGGCCGATAGACTCGCCGTCCGGTCCCAGTACCACCAAGCCCGCCAACCGGGCGGCGAAAACCTTCGTCGCTGCCATGTTTGGTAAGGCTAGTGGGTCAAACGCGTCCTAATTGTCGCGCCACGTGAAGGAGTGAGCCATGACATCGCGCCGATCGGTGCTCGCCGTCCCCGGCAGCAACCCGCGCATGATCGAGAAGGCCAAGGGACTGCTCGCCGACGAGGTGTTCCTGGATCTCGAGGACGCGGTCGCGCCGGCGGCGAAGGAGGCCGCGCGGGCGAACATCGTGGCGGCCCTCAACTCCGGCGGCTGGGGCGCCCAGATCCGCGTTGTGCGGGTCAACGATTGGACCACCGAGCACACCTATGCCGACGTCATCACGGTGGTGGAGGGCGCGGGCTCGGAGCTGGACGCCATCCTGCTGCCGAAGGTCACCGATGCCGGGCAGGTGCAGGCCCTGGACCTGCTGCTGACCCAGCTGGAGAAGGCCAACGGACTGCCGGTCGGGCGGATCGGGATCGAACCGCAGATCGAGAACGCGCTCGGGCTGCGCAATATCGACGCGATCGCCACCGCGAGCCCGCGGGTGCAGACCCTGGTGTTCGGACCCGCCGACTTCATGGCCTCGATCAATATGCGCACCCTGGTGGTGGGCGAGCAGCCCGAGGGCTACGAGCCGGGTGACGCCTATCACCACATCTATATGACGATCCTGCTGGCGGCCCGCGCCCACGGCCTGCAGGCCATCGACGGCCCCTACCTGGCGGTCCGCGATATCGACGGCTTCCGCCGCAACGCATCCCGCACGGCCGCACTGGGTTTCGACGGCAAGTGGGTGCTGCACCCGGATCAGATCACCGCCTGCAACGAGATCTTCAGCCCGCGCCAGGCCGACTACGACCGGGCCGAGGAGATCCTCGACGCCTACGCGTTCCACACCTCGACCGAGGGCGGCGCGCGGGGCGCGGTGATGCTCGGTGACGAGATGATCGACGAGGCCAGCGCGAAGATGGCTCAGGTGATCGCTGATAAGGGCAGGGCGGCCGGAATGGCGCGAACCACGCCTGCCCTTTGAATCGGGCACGGCGAATCGGTGTCCGTCGACGCGAAATAGCATGATGGAGTCATGACGAATCCCATGGGGAATCCGAGCCGGGGCCGTCCCGGCCTGCCGACGCCACCGTCGGGCTGGCCGGTCGGCTCCTACCCGACCTATGCCGAGGCGCAGCGGGCGGTCGACTACCTGGCCGACAACCAGTTCCCGGTGGAGGGCGTGACCATCGTCGGCGTCGACCTCATGCAGGTCGAGCGCGTGCTGTACCGGCTGACCTGGGGCAAGGTCATTGGCGGCGGCATGGTTTCGGGTGCCTGGCTGGGCCTTTTCCTGGGTCTGCTGCTGAGCATGTTCACCTCCGGCGGGCCCATCGGCCCGCTGGTGGTGGGCCTGGTCGGCGGCATCATCTTCGGCCTCATCTCCGCGTCCATCCCGTACGCGGCCACCCGGGGCCAGCGCGACTTCGCCTCCACCATGCAGCTGGTGGCCGGCCGCTACGACGTGCTGTGCGACCCGAAGACCGCCGAGCAGGCGCGCGACATGCTCGCCAGGCTGGCGATCTAGATCCATGGAGGTACTGGATCAGGTCCGGGCCGCGGTGCTCGGTCATTTCGAGGTGGAGTCCGCGGACGCGGCGTCGGTGACGTTCCTGGGTTTGGAGCCCATCGACATCCTGCGCATCCCGGACGGCGAGTTCGTGCACTACGCCACGCTGGGCGGCTCCCGGCATCCGATGACGGATCCGGCCGCGGCGCTGGCCGATCCGGTGCGCGGGCCGCGCGCGGAACTGGTGCTGACGCTGCGCGGCGGTGCGGGCGCGGGTTCGGGGCTGACCCGGACGCTGGGCGTGCTGGTGGCGGCACCCGCGGTGGAAGGTGTTGTGCTGCAGGCAGATGCGCTGCTCGATCTGGGAGAACCGTTGTGGACCAACGCGCCGTTCACCGCGGTGCTGCTGGGTGCGAGCGACATCCCGGAGGTGGAGCTGCCGGAACCCGCTGAGCCCGTGCGGTTCCTGACGGTCGCGCCGATCACCGCGACGGAGGCGGCGTGGGTGCGGATTCGCGGCGCGGCGGCGTTGCGCGACGCCTGGGCCGAGGCGGGAATCGATGTGCGCGATCCCGCCCGGGCCGCAGCGTCGCTCTGATCGACCGCTGCGTCGCTCTAATCGAACGGGTTGCCGTCGATCGGACAGGTCGCGCCGGCGGCCGGAAGCGTTCCCGCGATGAGATAGTCGCGTTTCGCGGTCTCGGAGCAGGTGCTGTGCACGTACATGCTGCTGTGCCCGGCTCCCTCCACCACCAATAGGCGCGCGTCCGACAGTTCCGCCGCGCCGGCGGCGGCTCCGGCCAGCGGTGTCGCGGGATCATTGCGACTGTTGATCACCAGGATCGGGGCGGTCGGCCGATTCCACGGTCCGGAGTAGGGGTGCACGGCGGTCTGCGGCCAGTAGGCGCAGGTCAGTGCGTCCAGGACGCCGAGCCGGCCGAAGACGGGCACCCGCTGGTCCTCGCTGATCGCGAGGGCGCTGTAGCGCCGCTCGTCGCGCGGCACCCGGCTGTCGGCGCACTGGACGCCGTGGAAGGCCTCGGTGTAGTTGTCGTCGTAGGTGTTGGCGCCGGTGCCGCCCAGGCCCTGCGAGCTGCCCGTGCCGATGTCGGCCACCTGCCGCACCAGGGCCGCGGTCTCGGCGAGCACATCGGTCGGCTGATACGGGGTGTTGCGCAGGTCGTAGAGAAGTTGCAGGGTGGCGGCGACCTGCGGCCAGCCGGCCGGATTGGACAGCTGGCCCGCCGCGGCCACCACGGTGCCGTAGTCGTAGCGTTTGCCGTCCCACGAGATCGGTTCGCGCCGTATCCGTTCCAGGATCCGTTGCCATTTGTCCCGCGGATCTCCCTGGGAGAAGGCGCATTCGGGCCCGGCCGCCACGCAGGCGTCGAGCATGGCGTCGAATGCGCCCGCGATTCCGGTGGCCACGTCCTGACGGGTGTCGATGGGCTGGTCGGCGGCGGCGTCGTCGAGACCGAGGGCGTTGCCGCGGAAGTCCATCGAGCCGTCCAGCGCGAGGGCGCGGACCCGGCCCGGAAACATGTTGGCGTACAACGCGCCGAGGTAGGTGCCGTACGAAATGCCGTGGTACGTCAGCTTGTCGTCGCCGACGGCCCGGCGCAGCAGATCCAGATCCCGCGCGGTGTTCTCGGTCGACAGGTGCGGCAGCAGGTCGGCGGCACGCTGTCCGCAGTTGTCCGCCAGCGTCCTCGCAGCCGCGAAGAACGGCGGCTCCGTGTCGGGCGTGCCCGGCATCGGGGGATAGGTGGCGAAGAACAGCTGCTGCGCGGTCGCATCCGGAAAACAGTGCACCGGTGCGCTGTTCGCGGCGCCGCGGGTATCCCAGGACACCAGATCGAAGCGGGCGCGCAGCTCGTCGGAGAACAGCCACGACCAGTGCGCCCGTTCCCGCAGCCGCTGCACCCCGGACCGGCCGGGGCCGCCGAAGTTGACGAAGAGCGTGCCGATCCGCCGGGCCGGGTCGGCGGCGGGGAGTTTGATCACGGCCAGGTCTATAGATCGGGCCTCGGGATGCGCGTAGTCGAGTGGCACTCGCGCTGTCGCACAGGAGAATCCGGAATCGCAGTCGGTCCACTGCAGGGTGGGTGCCGGTGCGGCATCGGCGAGGGCGTCGACGTAGGAGTCGGTCGCCGGACCGGCCGCGGCGGGCACCGGCACCGCCAGGAGGAGCCCGAATATTGCTGTCCACCAAGCCATCCGGCCGCGGACCGGTGAAGTCCTCATCACGAACACAGCCGAATTCATAGCAACCCCGCGGCGGGCGCGTCGAGGCGCCCGGCAAAGCCGCTGGTGGCGTTCGGTGCTCAAAGCCAGTTGTTGCGATGGAAATTCGCGTACAGCAGGGCGCACAGGGCGATCATCGTCACGATCACGATGGGGTAGCCGTAGGTCCACGAGAGTTCCGGCATGTGTTCGAAATTCATGCCGTAGACGCCCGCGATCATGGTCGGCACGGCGGCCATGGCGGCGTAGGCGGAGATCTTGCGCATATCGGTGTTCTGCTGCACGCTCACCTTGGCCAGCGCGGCATTGATGAGGGCGCTGAGGGATTCGTTGAAATCGATGATCTGCTCGGTGACCGCGGTGTGGTGGTCGGTCACGTCGCGCAGGTAGCGGCGGATCTCCTTGGGCAGCGGCAGGGTGGTGTCGTGGGTGAGCACCTGCAGCGGCAGCCCGAGCGGCTTGACGGCCCGGCGCAGTTCGACCACTTCACGTTTCAGCTGGTAGATGGCGTCGATCTGGAGCTTGTTCGCGGGGGTGAAGACGGCCTCCTCGATGGCGTCCACATCCTCCTCGATCGCCGCCGTGACCTCCACATAGGAGTCGACCACGCGGTCGGCCACCGCGTGCAGGACCGCGCCGGGCCCCAGCGCGAGCTGGCGCGGGTCGGCTTCGAGATCCTTGCGCACACCGCTCAATTCGGTGTGCTCACCGTGGCGGACGGTGATCACGAAATCGGGTCCCGCGAACACCATGATCTCGCCGGTGTCGACGATCTCGCTGACCGTGCTGAGCTCGTGCTCGACATAGCGCACCGTGCGCAGCACCAGGAACAGGATGTCGTCGTAGCGTTCGAGTTTGGGCCGCTGCTGCGCCTTGACCGCGTCCTCGACGGCGAGTTCGTGCAGGCCGAAGGTCTGCGCGATATCGGCCATGAGTTCCTTGCCGGGTTCGAGCAGTCCGAGCCAGACGAATCCTTCGTGGCGTTCGCGCACTTCGGCCAGCGCGTTCTTGTAGGAGCTGTGCTCGAACAGCCGCACCCCCTCGACGTAGACCGCGCAGTCGACGATCCGGCCGTGATGGACGGGCATCTTGGCGGGGTCTCGCGGCTCGCCGGACCGCCCGGGCCAGTGGAAGGACGGCAGCGGCGGTATCGAGGACACATCAAGGATGCTAATCGTCCCGCCCCCTGGCGATGGTTCGGGCCGCAGGCAATATAGGGGGCGTGCGCATCGATCTCCACACCCATTCCAACGCGTCCGACGGCACGGACACCCCGGCCGAACTGATCGCGAACGCCGCCGCTGCCGGTCTCGACGTCGTGGCCCTGACCGACCACGACACCACCTCCGGCTGGGCCGAGGCCGCCGCCGCGCTCCCTCCGGGCCTGACGCTGGTGCGCGGCATGGAGATGTCGTGTGTCGGGCTGGGGGAGGACGGCTATCCGGTGCCGGTGCACCTGCTTGCCTACCTGTTCGACCCCGAGGACGAGTCCTTCGCGCAGGAGCGGGAGCGGTTGCGCGCCGAGCGGGTGGTGCGGCTGCGGGCCATGGCCGAGCAGATGGCCGCCGACGGCCTGCCCATCGATCCGGACGCGGTCATGGCCTCCGTGGGCCCGTCGGCGGGTCGCCCGCATCTGGCCCGGGCGCTGGTGCAGGCCGGGGTGGTGCCGACCGTGGACGCCGCGTTCCAGGATCTGCTGGCCCCGCACGGCCGCTACTACGTCGAGAAGGCCGACACGCCGCTGCGGCGGGCCGTCGAAATGGTGGCCTCGGCCGGCGGCGTGAGTGTCGTGGCGCACGCCCGGGCTCGCAAGCGCGGGCGGCTGCTGGCGCTGGATCACATTCGCGAGCTGACCGAGTTCGGGCTGGGCGGCCTGGAACTCGATCACCCCGACCACAGTGCGGAGGACCGCGAGGTGCTGCGCGGGCTGGCCGCCGAGCTGGGTTTGCTGACGACCGGATCCTCGGATTACCACGGCGCCAACAAGACCATTCGGCTCGGCGAATTCACCACCGACCCAACACAATTCGAGGAAATCGTGGGCAAAGCGAGTGGAGTCCCGGTGATCACCGCATGAGAGTGGTCCGGGGCCTGAGCGGAGTGGTCGCGGGGGGCACGCTGGTGCTGGCGGCCACGGTCGCCACCACCGCGATCATCGGTGCTCGGCGCGGTTTCCCGGGTCCCGGGTGGGCGGCTGTGACGTGGCATGTAACCGCGGCGGCAGCCGTGCTGGCCGCCCAAATTTATGCGGATAGACATCGGGGTTTTGCGGCTTTTTTCGGATGTTTGGTCGTTTTCGTGATAGCCGGATATCTGCTCTGGGCGCAGTGGTGGAATTGAAATACCCATAACGGTTGCGAGTGAGTGAACCGTCGTCGAACATTTGTCGTTATGACCGAATTCGACGCCGATGTGCTGGTGCTGGGAGGTGGCCCGGCCGGAGCCTGGGCCGCGCTGGCCGCTGCCGCTGCGGGCGCGCGGGTATTGGTCGCGGACAAGAGCCGTTGCGGCAGCAGCGGCCCCACGGCGCGGGGCGGGGTCACGCTGTGGAACATTCCGTCCGGTCCGGCCCGGGACGAGGCCGTGCGGCAGAACTTCGCGCACGGCGGCGGGCTGGGGGACCCGGAGTGGATGTACCGGGTGCTGGAGGAGACCCATCGGCGTGTCGGCCAGCTGGTGACCGGCGGCTTCCGGTTCCGGGGTGAACACGCCGAGCGCCCGGCGCGGGTCTATCTCGACGGCGCGAAGTATCTGGGGCGGCTGCGGCGCAGCATGGTGATCGCGGGGATCCGCATCCTCGACCACCATCCCGCACTCCAGCTCATCACCGACCGTGACGGCGTCGTGTCCGGCGCGGCGGGTGTGACGCAGGGCGGCGAGTTCCGTGGCTGGACCGTCCGGGCGCGCGCGGTGGTGCTGGCCACCGGCGGCTGTGCCTTCCTCTCCGGTGGCGCCGGCACCGATGTGGACACCGGTGACGGGCTGCTGATGGGGGCCGAGGCGGGGGCCGAGCTGTCCGGTATGGAGTTCTCCAACGCGTATTCGCTGACCCCGGTGGCCGATTCGCCGCTGCTGGGCGGCCGCCCGGTGGCCGCGGTGTTCGCCTCCGACCAGGTCATGCACTTCGCCACCCTCTACGACGAGTCGCGGGCGGTGCTGTGGGGGCAGGGATGCGGTTCGCGGGCACAGGCTTTCGCGGCCATCGCCGACGGGCGGCGGGTCTATGCCGCGCTGGACGAACTGCCCGAGGCGGTGCGCGCGGAGCTGCAGCGGCACGGGCCCAGCCTGACCGGTCAGGTGCCGCTGTGCGCGGTGCTGGAGGGCACGGTGCGCGGCACCGGCGGGTTGCGGCTGACCGGACCGGACTGCGCGACCACGGTTCCCGGCCTCTACGGCGCGGGCGACGTCACCACCCGGGAGCCCATCACCGGGGCGGTCAGCGGGTTCGGCGGCCAGAATGGCGCGTGGGCCATCTCCTCCGGCGTCTGGGCGGGCGCGGGCGCGGCCGATTTCGCCGTGGGCCGCCGCAAGCTCGGCAAGGCGCGCCCGGTGCCCGGCGCGGGCCTGGGCGACCGGGCGCGCCTCGATCCGCGCGCGGTGGTCGGCCTGGTCCAGGAGCACACGCTGCCGCTGCGGCGCAGCTACTGGCGCAGCGACGGCAGCCTGCGCGACAGCATCGGCGAACTGGACGGCATGTGGCCCGGCGTCGAATTGGCGCTCGGCGGAAAGGGACCCGATCGCCTGCCCGCCCGGCAGGCCGCCGCGCTGCTGGCCGTCGCCCGCTGGACCAAGTACTCCGCCCTGGCCCGCACCGAGACCCGCGGCATGCATCGCCGCACCGACCATCCGGGCGCCGGAAGCGACTGGCGCGTACGGTTGCTCTCCGGGGGTCTCGGCAGTGTCTGGGTCCGGCCGGACCTCACAGCGGCGGGTGTGACCCCCGCTTGACAGCTCACAGCCGCCGCCGCGACCGCGTTGTGACAGTTCTCCGAGTTCAGGTTCCGACCAGCGAGTTCCTGTTCATCTCGGCGTGATTCGACTGCCTTACCCTTCAACGATGGTGAGGCGACGCGACGGACCCGGGGGCGATTTGGCAGGCCGTCGCAGCGACTGGCAGAATGGGCCGATCCCGGCCGCAGCCACCGCCCGGCCCGGGACACTCGGTGATCACGAACCCCGACTCGCGGGTTCACACGAGGTCACCCCGGCTGTATCGCCCGGACACACCCCTCCGGTTCTCGCTCGACGATCTGCGCTGCCGCGACACACTTCTCGCAATGCCGTAATACTTTGTATGCGTCGCCACGATGAGGTGGCAAGGTTTCCACGAAGTGGCTCGGAAGTGGTGTCGACGTCGCTGAACGCGGCTGCGGCAAAAGATATATGAGCACCGAAACCACAAATTCCGCTATTACCGAACGGTAACCGTCAAACGGTTGAGTCCGAACCGATCAGGAGTGAAATCGTGTCACCCGTGACTGAAGCAGTGAATGCCACCGAGGCCCCCGCGTCCAATGGGGCGAACCTGTCCGACATCACCACGGAAGAAATTTTCGCCGGGCACCTTGGCGGCAAGCTCTCGGTCGAACTCACCGCTCCGCTCGACACCCAGCGCGATCTGTCCATCGCCTACACCCCGGGCGTGGCGCAGGTCTGCCGCGGCATTCACAAGGACGAGAGTCTGGCCAAGACCTACACCTGGGCCGAGCGCCTGGTCGTGGTCGTCTCCGACGGCACCGCCGTGCTGGGCCTGGGCGACATCGGCCCGCGCGCCTCGCTGCCGGTGATGGAGGGCAAGGCGGCGCTGTTCAAGAAGTTCGCCGGTCTGGACTCGATCCCGATCGTGCTGGACACCAAGGACGTCGACGAGATCGTCGAGACCCTGATCCGCCTGCGTCCGAGCTTCGGCGCGGTCAACCTGGAGGACATCTCCGCGCCGCGCTGCTTCGAGATCGAGAAGCGCGTCGTCGAGGCCCTCGACTGCCCGGTCATGCACGACGACCAGCACGGCACCGCCATCGTGGTGCTGGCCGCCCTCAAGGGTGCGGCCGCGGTGCAGGGCCGCGACATGTCCGGCCTGAAGGTCGTGGTGTCCGGCGCCGGCGCGGCCGGTGTGGCGTGCACCGACATCCTGCTGGCCGCCGGGGTTTCCGACATCGTCGTGCTCGACTCCAAGGGCATCGTGAGCCGGGACCGCGGCGACCTCAACAGCGTGAAGGCCGAACTGGCGCAGCGCACCAACCCGCGCGGCCTCACCGGCGGCGCGGCCGAGGCGCTGGCGGGCGCGGACGTGTTCCTGGGCCTGTCGGCGGGCACCATCGCCGAGGAGCTCATCGCGTCGATGGCTCCCGAGTCCATCGTGTTCGCCATGTCGAACCCGGACCCGGAGATCCACCCCGAGGTGGCCAAGAAGTACGCCGCCATCGTGGCCACCGGCCGCAGCGACTTCCCGAACCAGATCAACAATGTGCTGGCGTTCCCGGGCGTCTTCAAGGGCGCGCTGGACGCCGGTGCGCGCCGCATCACCGAGGGCATGAAGGTGGCCGCGGCCGAGGCGATCTTCAACGTGGTGGCCGGTGAGCTGTCCGTGGACAAGATCATCCCGAGCCCGCTGGACCCGCGGGTCGCCCCGGCCGTCGCCGAGGCCGTCGGCAACGCGGCTCGCACGGAGGGTGTGGCGTAGCCACTCGCCGAGCAACGAAAGGGGCGCTTCGTCGTAAGACGAAGCGCCCCTTTTCTTATTGGACTAGACCGTGGCCGAGACCTTTTCGAGGTCGGAGGTGACGGCATTCTCGTGCCAGCCGGGCGGGCCGAAGATATATCCGAGACGGCCGCGCCAGGTTCGGGCAGTCCGGACATCACGGACCAGATCGACGAGTTCGGTGTAATTGACCTTGATCGGATTGTCGGTTTCGATGTCCTTGGTCAACCCGTAGCGAATCGGTTCGGTTTCCGCGGCGAAGCTGCCGAACAGGCGATCCCAGATGATCAGGATGCCACCGTAATTGGTGTCCAGATATGGCTGGTTGGAGCCGTGGTGCACGCGGTGGTGGGCCGGGGTGTTGAACACGAATTCGAGGGGCCGCCACAGGGTTTTCACGCGCTGGGTGTGGATCGGGAACTGGTAGAGCAGCCCCAGCGACTGCAGGGCGAACACCATCCACGCCGGGAAGCCCAGCAGTGCCGCGGGCACCCAGCACAGGCCGCGCACGATATTGGCGGCCGGATGCGCCCAGGGCAGCCGGATGGCGGTGGAGAAGTTGAAGAACCGGCTGGAGTGGTGGACGCTGTGCGAGGTCCACAGCAGCCGCACCCGGTGGTCGGCGCGGTGCGCCCAGTAGTAGCAGAAATCGGTGACGATCAGGCCCAGCACCCACACCCACCAGTGCGCCGGTGACAGGTGCAACGGGGTGAAGTGCGCGGCCAGCACCACGCCGGAGAACGGAATCACCTGCGCCAGAATCGGTTTGGCAATGCGGCCGAGCACGAAGGTGGCGATGTTGGAGGTGGTGTCGCGGCGGTCGATGCCATTGGCCGGGCGGTCCGGGTCGCGCCGGTTGTCGATCCATTCGATCAACATGAGCAGCGCGAACGCCGGCAGGGCGTAGATGAACAGATCGGCATTCACGGGCGTGCTCCTCGGCGGGGCGGTCGGGCTGCTGGCATGTGCTCGACGCTAGTTCGGCGGCGCGCGCGGATCGTCGCGCCGACGGGGGATTCCGCGTCCCCCACACGGGGGACGGCCGGTCCCCGGGGTACCGTGCGGCCATGGATGTGACCAGGTCGCTGGCCCGGCAGTCGCTGCTGGTGGCCGCCGTCGCGGCGGCGCTGGACGGCGCCCAGATGGTGATGTGCGGGGCCTTCGGCGCCGCGCCCGCGCTGGCCGCGATCCTGACACTGGCCACGGTGGCCGCGGATCTGGCGCTGGCCGCGCCCGCCTCGACGGCGGCCGCGGTGGCGGTGGCGCAGGTGGTGGTGAAGGTGGCGGTGGCGCTGTTCGCCCACCACTACGGCATCACCGCACGGGTTTTCGATGTCGGCTTCCTGGTCGCGGGGTATCAGGCGGGTGCGTGGCTGAGCGGGATCAGCTCGGTGCTGACCGTGCTGCTGCTGGCCGGCGGCTCGCTGACGGTGAACCTGGTGGCGGCCATCGCGGGCGCCAACAATCCGATCCGGCTGGCGATCTTCGCGCTGGGCGCGGGCGTGGTGCCCTGGCTGGTGGGCCGGTACACCGCGGCGCGCGGGGCCTATATCGCGGAGCTGGAGCAGCGGGAGAGCCTGCGGCAGCAGGAGCAGCGGGCGGCGCTGGACCGGGCGCTGGCCGATGAGCGCGAGGCCATCGCCCGGGATCTGCACGACGTCATCTCGCATCATGTGAGCGCCATCGGGATTCATGCCGGGGTGGCGCGAATGGCGCTGTCCCGCACCGATACCGAGGCGGCGGCGCGGTCGGTGTCCGCGGTGGAGTCGAGCAGCCGCGCCGCCATGGTGGATCTGCGCCGGCAGCTGGACCTGCTGCACGGCCGCGACGACGAGGGCGAGCGGCAGCCCGGCCTGGCCGATATCGAGGACCTGGTGCAGCGGGTACGGGACGCCGGATTGACTGTGCACGTGACGGTTTCGGGTGAGCCGCCGGTGCTGCCGGAGTCGCTGGACGTCATGCTCTACCGGGTGGTCCAGGAGCTGCTGACCAATGCGCTGCGGCACGGGCGTGATGCGGCCGCGCTGGAGATCGGTTATCTCCCGGGCGCGGTGGAGTTGCGCGAGACGAATCCCATTGCGGCCCTGGAGAGCACCACCGGGGTACCGCGCGGCCTGGACGGGATCCGCCGCCGGGTCGAACTGTTCGACGGCACCGTCGCCTACGGCGCCGACCCGTCCGGAACCCGTTGGGTCATCCGGGTTTCCGTGCCCGTTGGGACCGCATGATGCCCATGGGGACCGCACAGCCGATCGGAGCCGTATGAGCATCACCATCCTGATCGCCGACGACCACACCGTGTTCCGTTCCGGTCTGCGCGCGGTGGTGGACGCGCACCCTGATCTGGAGTGCGTGGCCGAGGTGGGTGACGGCCGCGCCGCCATCGAGGCGGCCGCCCGCACCCATCCGGACGTGGCGATCCTGGATGTGCGCATGCCGAAGCTGGACGGGCTCGCCGCCACCGCCGCCATCGTGGCGGCGGGCGGCACCCGGGTGCTGGTGCTCACCACCTACGACAGTGAGGCCAACCTGCACCGCGCGCTGTCGGCCGGGGCCAGTGGCTTCTTGCTGAAAAGCCTTCCGCCCGAAGAACTCGTGGCCGCCATCCGGGTGGCCGTGCGCGGCGACGCCGTCATCGATCCATCCATGACGCGCCGCCTGGCCACCCGCCTGGTGACCGGCATCGCCCCGCCGGTCGAGCCACCGGAGCTGGCACAACTCACGGCCCGCGAACGTGAGGTACTCCTACTGGTGGCAGATGCCCGCAGCAACAGCGAGATCGCCGCCGCCCTGGGCGTCGGCGAGGAAACCGTCAAAACCCACGTCTCCCGAGTCCTCGCCAAACTCGGTGTGCGCGACCGCATCCACGCCGTCGTCTACGCCCACCAGCACGGCCTCGTACACCCCAACCGTCCCCACTGACGACATCGCGGCGCTCCGCCGGTTGATCGTCCGAGCGGTCGTGCTTGGCCGGGTCGGAGTGGGTCACCTCAGCTTGCGACGAATGACGCGGTTCTCGAACATGATTCCGCCGATCAGCATTGCAAAGAGCACCGTGAAGCCGAGCCACATTGCTGTTGCCTGACCGATGGCACCCGCCGCCAGGATCGCCGCGAACGAGACGAGTAGCCGCCACGCTCGAACCAGAAACACAACCCGCCCCCATGTTTACGATGATCTTGCCAGCCCGATCCTAGACATGTTCTGGCACAAGGCAACTCGCATCTGCCGGCCACCGCCATCGAGGAGGGCCGGGAGCTGTCCTCGATGGCGGTGGCCTGGCCGACAGCTCCTATCGTCTGCTGCCGGCCCGACGGGCCGGCCTCACTTCAGGTGCCGGGCGAAGAACCGGCTCCCTTCATCTGCCTCGGACGCCGGGACGCCGGTATGCCCGCCCATATTGGCGTGCAGCGCCTTCTCCTTGGAGCCGAAGGCGTCGAACAGGTCCAAGGCCAGCTGCCGGTCGTTTCCCTCGTCGTCCCACTGCAACAGGACCTGCAGCGGAATGGTGACCTGCCGGGCCTCGGCGAACATGCTGCGGGGCACGAAACTCCCGGCGAACAGGCGGGCGGCGCAGATGCGCGGCTCGACCACCGCCAGCCGGAGGCCGAGGGCGATCACCCCTCCCGAGTACCCGACCGGGCCGCCGATCTCGGGCAACGCCAGGAGGGCGTCCAGGGTGGCTCGCCACTCGGGAACTGCCTGTTCGACCAGCGGGAGAACGAGACGTTCGACGATTTCGTCGGTGACCGGTTCGCCGGCCTTCAACGCCCGGTGCAGGTCGGCGCGAGCCTGATCGGTGACGGCGGAACGGGGCCGGTCACCGCTGCCGGGGAGTTCGATCGTGGCCGCGGCGAAGCCTTCCGCCACGGCGTGCCGGGCGCGGGCCACCAGTCGGGGGTACGTCTTCTGCAGTCCACCGGGGTGGCCGAGCAGGATCAGCGGGGCCGGTGTGGATGCGGATCCGGGCGTCCACAGGATGCCGTGGATCTCGTCGAGAGTGAATTCACGCTCGAAGACGCTGTCGTCGTAGAGGCGCTGTTCGGAATTGAATTGCACGGTCGTGCCTTTCGGGAGGGCTCTTGAACGGCGCTCCCGGACGACCTATCGCCCGACCGTGACCCCGGAGGGGAGCACCCATGTCGATACTGCGTTCACGGGTACCACCTCCTCGTTCTCTGGCACGGCCTTCAGGAAAGTAGCAGTGGTCGCCGTGGTCTGCCAACTGGTTTTCGCGGAGGATCGGTGGCCGGATGCCACGGAGCGAGATCAAGGCTCTGGTACCGCACGTTTCGGGGCTGCCTGGGTGTCGCGGGAGTGTGATGACAGAATCCACGCCGTGTCAGATGATCGGAGTGCCCGCGGCCATACGCACGTCCGGGTGCTTGCTGGGGCAGGCGCTGCCGGGGAACCTGTCTACGAGGTACTTCCCGCAAAGCTTCTGGAGCACAACGACTATGAGATTCTCGGCAGTCCCGGCCTGACCTACGATTTCGCCGCCGGAGACCATCTTCGCGTCTTCGACGACGGCGGTTTCGAGGTACTGCGCCGTGGGGGAAACCTCTGCCTGAGGGCCTACCCGACGGGTATGCCGCCCTCCGATGTCGGGATCACCACTCTCACTGCGGGATTCGAGCGGCTCGGCGGAGTGGTCGAGATGCCGCCCGACCGACGATTCATCGTGATCACAGTTCCGGTCGCGGTCGGTTTTCCTGCGATAGAGGATGTAATCGAGGGATGGGCGACCGAGCACGGCTGTGCATGGGGGTACGGCAACGTCTACGACGAAGACGACAACCCTCTCGGCTGGTGGATCAACACCTGAGCCGCTCCGATGTACGGGCATTCGGCAGTTGCGGTGTGCCGCAACCGAATCAGCGCCGTGGGACAAACCGTGCGACCTCGGTTCGAGCGACCGTCAGCGGTCCCGGCTGGTCGTCGAGCCGAGGATCGGAATGTGGCATCAATGAGTGTTCGGTCTGGGGATACGGACGCCAGCGGCGCGGAGCCTGTTCTCGAAAACCGCGGCTGCCCGCACCGTGGCGGAGGTCTGCGCTTCACCGTGCTGAGCGATCATCGTGTACCGGGTTGCGGTATCCGTGGGGGCTTGCAGGGCGGTCACGACTTTCAGGTGTTCGGGATTGGCGAGGAAGTGGTCGGCCATGTCGGTGGCGAGCTCGGCGCCGCGCGGGTCGTCCGGTTCCCAGGTCGTGGACTCGGCGGCGCGCTTGATCAAGGCGACGTAGCCGGGGTCGTCGAGGGCGTGGTCGAGATGAATGAGATAGTCGTCGAAGCCTTCCGGGACAAGGGCTTTGGCCAGCACCCAACCTTCCCGGGCAGTCGCGACCCCGTCTGCGGGGAACCCGAGACCGGTCATCCGCTCCAGGAGCGCTACAGCGTAGTCGCCCAGCAGCGCCCGGTCCCCGTCGGCGAGCCGGTGCAGCGTGTCACGGCGCGCGATCATTTCCTCGATCCGTTCGGTGAGCCCGCGTTCGACGTCGGCGAGCGCGGCGGCGAACCGGTCGGCGTCGGCGTCGAGCAGAGGCCCGATCTCGGCCAGCGGTACCCCGGCGGCGGCCAGCGTCCGTACTTGTACCAGCCGCAGCAGATCGTCCGATCCGTACCGCCGGTAGCCGGAGCTGTCGCGGTCGGGCTCGGCGACCAGGCCGAGCTTGTGATAGTGCCGCACGGTCTTGATCGTGACGCCGACGAAGGCCGCCGCCTGCCCGATCGTGACTCCGTTCCTCATGGGATCAGCCTGCCCTGCGTCAAATCAGGCCCAGCGCAAGGGCCGCGGTACCGAGCGTCGCCACGATCGAGGTCACGCCGACGTGCATCCCGATCGAGAGCCGAATGTCCCTGTACCGCCAGGCGAACCAGTACCCCGGGAAGGTGAAGATCACCCGAGAGACGAACACCCACGGCGACCACAGGTGGTACAGCGCGAACAGCACGGTACTGACCACCGGCGCCCAGGCGCGCAGGTGGGCGATGCGGGGCAGCAGGAAACCACGGAAGTACAGCTCCTCGATGAGCGGCAGCGAGATCCCGGTCAGCGGCAGGCAGATCACCGTCGTGGTGAGCAGAACCGAGTGCGAGTATCCGTGGAGATCGAGGTAGGTGTTGTTACCGCTGCCCCCGGTGTTCGCGTACGGGAGCCAGGTGAAGAAGTGCTTGAAGAAGTTGTTCAACGGCGCCAGCGCGACCCCGAGCACCATCATCCACCCGATGAGTGCGGTGACCATCGCGATGAGCTTGCCGCGCGGAACCGGCTTGTCGGTGTAGTGCAGCACGCCGTGTAGCGCGAAGCGGCCGTTGCGCTTGTGGCCCAGCCACAGCAGCCCGGCTTGGATCGGTATCAGGATGAGGCACAGCGCGATTGCCCAGCCCAGGAAGGCCGGGCAACCGATGGCCTTGGCGAATGGTTCGCCGATGAGCAGGTAGGCGCCGACGATGAGGACGCCGGGGACAAGGTGCAACGCGACGGACAGTGGCAGGGAATGGCGGTCGTCGAGCAGCCGCTCGACTATCCGGGGCAATCGCGTGCCTTCGATGGTGTACATAACGAGAACTCCTCGAACAGTTCATGAATGGGTATGCGGGATGAGTTGGAAAGCGCACGAGGGGGGCCCGGCGGGCTCATTGAGCTCGCCGGGCCCCCTCGCGGTCCACCCGAGGCGCGACAGGAGCAGCCGCCCGCCGGGTCGTGCAGATCGCCGTCGCTCAGGCGCTCGGCTGAGCGGGATCGGCCCGGCCGCCGCAGAACACCTCGTTGACGAGGCGCTGCTGTGCCAGCTGGAACGGTGCCGCGATGGACATGGCGGAGTCGTCCACGCAGGTCAACGAGGCGGTCATGGTCTTGCTGCCGTCGGGCGTGGCATACATCAGTGTCGCGTAGCCCGCGTGGCCGCCGTTGTGGGTGATGAGGGTTCCGCCGCAGGGCGTCTCCTGCACGAACACGCCCAGGCCGTAACCCATGCCCGGAATGCCCGTCGGGAACGGCGTGCGCATCTCCGAAAGCAGCTCGGCAGGAAGGAGTTTCCCGCTGTTGAGAGCGGAGATGAAGGTGGCCAGGTCCCGGGTGGTCGAGATCATGTCACCGCCGCTGGGGTTCCAGGACGGGTCGTGGCGGGTGATGTCGACCGTCTTCTCCCGGCCTTCCTCCTCGTACCGGTAGTAGGCGTGGGCGTGCGGCTCTGGGACCTCGGGGCTGTCGGGCACCACGGTGCCCGACAGCGCGAGCGGCTCCAGGATCAGCCGCCGCATCTCCTCGGCGAACGAGCGGCCGGCGACCTTCTCGATCAGCAGCCGGACCAGCGCGTAATTCGTATTGGAGTAGCTCCAGCCGGTGCCCGGCTCGAAACGCGGCGGCTTGGACAACGACAGCTCCACCAATTCCTGCGGCCGATAGGTGTGGAACCGGTCGTCCACCCACTGCTTCCCCCAGGGCGTGCCGGGCGCGGGGATCCCCGCCACGATCGTCCCATCCGCGTAGAGCTCGCCGGTGAAGTTGAAGATCCCGCTGGTGTGCTGCAACAGCATTCGCACCGTGATCCGCTGGTCCAGCGCGAACTCGGGCAGATAGGCCACTGCCGGGGTGTCCAGCCCGATCTTGCCCTCGGCCACCAACCGCAGCGCCAGGGCCGCGGTGAAAGTCTTTGTGTTGCTTGCGATGCGGGCATGTCCATCGATCGGCGGCGTCGCGGCCCCGCCCAACTCGGCCACTCCGGCGCTACCGGCCCACTCGCCACGCTCGTCGCGTACGCGCACCGACACCCCGATGAAACCGGAATCGACGATCTCCTCGATCGCCTTCCGCAACTCCGGGCGATCCTGCCCGGCAGCGGCCACTGCGGCGGCGTCCAAGGCAGCGGTGATCTTGCGGGCCATCTCGACCGCGGTGGAACCGGCACTGGCCGAATGGATCTGAGCCGCTTCGACAGCCAGCAGGATGGTGCCGCGGAAGTTCTCGGACTCCGCCGGAGCCTGCTCGCCGAGCACCCGCATGGCCGCGGTCAGAGCGGGCAATACCCGGTCGGCGAGTTCGGCGACGGTCCTGCCCGTCAGTTCGATGTCCTTGGTCCTCGCCGCGAGCACGTGCCCGACCAGGCCGGTCGCCGACGTCAGGGCGATGACGGCATTCGCGGCGGCCTTGTGGGGCGCGCCGGTGGCAGCCGCCATCAGGGACACCGTGCCGTAGGCGGCGGTCCGCAGGGTGCTCTTGTCCTGGTCGGAAAGGATGATCGTCATGGTGGTCCGCTCCTCGAAGCTGTGGTGTCCCGTCGGCGTCGCGCCGCTGCGCCGAGCTTCCACCTTGACCTCGGGTCAACCTCAACTGCGATCTGGCTCACAGCAATCCATCCAATGCGGCATCGACCGCACACCGCAGTACTTCCGATTTCGGGCTTACCCGGCCGATTTTCGGACGGATCCCACCCGTGACGCGACGCACGAAACTCGGTATTCGGGTGCGTTCGGTAGGTGCGCGGCCGCCCGAAATGATCTCCGCCCGTGGATCTTCGGGTGTGCCGCGTGGCCGGTCCGAACAGCGCGCGGCGCGGCAGTTGCGGACGTTTTTCACTATCGGGTGGCTGCGAGGTGTTCTCCGTAGAACAGCATCAGGCCGGTAGCTGCGGAAATTGCTGTGAGCAGCCAGAATCGGATGGATACCGTGGTCTCGGGCCAGCTGCTGAGTTCGAAGTGGTGGTGCATCGGGGCTATGCGGAACAGGCGGCGGCGAGTGGTCCGGAAGACGACGATCTGCAACAGAACCGAGAGGATCTCGGCGCAGAACAATGCACCGATCACGACCATGAGCAGTTCGGTGCGGGTCGTGATGGACAGCCCGGCCAGCAGCCCACCCAACGCCAGCGATCCGGTATCGCCCATGAAGATCTTCGCCGGTGCCGCGTTCCACCACAGGAACCCGACGCAGGCCCCGCCCGCCGCAGCGCTGACCAGGGCCAGATCGAGCGGGTCGCGAACCGTGTAGCAGCCCGCACCGGGGCGTGTCGTGCACGCGTTGGTGTACTGCCAGAACGTGATCAGCACATAGGCGCCCAGAGTCAGGCCCATCGATCCCGCGGCCAGGCCGTCGAGCCCGTCGGTGATGTTCACCGCGTTCGACCACGCGACCACCATGATGCACACCGCCAGCAGGAACAACGCCGGGACGAACGACAGCCAGCCGACATCGCGCAGGATCGACAAGTGCCTGCTGGCCGGGGTCAGTCCGGTGCTATCGGGGAAACGCAGTGCCAGCACACCGAAAATGATCGCGGCACCGAATTGGCCGACGTACTTGCCGCGGGCGGTCAGCCCGAGATTGCGCCGCTTATAGAGTTTGATGAAATCGTCGAGAAATCCGACCACACCCAGCGCGGTGGCCAGACCCAGAACCAGCAGTCCGGAGGCGGTGACTCCGGATGCGTTGTAGCGCAAGCCGATCAGATGCGAGCCCAGGTAACCCGCCCACATGCCGATCACGATCGCGATCCCGCCCATGGTGGGCGTTCCGCGTTTGGCTTGGTGGCTGCTGGGTCCTTCGGCGCGGATCTCCTGACCGAGTTTCTTCCGGGTGAACAACCGGATCAACAGCGGCGTCAACGTGATCGACACTGCCAGAGCGATCATCGCCGCGAACAGGATCTGCCTCATCTGCCCCCCCTGCGAGCCTGCGCATCGCGGCCCGCCGCATCGACACAACTCGAACGGTCAGATGTTAGCCAAGCACACGATTGAGAGTGACCGCTGCGTGCGTGGCGCACGGTATTCGGTAGAAAGAGGATGTCCTGGGCCGTATTTGGTCTCGTTGCCGGTCGCGCCCGCTCTGTCCGATTCGGACCGCGCGAAATGCGGCTTCTCGGCCGGTCGCATGGGAAACGGGAGTGCAGCGACTTCGAACTGCGTGTGGCGTACCACACACCATTGAATTCGACGTCTAAGGTTCTGACTCGGTCCGCCCATCAGGGGTAGCTGAGTGGAGGGTTCGACGAATGACGTTCGGGAAAATCACCGCTGTCGTTTTCATGGCAATCTCGGCCGTGGGTATCAGTGCGGCGACCGCTCATGCAGAGCCGGCCCTAACGGAACAGCCGACTGCGGAGGACACGACTTCCGGTGTGGATCATGGCATCAATTACCAGATCACCGTTTCGCCAGTCGACAAGGCAGTTGTCGCCACTGTCGAGAATGGCAAGTTCGAGGTCGCGCAGAACGGTGCGGTGGTGCTCGAGTCCGGCGATGGAGCGGCGGTGACCGAAGTGCCGCAATCGCTCGCGGTCGACGGGCGTTCGATCGCGATTGCGCAGCACATCGGTGCGGACGGCCGCACCGTGACGCTGACGCCGACTCCGACGGCAGAAGATATTGCGCAACTGAAGGACATCAACTCCTACGACCGGCTCAAGGAGCAGGTCAACAAGAACCTGCCCGGCATCGCCGTCGGCGCCATCGTGGGCGGCATCCTCGGGGCGATGATTCCCCTGATCTGGGGTCTCAGCATCCCCGTGGGTGCGCTGATCGGTGCAACCGTCGGCGGATACGTCATGGGTGGCCCGGACTTCATCGACGCCGTACAGGGGTGGGTCACCAACCAGCCGTGATCACGGGCAGGTGAAATAGCGGCCAACCGGTCGATTCGGGCAGCCGCAGCCCCGAAGCGCTCGACCCTGACCAGGTGCGGTGATGGATTGCCGACGGCCGGCCACCGCGGAGTCGGCGGATCCACGAGTCGCCCACGGGCAGTTGTCCCGTGGGCGACGCTGTGCTGTGGCGGGGCTCAGTCCTCGATCGGCACCGGGGCGGTGTCGATCCCGGTCCGGTTCAGCGTCGAGTTGCGGTAGCCGAAGGTGGCGTAGAGGGCGAGACCGAGGAGCAGCCAGACGACGAAGCGGATCCAGGTGACGATGTCGAGGTGGCTGATGAGCCAGATCGAGAAGCCGATGCCGATGAGGGGGACGACCGGCACCCAAGGGGTGCGGAAGGTGCGGTCAGCGTCGGGGCGGGTGCGGCGCAGGCGCATGATGCCGAGCGCCACCACGATGAAGGCCATGAGGATGCCGACGTTGGTGAGTTCGGCGGCCTCGCGGATCGGGAGGAAGCCGGCGATGAGCGCGGAGACGACGCCGACCGGCCAGATGACGCGAGTGGGCACCTTGCGTTCGCCGGTCTTGCCGAAGTAGTTGGGCAGCAGGCCGTCTCGGCTCATGGCGAAGCCGACGCGGGTGACGGCGAGCATATTGGCGAACGCGGAGGTGGTGACGCCGACGACCGCGCCGACCGCGATGACCAGGCCCAGGATGCCCATGCCCACGGTGTCGAAGGCGCTGGAGAACGGCGCGGCCACATCGATCTCGGTGTAGTTCACCATGCCGACGATGACCAGGCACACCAGCAGGTAGACGACCGAGGCGATGCCGAGACTGATCAGGATGGCCTTGGGCAGCAGCTTCTTGCCGTCCTTGGATTCCTCGGCGGCCGCGCTCATGGCGTCGTAACCGTAGACCGCGAAGAACGCCAGTGCCGCACCGGAAACCGCGCCGCCGACCCCGAACGGGAAGAACGGCGTGTAGTTGCCCGCCTTGATGTGGAACGCGCCGGCGACGACGACAATGGCCACGATCAACACCTTCACCGCCACCAATCCCGTTTGCACACGGGCGGATTCACGGGTACCACGCGAGAGCAGATAGGCCAGCAGCAGGCAGAGAACGACCGCGAACAGGTCGATCTTGCGGCCCTCGCCGGTGCCGGGCGCGCCGAGCGCCCAGGTCGGCAGATCGAATCCGATGTAATGGGTGATGTAGTTCAGGTAGCCCGAGACCGCGATCGCCACCACCGACACGATGGCGGTGTACTCGAGCAGCAGATCCCAGCCGATCATGAATCCGATGATCTCGCCCAGCGCCACATACGAATACGTGTAAGCCGAACCGGCTTTCGGCACCATGCCCGCGAATTCGGCGTAGCAGAGTCCCGCCGCGCCGGAAGCCACGACCGCGATGGCGAAGGAGATCAGCACGGCCGGACCCGCCACCTGGTTGGCCACGACACCGGCCAGGGAGAACACTCCCGCGCCGACCAGACCGCCCAGGCTCAGCGCGACCAGTTGCCACAGGCCCATGCTCTTGGTGAAATCGCCGGAATCGGCATCGGTGACGGGCATTCGCCGCATGACTCCGGCGAGGGTGATGGGCGGGCGTGGGCGGCGGGTGACGACAGACATTGTCGCGCCTTTCAGGTGGTGATTCTTCAACTAGGGGTGGTGGACGGCGGGGGAGTCGCGAGCCTCAGAAGACGAAGCCCTCTCAGAAGACGAAGCCCTCGGGGAACGGATCGGCCGGGTCGAGCAGGTAATTGGCCGTGCCGGTCAACCACGCGCGACCGGTGATCTCCGGCACCACGGCGGGATGTCCGGCGACGCTGACGGTCTCGACCGCGCGGGCGTGGAAGGTGGTGCCGATGAACGAGTCGTTGCGCAGCACTTGCCCATCGGAGAGCAGACCGCGGGCGTGCTGGCGGGCCAGCAGCGCGGAGGTGCCGGTGCCGCAGGGCGAGCGGTCGAACCAGCCCGGGTGGATGGCCATGGCATTGCGGGTGTGCGCGGGTTCGGAGGCCGGATCCAGGAACAGGACGTGCTTGCATCCGCCGATCCGCTCGTCCTCCAGATGCACCGGACGCTGGAATTCATTGACGGCGGCCATGATTCGCAGGCCGGCGTCGAGGATCCGATCCTGTTGGGCGCGGTCGAACGGTATCCCGAGCTTGCCGAGATCGACGATGGCGTAGAAGTTTCCACCGTAGGCCATGTCGTAGCGGACTGTGCCGATCCCGGGCACCTCCACCTCGTTGTCGAGGCTGTCGCAGTAGGCCGGGACATTGCGCAGCGCCACCGAATCGGCATGGCCCGCCGTGATATTCACGGTCGCGACGACGCGTCCGGCGGGAGTGTCCAGGCGGATCTCGGTGACCGGTTCGGTCACCGGCACCATGCCCGCCTCCACCAGCGCGGTCGCCACGCCGATGGTCCCGTGCCCGCACATCGGCAGCAGCCCGCTCACCTCGATGAACAGCACCCCGTAGTGCCCGTCGGCGGTGGTGGCCGGTTGCAGGATGGCCCCGCTCATCGACGCGTGCCCGCGCGGCTCGTTGACCAGGAATTTCCGCAGGCCGTCCAGATTCTCGAGGAAGTAGTCGCGCCGATCGGCCATGGTGTCACCCGGAATCGGACCGACCCCGCCGGTGACCACCCGGGTGGGCATACCCTCGGTGTGAGTGTCGATGGCGGAGATGATTCTGCTGCTGTGCATCAGGATTGCCCTTCGGTGTCGAGTTCGGCGAGTTCGCGCAATCGCACGACGGCGGCCAGCGGACGCCAGGCGGGAGTGGCGGCGGCCAGGCCGGAGGGAGCGAGATCCGCTGTGCCGTAGCCGCATTGGCTGCCAAGGGCCGGATCGCCGGTACCGGCGGACTGCGCGGCGCGCAGGGCGGCGACGGCGGTCCCGCAGATGCGGCCCTGGCACGGCCCGAGCCCTGCGCGGGTGGCCAGTTTGGCGGCCCGGTAGCTCTCGCCCGCAGCGCACGCCCAGGCCGTGGTCAGCTCCTTCCGGGTGGTGTTCTCGCACCGGCAGATCACGGTTTCGGGGCGGGACCAGGCCACCGCCTCGGTGCCGATCGGATGCGCGGCGGCGAGCCGGGCGATGAACCGCCGGGCGGTGCGGTGGCGGGTGCGCAGGCCGCGTTCGGCGCTCGGATCGCCACCCGCGGCCGCGATCCCGGCGACGACGCCCTCGACCGCCGCGACCTGCGCCCCGCCGATTCCGGTGAGTTCACCTGCCGCCCAGACCATGTCGGCGCTCGTCCGCTGATCCCGGTCGACGCTGACGAACCCGTCGGCGGTCAGGCGCGCGCCCGCGGCCACCGCGAGTTCGTGCTGCGGGGTGAAGCCGTGCGAGACCGCGACCGCGTCCACCGCGATGGTCGTATGGCTACCCGGCACCGGTGCCCAGTGTTCGTCGAGCCGGGCCACGGTCGCCTCTTCGACCCGGCCGTCGCCCGCGACGGCGACCACCGCGGTCGAGGTGCGCACCGGAATTCGATGGCGCAGACCGGAACCCGCGTACTCGATCAGTTCGGCCGCCTTGCCGGCACTGTGTCGCAGCTCCCACGGCCGGGCGGCCCAGTGCCGCAGGATCGCCCGGGCCGGATTGGCCTCGAGCACCGCCCGGACCCGCGCGCCGCCATCGGCCAGGGAGTGGGCGACCGGGAGCAGGAACGGCCCGGTGCCCGACACCAGCACGGACCGCCCGATGAGCAGCCGCTGGGTTTTCGCGAGGGTCTGCGCGGCCCCGCCGGTGTAGACGCCGGGCAGATCCCAGCCGGGGAACGGGCACACGCGGTCGTAGGCTCCGGTCGCGATGATCAGCGCGTCCCCGCGCACCGCCCGATGCGTACGGAGATCACCCTCGAGGCCGATGAGCAATCGCACTGTGGGACAACCGCCCTCGGGGTGGCGTTCGAGGTGGTACACCGCCGCCCGGGCCAGATACTCGCAGCGCGGATGCTCGGCCAGGAGCCGGGCCCGGCGCTCGGCGGCCGCGTACCCGTGCCCGATGGCCAGCGGCCGGCGGACTCCGTAGGCCGCGGGTATGCGGCGGTTGTACTGGCCGCCGAGCGCCTCGTTGGAGTCGATCAGCGTCACCGTCGCGCCGTGCCGCAGCGCCGCTTCGGCGGCCGCCGTGCCCGCCGGACCACCGCCGATGACCACCACGTGCCGGTTCATCGCTCGCTCCCGCCCGCTCGGCTCTGACTGGTGACGGTGTCGCCGTCGCGCGCCGGGCGGCGGCACAGGCGCACGTCCGGCACGCCGTTGACGGTCGCCACGCAGTCGAAGCAGACGCCGATACCGCAGAACACGCCGCGGCCACCGCCGTCGCGCGCGGTGCGCCAGTGTGTGCGCCCGGCGGCGAGCAGCACCGTGGCCAGGGTCTGACCGTGCACACCCGCCACCTCGACGCCGTCGGCGCGGATGGTCAGCGGCCGGTCCGCACGGCCGAGGCGGTCGCGGTCCGGGGGAATCAGATTGGGGCTCATGGTGAGACGTACTCCGTGCTCGAGGTGATGACCGCCGGTCGGTCGACGGTGAAGGCCGCGATGTCGACCTCGTCGGGCCGGCCGGTGAGGGCGGAGGCGACCAGCTGCGCGGTGCCGGGCGCGAGCCCGATGCCCGCGCCCTCGTGGCCGGTCGCGTGCCACAGTCCGGGCAGGCGCGGATCCGGGCCGATCACCGGGAGGTGGTCGTCGACGTAGGGACGGAAACCGCCATAGGCGCGCATGATCGCGACGTCCGCCAGCATCGGGAACAGGCGCAGTGCCTTGCGCGCGATGGCGGCGAGGCTGTCGGGGCGGATCCGGTCGTCGAATCCGGCCTGCCGCCGCGAGGATCCGATCAGCAGCGGGCCACCCCGGGTGGACTCCACCACCGCCGAGGATTGCAGCGCGGTATCCGAACTGCCCACCGCGCCGACGTAATCCGCGTCGTAGACCTTGTGGAAGACGGTCGGCGGCAGCGGAGCGGTGATCAGCACATCGCCGCGGCGCGGTTTGACCGCGATCGGCGCGCCCAGCACCGCCGCCACCGGACCCGACCACGGCCCGGCGGCATTGATCACCACATCGGCGAACCGGTCGCCGCGCGTGGTCCGCACGCCCAGCAGCCGATCGCCGCTGACGATCGAACCGGTGACAGCGCACCGGGTTTCGACGATCGCCCCGTCCGCGGTCGCGGCGGCGAGCAGTGCCGAGGCCGCGCCGACCGGCTGGACCTGCGCGTCGTCGGGGTAGTGGACCGCGCCGCTCACCTCGGTGGTGAGCGCCGGCTCGGCCGCCGCGAGTGCGGCCGCGTCGAGATCGGCGCAGTGCACACCGACCGCGCGCTGGCCGTCGGCGAAGGCGGCGAGTGCGGACGCACCCGCGTCGGTGGTCGCTACGACGATGCCACCCTTGGGTTCCCACTCGACGGCCGCGACCGCACGGGGCAGCCGGTCGGCGATGCGCGCGAGCGTCTCGGGCCACAGCCGCCGCGACAGTCGCGCCAGCTCCAGCTCCGGACCGGGGCCCTTGTCCGAGACCAGCACGTTGCCCTCGCCGTGCGCCGTGGTCCCGGATGCCACCTCGCCCGCCTCACAGATCCGCACCGACAGGCCCGCCACGGCGAGCCGGTCGGCGAGCGCGCAGCCGATCACGCCGCCGCCGATGATCAGCACATCGGTCCCCCTCACGGACGATGTGCCGGACGTGTCGAATGTCATTGCGCCCGTGCCCCGTTCACCGATCGAGGCACACCCAGCGGATTGTCGTCGCGCAATTCCGGCGGCAACAGCTCCGGCGGCACCGACTGGAACACCACCGGACGCAGGAACCGGGCGATCGAGGCGGTGCCCACCGAGGTCGATGCGGGCGCGGTGGTCGCCGGATACGGCCCGCCGTGCTGCTGCGCGTAGGTCACCGACAGGCCGGTGGGCCAGCTGTTCCACAACACCCGGCCCGCCGCGCCCGCCGCCTCGGCGAGCAGGGCGCGAGCGGTGCCGTCGGCCTGGTCGCCGAAGACCGAGACCGTCAGCTGCCCGCTCACCGCGCGGGCCAGCTCGAGCAGTTCGGCGGTCTCCCGATAGGTCACCACCAGTGCTGCGGGGCCGAACATCTCGTGTATCAGCGTTTCCGGATCGGCGAGCACCTCCTGGGCGGTGGTGGTCAGCAGCAGGGTGCGCCCCGCCGCGCCGCCGCTCAGGATCCGCACCCGCGGGTGCGTGCGCAATTGTTCGACGGCCCCGACGAATCCGGCCTCGATCGCGGCATTGAGCATGTCGCCGGTCGGCTCGGGCGCCGACCGGGCCAGTTCGGCGAGCAGCGGCGACCCGTCCGGGACCGCGATGATCCCCGGCTTGGTGCACAGCTGCCCGGCACTGGCCGACAGCGTGCCCAGCAGTCCGGCGGCGATCTCGGCGGCCCGTGATCCCGCGGCCGAAGCGGTGACGAAAACTGGATTGACGGAACCCAATTCACCGTAGAAGGGAATCGGCACCGGTCGCGCGGCGGCGATGTCGAACAGTGCGCGCCCGCCCCGGGTGGAGCCGGTGAACGCGGCCGCGGTGACGGCGGTGTGGGTCAGCACTCGCACGCCCGCGTCGACACCGAACACCAGGCCGAAAGTTCCGCTCGGAGCCTGGTTTTCGGCCAGCGCCTCGGTGACGATCGCGCCGACCGCGCGTGACAGCAATGGATGGCCCGGGCTGGCCTTGACGATGACCGGGCACCCGGCGGCCAGCGCGGCGGCCGTATCGCCACCCGCGACGGAGAAGGCGAAGGGGAAATTGCTCGCCGCGAAATTGACGACCGGGCCGAGTGGAATGTTCATCCGGCGCAGATCCGGGCGCGGCGCACCCATCGGCCACTCGTTGTCGGCGGTGTCGATGCGCACGTCGAGGTAGCCGCCGTCGCGCACGGTCTCGGCGAACAGGCGCAGCTGAAACGTGGTGCGCCGCAGCTCGCCGGTCAGCCGCGCCTCGCTCAACCGGGTTTCGTTCCGCGCCACGGCGATCAGCTCCGCGGCGCGGGCGTCGAGCCGGTCGGCGAGGTCGGTCAGCGCCCGAGCGCGACCGGCCGCACCCAGCGCCGCCCACGCCGGGGCGGCCGCGGCCGCGGCGGCGACCGTGGCGTCGACCTCGGCCGCCGTGGTGTCGGCGATCGATCCGGCTGTCGTGTCGATCATCGTGTTGTCCTCGTTTCCCGAATTCGCCTGTGGATTACCGGTAACCCTTGGCCAGCACCGCCGTGGTGTCGGCGGTGATCTGGGCGGTCAGCCCGGGGGCGAGCGGAATCCGCGGCGGCCGGCACGCGCCGCCGGGTCGCCCGGCCAGGTCCATCGACAGCTTGATGGCGTGGACGAATTCGGTTTTGGAGTCCCAGCGCAGCAGCGGATGCAGTTCCCGGTACAGCGGCAGGGCCTTGTCCAGATCGCGGTTGACCGCCGCGTTGTACAGCTCCACGGTCACCTGCGGAATGGCGTTGGGATAGCCGGCCACCCAGCCGACCGCGCCCGCGATGCCCAGTTCCAGCACCACGTCGTCGGAGCCGATCAGCACGTCGAGTTCCGGTGCCAGTTCCTTGATTTCGTAGAAACGCCGGACATCGCCGGTGAACTCCTTGACGCCGACGATCAGCCCCTCGGCGTGCAGTTCGGCCAGCAGGTCCGGGGTGAGGTCGATGCGGGTGTCGATCGGATTGTTGTAGGCCACGACGGGTAGACCGACCGCAGCCACCGTCCGATAGTGATCGAGAACGACCTCCCGATTGCCCCGATAGATGTTGGGCGGCAACAGCATGACGCACTGGGCGCCGGCCTCGGCGGCCTGCTCGGCCCATTTACGCGCTTGCAGCGCGCCGTAGGCGGCGATGCCGGGCATGACCGTGAAGCCTTGCGGCGCGGCCTCGATGGCGGTGGTTACCACCCGGGCGCGTTCGGTGTCGTCGAGGGTCTGGTACTCCCCGAGCGAGCCGTTGGGGCTCACGCCGTGGCAGCCGTTGGCCGCCAGCCACCGTACGTGCTCGGCGTAGGCGTCGTAGTCGACCGAGAGATCCTCGGTGAACGGCAGGGTGGTCGCGACGATCACCCCGTGCCAGGGCATGTTCGCCGGCGACGTGGTGGTTTCGGACATGTGAGCCTCCATCGGGTGAGAGTCCGGGGAGAGCGCCCCGGCCGCCTGTCACCATGTGACGTGTGACATTGCACTGACCGTAAGCGATGGAGTCATACCCGGTCAACCACTTGCGTGATCGAGGTCACCACCCTATGGTGCAATGTCACACATCACAGGTGAAGGTGGCGCATGACCGCAGTTGACGACTCCGCGACAGCACGGCAATCCGATCCGGGCACGACTACCCCACCGACCGCACTGCGCCGGATCGTGGCCGCGGCCATGGTCGGCGCGGTCGCCGAGTGGTACGAATTCTTCCTCTACGGCACCGCATCCGCGCTGGTCTTCGGGGAGGTGTTCTTCCGCTCCAGCGGCAATGCCGTCGACGGGATCATCGCCGCCTTCGCGCTCTACGCCGTCGGGTTCCTGGCCCGGCCCTTCGGCGGAATCCTGTTCGGGCACTTCGGAGATCGCGTCGGACGCAAGGCGTTGCTGCAGCTGAGCCTGGTCGTGGTGGGCATCACCACGTTCCTGATGGGCTGCCTGCCCACCTTCGCCGCCCTCGGCTACTGGGCCCCGGTGCTGCTGGTGACCCTGCGCCTGATCCAGGGCTTCGCGTTCGGCGGCGAATGGGGCGGGGCGGTGCTGCTGGTCAGCGAGCACAGCCCCGACCATCGGCGTGGGTTCTGGGCGAGCTGGCCGCAGTCGGGCGTGCCGCTGGGCAATGTCCTGGCGACCGTGGTCATGCTGGTGCTGTCGGCGAATCTGTCCGACGCGCAGTTTCTTTCGTGGGGCTGGCGGATCGGCTTCTGGCTGTCGGCCGTGGTCGTGCTGATCGGCTACTGGGTGCGCTCCAGCGTCGACGACGCACCGATCTTCCGCGAGGCGCAGCAGCGGTTGGACGCGGACCGGCGCCACGCGCTCGGCATCGTCGAAGTACTGCGCCATCACTGGCGACAGGTGCTGATCGGCATCGGCGCGCGCTTCGCAGAGAACATTCTCTACTACCTCGTGGTGACCTTCTCGATCACTTACCTCAAACTCGCCGTGCACGTGGACACCGCGCCGATCCTGGCGCTCATGCTGGTGGCGCACCTGTTGCACTTCTTCATGATTCCGGCGGCGGGCCTGCTGTCGGATGTGATCGGGCGGCGGCCGGTCTATCTCACCGGGGCCGTGCTCACCGCCGGCTGGGGCTTCCTGGCCTTCCCGATGATGGACACCGGGAACTACGCCGTCATCATCGTGGCCATCACCCTCGGTCTGGCCGTCGAATCCCTCACCTACGCACCGTATTCCGCGCTCATGACCGAGATGTTCCCGACGCATGTGCGATATACGGCCCTGTCGTTCTGCTATCAGGTCGCGCCGATTCTGGCCGGATCGCTGGCCCCGCTGATCGCCATCAGCCTGTTCGACCGCTTCCACAGCTCGGTGCCGATCTCGCTGTATCTGATTGTGGCCGCGGCGATCTCGGTGCTGGCGGTCGGGCCGGCGAAGGAGACCGCCGGCAAGTCGCTGCGGTCGGTCGATGCCGAGGCCGCGCGATGAGGACGCCTGCGCCGACCGCGGGCCGGGTGTCGCGGGCGGCGACGGCTATGCCACGTGACATGGCATAGAATGTCGTGAACCGATCGAATCCATCGATCACGGGCAGGGGAGCCGACCACGTGAGTATCGACCAGTTCACCCAGGTGGAGAAGGTCAGCCTGCGCGAGAAGGTCTCGCGGGCACTGCGCGCGGCCATCATCGCCGGTGAAATGGAGCCCGGCGTGGTGTATTCCGCACCCACGCTCGGCGCGCGGTTCGGAGTGTCGGCCACCCCGGTCCGCGAGGCCATGCAGGATCTGGCCCGGGAGAACCTCATCTCGATTGTGCCCAACAAGGGATTCCGGGTCACCGAGGTGGCCGAGAAGGACCTCGACGACATCACCCGCATCCGGCTGCTGCTGGAACCGCCGGTGGTCCGGGAGGTCACCCCGCTGATTCCCGAATCGGATATGCCGCACCTGCGCGCGCTCGCCGAGAAGATCGTCGAAGGCGCCGAAAGCGGAGACCTGGTGGAATACACGGCGGCCGACCAGATCTTCCATCTGACCCTGCTCGGCTACGCCGACAACCCGCGCCTCAACGACCTGGTCTCCGACCTGCGGGACCACACCCGCCTGTTCGGCCTCGCCTCCCTGGCCCAGAAAGGCGAACTGGTCGACGTCGCCCGCGAGCATCTCACCATCGTCGACCTGCTCGAATCCCGCGATCAGGACGCCGTCGAACACTTCCTGCGCGATCACATCCAGCAGGCCCGCGGCCGCTGGGCGAAGCCCCAGGAGTAGCCCACCGGGCTTTCGGCCGCTCGGCTGAAATCAGTTGGTGGGCTTGCCGAACCAGCGGGCGAGGTGGTCGTTCAGGTCCTGCTGGTTCTCGCCGATCCAGGCGATGTGGCCGTCGGGGCGGAGCAGGATGGCCGGAAGATCCAGTGCCGCAGTGGGATCCGCGATGAGGTCGACTCGGTCCGACCAGCCCTCGACGGTCAGGCGTTCGGTGCGGTCGAGTACCAGGCCGCGGCCCCGATGTAGTCGGTCGTAGAGGCGGCCCTGTTTCAGGTCGATATCGCGCAGCCGGCGGCCGAGCAGGTCGGGGCCGTCGCCGAAGTCGTAGCGGATGTCGATCGCGGTGATCTTCTCGGTCAGATGGCGGTTCACCTCGTCGAAGTCCATCAGTTCGGTGAGCAGCCTGCGCACGGCCTGCGGGCCCGGTTCGGTGGACAGCAGTTCCATCTGGGCGCGGGTGTTGTCCAGTACGTCTTCGGCGACCGGATGACGTTCGGTCTGGTAGGTGTCCAGCAATGTTTCCGGCGCCCAGCCGCGGATCTCTGCGGCCAGTTTCCAGCCGAGGTTGAACGCGTCCTGAACGCCCAGGTTGAGGCCCTGACCGCCGGTGGGCGGATGGATGTGCGCCGCATCGCCGGCCAGCAGCACCCGACCGACCCGATAGCGCTCGGCCAGCCGGGTGGCATCCCCGAAGCGGGACAACCAGCGCGGGGAGTGCACGCCGAAATCGGTTCCGGCGATGTCACGCAACCCTTGTTTGAAATCCTCGAGGGTGGGTGGTTCCGCGCGATCCTCGCTGACTCCCTTGGTCGGGACGACGACGCGATAGATCCCTTCGCCGAAGGGCCCGAGACTGAATACCTTATTGGTCTCGCGGATTTCGGTGACCTTGGCGGCGATTTCCTCCTGCGGCACACCCACTTCCATCTCGCCCATCAGCGTCTCGGTCCGTGCGGGCTCGCCGGGGAAGCCGACGCCGAGCAGTTTGCGCACCGTACTGCGCGCGCCGTCACAGCCGACGAGGTAACGCGACCGCAGCCGCTCCCCGTCGGCCAGCTCGACGGTCACACCTTCGTCGTCCTGCTCGAAACCGGCCACCGCACAACCGCTCCGGACCTGCGCACCCAGTGCGATCGCATGTTCTTCGAGCAGATGATTGACGACCGGCTGCGGGATGCCCAGCAGATAGGCGTGCGCGGAATCCAGTCCCTCGGGAGCGGGTTTGGGGATGGCGGCGAAGATACCGCCGACCGGACGCGGTCTTCCGCGTTCGAGAATGCGATCCAGCAGTCCGCGCATCGCCATCAGCTCGATACTGCGAATATGCAGACCGACTATGCGCACGAACGATATGGGCTCAGGTTCCTTCTCCAGCACGAGTACCCGCACATCGTGCAGTCGCAGTTCGGCGGCCAGCATCGCACCGGTCGGCCCGCACCCGGCAATGATCACATCGAACATGAACCACCCATTCGCCTGGTTCTCTCCCACCCAGTCGCCGCTGATTCAGCATTTCCGCAGGTCCTGGATCGGCCGCCTATTGTGCGGCACCCCGGATCTTGCCGCAATCGATTTATGTCGAACGGGGAGGGGAGTGTGTCGTGGGGTTGTCAGGAGAGGAAGTGCTGTAGTTCCGCCGCGACGAACTGGGGGTTCTCTTCGACGAGCCAGTGCCCTGCGTGTGGCACATCTACCGCGCGCACGATGTTGGTTATGCGCGGTGCGACGGTCGTTCGGATCGCGTCGAGTTGGCCCTGAGCGGTCATGAGGAGGGTCGGGACGGGAGTTGGTGTTGCTGCCACGGTGTCGCGCACGTCTTTGTCCAGGGCGCGGTAGAGGTCGAAGCCGCCTGCCAGTTTCTCGGGCCGACTGTATGTTCTTGCGTACTCGTCGATTTCGGCGTCGGTGAAGGGCGATCGGTCCGAGGCGCCGCCGAATGCCGTGCCGCCGAAGGAGACCTGCGGGTAGAACAGGGCCAGGTACTCGCGGACGTGGTCGCCGACGACCGTTTCGGGGACTCGCCGCTGGGAGTGAAAGGCGATGTGCTAGCTCAATGAGCGGTAGGTCGGCGCGTCGATCGCGGGCCCGGGTAGCGGTAGGTCGAGGTAGCCGAGGCGCGCGGTGTCGGCGGGGTACTGGGCGGCGTACTCGAAGGCCACCGCGGCGCCGAAGTCGTGCCCGACAACGCGGGCATCCCGCACTCCGAGCCGATCGGCGATGAGGGCGTGCACATACCGGGACAGGGTGGCCTTGTCGTAGCCGGTCGGTGAGCCGGTGCTGTCGCCCAGTCCGGGGAGGTCGACGGCGTAGACGGTATGGCCTTCGGCGAGTGCCGGCATGATCGGCCACCAGCCGTACCAGGTCTGCGGCCAACCGTGGATAGCACCACCGGCGAGCCGCTGCCACCGGTCACATAGTGCATACGGACACCATCGACGTCGGCGAACTCGTGCCGGAAGGTGCTCTCGAACGCGGGGTCGCCCTGGGTGGCGACAGCGTAGGGGGCGACAGCGGGGGCGGCCGGAGAACAGGCCGCCGCGCCCATCGTGATCAGCAGGGCGAGCGCGGCGACCGCCACCGCGCGGGCCCGCGGGGTGTCCTTGCGGCGTGTTCGGCGCTTCGCAGTGCTGGCGTTCATCGGGGACTCCTTCGGTCGGGGCGCGCCCAGTCTCGCCGCGGCCACCAGGATCTGGCACGCAATCTTGCGGTTCCGGCAAGATGGCCGCGTGGATCACGAAATCGACGATGTGCTCGACGCAGTGGGACCGAGACTGCGTGCGCTGCGCCGTGCCCGCGGGATCACCCTCGCCGACCTCTCGGCGCGGACCGGGGTGTCGGAGAGCACGCTGTCCCGGCTGGAGAGTGGGCAGCGCCGCGCGAGAACCGTTGACCGCCAACGGATCTTCTCGAGCCAACAGCGGACGTTCAGGGCCGTTGTGCGGAACACGGCCATGCCGACATCGGTGGTGAAGACCTTGGATATCGACGCATGGGATTGCTTCCCGGTGTTCGCGGCCGGCGGGGAGGCACCCGTGGATAGCCGTGCCCCAACCGTCGAATAGCTGGATGTCCGCTCGTCATGGGCGATAGGCTGGGCACCGTCGAAAGGTGAGTTGATCATGTCCGGTGCTCACAGCAATACCGAGAGGATTGCGCGCGGCTGATGATCGACGACGCCGCGAACCACACCCGCCGTGACGTGAGCATGACGGTAGCGGAGGAGTTGCGTGCGTTCGGAACCTCGTCGCGAACCATAGGACGCAGCGGCAACGTGCTGCCCGAGCTGACCAGCTTCGTCAACAGGCGCGCCGAGCTGACCGAGCTCAAGCACCTGCTGACCGCGTCGAGGCTGGTGACGCTGGCCGGGATGGGCGGCGTGGGCAAGACCCGGCTGGCGCTGCAGGCGGCCTCGGCTGTTCGATGCGATTTCGCCGATGGGGTGTGGGCGATCGATCTGGCCGACGTGCGCGATCCGACGCTGGTGGCTCCCATCGTCGCTGCCGCGCTGGGCGTGCGGGTCGATTCGGCCCGGCCGGTCCACGACACGCTGGTCGAGTTTCTGCGATCCCGTGAAACCCTGCTCGTCGTAGACAATTGCGAGCAGGTTACCGAGTCCATGGCAAGCCTGGCCGTGACGCTGTTGTCGGAGTGTGCGGGATTGCGGATCCTGGTCACCAGCCGCGAGCCGCTGGATATCGGCGGCGAAGCGGTGCGGCGGCTGTCGCCGCTGAGCGTTCCTGCCGCCGGCCGCGAGCCGACGCTGCGAGAGCTGCGCAAATACGATGCGGTGATGCTGTTCGCCGATCGCGCCGCGGCGGTCGTGCCCGGATTCGCGCTGACCGAGGAGAACAAAGCCGCAGTGGTCGGGATCTGTTCCCGGCTGGACGGGTTGCCACTGGCGATCGAACTCGCGGCAGCTCGGATGCGCACCATGTCGCCGGACCAGATTCTGCAGCGGCTCACCGACCGGTTCGCGCTGCTCACCCGGGGCCACCGCACCGCGCCGACACGACAGCAGGCCCTGCGGTATTGCATCGACTGGAGCTATCAGCTGTGCACCCCGGCCGAGCAGCGGCTGTGGGCCCGGTTGTCGGTGTTCGCCGGTGGTTTCGAACTCGACGCCGTCGAGGCGGTGTGCGGCGCCGATGCCGAGGCGGCAGAGCTGCTCGATGTGCTGTCCTGGCTGGTGGACAAATCGGTTGTGATCAGGGAAGAACCCGAGGGCGCGGTCCGCTTCCGGATGCTCGACACCGTGCGGGCCTACGGGCAGGACAAGCTGCGGGAGGCCGGCGCGGACGAGGATCTGCAGCGTCGGCACCGGGACTGGTACCGACAGCTGGTGCTCGATGCCGAGGCCGACTTGATCAGCGACCGGCAACTCGACTGGATGGCCCGGCTCGACCGCGAGCAGGGGAACATCCGTGCGGTGCTCGAATTCTGCATGTCCGACCAGACCGAGCAGTCAGCCGAAGCGGGGCTGCGCATCACCGCCGCGTCCTTCGTGTTCTGGAGTTTCCGTGGCTTGTTCGGTGAAGGCCGCCGCTGGCTCGACCGCACCCTGGCCCATCCCTGCGCACGTTCGACAACCGACCAGGTCCGGGCGTTGCACGCCAGCGTCTTCATGGCCACGCGGCAATGGGACCTCGAGACGGCAGCCACCCTGCTCGCGCAGGGGCGTGTGCTCGCCGAGCGCGATCCCACGCCCATGAATCAGGCGCTGATCTCCTATGCGGAGGGTGATCTGGCTCTCTACCTCAATGAGACCGCGCGCGCGGTGTCGTGTATCGATCGAGCCATCGAGGTGCTGAGCTCCGACCCGCGAGGATGTCTGCACGTTGTTGCGCTGCTGTTGCTCGGTGTGGCGTACGCGCAGCAGGGCGACACCGAGCGGGCGGCCGAGTGCCATCAGCGGATCCTGGCCATCACCGAGGCGTGCGGCGAGTCGTTGTTCCGGTCGACCGTGCTGGGGATGACCGGGATCGCGGCGTGGCAGCAGGGTGAGAACTCCCGCGCTCAGGATTTGCTGCGGGAATCGCTGCGGCTCAACCAGTGCATGCGCAGCCTTCTCGTCGCGGCGCTCGATCTCGAGGTGCTGGCGTGGATCGCGGCCGGCACCGACGACCAGCGATCCGCCGTGCTGATGGGCGCCGCGGCGAACATGATGCAGACCGCCCCCGGCGCGGCGATCTACTTCCCGCAGATGGTCGAGGCCCACCTCGACTGCGAGCGTGTCGTGCGTCGCGCGCTCGGTGCAGCGCGCTTCGATGCGGCGTGGCGACGCGGCCACGCAATGAGAATCAACGCCGTGGTCGCCTACGCGCTGAACGAAGAACAACCGGCCGCCACACCGTCCGCCGGCGGGACGACATTGACCAAACGTGAACGTCAGGTGGCGGACCTGGTCGCCGAAGGGCTCACCAACAAGCAGATAGCATCCCGGCTGGTGATCTCGCAGCGCACCGCAGATGCCCACGTCGAGCACATCCTGACCAAGCTCGGGTTCACTTCTCGCGCTCAGATCGCGGCGTGGATCGTGGACGCGGCCCGGCGCGAGAGCTGATCGCGTGCCCGCTGCTGAGGCGCACCGGGTTCAACAGATGGGTGCGAGGGCGTCGAGTCGGAGCCGTGGCTCATGCACCAGCCTTTGGAGTGCATGAATTGCGTTTGCCGACAACGCAAATCGCAGTAGATAGAAGAGTTCTGGGGTGGCGGCCGGCCGGGTTGTCATGGTGTGGTCGTGAGCTGGGTCGCCAATCGGGCGGCCTCGCGTCTCGAGGCCTCGGCCACGCGCTTTTCGCCTTCGATGCGGGCTCGGATTGCGGCGACCGAGCGGTGGTCGGGGATGCGTGGGCTGGGGAGGTATCGTCGGCTGGTCTGCGCGAGATGCCATGCGAGGAACATGAAAGTAGTTGCGGTGGTGATGATTTCGGTGACCATGATGTCCTCTCCTGGCTAGGCGGGGTAGGTGCGGGGAATGTCGCGGAGCACGATGCGGATCGCTCGTAGGACCGCCGTGATGGGCTGGAGCCTCTCCGACTGCGGGTATCTGAACCAGTGGGGCTCGGGTCCGCTGGGCGGGAGCGTGGAGGGGAGGGTGATTTGCCTTCCCGGCGGCAGGAACTCGCACTGCGCGCGACGGCGGAGATCGGCGGCGCAGCCGGTCATGTCGAGCGGGCTCGGGGCGGCCAGCAGGATCAAGCCGCCGCTGGCGGTGCCCTCGTCCAGGATCGGCGCGACCTTCTTGCTCCAGAACAGTTCATCGTCGATCAGCGCCGCCAGGCCGCTCGGCGCATTGATCGCGCTGACATCGCTGGTGGACAGCGTGATTCGGGTGCCCGATACCCGACAGGGCAGACCGTAGAGCTCCCGGTACAGCCACACCTGCCGTTCGCCCGGACTCTCACCGGTCATGCCTGCGCATGTGGGCATCGGCTCGCACCTTCCTCGAGATACTTGCGGGCACTCTCCGAGCGCGGGCACGGCGGTTCGCAGGTGGCGTGGATTACCAGAATCCCTTCGGCGCGTTGGCGACTGACCGGCCAGATGCGGTCGTTGTGACAACCGTCGGCGACCCATCCTCCGACCGTTTGCGGGTAGGTGACCATCTGAAGTCCTCTCGGCGGCGTCGTGGTCTGCCTCGAAGCTCACTCCTGTTCCGGCGGCATGAAAACTGAAAACTGGAAATCCAGATCGAGTTTTCTGTTTCCCCAGCGCGCGTCCCGAAGTCGGTGGGACGATTTTCTCGATCCTGAAATCAAGGCCCGCGAAATCTGGGAACTGCGACGGCATCAGAACGGGAAAACCCATGCCCGAGAACACGAGTACCCTCACGCGCCGCCAGTTGGGGCGGTACCTGCGCGAAGCGCGGGAGTCGGCGAAGTTGACTCTGAGTCAGGCGGCGAAGGTCATGGAGTGGGGCACAAGCACTCTCCAGCGGATGGAGGTCGGCGAAACGGCCAAGATTCGCATACACGACCTGGACAAGCTGATCAGTCTGTACGAGGTCGACGACCACTGGGCGGTCACCCTGCGTGCCATGGCGCAGCAGGCGGCAGTCAAGAGCTGGTATCACGAGTTCGGTTCGGTTATCCCCGAAGACTTCCGGCTGTATGTCGACATGGAATACAACGCCCGGATAGTGACGTCGTTCCAGCCGGATCTGGTACCTGGCCTGCTCCAGACTCGTCCCTATGCGCGGGTCCTGACCAGCGACGCCTATCCCGATGACGACGAAGCCAAGCTCGGCGGCAGACTCGAGTTGAAGGCCCGGCGACAACGCGCGATCACCCGTGATGTCAACCCGATCCAGTTCAACGTCATCCTCGGAGAAACTGTGTTGCGCAGAGTCATCGGAGGACCGAAGGTAATGGCAAACCAGCTCGAGTACCTCGCCACAGCCAGCACCCGGCCCAACGTCTCCCTCCGGGTCCTTCCGTTCTCCGCGGGAATGCCGACGGGTCGTCAGACCGGTCCATTCGTGATCCTCGAGGCGAAGCTCGACAGCCGAGGCGATCCGGCCGAGCCGCCGACCGTGTACGGAGAGGGGTTCTCGACGGACATGTACACGGAGAAGTCGGACATCGTTGAAAGCTACGCATCCGCCTTCAGAATTCTCCAGCGAGCAGCGTTGGACGAGATGAGCAGCAGGCAACTGGTGCGCAATGCAGTAAGGGAGTTTTTGTGAACGACGAACTACGCGAAGCACTTTGGTTCAAGAGCAGCAAGAGCGGCGGCGGCAAGGAGTGCGTCGAGGCCGCGTTCCTGGTCGGGGGCCGGGTCGGTGTCCGTGACTCCAAGCATCCCGCCGGGCCGGCGCATGTCTTCACCGCCGGTCAGTGGGATGTGTTCGTGGGCGCGGTCATCGCGGGGAAGTTCGACCTGTCCCGCGTTTGATCGATCGGAAGCGCGCCGAAATGCGCACGGGGCCCGGTCATTTCGACCGGGCCCGTACGTGGTGACCGCTTACTGGTGGCGTCCGCAGGCCTTGTGATAGTCGATCACGGCCTGGCGGGCGGCCTTCAGGTCCTGCGCCTCCTGCGGGTTGGCCTGCCGCCACGCCTGCCGTTCGGCGCGGCGCTGGTCCTTGGGCAGGGTCTTCACCTTGGCGATCTCGGCGGCCACATCCGGGTGTTGCGCCAGGTAGGCGGCCACCTTGGGGGCGGCGTCCGCGCGGGCCGCGGCGGCGGCCTGCGGGCTGCACTGCGGCGTGTCGGCGGAGGCGGTGCCCGGCACGGCCAGGGCGATGGCGGCCGCTCCGGCGGCGCCGACCAGGGCCGCGGCAAGGGTGCGTTTCATTCTCACTCCAGGTTCGTGGGTTGTGGTCCCCACCGAATCTGCCCGCGAAAGCTGAAGGCGGCCTGAATCGGCCGGCCATCTTCAGGTGATCTTCAGCCACATCCCGGCAACCTCGGCAACCCCGGTGATCACGGGCGAGCCGGCGGTGCGCTGCGGGGCAGGCGGAGGACGAAGACGGCTCCGGTCGTGCCGGGGGCGGGGTCGGCGCAAGTCAGGTCGCCGCCGTGCGCCCGGGCCAGACCGCGCGCGATGGCCAGGCCCAGACCCGAACCGTCCGGGCGATGGTGGCGGGCATGGTCGAGACGGACCAGGCGGTCGAAGATACGCTCGCGATCCCCGGCCGGAATGCCGGGGCCGCTGTCGGAGACGACGACGTCGACGGCATCGGCATGCGCGCGCAGCTCGACGGTGACGCTGCCGTCGTCCTTCATGGCCTGGCAGGCGTTGCTGCACAGGTTGGTCAGGATCTGGGTGATGCGCTCGGGATCGGCGGGCACGGTGGCCGCCTCGCCGGTGAGCCGGAATTCGGTGTGCGGGTGCAGCATTCGCATACGGTCGAGATGCGTGGCGGTCAGCTCGTACAGGTCCACCGGTTCGAGCCGGAGCTGCAGGCCGGCGTCGATGCGGGCCAGGTCCAGCAGGTCGTCGACCAGGCGGCCCGCGCGCTGGGTCTCACGAACGAGGAGCAGCAGCATGCGCTGGCGGTCCTCGGGATCGGTGTCCGCGGGCTGCTGGAACACCGCCTCGGCCAGCGAGCGCACGCCGGTGATGGGGGTGCGCAGTTCGTGGGCGGCGTCGCCGACGAACACCCGGATGCGCTGCTCGGAGGCGCGGGCGCGGGCCTCGGCGGCGGCGGTGTCGCGCAGCGCGCCCTCCAGGGCATCCAGCATCTCGTCGAAAGCGGCTGCGGTGCGGCCCAATTCGGTATCGGTGCGGGATGGTTCGAGGCGGCGGCCGAGGTGGCCGTGCGCGATATCGCGGGCCAGCCGGGTCATGGCGTCCAGGGGCGCGAGCGCACGGCGCACCCCGAGCCAGAGCCCGAGCGAGATCACCGCGATGGCACCGGTGGTGGCCAGCGCCAGCAGCAGTCCCAGCCGCGACTGCACCCGGGCGATCAGCGGCGTGTCCACCTGCAGGGTGAGCCGGCCGTCGTTGAGCGTCCCGGGCCCGGTGAGTTTGATGAGGCGGGTCTTGGTGGTGCTGTCCTCCGCCAGCCGGTGGTCGAGGCTGCCGAAGGCGCGTCCGTCGGGCAGCACCAGCCGGACCCGCACCGAATGCGTGTCCACCCGGGTGATCAGATCCTCCGGCGAAACCCCTTCCTGCGCGAGCTGTCTGGCCAGCTGGGCGCGGTCGGTGAGCACGGTGTTCTCGCTGCGGGTCACCACCACCCCGAACAGCGCGTGCACGCTCAGCGCGACCAGCACCAGGACGATGCCGGAAACCAGTGCGGCCGTGAGGGTTACGCGGCCGCGCAGCGAGACCGTTCTCACCGCGGTACCCGCAGCGTGTAACCGAGGCCGCGCACGGTGTGCACCACCCGCTCACCGTGTTCCTCGAGTTTGCGGCGCAGCGCGCTCACGTGCACCTCGACCAGGTTGGGGTCGTAGTCCTCGTATCCCCAGACGGCCGTGAGGATCTGGGTTTTGGTGAGCACCCGGTCCCGCTGCGCGGCCAGGTAGGCCAGCAGCTTGAATTCGGTGGCGGTCAGGGTGAGCTCGTGCCCGGCCCGCCGCGCGCCACCGGCGTCCACGTCCACCTCGAGGTCGCCGATCATGATGCGGCTCTGGAGTTTTCCCATCCGCCGCAGCAGCGCGTCCACCCGCGCCACCAGTTCGACGAGGTCGAAGGGTTTCACCACGTAGTCGTCGGAGCCGGCGCGCAGTCCGCGCACCCGGTCCTCGACGCCGTCGCGGGCGGTGAGCATGACCACGCCGGCCGCCGAGCGGGCCCGCACCGATTCCAGCAGGGCGAAGCCGTCGCGGCCGGGCAGCATCACATCGAGGACCACGACATCGGGCCGGAACTGGGCCAGGTCCTGTTCCAGCAGGCCGCCGTCCGCACGCGTGAGCACCTCGTGCCCGGCGGCGGACAGTCCGGCTCCTACCGCGGCCCGAATGGCCTCGGCATCTTCGATGACAAGAATGCGTCCCGGTTGCACCCGGCAATTCTCAGGCCTGCGCCTGTGAATCCGCTGCGAACCGGGACGCCTCCCGGGCTTTAGTGCGGGACCGCGACGGCGGTAATGAATTCCGCCAGCTTCCTGTCGTCGATGTTCTTGGCAAGGTCGGATTCACAGATCATGCCGGCCAGTTGGTTGCCCTTGCGCATATCGAGAACTGGCATGCGCTTGATCTGGTTCCGTTCCATGACGTCGAGGACGGTACTCATATCCGTGTCGACATCGACCGACCACACGCGGCCCTGGGCCAGATCACCGGCCCGGACCCGGCTGGGGTCGTGTCCCATGGCGACGCAGTGCACGACGATGTCACGGTCGGTGAGCATGCCGATCAGCGTGTCGCCCTCACAGATGGGGAGCGCGCCGACGTCCATGTTGCGCATCAGCTGAGCGGCGCGATCCAGGGTTTCATCAGCGGGGATGCATTCCGCACTCCGGTGCATGATGTCGCGAGCCTTCACTGCAACCTCCTGTCTCGGGATGGGTGTGCCAGGAGACATCGTGACCCCGATCACACCCGAAGGTCAATGCGCGTGTTTCTGAAGCGACCCGTGACCCGGCGCAACCGGCCGGTTCCCGGCACGCTCAGCCACACCACGAACGCCAGCAGACCGTCCAGAATCAGCGCCAGCGCGGCCACCAGGATCGCGCCCACGAGCACCTTGTCGTAGCGGTAGAGGCTGATGCCGTCGAAGATGTAGCGGCCCAGCCCGCCCAGGTTCACGTACGCGGCGATGGTCGCGGTCGCCACCACCTGCAGGGTGGCCGCGCGCAAGCCGCTGAGCAGCACCGGCATGGCATTGGGCAGCTCGACCCGCAGCAGCACCCGGGGCTCGCTCATGCCCACGGCCCGCGACGCATCGACCACGATCGGGTCCACATTCGCGATGCCCGCGTACGCGCCCGCCAGCAGCGGCGGAATGCCGACGGTGAGCAGCGCCAGCAGCGGCGGAGTCAGGCCCAGACCCATGAGCAGCACCACGAAGGTCAGCACGCCCAGGGTCGGCAGCGCGCGCATGGAGTTGGCGAAGCCGACGATGACGGCCGACCCGCGGCGGGTGTGCCCGATCAGCAGGCCGATCGGCACCGCGATCACGGCCGACAGGCCCACGGCCAGCAGGCTGTACCAGAGGTGTTCGAGAATGCGGCGTCCGATGCCGGCCGGGCCGGACCAGTTCGCGCCATCGGTGAGGAAGTGCCAGGCATCCAGGAAGAGGTTCATGCCGCACGCCCTTTCAGCCACGGCGTCGCCACCCGGCCGAGCAGGTACAGCAGGCGGTCAACGATCAGGGCCAGCACCAGCACCACGATGATGCCCGCGACGATCTCGTCCGGATAGTCGCGCTGATAGCCCTGGGTGAACAGCTTGCCGAGCCCGCCGACTCCGATCAGCGCGCCGACGGTCACCATCGAGATATTGGTGACGGCCACGACCCGCAGGTTGGCCATGAAAACCGGTAGGGCGAGCGGGAAGTCGACGGTGAGCACCCGCCGCCAGCGCGGGTAGCCGATGGCATCGGCGGCGTCGAGGGTGTCGGCGGGCACCGAATCCAGGGCGGTGGGGACCGCCGTGATGAGCAGCGCCACCGAGTAGATGGTCAGCGCGATAACCACATTCAGCGGATCGATGACGCCGAGGCCCAGCAGCGGCGGGAGAATGACGAACAGCGCCAGCGACGGAATCGTGTACGCGACACTGGCGGCTGTGGTGGTGACCCGCCGCAGCCAGCGCGCCCGATGCGCCAGCGCGCCCGCCGGGATCGCGATCACCAGGCCCAGCAGTAGCGGCAGCAGGGCCAGATACAGATGGGTGCGGGCGTATCCGGCGATCTCGTCGAAATTATCGATCAGGTACCTCACCGGGGCTCCTCGAAGAAGACCCGATTGCGTTCGGCCTCCTCGGCGGTGCGCTGCCGGTGCAGCTGCTCCAGCACGTCCCGCGCGTAGATCGCGCCCACCGCCGCCCCGGAATCATCCACCGCCACACCGATTTCCGACGGCGAGGAGATGGCGGAGTCGAGCGCCTGGCGCAGATCGCCGTCCTGTGGGAAGAGCGAGCCGCCCGCGGCCATGCTGTCGGTCAGCGCGTGCCCGGCGCGCACGCCCTCGACGCCGGTGGTGTCGATCCAGCCCATGGGCCGCTTGGCCCGGTCGATGACCAGCCGCCATTCGCCCAGCGCCAGCCGGACGCCGGGCACCTCCTCCGGCGTGACCGTCGAGAGTTCGTGCAGCGGAACGGTATCGGCCGCCCGGAAGGACAGCTCCCGGTAACCGCGGTCGCGGCCCACGAAGCCGGCCACGAAGTCGGTGGCGGGCTGGGCGAGCACGGTCCGCGGCACATCGTGCTGCTGGAGGTAGCCGCCCGGGCCGAAGACGGCGATGTGGTCGCCGAGCTTGATGGCCTCGTCGATGTCATGGGTGACGAAGACGATGGTCTTGTGCAGTTCGGCCTGCAGCCGGAGCATCTCGTTCTGGAGTTCGGTGCGGACCACCGGGTCGACGGCGCTGAACGGTTCGTCCATCAGCAGGATCGGCGGGTCCGCGGCCAGCGCCCGGGCCACGCCCACACGCTGCTGCTGGCCACCCGACAGCTGCGCCGGATAGCGTTGCGCCAGGCCGTGATCCAGCCCGACCCGGTCCATCACCTCGAGCGCCGCCCGGCGGGCCGCGCGACGGGACTGCCCGCGCAGCACCGGCACAGTGGCCACATTGTCGACCACGGTGCGGTGCGGCAGCAGGCCCGCGTTCTGGATCACGTAGCCGATGCCGAGTCGCAGCTCGACCGGATTGCTGCGCGAGATGTCCCGCCCGCCTACGGTGATGGTGCCCTTGGTGGGCCCGATCATGCGGTTGATCATGCGCATGGAGGTGGTCTTGCCGCAGCCGGACGGCCCGACGAACACGGTGAACGACCCGGATTCGATGCGCAGGTCGAGGTCGTGGACGGCGGTGGTGCCGTCCGGATACGTCTTGCTGACGCCGGTGAATTCGATGTCGGACACCGTGTTCGGCCCTCCCTAGACGATCGGCTTGTCGAGCCCCTGCGCGGCCACCCACTGCTTGGCGGCGGCGGCCGGTTCGGTCTTGCTGCTGCCGGAGACGGCGGTATTGAGCGAGATGAGTTCGGCGGTGGTCAGTTTCGCCGAGACCGCGTCGAGCACCTTCGTCAGCTTGTCGCTCTTCTTGGCGGTGTTGTAGAGCGGCACCACGTTCTGCGGCGGGAAGTTGTGCTTCGGGTCGGTCAGCACCACCAGGTTGTTGGCGGCGATGGCGGGGGAGGTGGTGAAGATGTCGGCCGCGGTGACCTGGCCCTCGGTCAGCGCCTTCACGGTGGCGGGGCCGCCGCCGTCGGCGATCGGCACGAAGTTCGCGGCCGCGATGTCCAGGCCGTAGTTCTTCTTCAGGCCGGGCAGGCCGCCGGGGCGCTCGGAGAACTCTGCGGGCGCGGCCAATTTCACCTCGGCCGAGTGCGTGGCCAGGTCGGCGATGCTCTTCAGGTTCCACTTGTCGGCGGTGGCCTTGGTGACCACAACGGCGTCGGAGTCCTCACCGGGCGCGGGGGTGCCGATGGCGAGCTGATCGCCGAGCGCCTTGGCCAGTGCCGCGTTCACCTCGTCGGGGGTGGTGGCGGTGCTCGACTTGTCCAGGTACTGCAGCAGATTGCCGGTGTAGTCCGGGATGAGGGTGATGGCGCACTGCTTCAGCGCGGGGACGTAGGCTTCGCGGCTGCCGATATTGAGTTTGGTGTCGATACCGAAACCGTTGGTGCGCAAGGCTTCCGCGTAGACATCGGCCACCGTCTCGGATTCCGGGAAATTGGCCGAGCCGACAGTCACCTTGTTGGCGTCGCTGCCGCAGTCGCCGCCACCGCCGAGCGGATTGGACTTGGAGCCGCCACAGGCGGACAGCGCCATGGCCGCGGCCAGCGCCACCGACGCGGCCAGAATTCGGAGTACGGTCCGGGTGGTGCGCCTGCCGTCGGCGCGGGTGGTGATGAGCGAGTGCACTGTCGTCCTTCCGAGCGGGGTGCCTGCGCGGGCGGGGCGGATTCCACCCCTGAAACAGACTCAACTGTCCATATTGCCCGGCTGTTCCTGCGAACGTTGCCTACCTGTGGTCGGTTTCGTGCATTTGGCGGATACGGTCGAGCCATCCTGCCGGGTCGTTTCCAGCGGCGGAACCTCTCGGCTCGAGCTGCGCGGAACCCCGCGGTGCGCTCATGCGCGGGTCGGTTTCGCACGGGGGAGGGGTGGGGCGGCAGACTGTTGCGCGTGTCCGGCACAGACTCCTCCGCACCGCGCGCCCTCGGCCGTCGCGCCCGCTCGCTCCGCCTCGCGCGGCGGCCCCGCCTCGGGTCGGCGCTGCTGGTCGTCGCGGTCGCCGCGGCGGCGGTGGCCTGCGGCAGCTCGGGCACCGGACCGGTATTGACGGTGGGAGCGGGGAATTCGGCGGAATCGATGATGATCGCCGAGATCTACGCGGGCGCGCTGGCCCGCACCGGACTGCGCACCCGGGTCGAGGATCGGATCGGACAGCGCACGGATCTGCTCGCGGCCCTCGACGCCGACCGGATCGCGCTGTTCGGCGATGTCAGCGGAGATCTGCTGACCGCCCTGAACTCCACCGCGACCGCCACCAAACCGGACGAGGTGAATGCGGCTCTGTCCAAGGCGCTTCCGGAGGGCGTCGTCGACTCCGATGCCGCCGACGGCACCGACCTGCGCCCGACCGTGGTCGCCGCCGCCGCCCGCCCCGACGGCCTGCCGTCCTCGCTGAAGGACCTGGGCGCGCGCTGCGCCGAGCTCACCATCGGCATCGACACCGGCGCGCCGCTGGACGCCCTGCGCGTCCCGCTCGACCCGCAACGCGATGTCCTGGACCCGCTGCGCACCGTCTATCACTGCCCGATCACCCACCCGGTGGTCACCTTCGACACCGACAACGACCTGCGAAAAGCCCTCTCCGACGGGGAAATCCAGCTGGCCGTCCTGCCCGGCCCGCCCGCCTTCCTCCCCGACGGCGGCGCCGACCTCGCCCCACTCGCCGACCCCGACTACGCGTTCCGCGCCGCCATGGTCCTCCCGGTCATCCGCAAATCCGCCCTGACCGACCAGCAACTCCGCAAACTCAACTATGTCGCCGGCGAACTCACCACCACCGACCTGGCCGACATGATCCACCAGGTCCGCGACCAGGGCGCCGTCCCCGCCGCCGTCGCCCGGGTCTGGCTCGACGCGCACGCTCTGTGACCCCCGTCCGGTCGTGAATCCGTAACACCTCGGCGTCCCCTGCGTCGCAACCGGTTTCGCTCGCCTACCGTGGATGGATCGGGGCAGCTTCCCACGGCGGTACGGAACCGGATACGACTGTGAACCCACCAGGCGGCGGGCATCTGGGCGATTGGCCCTGGCCTACGGGGACTTTCATGGAACGGCTGTGTGCGCGCAGCCGCCAGGACCTGCTCCAGCTCGGCGTGCAGACCTACTGCCCGCCGGGCACGGTGCTCATGCGCCAGGGCGAACCCGGCACCACGGTGTACCTGCTGCGCTCGCGGGATCGCACGCTGTCGGCGTGCGTGAAGATCACCGCCGCCGACGGCAAGCTCTTCGCGATCCGCGTCAGCGGCGACGTGATCGGCGAACTGGGTGCGCTGGTACCGGATTCGCCACGGTCCAATACCGCGACGGTGTGCACCGCCACCATCGCGCACCGCATTCCGGGATCGGTGTTCATGGCGTTCCTGGAATCCCATCCGGACGGTTCGCTGGTGCTGTGCCGCTCGCTGGCGGACCGGCTGGCCTGGTCCGATCAGCGGCGCCTGGACTTCGGCGGCTGCCACGTGCACATCCGGCTCGCCCGCCTGCTGGTCGAATTCGTCGAATCCTGCGGGCGGCCTGCGGAAGCGGGGTGGGAGATCACCGTGCGACTGTCCTACGAGGAGCTCGGCAATCTCGTCGGCGCGGGTGTGGACGCGGTGGGGCTGGCCATGCGCGAGATGCGGGAGGCCGACCTGGTGCGCCTCAACAACCGGCACGTCCACGTCCGGGACCTCGAAAAACTGCGTCGATTCGCGGAATTGGATGAATGATTCCCGAAATCCTTCTGAGAGACCTGATTTTTCAGGCGTTCTTACACCCGCACCGTGTCACCCTCGAGGAGTCTCCCCATCATGGATCTGGGGCAAAACCCTCGGGAGGTGTGACCGATGTCGGCACCCGAAATACCGTCCGGATGTACAGCGGTCGACGAGCTCTATCGCGCACTGACCATTGTCCACAGCTCACTGGCGGCCGCGCTCATCGTCGCCGCCGTGACGGGGCGGTGGCCCGACCGGGACGAGCCGGCCATCGCGTTCGCGGTCAGAGTCCGTTAGGTTCCCGCGTCACTGCCGCAGGGCCGCAGCGAGATCCGCGTTGAGAGCCAGGGCCGGGAGGGAGGCGACGAGCATGTCGACCAGGGACTCCCGGGTGATGGGTTCCTCGCGGAGCCAGGTCAGGGTGGTTTCCTCGACGAAGGCGATCCAGCCGCGGACGGCCAGGCCCAGGCGTGGGCGGTCGGGGTCGTCGGCGGGGATGGGGGCCTCGGCGATGATGCGGTCCACCAGGGCCATGCGGGTGGCGTCGACCAGGGCGACCAGTTCGGGGCTGGCGCTGGCCGGGCCGCGGAGCAGGGCCAGGTAGGACGTGCGGTTCTCGGTGACGTAGTCGATGTAGCGCTCGACCGAGTCACGGAGCATGTCGAACAGCGCCAGCGTCGGGTCGGGCGAGGTGCGTTCCAGCAGTTCGGCATTGGCGTGCTGGATGATCGCCAGGTGGAAATCCTGCTTGGTGGGGAAGTAGTGGAACAGTAGGCCGCGCGAGATGCCGGCCTGCTCGGCGATCTCGCCGATGGAGATGTCGTCCAGGGCACGCTCACCCAGCATGCGGGCGCCGAGTGTGATCAACTGCTCGCGACGTTCGCCGGGGCTCAGGCGCACGCGTTTGCCCCGGCTGTCCGGTCTGCTGCTCACGGCGCGCTCCTTGGTCATCGGTCCAACGTCAGGCCATCTTGTCATGTCTCAGGTCTTACTGAACGTGAGTCAATACTGTTGACTCCCGCTCAATAAGACCCTACGCTCGGATACATGAGTCGCAAGGTTACAGACAAAGCTGTCGGCAACCGGCCGGTCCGGCACTCCCGCGTGATCATCGTCGGCAGCGGGTTCTCGGGCCTGGGCCTGGCCATCCGGCTGAGCCAGCAGGGGCGCACCGATTACCTCGTGCTGGAGCGTGGCAGCGATGTCGGCGGCACCTGGCGCGACAACACCTACCCGGGCGCGGCCTGCGACGTGCCCTCCCAGCTGTACTCCTACTCGTTCGCGCTCAACCCGGAGTGGTCCCGCTCGTTCTCCAAGCAGCCGGAGATCCAGCGCTACATCCAGGGCGTCGCCGACAAGTACGGCGTGCGCGACCGGCACATCTTCGACTGCGAGATGACCGGCGCCCGGTGGAACGCCGAAGACGCCCGCTGGGAGATCCAGACCAGCCAGGGCCCCTTCACCGCCGACATCCTGGTCTCCGCCGTCGGCGCGCTCTGCGAGCCCAACCTGCCGGATATCAAGGGCATCAACGACTTCCAGGGCGAGATCTTCCACTCCGCCCGCTGGAACCACGACTCCGATCTGACCGGCAAGCGCGTCGCCGTCATCGGCACCGGCGCCTCCGCCATCCAGATCGTCCCCAGCATCGCCGGCCAGGTCGCGCACCTGGACGTGTATCAGCGCACCGCGCCCTGGCTGCTGCCCCGCGTGGACCGCGAGTACCTGGCCCCGGAGAAGTTCGCGCTCAAGCACATTCCCGCGCTGCGCAGCCTCTACCGGGCCGGGATCTACGCCGCCCGCGAGACCCAGGTGGTCGGGCTGGCCAAGTTCCCGCCCGCCATGCTCGGCCTCGAGGCCATCGCCCGCGCCAAGCTGTTCGCCGAGGTGCGCGATCCGGAGCTGCGCCGCAAGGTCACCCCGAACTTCCGCATCGGCTGCAAGCGCATGCTGATCTCCAACGAGTACTACCCGGCGCTGAGCCGCGACAATGTCGACGTGGTGACCGACGGGATCAAGGAGATCCGCCCGGGCGCCATCGTCACCAAGGACGGCACCGAGCGCGAGGTCGACGCCATCATCGTGGCCACCGGCTTCCATGTCACCGACTCGCCGGTCTACGACACCGTCACCGGCCGCGACGGCCGCACGCTCTCCGAGGTCTTCGACGCCATCGGCCAGCAGGGCTACAAGGGCTCGGCCATCAACAACTACCCCAACATGTTCTTCATGCTGGGCCCGAACGTCGGCCTGGGGCACACCTCGATGGTGTTCATGCTGGAATCGCAGATCAACTACATCTCCGACGCCATCGCGCAGTTCGACAAGCTGGGCCTGCGGACCGTCGAGGTCCGCAGGGACGTGCAGGACGAATACAACGCCGGCCTGCAGCGCAAACTGGAAGGTGCGGTGTGGAGCACCGGCGGCTGCGCCTCCTGGTATCTCGACAAGCACGGCAACAACACCACACTGTGGCCGGATTTCACCTTCCGGTTCCGCACTCTGCTCGAGCACTTCGATGTCTCGGCGTACGACACGACCACCGAGCCTGTCGCACAGGCCGACTAGTCACCCAACCCAGACAACCGAAGGCGGTAACCGTGAGCAATGACGCTTACTTCAAGGACAAGGTCTGCGTGATCACCGGTGCGGGTTCCGGCATCGGCCGCGCCCTGGCGGAGAACCTGGCCCGGCGCGGCGCGCACCTGGCGCTGTCCGACATCGACGCCGAGGGCCTCGCCGAAACCGTGCGACGCTGCGAGAAGTACGGCGTCGAGATCAAATCCGACCCGCTCAACGTCGCCGAGCGCGAGGCCGTGCTGGTCTACGCCGATGAGGTGAAGAAGCACTTCGGCAAGGTCAACCAGATCTACAACAATGCCGGCATCGCCCACCACGGCGATGTGCTCGACACCGCCTTCAAGGACATCGAGCGCATCATGGACGTCGACTTCTGGGGCGTCGTGAACGGCACCAAGGCGTTCCTGCCGTTCCTCATCGAATCCGGCGACGGCCACGTGGTGAACGTGTCCAGCCTCTTCGGCCTGATCGCGGTCCCCGGCCAGAGTGCCTACAACTCGGCCAAATTCGCGGTCCGCGGCTTCACCGAGGCGCTGCGCCAGGAAATGCTCATGAACGGCACCCCGGTCAAGGTGACCTGTGTGCACCCCGGCGGCATCAAGACCGCCGTCGCCCGCAATGCCACCGTCGCCGAGGGCCTCAACCAGAAGAACGTGGCCGCCCTCTTCGACAGCAAGCTGGCCCTGCACACCCCGGAAATGGCCGCGCAGACCATTACCGAGGCCGTCCGCAAGGGCCACGGCCGGGTGCTCATCGGCTGGGAGGCCAAGGCCCTCGACCTGTTCGTGCGCACCACCGCCTCGTACTACCAGCGCATCTCCGCCGTGGTGCAGAAGCGCTTCCTGCCGTAAGCCAGAGACGAATAGAGGACGCTCGGTCATGCCCGATGTGACACTGCCGTTGCCCATCGTCCGCGCCGCGTTGAATCCGCTCTTCCGGATCGTGCTCAACCACCGGCTGCCATTCAGTGTCCAACGGGCGCTGATGGATTGGGGCTCGGTGGCGCAGCGCGCGCCGCGGGGCACCCACGTGGAGCACGTCGAACTCGGTGGCCGCCCGGCCGAACGCGTGACGGTCGGGCCGGTCTCCGACAACGCCACCGTGCTGTACCTGCACGGCGGCGGTTACACCGTCTGCTCGCCGGCCACGCACCGGTCGCTGGCGGCCTATCTGGCACGGGAAACCGGTTGCGCCGTCCAGGTTCTGGACTACCGGCTGGCTCCCGAGCACCCGTTCCCGGCGGCGCTCGACGATGCCGAGGCGGCCTTCCTGGACCTGGTGGCGGCCGGCTATCGGCCGGAACGCATTGCGGTGGCCGGTGATTCGGCCGGCGGCGGGCTCTCGCTGGCGCTGGCGCTGCGGCTGCGCGACCGGCACCGGCTGGTACCGGCCGCACTCGGCCTGATCGCGCCCTGGGCCGACCCGAACGAGCTACCGGTCCGGAACCGCGATCTGGTCATCAACAAGCCGTGGTCGCGGGCCTGTGCCGCCGCCTATCTGGGTGCGGGCGACGGCACCGACACCGGATACGCGCCGCTGCTCGCCGACCTGTCCGGGCTGCCGCCGACCTATGTCCAGGCCGACGTGGACGAACTGCTGCACGCCCAGTGCACGCGGCTGGTCGCGCAGCTGCGAGCGGTCGGGGTGCCGGCCGAGTTCACCGAGACCCGCGGACTGTGGCACGTCGCCCAGTTGCAGGCGAGTCTCGTGGCCCCCGCCGCGGCCGTGACCGTCGAGCTCGGACAGTTCCTCCGGCACGCCCTTCGACCAGCGCAGAGCCGGTCAATAGGATAGGGAAAAGACATAACGCGGGACCGTCCGACAACCGGTTCGGGCGGTCCGCCGGGAGTTACCTGTGAGCGTGGCGTAGATTACCCGCCAGTAAACCCACTGTGGAAGGGCAGCGATGCGAGAGTTCGAAGTCCCGGCTACCTACACCATTCCGGAGAACGCCAACATGTCGGACGGCGCGTTCCGGCATGCGGAGAAGACCCCCAACCTGGTCGTCTTCAATACCCCGGATGGCAAGGGTGGCTGGAACGACGTCACGGCGGCGACGTTCGCGAAGACCGTGACCGAGGTGGCCAAGGGCCTGGTGGCCTCCGGCGTCGAGCTCGGTGACCGCGTCGCCATCATGGCCCAGACCAGCTACGAGTGGGTCGTGCTCGACTTCGCCATCTGGGCGGCCGGTGGCTGCACCGTCGCCATCTACGACTCCTCCTCCGCCGAGCAGGCGCGCTGGATCCTCGAGGACTCGGCCACCAAGCTCACTGTCGTCCAGAACGACAAGCACCGCGCCACCATCGCGGAAATCGAAGGCGGACTGGGCAATCTGAAGGAAGTCCTGCAGATCGACAAGGGCGCCATCGCCGACCTCGTCGCCCGCGGCACCGACCTCGACGACGCCGTCGTGCACGAGCGCCGAGCCCAGGTGAAGGCCGCCTCCCCGGCGACCCTCATCTACACCTCCGGCACCACCGGCCGGCCCAAGGGCGTCATGCTCTCGCACGCCAACCTGTACGCCGAGTCGGCCGCCGACCGCTCCGCCATGAGCGAGTTCCTGCTGCCCGGCCGCAAGTCGCTGCTGTTCCTGCCGCTGGCCCACGTCTTCGCCCGCGCGGTCGCGCTGGCCGCCTTCGACGCCGGTGTCACCGTGGCCCACACCGCCGACTGGTCCACCCTGGTCGAGCAGTTCGGGCAGTACAAGCCGAACTTCATCCTCTCGGTGCCGCGTGTCTTCGAGAAGGTGTTCAACGGCGCCAAGCAGAAGGCGCACGACGGCGGCAAGGGCAAGATCTTCGACTACGCCACCGAGATCGCCATCCAGTACAGCCAGTCGCTGGAGAACGGCGGCCCGAACATCGTGCTCAAGCTGCAGCACATGGTGTTGGACAAGCTGGTCTTCGCCAAGCTGCGCGAGGCCATGGGCGGTCAGTGCGAGTCCGCCGTCTCCGGCGGCGGCCCGCTGGGCGCGCGCCTCGGCCACTACTTCCGCGGCGCGGGCGTCACCATCTACGAGGGCTACGGTCTCACCGAGTCCACCGCCGCCGTCAGCGTGAACACCCCCAAGTTCATCAAGGTCGGTTCGGTCGGCCGCCCGCTGCCCGGCCACGGCGCCAAGGTCGCCGAGGACGGCGAGCTGCTCATCCGCGGTCCGGTCGTGTTCGGCGGCTACTGGAACAACCCCGAGGCCAGCGCCGACGCCTTCGACGCCGACGGCTGGTTCAAGACCGGCGACCTCGGCGCCATCGACGAGCAGGGCTTCGTCTCGATCACCGGCCGTAAGAAGGAAATCCTGGTCACCGCCGGCGGCAAGAACGTCTCCCCGGCCATGCTCGAGGACTCGCTGCGCCAGAACGCGCTGATCAGCCAGGTCATGGTGGTCGGCGATGGCCAGCCCTTCATCGGCGCCCTCGTCACCCTCGACCCGGAAGCCCTGCCGGCGTGGAAGGCGCGCAACGGGATTCCCGCCGACACCCCGATCGAGCACGTCATCGAGAACCCGGCCCTGGTCGGCGAGATCAATGACGCGGTCGCGGCCACCAACAAGCTGGTGTCGCACGCCGAGGCGATCAAGAAGGTCCGCATCCTCCCGGTCGACTGGACCCAGGAGGGCGGCGAGCTCACCCCGAAGCTGTCGCTGAAGCGTGCCGTCGTCATGAAGCAGTACGCGGCCGACGTGGACGCGATCTACAACTCCTGATCGGCTCCGGAGACATCCGGAAAGGCAAGGGGCCCGCGGATTTCCGCGGGCCCTTCGCGTTTCCGGGTCACGTGAATAACGAATCCTCGTGATGTGGCGGCCCGGTGTTTACCGGAAGCATTGATGCCATGAGCGACAACGGGATCGGCCACACCGCCTCGTGATCCCGGCTCGCGGATCCGGCGTCCTTCTGCCGGTCCCGGGTCGCGCTCCGGCATATCCTCGAAACTAGTTGCTTAGAAACTAGTGTTGTGGATACTATTGCTCCATCGAAAGGAGCCTGCAATGTCCACCGCCACCGCCCTCACACCGCCCGTCACGGCCGTATCCACACCAGTCGCCACACCCGCCCGCCGGTGGCTGGGGCTGTCCGCGATCATCGGCGCGACGCTGATGAACATGCTCGACACCAATGTCGTGAACGTCGCGCTGCCGATGATCCGACGCGATCTGGGCGGCAGCTACGCCACGATGCAGTGGATCGCCGCGGCCTACACGCTGGTACTGGCGGTCGGGCTGCTGACCGGTGGACGGCTCGGCGACCTGTTCGGGCGCCGGCGGATGTTCCTCGGCGGCACAGTCGGATTCGTGCTCGCCTCGGTGGCCTGCTCGCTGGCCGCCTCGCCGGAGGCGCTGATCGGTGGGCGGGTCGCGCAGGCCGCGGCGGCCGCGGTGATGGTGCCGCAGTGCCTGGGGATGATCCGGGATCTGTTCCCCGACACCGCGGATCAGCCCCGGGCATGGGCGGCGTTCGGCACCACCCTCGGCGTCGCGAGCATTCTCGGGCCGATCGTCGCCGGGCTGCTCATCAAGGTGGATCTGCTCGGCACCGGCTGGCGGTCGATCTTCTGGATCAATGTGCCGCTCGGGCTCTTCGCCCTGATCGGGGGTATCGCGGCGCTGCCCCGGCGCGGCGGGGACCGCACCGGCGGGCTCGATCTGCTCGGTGTCGTCCTGGCCGGTTCGGGTGTCGGGCTGCTGATCTATCCGCTCATGCAGGGGCGTGAGCACGGCTGGCCGGCCTGGAGCCTGATCATGCCGGTGATCGGTGTCGCGGTGCTCGGGACCTTCGTTGCGCAGCAGCGGTTCCGGACCGCCGCCGGCCGGACGCCGCTGGTGCGGCTGAGTGTGTTCGGGCGCCGGTCCTACAGTGCCGGAGTGCTTTTCGAGACGGTGTTCTTCATCGGCATCATCGGCTTCTCGCTCGGCCTCGGTCTGATGCTGCAGCTCGGCTTCGGTTACAGCCCGATCGGCGCGAGCATCGCCATGGCGGCCTGGGCCCTCGGCTCCTTCTTCGGTTCCGCCATCGGCGCGGAGGCCCCGAAGCTGGGTCGCAAGGTGCTGCACCTGGGCGTCGGCATCATGACCGCCGGACTGGCCGGCCTGTACGCGGTGCTGCACCTGGTCCGCACCGGCCTGAACGCCTGGGAGCTGGCGGGTCCGCTGCTGGTCGTCGGATTCGGTATGGGCATGGTGTTCGTCCCGATGTTCAGCATCATCATCGGCGAGATCGAGGACGACGAGGTCGGCTCGGCCTCGGGCCTGCTCGAATCGGTGCAGCAGCTGGCCGGCGCGCTCGGCGTCGCGGTGCTGGGCACCGTGTTCTTCAACCGCTTCACCCACCTCGGCGGCACCCCGCGCGGCAATGCGCTGATCGGCATGGAGCACGTCACGCTCGTCGGCATCGGGCTCGGCGTCACGGCCTTCTGCCTGGCCTTCCTGCTCCCGCACGCGCCGCGCGAGGCCCACTGATCCACGCCGCCAACATCATTCGACAGGCCCCGCCCGCGCGGGGCCTGTCGTGTTGGCGGGGCGAGGTTCCTCGCGTCACCGTGCGGGTGTGGGTAGGCGGTCGAGGAAATCGGCGATGAGCCCGGCGATTTCGGAGACATGGGTTTCCAGGGCGAAGTGGCCCGTATCGAACAGGTGGAGTTCGGCATCGGGGAGGTCGGCCAGGTAGGCGTGCGCGCCCGGGGCGGGGAAGAAGGGGTCGTTCGCGCCCCACGTGATGAGGGTGGGGGGAGTGTAGGTGCGGAGCCAGGACTGCCATTCGGGGTAGCGGGCCACGTTCGACTTGTAGTCGAAGGCCAGGGCCACCTGGGCTTCCTTGCGACCGGGGAGATCGAGGTAGTGCTGGTCCAGGGTCCAGGCATCGGGGTCGAGCAGGGCCGGGTCGGGGACGCCGGTTTCGTATTGGCCGCGGGTGCCCTCGAGGGTGAGCAGGCCGCGGATGACCTCCTCGTCGCCCTCATGGTCGGGGCGCAGGGCCACGAAACCCTGTGCGGCCTCGGACAAACCGGCTTCGTAGGCATTGCCGTTCTGGACGATGAGACCGGTGATCCACTCCGGGTGCCGGGCGGCCAGGCGCAGGCCGATGGGCGCCCCGAAGTCGAAGATGTACATGGCGAAGCTGGTCAGGCCCAGCCGCTGGACGAAACCCTCGGTGATGTTGGCCAGGTGGTCGAAGCTGTAGTCGAAATCCGCGGGGGCGTCAGTGTTTCCGAAACCGGGATAGTCGGGAGCGATGAGGCGGTAGCGGTCGCCCAGGGCGTCGATGAGGCGGCGGAACTGGTGGGACGCGGTGGGAAAACCGTGCAGTAGCAACAGGACCGGGGCGTCCGCGCGGGCGGGCGCCGACTCCCGGTAGAAGACCTCGACGCCATCGACCTCGAGGCGGCCGTGCCGGACGGTGGAGAGCGGGTGCAGGACCTGGGGGAGTGCGCTCACGGCTTCACATGCTTTCTGTCGGCGATGTTGCATTAGTTCTACGCCGATTCCGGCTAATGTGTCAACGGCTCGAGGTAGCATTAGCGACGTGGCTGATCTCGAACCGTTGATCGGTGAACCTCTCGCTCTGGACCTGGTGAACACCCGGCCCACCGGTGCCGACCTGCTGGAAACCCCTGAGCAGCTGGCGGATTGGCTGCGCCTGGAGGCCGATCGCCTACCCGAGCCGCCGCCGCAGCGCCTCACCGGTGCCGACCTGGCCGCCGTCCACGCGGTGCGCGACCACACCGCCGCGGCGCTGGACGCGATGCTGCACGGCCACCGCCCGCCGGCTGCCGCACTGCGCGGCCTCGCCGAGGCGCAATCGGCCGCACCCGCCATTCGCCGCCTGGACTGGAACGGCGATGCCGTCACCGAAACCGTGGCGCGTCTCGGCGATCCGGGCGCCCGGCTGGCCGCGCACCTGGCCGATGCCGCTGCGACCCTGCTCACCGATCCGGCCATCGATCGCCTGCGGCAGTGCGGTGCGGAGGACTGCGTCATGCTCTTCCTGCCCGCGCATCCGCGCCGCCAGTGGTGCTCGCCCGAGCGGTGCGGCAACCGCGTCCGGGTCGCCCGCTACTACCAGCGCCACCGGGCCACCGACTGATTCACCGAATTCCGCGCCGGTTCACGCGAAGTTCCCGGGCGGGGGCCGATGATTTTCGCGTGGCCACTCTTCAATGGCAATGCCGAAGAGGCCATCACCGCGCAGAGGTGATTCACCCCGGCGCGCCGGGTCGGTCCTTCGCGAAGCGGTCGGCCGCGAGTTCGCGAAAACGCCTGGCGGCCAGCGGCAGATAGGCATCCGTGCGCCAAACGAGGTGCAGGGTGCGGCGACAGTAGACGTCGTCGAGATGCAGCCAGGCCACCGCCGGGCCGGAGTAATCGCGCGCCATGGCCGGGAGCAGGCCGATGCCGAAGCCGGTGGCGATCAGGCCACGGATCGCGGACGGCTCGTCGCCTTCGCAGACGATCGTGGGGCGCAGCCCGGCGCGGGCGAAGACGCGATCCAGCACGGTGCGTTGCCAGTAGTCGGGTGAGGTCGTGATGAAGGGTTCGGTCGCCAGCTCGGCGACGGTGACCCGATCCCGGTCGGCGAGCCGGTGGCCGGGCGAAACGGCCAGCAGCACTTCCTCGTCCAGCAATTCCTGCCCGGCCAGGCCGGGTGCGTCCGGTGTCAGCGACACCACCCCGAGGTCGAGGTCGCCGGCCGCCAGCCGGGCCGACACCTGCGCGGCGGTGCCCGAGAACAGCTGAACGCGCACACCGGGATACGCTTGCAGGAAGTCCGCGATCACATTCTGGACGACGCGCAGATTCTCCGCCCCGATCGTGATCGCACCCCGCTCCAGCCCGGCCAGATCGTCGAGCTCCCGGCGGGCGCCGTCGAGTTCGTCCAGGGCTCGATCCACCCGCGCGAGGAAGGCCGCGCCGAAGCGGTTCAGCCGCAGCCGCCGTCCCTGCCGGTCGAAAAGTGGTACGCCCAGCTCGTTTTCGAGCCGGGTGATGGTCCGGCTCAGCGAGGGCTGGGCCACCCGGAGTTCCTCCGCCACCCGGGTGATGTTCTCGGTGCGGGCCACCATCCGGAAATAGCGCAGCTGCAGTAGATCCACGCTTATAACTCTAGAGGCACTGGCGTATAGCACTTTTGGTCGTGGAAGCTATGACCGGGCAGTCCTACCGTTCGACTATGACCGCATTGCACGTTCCCGCCCGTCCCGAAGCTCCCACGGCCGCAGCCAATCCCTGGATCACGCTGGTGGCCGTCACCGGCGGTCAGTTCCTGGCCGTCCTGTCCACCACCGTCATGAGCGTGGCGCTGCCGACCATCGGCCGTGACCTGCACGCGGACGCCACCGCCACCGAGTGGATCGTCAATGCCTACGTCCTGGTCTACGCCAGCCTGCTGATGCTCAGCGGCGGACTCGGCGACCGGTTCGGCCGCAAGGGCGTCTTCCTCCTGGGCATGCTGACCTTCGCAGTCGGCGCGCTGATCGCGGGCCTGGCACCGAACGTCCCGATGCTGTTGGCGGGCCGCGTGATTCAGGGCGTCGGCCCCGCCCTGCTGGTGCCCACCAGCCTCGCCGTCGTCCGTGCCGCCTTCCCCGACGAACGCGAGCGCGCGGTCGCGATCGGGGCCTGGTCGACCTCGTCCGGCCTGGCGCTGGCAGTGGGGCCGATTCTGGGCGGTGTCGTCGTGACGGGATTGGGCTGGCGCTGGGTGCTGCTGCTGAACGTGCCGCTGGTCGCCGTGTTCGCGACGGTCGCCGCGCTGGTCGTGCCGCGCCTGCCCCGCACACCGGCCACCGGCCGGTTCGACTGGCAGGGCGCGCTCCTGACCACGACGGCCATCGCCGCGCTCTCGTTCGGATTGATCGAGGGCCGCGGTCAGGGCTGGGCCTCCGCGCCGATCCTGGCCGCGTTCGGGCTGGCCGCCGTCGCCGCGGTGGTGTTCGTGCGCTGGGAGCGGCGGCACGCCGATCCGCTGGTGGATCTCACGCTGTTCGGCCACCGCGGATTCGCCGCCGCGAACCTGGCCGGTGCGGTGGCGTTCTTCGCCTTCGTCGGGCTGATCGTGTACCTGAGCGCGTATTTCCAGCAGGTGCAGGGACATTCGGCGGTCCGGGCCGGGCTCGATGTGTGCGCCATCGGCGTCGCGTTCGCGCTGGCGACGCCACTGTCCGGACGACTGGTCGGCCGCTTCGGCCCCCGGATTCCCATGGTGACCGGACTGACCCTCGGCGGTCTGGCCGTCGCGGGCCTGCTGACCGTGCAGCGCGACACCGGCATCGGCTCGATCTGGTGGATGCTCGCGGTGGGCGGCTTCGGCATCGGGCTGTGCCTGACCCCGATGACCGCGACCGTACTGGCCGCCGTGCATCCGCACCGCGCGGGCATGGCCTCCTCGGTGCACAATGCGCTGCGGCAGCTGGGCCAGGTGCTCGGGGTCGCGGTGCTGGGCGCGCTGGCCTATTCGGGACCGGCCCTGACCGTGACCGGCCTGCACCACGCCTTCGCGGTGGCGGGCGGCAGTCTGCTGGTCATGGCCGTGATCGCCGCCGTGGCGCTGCGGACCCCGGGCGTCACGCTTCCGTAATCCTTCGAGCCGTTCCATGGGCCGACCCGCGCAGTAGGGTCGGTTTCGTGGCGGATCGCGGATTACGGACGGCTGGCGGAATTGTCGCCGGCGGCGTCACCCTGGGTGTGGCGGAGCTGGTGTCAGTGCTGGTCAGCCCCGACAGCACGCCCTTGCAGGCGGTCGGAGCGTGGATCGTCGACCACACGCCGGACGGGTTCCGGGAGTGGATCATCGGCCTGGTCGGCACCAATGACAAAGTGCTGCTGTTCGTGTGCATGGGTGTGGTCGCGGTGGTGCTGGCCGCGGTCGCCGGGATCGTGGAGCGGGAGCGGCGGCCGTTCGGGTCGATCCTGTTCGCGATGTTCGGGCTGCTGTCCACCATCGCCGCGCTCGGTCGCCCCAATGCGACCTGGACCTGGGCCTTGCCTTCCATTCTCGGCATGGTCGCCGGAATCCTGGTGTTGCGCAGCCTGATCGGCCGGGTCACCCGGTTCGGCGAATTCACCGCGACCGCCGCGGACGCGGAAACCGCCGAGCCGCAGCGGCTTTCGCCCGCCGAGCTGGCGGTGGAGCGGCGGCTGGTGGTGCGCGGGATCGTGATCACGGGCGTGGCCGCGGCGGTCGGCGGCATCGCGGGACGGATCATCGGGCTGCGGTCGCGGGATGTGTCGGCCGAGCGCGCGGATGTGCAACTGCCGACGCCCACCGGCGCGGAGCCGTCGATCGAGCCCGGCGCGGACCTGCAGATTCCGGGCCTGACGCCGTATCTCACCTCGAACGCCGACTTCTATCGCATCGACACCGCTCTCACCGTGCCGCAGGTCAGCAAGGACGACTGGTCACTGCGCATCCACGGCATGGTCGATCGCGAGATCCGTTTGAGCTACGCCGATCTCGCCGCCAAGACCCCCATCGAACGGCTGGTCACGCTGGCCTGCGTGTCCAATCCGGTCGGCGGCGATCTGATCAGCAATGCCCGCTGGCTCGGCTATCGGCTCGACGAGCTGATCACCGCGGCCGGACCGCACCCCGACGCCGACATGGTGCTCTCGCACAGCATCGACGGCTTCACCGCGGGCAGCCCGCTCGCCGTGCTGATGGACGGCCGCGACGCCATGCTGGCCGTCGGCATGAACGGCGAACCGCTGCCCACCGCGCACGGCTATCCCGCGCGGCTGGTGGTGCCCGGGCTGTACGGCTACGTGTCGGCCACCAAGTGGGTGACCGAACTGGAGATCACCAGATTCGATCGCGCCGAAGCGTTCTGGACCAAGCGCGGCTGGTCGGCCAAGGGCCCGATCAAGACCGAATGCCGCATCGACACCCCCCGCGGCCGCGGCACCATCGCCCCGGGCAAGGTCACCATCGCGGGCGTGGCGTGGGCGCAGCATCGCGGCATTCGCGGCGTGGAAGTCCGCATCGATCAAGGGGATTGGCGGCCCGCCCGGCTGGCGGTGGCCCCGTCCATCGACACCTGGGTGCAGTGGGCCTACGACTGGGACGCCACCGGCAGCAGCGGCGTGCACACGGTGTGGGCGCGCGCGACCGACGGCACCGGGGAGACCCAGACCGACAAGGAACAGGACGTCGTGCCCGACGGCGCGACCGGATATCCCTCGCTCACCGTGCGAATCGGCTGAGGGCACAGCGGAATCCAGCGAGCCTGCCGCGCCGACCGCACAGACAGCGCTGCCCGCCGGGAAAGCCCCGGCGGACAGCGCTTTTCGAAAAGTCAGCGGATCAGTGCACCCCGATATCGGCCTTCGCCATATCGTCGCGCTCATCGCCCTCCGCCTTGCCGTGCCCGATGAACAGCGCCGAGGCGGCGACGCCGATCAACAGGATCAGGGCGGGCAGGTAGATGGACTGGCTCAGCGCGGTGCTGAGCTTCTCCAGGATGGGACCTCGGACCTCGGCCGGCAGGCTGCTCAGGCTCTTGCCGCCACCGCCCTCGCCGATCGGGCCGCTGGGCAGGCCCTGCGCCGAGATGCGAGCCGAGAGCAGTGCGCTGATCGTGGCCGAACCGAGCACCGAACCGATCTGACGGGTGGTGTTGTAGACGCCCGCTCCCGCACCGGCCTGCTGCACCGGCAGGTTGTGGGTGGCGGTGGTGGCCAGCGGCGCCCAGATGCAGGCATTGGCGATACCGGAGATGCCGCCGACGATCATGAACAGCGGGATCGAGCCGTCCGGCTTCATCAGGACGCCGAACCCGAACAGGGTCGCCGCGAAGAGCGCGAAACCGATGGTCGGAATGACGCGCGGCGCGACCTTGTCCGAGATCTTGCCGATGATCGGCGCGAACACACCGGTCAGAATCGCCATGGGCGCGAAGACCAGTGCCGAGCGCGTCGGCGTCATGTCGTGTACCTGCTGTAGATAGAAGTAGGCGGGCACGAACACGCTGGTCACCGCCGCGCCCATGGCCGCGATGGCCAGGTTGGACAGCGCGAAGTTGCGGTCCTTGAACAGGCTCAGCGGCACCAGCGGCTCACCGGTATTGCGAGCCTGGTTGACGATGAACAGCGCCAGCACCGCCACGCCGGCGATGATCATGGCCCAGATCCAGGCGTCCCAGTGGTGGCTGTTGCCCTCCTGGATGCCGAACACCAGCAGGAACATGCCGACGCCCGAGAGCACCACGCCGACCAGGTCGAACTTGTGGTCGTTGGTGGGCAGCGAGGGCACCAGCCAGACGGCCAGGGCGAAGGCGATGATGCCGATCGGCACGTTCACGTAGAAGATCCACTGCCAGCCCTGCCAGTCCACCAGCACGCCGCCCAGGATCGGGCCGACCAGGGTGGCCAGACCGGCCACGCCGCCCCACAGGCCCATGGCCGCGCCGCGCTTGTCCGGCGGGAAGGTGCGGGTGATGACCGCCATGGTCTGCGGCGTCATCAGCGCCGCGCCCAGGCCCTGCACGGCGCGGGCCGCGATCAGCATATTGATGCTCGTCGACTCCGCACACCACAGCGACGCCAGGGTGAACACGGCCAGGCCGCCGAGATAGATGGTCTTGGGGCCGAAGCGATCTCCGAGCCGGCCGGTGACCAGCAGCGGCACCGCGTAGGCCAGCAGGTAGGCGGACGTGACCCAGATGACCTGGGAGACATCGGCCTGCAGGTCCTTCATGATCGCCGGATTGGCCACCGCGACGATGGTCATGTCCAGCAGGATCATGAAGAACCCGACGACCAGCGCGTACAGCGCCAGCCACGGATTGCGTTGAGTGGACACGGATTCGGGTTCCTATCTCAGGGTGTGGTTCGTGATGTCGATGCGTTTGCCGGACTCGTCGAAGGTCTCCCATTCGATGTCGCCGCTCTCGATCTCGGCGATGAATCCACGCAGCCATTCGACTTCGGCGGTGTTCTGTGCGCGGATGTAGTCCACGCGGGCCCAGTACCGCCGCGGAACGTTGGAGGCGGCCGCCAGGTCGTGGATCGTATCGAGCTCGGCGAGCCGGGCGTCGATCGAGGCGACACGTTCTCGGAGGGCATCGATGACCTCGTCCAGGGGCAAGTTGTGCGCTTCGGCCAATCCGGTCACGAAGACCGGATACTCCCGGGCCGGCTCGCGCAGCAGGTCCCGGATCCGGGTGCGCAGCGCCTCGCGCCCGGCGGTCCGAATGCGGTAGGTGGTTCGTTCCGGCCGGTTGCCGGCCCGATCGGTGCTCTCGACGGTCAATAGTTCCTGGTCGGCCAGCCGGGCCACGGCGTGGTAGAGCGAGCCCGGTTTGATCTTCACGAACTCGTCCTCATGCCGGCTCAAGAGCAGTTGATACATCTCGTACGGGTGCATCGGACGTTCCTCCAGCAGCGCGAGGACCAGCATCGCCAAGGGCGTGAGTGCCGGTGTCGACTGCTTCCGGGTCACCTGGACCTCCCATTCCCGGTGACGCTATCGCGGGTCACCGACATCCTCCGTACCAAATATTCCACGTGGAATATACGACGCGGGACATGCTGGGGGCAACCCCGCCCCGCCACCCGCTCCTCTCTGTGATGACCATCACGACAATGACGAAATGCCTTGTCGCAGGCCATTTCCCGACAGGCCGCAAGTAATTCCGGCCGGTAGCATCAACTTTCGTTACGGAAGTAGCAGAAAGAGGTACACGCAATGTCCGATCAGGAATCGACCCAGGACACCGCCGCCACCGAGGGTATCGCCGCCATGATGGCGGTCTGGGACCTCGGGGGCTCGGACGACGCGAAGGCTCGAGGCGACGTGCAGGACAAGTAATCCCGCTCTGCCGCAACGAAAAAGCCGCCCGCCGGATCGAAAGATCCAGCGGGCGGCTTCGTTTCACCGCGATCCGGCCGAATTATGCGGTCGGGGAGAACGCCTCGTCGATGATCTCCTGCTGCTCCACCGCGTGCACCTTGGACGAACCCGAGGACGGGGCCGACATGGCGCGGCGCGAGATGCGGCGCAGCTTGCCGAAGCGGGCGGGCAGGATCTCCGGCAGGTTCAGGCCGAAGAACGGCCACGCGCCCTGGTTGGCCGGCTCCTCCTGGACCCACGCCAGATCGCCGGCGTTGGGGTACTGCTCCAGTGCCTCGTTCAGGCGGAACTTCGGAATCGGGTACAGCTGCTCGACGCGCACGATGGCCACGTCGTCGCGGTTGTGCTTCTTCTTCTCGGCCACCAGCTCGTAGTAGATCTTGCCGGAGGTGAGCAGCACGCGCTTGACCTTGGCGCGGTCGCCGTCGCCCGACTCGTAGGTGGGCTCCTCGAGCACGGTGCGGAACTTGTTGTCCGTGAAGTCCTCGACCTCGGAGATCACGGCCTTGTTGCGCAGCATGGACTTCGGGGTGAAGACCACCAGCGGGCGGCGGATGCCGTCCAGGGCGTGGCGGCGCAGCAGGTGGAAGTAGTTCGACGGGGTGGACGGAACCGCCACCGTCATCGAACCCTCGGCACACAGCTGCAGGAAGCGCTCGATACGACCCGAGGTGTGGTCCGGGCCCTGGCCCTCGTGACCGTGCGGCAGCAGCAGCACGACCTCGGAGAGCTGACCCCACTTGGCCTCACCGGAGGAGATGAACTCGTCGATGATGGACTGCGCGCCGTTGACGAAGTCACCGAACTGCGCCTCCCACAGGACGAGTGCGTCCGGGTTGCCCAGCGAGTAGCCGTACTCGAAACCGACAGCGGCGTACTCGGACAGCGCCGAGTCGTGCACCGCGAACCAGCCCGGGTTCTTCGACCCGATGTTGTGCAGCGGGGTGTACTCGTCACCGTTCTTGCGGTCGATGATCACCGAGTGCCGCTGCGAGAAGGTGCCGCGGCGGGAGTCCTGACCGGTCAGGCGGACGGCCTTGCCCTCGTCGACGAGCGTGCCGAAGGCCAGCAGCTCGGCCATGGCCCAGTCGACCTTGCCCTCGTAGGCCATCTCGCGGCGCTTCTCCAGCACCGGCTTGACGCGCGGGTGCACGCTGAAGCCCTCGGGCACGTTCACGAACGCGTCGCCGATGCGCTGCAGCACCGTCTTGTCCACGGAGGTCACCAGGTTCGGCGGCAGCTGCTGCTCGTCCTCGACCGACTCCGACGGCTCCGGCGGGAACTTCTCCAGCTCGCGCACCTCGTTGAAGATCCGCTCCAGCTGACCCTGGTAGTCACGCAGGGCGTCTTCGGCTTCCTTCATGGAGATGTCGCCACGGCCGATCAGGCTCTCGGTGTACGCCTTGCGGACCGAGCGCTTGGTGTCGATCACGTCGTACATGCCCGGCTGGGTCATCGACGGGTCGTCGCCCTCGTTGTGGCCGCGGCGGCGGTAGCAGATCATGTCGATCACGACGTCGCGCTTGAACTTCTGCTTGTAGTCGACGGCCAGCTTGGCCACCCACACACAGGCTTCCGGGTCGTCGCCGTTCACGTGGAAGATCGGGGCGCCGATGAACTTCGCGATGTCGGTGGAGTATTCGGTGGAGCGCGAGTACTCCGGCGCGGTGGTGAAACCGATCTGGTTGTTCACCACGATGTGCACGGTGCCGCCGGTGCGGTAGCCGCGCAGACCCGACAGGTTCAGGGTCTCGGCCACCACGCCCTGGCCGGCGAAGGCCGCGTCACCGTGCAGCATGAGCGGCACGACCGAGAACGAACGCGCCTCTTCACCCTTGGTGACGATGTCTTCCTTGGTGAGCAGGTCCTGCTTGGCGCGGACCAGACCCTCCAGCACCGGGTCGACGGCCTCGAGGTGCGAGGGGTTGGCGGTCAGCGAGACCTCGATCTCGTTGTCGCCGAACATCTGCAGGTAGGTGCCGCGCGCACCGAGGTGGTACTTCACGTCGCCGGAGCCGTGGGTGGCGGCCGGGTTCATGTTGCCCTCGAACTCGGTGAAGATCTTCGAGTAGGGCTTGCCGACGATATTGGCCAGCACGTTCAGGCGGCCGCGGTGCGGCATACCGATGATGACCTCGTCGAGGGCGTACTCGGCGCACTGGTCGATGACGGCGTCCATCATCGGGATGACCGACTCGGCGCCTTCCAGCGAGAAGCGCTTCTGGCCCACGTACTTGGTCTGCAGGAAGGTCTCGAACGCCTCGGCCGCATTGAGCCGGGACATGATGTACTTCTGCTCGGCCACAGTGGGTTTCGCGTGCTTCTGCTCCACGCGTTCCTGAATCCACTTGAGCTGCTCGGGATCCAGGATGTGGGTGTACTCCACACCCACGTGGCGGGCGTAGGCGTCGCGCAGGATGGACAGTACGTCGCGCAGCTTCATGCGCTCCTGGCCGTGGAAGCCCGCGACATTGAATTCGCGGTCCAGGTCCCACAGGGTCAGGCCGTGCTGGGTGACATCCAGGTCAGGGTGCGAGCGGAACTTGTCCTTCACCAGCCGCAGCGGGTCGGTATCGGCCATCAGGTGGCCGCGGCTGCGGTAGGCGTTGATCATCTCCTGCACGCGGGTCGACTTGTCGATGCCGCGTTCCTGAATGTCCTTGCGCCAGCGCACCGGCTCGTAGGGGACACCCATGCCGTGGAAGATCTCGTCGTAGAACTCGTCCGAGATCAGCAGGTTGTGGACCGTCCGCAGGAAGTCGCCGGACTCCGCGCCCTGGATGATGCGGTGGTCGTAGGTGGAGGTCAGGGTCATCAGCTTGCCGATACCCATCTCCGCGAGCTGCTGATCGCTCATGCCCTGGAACTCGGCCGGGTACTCCATGGCGCCCGCGCCGATGATCGCGCCCTGGCCCAGCATGAGGCGCGGCACCGAGTGGTTGGTGCCGATGGTGCCGGGGTTGGTCAGCGAGATGGTGACACCGGCGAAGTCGTCGTTGGTCAGCTTGCCGTCACGGGCGCGGCGCACGACGTCCTCGTACGCGCTGTGGAACTGCGCGAAGGTCATGCCCTCGGCGTTCTTGATGGCCGCGACCGCCAGCGCACGGCTGCCGTCCTTGCCCGGAAGGTCGATGGCCAGACCGAGATTGGTGTGCGCGGGGGTGACCGCGTTCGGCTTCCCGTCGACCTCGGCGAAGTGCCGGTTCATGTTCGGGAAGGCCTTGATGGCCTGCACGATGGCGTAACCCAGCAGGTGGGTGAAGGAGATCTTGCCACCGCGGGTACGGGCCAGGTGGTTGTTGATGACCAGGCGGTTGTCGATCATCAGCTTGGCCGGGATGGCACGCACCGAGGTCGCGGTGGGGATGGCCAGCGACGCCGACATGTTCTTGACGACGGCCGCGGCGGGACCGCGCAGCACCTTGGTCTCGTCCTCGGCGGTGGGCTTGGGGCCGCCCGAGGTCGGGGCCGCGTTGGAGCTGGGGGCGGGAGTGGTCTGGGGGGTGCGCACCTGGGCGGGGGCCGGGGCGGGGGCGGCCGGAGCGGGGGTGGCGACAGGGGTGGAATTCACGGCGGGGGCGCTCTGGGCGGGTCCGGGGGCAGTAGGCACTGCGGCGGGTGCCGGAGCGACGGCGGCGGCCGCCTGGCTGTTGTTACCAATCTCGGCAGTGTTCTCCGGCGTGTAGTCCGCCAGGAACTCGTGCCAGCTCTCATCGACGGACGAGGGGTCTTGCTTGTACTTCTGGTACATCTCGTCGACAAGCCACTGGTTCTGTCCGAACTGGTCTGTTGAGCTGCTCACAGCAGGTGTTCGCCTCATTTCGTTCTTCGCGCTGCGACGTTTGTGACGTGCCCGGCACGGGTAATCGGCGGATGCGCGCCGATGCGCCCCCACTGAGGATATGCCCACCCCTGTTCGCCGTCGGGCATGGCTACCACCGAGCGGACACATTCTCTGATGACGACTCGTCTTCGCCCGAGAATATTCCTTCCGTCGCCTGCGCCGCAGCCCACAAGCGCGAGTACGGGCCCTGTGCCGCGAGGAGTTCGTCGTGGCCGCCGATTTCGCTGATCCGGCCGTGCTGGACGACGGCGATCCGATCGGCCTGGGCGGCGGTCGCCAGCCGGTGCGCGACGATGACCGAGGTGCGGCCGCGCGTCACCGATTCGTTCGCGACCAGCACCGATGCCTCGGCAGCCGGATCCAGCACGGCCGTGGCCTCGTCGAGCAGCAGCAGATCGGGGCGGACCAGTTCGGCGCGGGCCAGGGCGATGAGCTGCCGCTGACCGGCGGAGAGCCCGCGTCCGCGTTCACCGACCGGCTGCCGCATGCCCCGGGGTAGGGCGGTGATGGTGTCCAGCGCCCCGACCGCGGCCGCGGCCGCCTCGATTTCCCCGGGACTCGCAAAAGGTTTGCCAAATGCAATGTTGCTGGCGATGTCGCCGGTGAACAGGTGAGCTTCCTGAGGGACCACGCCGAGCCGCGAGCGGAACTCGGCGAGCCGATAGTCGCGAATATCCACGCCGTCCACGCGAATTGCGCCGGTGCCGTCAGGATCATGGCCACTGTCATGCATATCCGCTATGGAGAACGGCGTAACACTGCCGGAAAGTTCGTGATTCCCGTCACCCGGTGTCCGGGCCGTGTGGTCACCCGGTGTCCGGGGCATGTCATAGAGCCGGGCGAGCAGCTTCACGATGGTCGACTTGCCCGCGCCGGTCTCGCCGACCAGCGCCAGGCTGCCGCCCGCCGGGATGGTCAGGCTGACGCCCTCGAGCGCGGGCCGCACCGCGCCCGGGTACTGGAAGCGGACATTGTCGAAGACGACCTCCCCGCGCAGCCGCCCGTCGATGAGCGCCGCGTCCGCGGGGTCCGGCGCGATGGATGACCGGGTCCGCAACAGTTCCCCGATGCGCCGCAACCCCACTCGCGCCTGCTGATACCCGTCGAACAGCTGCGAGAGCTGCATGATCGGCCCGAACAGCAGCTGCAGGTAGAGCACGAACGCCACCAGCGTGCCCGGCGTGGTGGACCCGTGCGCGACCGCCCACGCCCCGGTGAAGACCACCGACGCCAGCGCCAGATCCGCCCACATGCCGACGAAGGCGAAGAAGGTGGCGATGGCCCGCTGGGCCCGCATCCGGCTGACCCGGAAATTGTCGGAGTACCCGGCGAACCGGCGTGCGGAGCTGGCCTCGTGCCGATTGGCCTGCACCACCCGCAGGCCCGCGACATTCTCGGCGAAGTCGGCGTTCACCGTGGCCGAATGTTCGCGCGCGGCACTGTAGGCGGAATCGGAGACCTTGCGGAACCACCAGGTGGCCAGGAGCAGCGGCGGCAGCGTCACGAACACGACCAGCGCCAGCTGGAAGTCGATCACCAGCAGTGCCACCGCGATGCCGGCCACCGTCAGCAGCGCGACGAGCGCGTCCGGCAGTCCGGTCTGCATGAAGGTGGACAGGGCGTCGATGTCGGTCGTCATCCGGGTCATGATGCGGCCGGACAGTTCTCGCTCGTAGAAGTCGAGCCCGAGCCGCTGCAGGTGGGCATAGCTGCGGACCCGCAGCCCGAAGAGCACACGCTCCCCGGCCCGGTTGCTCCACAGCAGTGAGGTCGAGGCGACCAGCCAGCCGAGCCCGACCAGCACGGTCCCGATCACGGTGGCCTGCACCAGCGCCCAGCCGTCATGCTTGCCGACGCCCGAGTCCACCGCGTACCGCACCACGGACGGGAAGCCCACGCCCACCACCGCGTTCAGCGCGAGCAGCACCATGGTGCCGGCGACCAGCCACTTCACCAACCGCAGCGCATGACTCAGCCGGAAGCCCGGGTCGGGCTCGCGCAGCTCGGCCGCATCCAGGCCCGGCCGCTCGGCGGCCGGCGGCAGCTTCCCCAGCACCCGCCGCACTTCCGCCGGTGTGTCCCGATCGACCGAATGCCGGCTTCCGGCAGCCGTTTCCGCGGTCATGTCCGGCGCGTCCGCAATCACCGGCACCTGCCCATCGCCGGATTCCGGTGCGGGCAGCCGGATCACGCGGTCGGCGTGGGCGAGGGTGGATTCGCGGTGGGCCAGAATCAGGGTGGTGCGTCCGGAATCGGCGGGGAGGGAGGCGAAGATGGCGGCCTCGGTGACGGCGTCCACCGCGGAGGTGGCGTCGTCGAGGACCAGGATGCGCGGGTCGGCGAGCAGGGCGCGGGCCAATGCGATGCGCTGGCGCTGACCGCCGGAGAGAGTCAGGCCGCGTTCGCCGACCACGGTCTCGTAGCCGTCGGGCAGGGCGTTGATGAAGTCGTCGGCCGCAGCCTGTTTGGCGGCGGCCTGGATCTCCGCCTCGGTGGAATCGGGCCGGCCGAGGGCGATATTGGCGGCGATGGTGTCCGAGAGCAGGAAGGCCTCGTCGAAGACCACGCCGACCGCCGAGCGCAGGTCGGCGGCGCGCAGTTCGGCGATGTCGGCGCGGGAGTCCTTGCCGTACAGGGTGATCCGGCCGGAGCCGGGGGAGTAGAAGCGGGGCAGCAGCAGGCTCAGGGTGGATTTGCCCGAGCCCGCCGGGCCGATGACGGCCACCGTCTCGCCGGGTGCGATGTTCAGTGTGAAGTTGCGCAGCACGGGCCGGCCGGGCTCGAAACCGAAGGTGAGATCGTCGATTTCGATGCCGAGCGGTCCCTCGGGCACCTCCACCGGGTGCTCCGGATCGATGCGTTCGGGCGCGCTGTCGATGACCTGGTTCACGCGTTCGGCCGCCGCGCGCGTCAGCTGCGCCATGACCACCACATACGACACGATCCGGGTGGAGTTGGTCATCGTCGACACGTAGGCGACGAAGGCCAGGAAGGTGCCGAGCCCGATGCTGCCGTGGAAGGCGAGCAGCCCGCCCGCCGCGATCACCGCGACCAGACCGGCCTGCGGAATCGATCCCAGGGTGGGGCTGAAACGGGCGTCGATATGGGCGGCGCGCATGCGCTCGGCATACAACGTGCGGCCGTGCTGCTCGAGCACGTCGACCATCCGGGCCTCCTGCCCGAAGCCCTTCACCACGCGCACGCCGGTGACGGTCTCCTCGACGTGCTGGGCCAGGTCGGCGGCGCGCTGCTGCGCGGACCAGGTGGCCGCGTACAGCCGCGGCCGCACCCGGTAGACCACCAGCGCCAGCACCGGCACCACCAGCAGCGCGGCCAGGGCCAGCGGCGGCGAGAGCCACAGCATGACGCCCGCGGCCAGCACGAACTGCAGTGCCGCCACCGCGGACCAGGGGCCCATCGCCAGCAGGCCCTGCACCAGGGTCAGGTCGCTGATCGAGCGCGAGATGACCTGCCCGGTGCGCAGCCCGTCCTGTCCGGGCCCGTCCAGCCGTTGCAGCGCGGACAGCAGATCCACGCGCAGTTCGTGCTGGACGTCGAGGGCGAGCCGCCCGGCGAGCATGCGCCGCCCGAACGAGGCGAGGAAGCGGCCGACCGCGAGCACGCCCAGTGCCACGGCCATGGCCGCGATGATGCCGGTGTTCCCGGCGGTCGCGCCGTCGAGGGCGCGCTTGGCCAGCAGCGGCCCGGTCACCTCCACGACCGCCCCGAGCACGATGGCCAGCCCCAGCCCGGACAGCATCCACGGGTGCCGGGCGCACCGTTCCCACAACCTGCGCAGCCAGCCGCGCACCCTATCCACATCCTTCGAAGTCATCCCGGAGAACAACTGTCTCCCCACCCCCACTTTGTTCCCGTCGTCCTGCCGCCCTGTCCAGTGTGCCGGGACGGTGGCTTGTGCGGCGCGGCACGCCGTGGTCGGCTGGATCGTCACGGTCCTTCGAAACGGAGTCGCCCCCATGCCGATTCAGCGTCTCAATCACGCCGTCCTGTTCGTCTCCGACGTGGAGCGCTCGGTCGCCTTCTACAGCGAGGTACTGGGCTTTCGCCGGCTGCCCGGCGGATTCCCGGGAGGGGCGTTCCTGCAGGCGGCCGGGTCGGCCAACGACCACGACCTGGGTCTGTTCCAGTCGCCGGACCCGTCGGCCCCGCACCGCACCGGCCGGGTCGGCCTCTATCACCTGGCGTGGGAGGTGGACACGCTGAGCGAACTACAGCGGGTGCGCGACGCCCTGGTCGCGGCGGGCGCGCTCACCGGGGCTTCCGACCACGCCTCCACCAAGGCGCTCTACGCCGCCGACCCCGACGGCATCGAATTCGAGGTCTGCTGGCTGGTTCCCGACGCCGCGGTGGAAGCGGAGCTGGCCGCCATGACCGCGCCGAGCCTCCCGCTGGACCTGCCGGGCCTCATCGCGAAGTACGGCGCGGACACGCCCGGCGGCCCGCGCACCGATCACGAGGTGTGGCGGCGGTTGTTCTCCGGCCGTGCCTGATCAGAGGTCGCGGCGGGTGAGCATCCACCAGGCGGCCGCACCCGCCGCGGCGCTCCACAGCACCAGCAGCGCCATGGCGGCCGGGGTCGGCGCGATGAGCGCGCTCTTGGCGTAACGGCCGCCGCTGATCGCCCCGACCGTCGAGGACACCGGCAGGATGGCCGCCAGCCCACCGAATCCGATGGCGCGCGCGGTGATCCAGATCAGCGGCTCCAGCACGGCCCAGCCCAGCACGGCGGCCAGCGCCCGGGTGGGCGAGCGCAGCACGACACCGATCGCGGTGCCGATCACCGCCCAGCACACCGCCGCCAGCGCCACCCCGATCAGCACGCCGAAGAAGCCGCCGTCCAGGGGCACCCGAGAGCCGCCGGCCAGCCGCATGGCGGCCCCGCCCAGCACCTCCATCAGCAGCACGGTGCCGAGCGAGAACGCCCCCGCCACCGCGAGTTTCGCGCCGAGCAGCAGGGTGCGGTCGGGGGTGTACAGCGAGCTCATCGCCAGCGATCCGGACTGGAGTTCGGTGCCGGCACCCAGCGCCCCGAAGGTGGCCGCGGCCGCGACCGTGAGCACCAGCACCCAGGTGGTCAGCAGCGCCGCCCAGCCGGATCCGGAGCTGAAGCCCTGCGCATGCTGGTCGCCGGGCTGGAATCCGGTGCCCAGCGCCACGAACGCGATCACGCCCGCCACGATGACCCCGCCGCCGATCAGCCAGTTCGACCGCACCGAAGTCACCTTCCGCACTTCGGAATTCGCGGCCCGGACCACCACCGGCGGCACAGTGAGGATCATCGAATGTCCTTTCGTGGGAGGTCGTCGATCCGGCGACGGACCGTGCTCCCATGGCGGATAGCGGTGTGGCGCAACGACTTCACCGGTAGGTCCGGTAGGCGGCCGGGCCCGGGTACCCAGGCGCCGGGGGCCCGCTGTGGGTGAGGGCGGCCAGGACCTGATCGGGATGAATGTGTTCGGGGGTGATCTCGGTGAGCTGGACGCGGGCCGTGGAGGCGGCCGATTCCAGTTGCGAGAGCGAGGCTTCCGCGATGGCGAGGCGGCCGTCGGGCCGCATGACCGCGTCGGTGAAGCCCTGCGCGGCCAGGGTGGTGGCCAGCGCGATCGGGCTGGAGGCCTTCACCAGCAGCCGGTCCGGGTGGCTGCGGCGCAGCCGGGCCGGGCTGCCCTGGTAGGCGATGCGGCCGTGGTCCAGCACGAGCAGCTCGTCGGCGATGGGCAGCACGGTGCTGAGCATGCGGGAGGTGAGCAGCACGGTGCCGCCGCGGCGGGCGTGGCCGCGCAGATAGTCGTTGAGCCAGGCGGTCTCCCCGATATCGAGCCCGGCGGCCGGATCGTCGAGTACCAGCAGCGGCGGATCGCCGAGCAGCGCGACGGCCAGCGCCAGCCGGGTCCGCATGCCCTCCGGCAGGCCGCCGATGCGCTGGTCGGCGGCATCGGTGAGCCGCACCAGCGCCAGCAGTTCCTCCGCCCGGGCATCGGAAACGCCTGCGGCGGAGGCATAGACGAGCAGCTGGGCGAACACCCGGCGGGCCGGGTGCAGGCCGCGCGGATTCAGCATGGCGCCCACCACCTGGCGTCCGGCCCGCACGCCGGAGCCGGGTCCGCCCACGCTCGCGGTGCCGGAGGTGGGGGTGAGCAGTCCGAGCAGCATGCGCAGCACCGTGGACTTGCCCGCGCCGTGCGGGCCCACCAGGGCGGCCACCTTGCCGGCGGGCACCACGAAGCTCACGTCCTCGACCGCGGTGACGCTTTCGAAGGTCTTGGTCAGGCCCCCGGCGGCGAAGGCGAGCGGCCGCGCGCTCACGGCTGCAGGTTCCGGGTCGGCGCCTCCACCGCGGGCAGCGGATCGGCGTCGATGACCAGGGGCTGGGGCCAGGTCAGCGGCGGCGCGCCGAACGCCTTGCGGGCATTGTCGACCACGCCGCGCCCGATCGCCCGGTTGCCGAATCCGCCGATGGCCGCGCCGATTCCGGCCGGAATCACCTTGCCGACCATGAGCGCGCCGCGTTTGGCGATGAACTGGATCATGAAGCGTTTGAGCAGTGAATCGTTCATGGCGCTCAGGCCCGGGATCTTGCCCGCCAGCAGCCCGCCCCAGTTCGCGGCCGAGTGCCCGACGCTCTTCTGCACGATCTCCATGCCGCTCTCGCCGAGCACCACGGCAAGCACCAGGGCGCGGCGGCGCTCCTTGTCCTCGGGCGCGACTCTGTGCACGGCCGCCACCGCCAGGGTGAACACCGCGGACGCCTCCAGGAAGAAGGCGGTCTCCGCGCTCATGGCCGCCAGCGACGCCACCGTCCCGACGCCCGGCACCGCCGCGGTCGCGCCGACCGCCGTGCCGGAGGTGGTGACGGTTTTGAGGTAGAGCTTTTCGATGCGCGCGATGATCTGCGCGGGCGTCTCACCTGGATGCGCATCCCGCAGCTTGCCCACGTATTTCGTGACAGCCGGGGCCTGTACCTGGGACCCGTTGTCGAGCAGCGAGACGACCGCTTTTTCGAGCCCGGTCTTGAACATCGACGACAACCCCTTCTTCGTGCGGTCCTCCAGACCGAACTCTATGGCACTTCGACAACGATTCGCGAGATAGACCGGTTCCGGACGGGAGGGTCCCATGCCGGAGACCATCGGCCTAGGGTGGACGGCGTGGCAGGCGTGTCCGAAGGCGCGTCGGGACTGCCCGACCCCCGATTGCGCGCGTACGTCCTCGGGTACGAGGGCTATCTGTTGCACGGCTTCGCGCCGGGTACGCATGTCGGGATGCCCGCGGCGGCGCTGACCGTGATCATCACCATCGACGAGCCCATTCACGTGCCGGTGTCCTCGCATCCGGAGCAGGCGGGCGGTCACTGGGACATGCTGGCCAGTGGGCTCACGGTGCGGCCGGCGGTGATCGCGCACAACGGGTTCCAGCACGGGGTACAGCTGAACCTGACGCCGCTGGGCTGCCGGGCGCTGTTCGGGATGCCCGCGGCGGCGCTCGGGTCGTGGATCGTGGATCTGGCCGACGTGCTCGGGCCGCGCGCGACGGAGTTGCGGGAGCGGCTGTCGTCGGTGCGCTCGTGGCCGCGGCGCTTCGCCGTCATCGATGAAATCCTGCTGCGCCAGGTGGATCCGGTGCGCTGGGCTGCCGAGCTGACCCACGCCTGGACGCTGCTGTCGGGCCCCGACCCGGCGGTGCGGGTGGCCGCCGTGGCCGACGAGATCGGCTGGAGCCGAAGACATCTCGGCAGCCGCTTCAGCGCCGAATTCGGCATCACCCCCAAGGACGCCGCCCGGGTGGCGCGCTTCGAACGCTCGCACCGCCTGCTGCGGGACCCGATCCTGCCCCCGCTCGCGGAGGTGGCGGCCGCCGCCGGGTACTACGACCAGGCGCACATGGCCCGCGAATGGCGGGAACTCGCGGGCATGCCGCCGTCGGTGTGGCGGGAACGCGAGGAGTTCCCATTCGTCCAAGACCAGCAGGCCGCCGAGGTCGGAGGCTAGTCCCATGAGCGAAACGACAACCCCCATCGAGACCGGCACCGTCGTCTGGCCGACCCTGGTCTACCGCGACGCCCCGGCCGCCATCGCATTCCTGGAGCGGGCCTTCGGCTTCGAGACCACCGCCCGCTACGACGAGGGCGACACCGTCGCGCACGCCGAACTCGCCTGGCCCGGCGGCGGCGCCATCATGCTCGGCGGCGTCCGCGAGGGCATGGCGCTGGACTGCCAGCCGCCCGGCGTCGGCTCGGTGTACATCGCCGTCGACGACGCGGACGCCCTGTACGCCCGGGCGCAGGCCGCGGGCGCCACCATCACCCGTGAGCTGCGCGATGAAACCGATTACGAGTCACGGGGTTTCACCTGCCGCGACCCCGAAGGCGTCTATTGGAGCTTCGGCACCTACCGGGGCGCGGCCGGCGAGTAGCCGGGTCAGGCCGGGGCGTGTCCTGCGGGGACGCGCTCGGCCTCGACCGGCGGGGGCGGCGGGGTGCCGTCGCCGAAGGGCCTGCCGCCCAAGGCTTCCCGGCCGTGCGGGGTCAGCCAGTTGCCGAGCTCGGGCCCCTTGGGCACCACCCGGGTCGGGTTGATGTCGGTGTGCACGATGTAGTAGTGCTGCTTGATCTGCACGAAGTCGATCGTGTCGCCGAACCCGGGGGTCTGGTAGAGGTCGCGGGCGTAGGCCCACAGCACCGGCATCTCGGTGAGTTTCTGCCGATTGCACTTGAAATGGCCGTGATAGACCGGATCGAACCGGGCCAGTGTCGTGAACAGCCGGACGTCGGCCTCGGTGATGGTGTCGCCAACCAGGTACCGCTGGGTCGCCAGTCGCTCGGACAGCCAGTCGAGTGCGGTGAAGAGCCGGTCGTAGGCGGCGTCGTAGGCGTCCTGCCCGCCCGCGAACCCGCACCGGTACACGCCGTTGTTGACCTCGGTGTAGACGCGGCGGTTCACCGAATCTATCTCCGCGCGAAGGTCTTCCGGATACAGCCGCGGCGCGCCGGGCCGGTGGTACTGCGCCCACTCGGTGGAGAAGTCGAGGGTCATCTGCGCGTAGTCGTTGGTGACGACCGCGCCGGTGCGCTCGTCCACGATGGCGGGCACGGTGATGCCGCGCGGATAGTCGGGGAACCGCATGAAGTAGGCGTCCTGCAGGAAGTGGATGCCCAGCACCGGATCCACCTCGCCCGGATCCAGATCGAAGGTCCAGCTGCGCTTGTCGTGGGTGGGCCCGCACAGTCCCAGCGACAGCACCGATTCCAGTCCGAGCAGCCGCCGCACGATGAGCGTGCGATTGGCCCATGGACAAGCCCGCGCCGCCACCAGCCGATACCGGCCGGGCTCGACCGGATACCCGTCTCGGCCGTCGGCGGTGATCCGCGTTTCGATGTAGTTCGTATCGCGCTTGAATTCGCCCGGTTCGACGTAGGTCCCCGGCTCGGATTTCGAGGTCGTCACATGATCAGGCTAGTTGCCTCCGCGAAATTTCCCTTCCGCTCTGTCGCAAAAGTAAGCGTCCGCATACATTCAGGGTCATGACTGACTCGAAGCCCACCCGCCTGGAGCGCATCGTCACCGACGGCGGCGCGGACGCGGCGATCCTCACCATCGACAATCCGCCGCTGAACCTCTTCGACAAGGCCCTGATGGACACGCTGGCCGTGGATATCGACGAGCTCTCGGCGAATCCGCCCCGCGCGCTGCTGATCCGCGCCGACGGCAAGCTGGTCTCCGGCGGCGTCGACGTGCACGTCTTCGACGGCCTGTCGGAGGAGGAGGGCGCGCAGCTGTGGCGGACCCTGTTCGCGCGCATCATCCACCCGCTCGAGGCGCTGCCCTGCCCGGTCATCTTCGCCGCGCACTCGCTGACCCTGACCGCGGCCTTCGAGATGTCGCTGGCCTGCGACATCATTCTGGCCGCGCCCAAGGCCAAGTTCGGCCTGGTGGAGACCGTGGTGGGCCTGACCCCGTCGATGGGCGGCCCGCAGCGGCTGGCCGAGCGCGCCGGTTCCGGCCGCGCCCGCGAGTTCGTCATGACCGGTGACACCTACTCCGCCGCCACCATGGCCGAGTGGGGTGTGGTCAATGCGGTGCACGAGGATGTCGACACCGCGGCCCGGGCGCTGCTGGCCCGGCTCGCCGAGGGCCCGACCCGCGCGCACGCCGCCACCAAGGCGATCATCGAGGCCTGGCGCTCCGGTGGTGTGGCGCACGCGGATTCGGTGACTCCCGAGGTGTCCGGGCAACTTTTCGGCACCGCGGATCTGCGGGGCGCGGTGCGCAGCTTCCTCGAGGTCGGCCCCGGAAAGGCCACGTATACAGGCCAGTAGGCGCCGATCGGCCGGGCCGCGGCCGCGCTTCCGCTGGAAGAACCGGATCGACTGTGCGCGTCCGGGCGTGTCGTCTGCCGCCCGGGCGTGTCAAGCCTGTTACCTGCACTGGTATGGGATCGGGGGTGGCACGAGACCGCCCGGCGGGGAATCCCGGTGCGACTGTTGCGAAGCCACCGCAGAATCGATGTTTCCGCAGGCTCGATCGGGGGAATGTGGGGTTGACCGAGCGGCGATCTGTTTCCGTGGTGTGAAAGCCTGACATCCGTTTGCCGACAATCCGCCCATCGATGTGATCTGCATCATATAGTCACTCTTGCCTGCAGGGCTTCGAGGTACCCGGAGGGACGACGATGTCGCAGTTACTCGTGGAATATCCGCAGACGCGAAACGGCTGGTGCGACAACCCGCTTGCCCGCGCCGCCGACGGCATCCTGCGCTATGGCAACCTCACGCCCGCGCTCACCGAACTCCTCGACGTCCAGGTTCACACCTTCGCCGCCCGCGAGGCCGTGGTCGAGATCGGCGGCCCCCGGCTCACCTACCGCGAACTCTGGTACTCGGCCTCCCGCATTGCCGGCGGCCTGCAGGAACACGGCATCGGCTACGGCGACCGGGTCGCGGTCCGCATGCCGGTCGGCGCCCGCTGGGTGCAGGCGTTCCTGGGCGCGCTGCTCTCCGGGGCGGTGCCGGTGCTGGTTCACGACGGGCTGCCGGATGCCGTGGCGGACCGCGTGATTCACGATGCCTGCGCCGACTTCGTGCTCGACGGCGGCGGCCGCGCGGCGGGCTTCCGTGACGCGCTGCCCGACGGCGCGGCCTTCATCGACGACGGCGCGTCCCTCGGCGAACTGGCATTGCTCAGCTACACCAGCCCCTGCTCCGGGGCGGGCCCGCGCGGGGTGGAGCTGACCAACGAGAACCTCCTCTCCGCGGTCCGTTCCGTGGTCGGCGCGCTGGATCTGCCCACCGACGGCCTGCGCAATCTGGTGCTGCTGCCGCTCGCGCACGCCAGCGGCTGCGTCGACCAGCTGCTGCCCACCTTCGCGGTCGGCGGCACCGTGGTGCTCACCCCCGACCGGTCCGCGGTGCCGGAAGCCCTTGTCGCCGAACGCATCGACATGGTCGCCGCGACCCCGCGCATCTTCGCCGGCCTGCTGCCCGGCCTGGCCGGGCTGCGGGTGGAGCGGGTGCGGCAGATCTGCAGTGCCGGGCATCGCGCCGAACTGGCCGCGGCCGACCCGGCCACCTCCGAATCCGTCGCCAACTCCCTGCGCGCGGTCTTCCCGGAGGCCCGGCAGTGGTCGGTGTGGGGTGCGACCGAGACCTCCGGCATCGGGCTGGCCCGTGACGACACCGCTCCGGGCCGGGACGCGCTCGGATTCGCCTTCGGCGGAACCGAACTCGCGCTGTGGGGCCCGCTCGCGGCCGTCGGCCACGGCGAGCTGCTGTGCCGGGGGCCGAATGTCAGCCCCCGCTACTGGAACGACCCGCAGACCACCGAGTCCCGCTTCACCGGCTCCTGGTTCCACACCGGAAACCAGGTCAGCATCGACCGCAACGGCCTGGTCCGCCGGTCGGACGCGGACTGATCGCGCGCCGCCACGACAGCCGCAGCGATCAGACGAGCATCCGGGCACGCAGCGCGTCGCGCAGCTCCTGGGTGATGCCGATCTCGGCAAGATAGCCGTCCAGGCCGCCGTACATGGCATTCATGGAGTTGGTGCCCGACTCCAGGTATTCGGGGCGGACGCCGAGCAGATCGTCGGAGAGTTCCTCGTCGGTGCCCGCGGTCATCAACGCGCGCAGGGTGGGGACAGCGTCATTGCTGCGCAGGTAATCGGCGTAGATGTCCTCTTCGGTGACATCGATCGCCCGCAGCAGTGTGGCCACGGCCCAGCCGGTGCGGTCCTTGCCCGCGGCGCAGTGCACCAGCGCGGTCCCACTCAGCACGGAGCCGGCGAGCGACCGGATGGCGACGTGCGCCTCGGGCAGGGCGGGAAAGAGCCGGTAGACCTCGAGCATGTGGCCGGAGGCGCTGCTGTGGCGGCGCGCCTCGTGCGGCGGGGTCTCGCCCATGCGGGGGTCGAAGGGGGTGACCTTCAAACGCACGCCGTCCGGGACGACGTCGTGGCCGATGTGGTCGATCTCGGCGAACCCGCGCAGGTCGTGGACATCGGTGACGCCCAGCCTGCCGAGGGTGGTGAGGCCCGTCTCGTCGAGCCGGCTGAGCTGGGCGGACCGCAGCAGCACTCCGTCCCGCACGGTGGAACCGCCCGCGGTGCGGGCGCCGCCGAGATCGCGGAAATTGAAGGTGCCGGAGATCAGGAATTGGTCATGGCGCGCAGAAGTCACCCGGTCAGGCTATCGGTGGGCGGGTAACGCCAGAGTGTCGAACAGTGGAGCGTTGTGGGTTCACGCACACCCGCTATGTTTCATCGCACACCCGCCGATAAAATACCGTCCGGTCCAAACAACGGCTTTACCGGGCGCTTGTTCAATTTGATCATTCCCATCCGGTCGCGGGCCTGTTCCAATTAGGTAACAAAACATTCTTGAGGTATGGAATCGGCTATCAAAGCTGGTTGCCGGGCCAGAAAAAGACGTAACATCGATACCCGTTGAACGGGTACGTCGGCGTACAAGCCGGAGATCAGTGCCGATCTGCAACACCCGTTGAGCGAGCCGCGCAGGCGAGGTGCGCGAGTTCTTTGCCAAAGGGAGTCGTCGTTGAGCGCAAGTGGAGAAATCACCCAGGTCGGACTTCGTCCGGCCATGACCGAGGCCATCGAGACTGCGGCCGTGTCGCTTGATTTCAGGGGTAATCGTGCCCTGCGCATCCTGCTGCACGCGGGACTCAGCACGCTGTGGCCGATCTTGAAATCCTCCCCGGACCGGCAGATCCGGGCCTACGAGTCCACCCTGGCGGTGCTGCGGCGGCGTTGGGAGAACCAGGCCACCTGTGTCCCGGACCCGGTCGCCACGGCCATGTTCCGGGAGCTGGACGCCGACGTGACGTCCTTCCTGGACCACTGTGCCCGCCGCTCGGGCACCCAGTGGCTGGAACCGGTGGATGCCATCGCCGCCTATCTGCTGGCCGTCATCCAGGGCATGGTGCTGCGCTGGCTGGCCGACTGTGATGACGAGATCTCGCTGGTGGTGCTGGACGACCTGGTCTCGTACCTGTCGACCAAGGCCGTCGACCTGCCCTGACACACCCGGCCTGGCCCGAAAACTTAATGCTGGACGCATGACCAGGTTCATGGTCGAATGATCTGGTGACCGATTCGTCGCCGATCAGCGGGCTGCACGCGGCCACCGCTGACCTCGAACCTCCGCTCGCCGCGGTCGATATGACCGCCCTGCGCGCCAATGCCGACGATCTGGTGCGCCGCGCCCGCGGCGTCCCGATCCGGGTGGCCAGTAAATCCGTGCGCTGCCGCGCCGTTCTCGAGGAAGTCCTCGGGCCCAAGCTCACCGCCTCCGGCGGCTTCGCGGGCATCATGGGTTACTCACTGCGCGAAGCCATCTGGCTGGTCCGGGAGGGCGCGCGCGATGTACTGCTCGGCTATCCCACCGCCGACCGGCACGCCCTGGCGGAACTCGCCTCCGACCAGTTGCTGCTCGACTCCATCACCCTCATGGTCGACGACACCGCCCAGCTGGACCTGATTCGCGAGGCCGTCGGCGGTGAAAAGGTCGCTCCCCGTGTGTGTCTGGATGTGGACGCCTCCCTGCGCCTCGGCCCGCTGCACCTCGGTGTGCGCCGTTCGCCCATCCGCACCCCCGAGCAGGCCGCCCGGCTGGCCGCCGAAACCCGTTCCCGCGGTTTCCGGGTCGTCGGCGTGATGACCTACGAGGCTCAGATCGCGGGTCTGCCGGACACCAATCCCGCTGTGCGCCTGGTGAAGTGGGCGTCCGCGACGGAGATCGGGAAGCGCCGCCGCCAGGTGCTGGAGGCGGTGCGGTCGACGGTCGGTGAACTCGAGCTGGTCAACTCCGGCGGCACCGGGTCCATCGAGGTCAGCATTACCGACCCGGGCGTCACCGAGGTGACCGCGGGTTCGGGCCTGTACCTGCCGACCCTGTTCGACGGCTACCGCAATCTGGCGCCGCGGCCGTCCATGTACTTCGCCACGCCGGTGCTGCGCCGGCCGGCGCCGGGCATCGCCACCGTCTTCTCCGGCGGCTACATCGCCTCCGGGCCGACGGGGGCGTCGCGGGTGCCGAAACCGGTGTGGCCCTTGGGCTTGAAACTGATCGGGACCGAGGGCGCGGGCGAGGTGCAGACCCCGCTGACGGGCGCCGGCGGCCTGGAGATCGGCGACCGGGTCTGGTTCCGGCACGCCAAGGCGGGCGAGCTGTGCGAGCGCTTCAACGAGGTGCATCTGATCGACGGGGACGGCAGCCGCACCACGGTGCCCACCTATCGCGGTGAAGGGCACTGCTTCGGCTGAGCCGAGGGAGCCGGGCCCGGGCTAGACCCGGTCGAGCTGCAGCACCGCGGCCAGGTCGGACAGCTCGGCGGTGGTGGCCGGGAGGTATTCGGTCAGCAGCGGCGAGCGCACGATGATCGCCGACCACATGGCCCGCGAGATCGCGCTGGTCAGCCAGTGCCGCGACAGCAGCGCGCCGATCCCGTGCGGGGCGTCCTCGGGCGCGGAGGTGGTCATGGAGACCAGCACCACCGCGGCCTCGCGGCCCTGGAAGTGGTCGGGTGTGCCGACCAGGACGTCCTCGATGCGGGCCCGCGACAGCAGGGTCCGGATGCGCGCCACCTGGGCGTGGTAGGGGGCCACCACCAGGATGTCGTGCGGATGCAGGCGGCGGGTGAGTGCGCCGGTGTGCCAGGGCAATCCGAGCAGCGTGCGCACCTGGCGCACGATTTCCCGTGCCTCCTCGGCGGATTCGGTGCTGTTGCCGTGATGCTCCACCGGCACGGTGCGCACGCCGGGCGGAATGCCGTCGAGTTCCCGTGCGAGGGTGACGGTTTCATTGGAGCGCAGCCGATTGTCGTAGCGCAGGCGCGACACCGGGCCACACATGCGCGGGTGCATGCGCCAGGTGCGGTCCAGGAAGTAGCCGTAGGCGGCGGGCAGGGTGCGGTGCGCGCCGAGCAGCCGGCCCAGCACGGATTCGGCGATCGGCTCGGGATGCGCGCCGTGTCCCGTCGGCGGCGCGGGGTCGCCGACCAGCAGTAGATTCCGGGCGCACACGGCCACGGCCACCGCCTCGGCCAGCGGGAACTTCCCGGCGTCCACGATGACCAGCAGGTCCAGGCTGTCGCGCGCGATGCGCTCGGGATCGGTGAAGTCGCTCGAGAGTCCGCCCACCACACAGCCGTTCACGGCATTGTCGAGGAAGCGCGGATAGCGCGAGGCCTCGATGGGCAGCCATTCCGGCGCCACCGCCCGGCTGTCGGCCTTGGCGACCAGCTCCGGCAGCACGCCCACCTGCACCACGGCGTCGAGCACGTGCTCGACCACCTGGTGCGAGCGCGCCACCACGCCGACCCGCCACCGGTAGCGGGTGACGAGCCGTTCCACGGCGCGCGCGGTGGTGTCGGTCTTGCCGGTGCCGGGCGGGCCCTGCACGGCCACATACGAATTGTCGAGATCCAGGACGGCGGCGGTGACGGCGGCGGCGTGATCGCCGAACACCTCGGGCAACGCCGCGCCCGCGCGCAGTCTCGGCGGGCGGCGGCACAGGATGTCGAAGACGGCGGTCTCGGGCACCTGGGGGAGGGTCACCAGCAGCTGATGTGCGGTGTCCTCCAAGGCTTCCGCGAGATGGATGTCGTGGCCGGGCGGGCAGGGCGCGATGGCCGAGGGCAGCTCGTCGTAGGGTTCGCAGCCCACTGGGAGTATCTCCACCACCCGCACCACGTCCTCGAAATTGGTGTCCAGCGCGCAGCCGAGGACGGTGGCGTGTGCCGTCGCGCGCAGGCCCGGGATGACCCTCATGCCGGGCGCGGGGCGGTCGTAGAGGGTGAGCACCGCCGTGCCCGGGGGCGGTGCGTTGCCGGTGCCCAGCCGGCCGGTGAGGGTCAGGTAGCGCCGCATGGGCTGCTGGCCGGTGCCGTGCCAGTCGGTGTCGACCGAACCGGAGTCGGCGACGAGAACCCCTGCGGTGTCGGCCCATTCGGCCACCGGATGGTCGAGCCGGTCGTCGTGCGCCCAGCGCAGCGGCCGCCGCTCGCGCCGGTGATAGCCCAGCGCCGCCGCCGCGAGCCCGGCCGCCTCCTGCGCCGGGCCGCGCTCCTCGCCGCCGCTCTCCGCGAATTCCCGCAGGGCCGCCTCGATTTCGTCGGGCCCGGTCTCGGCGTAGTCGTAGGACCACCGCCGGCTGGGCCGGACCTCGTGCCCGGCGGCCAGCTCGAGCAGCCAATCCCGCAGCCGCAGTACGGCTTCCGCGCCGCCGCCGCTCTCCTCCTGATTGGGCGGCAGCTGGTGCAGGTCGTAGGAGCGCTCGCCGACCACCAGTGCCGCCCGCACCACCGGGTAAAGGTCGGCCAGTGAGGGCAGCAGCTCCGCCACCACATCCTCACCCTCGGAATCGCGTTCGCCGATGGCGTGCAGCAGGCCGCGCAGATCGCCGCGATAGTGGTGGATCCGCAGGTCCGGGCATTCGCGCTGGCGCTCGATCAGGAACTCCAGCAGCGCGTCCGCGTCGTCGCGGCGGCGGGAACGGCTCCCGGGACCGAGGGTGTCCGGGCCGTCGGCTCGAATGACGAAGGTGCGCGCCGGTTTCGGCACGGCGGGCGCGGGCACGAATCCCAGCGCGACCGTGCTCACCCCGGGCCCCTGCTCGAAGGTCGCGACCGCGGCGCTGCCGCGCTGTTCGGCGAACTGCTCGCCGTCGGCCGACTCCGCCGGTTCCTGGACGAATATCGCCGGCGCGGACGAGGTTTCGGCCACGCGGAGGGCCTGTGCGGCCGGGTAGTCCGCCGGCGCCCGGTCGGCCGGCTCGAGCGCGCTGATCTGCACGATCACATCGCCTGCGGTGCGGGCGATTCCGGACCCCGCGCGCGGGAGGTCGGCGGTGTCGGGCGGATTGACCGGGGTGACGCTGACGAACAGGTCGCCACGGGTCGGCGCGGGCAGGGCGGCCAGCGCGGCCGGATCGATGAGGGCGTGCACCGGACGGCCGGTGCGCTCGCGCAGGATCTGGACCTCGGCCTGGCGGCGCAGGGTGGTCAGGGTGGCGGACGGGATGCCGGTGACGGCGGCGTCGGCGACGGCCAGCCGGTCCACGGTGGTGATCCCCGCGTCCCGCAGGTGGGCGCGGGTGGCCGGGCGCATGCCCGCCACCAGCAGCAGATCCCGGCGGGTCTCGAGTTCGGTCGTACAGGTGGGGCAGTGGCCGCAGGCCAGGAAGCGCCGGTCCCCCCACTGCACGGGGAGCAGCTCGCCGAGTTTGGTGTCGACGATGCGGTTCAGCCGCGCTCGCCGGGCCTGGTAGACGACCGCCATGTCCGCGAGCGTGTACGTGACCGGGACGCCGTCCTCCCACACCCGCACCTGCGGCGCGGACCGGAAACCGTTGCGCCGCAGTGCCTCTGCGGTGGCCGCCAGGCCCAGCAGGGTCGCGATCCCGCCGCGCCGGCCCGCCACCCCGGCCACGATGTAGTCGTGTCCCTCGGGCGCGTGATCGCGCACCAGGAATTCGCAGCGCGCCACGAAGTCCCCGTCGAACACCACGCCGCCCGCGACCGCCTCGGCCTCCGCCCGCAGTGCCGTCAGCGTCCGGTCGTGCGCGTCCCGCAGTCCGGCCAGCGCGCGCTCGCGCAGGTCCTCGGAGACGAGCGCGGTGGTGGCGAGGGCGTCGGCCGCGGGCTCGGACAGGCGGATGCGGGTGACGCCCGGCCCGTACCGGTCGCGTAGGTCGGCGAGGCGGTGTTCGACGGCCGGGTCGGGGGTGTGCGTGAGCGTGCCGGGCGACGGGAACTCGACCGGCGTCACCAGTCCCAGTTCGGCGTCGAGCGCGCGCAGCAGCGCGAACTCACAACGCGCCGCCGCCACCAGGTCTCCGGTGCTGCACACGACACGATCACCGAACAGCATCAATCGCGGCCCTCCTGTGCCTCTCCTCCGCCGACACCCGCACCCGGCCGGGGTCTCGTCGTCACGTGGCCGAGTCGGGCCATAGCGTAATGACTACAGGCGGTGTGATGTGCTGCCAGGTGCGGCCCGCGCACCGGTCCGGACCCGTCATGACCCGCCCACGTCAGCACGCGTTTGCGGGCGATGTTGGGAGACAACGCGACTCGCGCGCGCGGCAGCCGCCGACAGCGGCTCGAGGCCCGGTCGGACACCAGAAATCGGATCGCCATTCCGGCGTGTCGCCCTGCGGACCGCCCGGCGGCGCGTCGCTGTCCGGCAGGTTCGCTCGTTACTCGCCAGTCGCTTGTTTCGAGCGGCCCCGCAACCCGAACGCGTCTGTCACAATCTGCCGATGCTCTACCTAGCGGGCGCTCGCGGCCGCCTTCACTACCGCCGATGGCAGCTCGATGATGCACAGGCGGTCATGGCGTTCTTACCCGGAATCGGCCAGCACAGCGCGCACTACCACCGATTCGCCCGGGCGCTGGCCGCCCGCGGCATCGAACTCTGGGCCCTGGACACCTCCGGGCACGGACTCAGCGAAGGAGATCCCGAAAGGCCGGGCACCATCCACGAGCTGGCCGCCGACGCCCGGCTGTTCCTGGACCAGGTGCACGCACACGCGACTTCCACCCCGTTCCTGATGGGTCACTCCCTGGGCGCGGCCACCACGCTGGCCGTACTGCGCGACGCGCAGCCGGGCGACTTCGCCGGACTGGTGCTGTGCGGGACGCCCAAGGCGGTGCTGGAGGGCAGGTCCCCGAAGTCCGCCCGCGGCGCCGAACCCGCGAATCGTGCTCGCGCCCAGGGCGGTTCCCGCTCGCGCGCCGCACTGGCGACCGAGCACGAGTCGGACTGGCCGGGACCGCGGCTGCCCGAGGGCCTGCCGGTGCTGATCGTGCACGGCGCGGACGATCGCCGGGCGCCGGTGGAACCGGTGCGGGAGTGGTCGGCCCAGGTCGGCGCGCGTTTCCACACCTACCCCAATGCCGGCCACGACCTGCTGCACGAGCCCGCGCACGCCGAGGTCACCGCGGAGATCGTCGAATTCGTGCACGCCCGCTCGCTGGTCTGAGGGATTCGCGCCGGTCCTGAGGATTACGGTGAGGGCGTGCCCCTCTACGAATTCGAAGGCAAGCGCCCGACGGTCGATCCGACCGCGTTCATCGCGCCCACCGCGACCCTGATCGGCGATGTGCGCGTCGAGGCGGGCGCCTCGGTCTGGTACGGCGCGGTGCTGCGTGCGGACCTGGCGCCCATCATCATTCGGGAACGCGCGAACGTGCAGGACAACGCCGTGATCCACGTGCCGCAGGACGTCACCGTGGAGATCGGCGCGGGTTCGACGATCGCGCATTCGGTGGTGTTCCACGGCGCGACGCTGGGCGCGGAATCGATTGTGGGCAACGGCAGTACGGTCCTGGACATGGCCAAGATCGGCAGCGGCGTCATGATCGCCGCGCACTCGCTGGTCGGCCCGGGGCAGGAGATTCCCGACGGCGTGCTGGCCGCCGGCTCACCCGCTCAGGTCAAGAAACCGCTCGCGGGCACCCCGGCCGAACTGTGGGTCAAGACCAATCCGAGCTTCTACGCCGACCTCGCGCAGCGACACCGCACGGGCATCACCGAGATTCACTGATCCGCATCCCGGGAAGCGGTGGGGCGCAACAGCTTCACCACTTCCGCATCGGTGAGCTGATGGAAGTCCCGGTAGGCCCCGCCCACTCCGCCGAGGGCGCGCGGCACCAGCGGGCACACCACCTCGTCGGCGATCTCCCGGATCCGGTGCAGCGCTTCGACCGAGGACACCGGCACCGCCACCACCACCCGGCGCGGCTCGTGCAGCCCGGCGATCTCACAGGCGGCGGCGACGGTCGCGCCGGTCGCCATGCCGTCGTCCACGATCACCACGGTCCGGTCCTTCAGGTCGATCGGCGGCCCGGCCCGCAGTATCCCGCGGCGGCGCTCCAGCTCGGCCCGCTCGACGATCTCGATGTCCGCCAGCTGATCGGGCGTCACCCCGGTATGCCGCACCACGTCGTAGTTCAGCACCCGGACGTCGTCCTCCCCGATGGCCCCCATGGCCAGTTCCGGCTGCCACGGCACCCCGAGCTTGCGCACCAGCAGCACATCGAGGTCGCCGCCGATCACATCGCGCACCGCCACGGCCACCGGCACCCCGCCCCGGGGCAGCCCCAGCACCAGCGGATCCGCCGCGCGCAGGTGCCCCAGCACCCCACCCAGCGCGCGTCCGGCGGCCGCCCGATCCGGATAGATCATCGCTCTGTCCATTTTGCCCCTCCGCTTCGCTCCGGGGCAGGGTTCGCGGCCCTGAGGTCTCGATTCTTCCCTCCCTACGCGCCTCCGCTTCGCTCCGTCGCTCCAAGGCGGAGGTCTATCAAGCCGCAGTCCAGAATCGAGACGGCCGCGAACCCGTGGGTGGCTCTACTCTCCGCGGATTGTGTAGCGGCGTAATGCCAGGCTCGGATTCGTGGTGCGGACCGCGGCGAGGTGGTGCAGGTCGATGTGGGCGGTGGCGATGCCCGGCTGGTCGCCGAGTTCGGCCAGCATCGCGCCGGTGGGGGAGACGATCATGGAGGCGCCGGACCCGCGCGGGGCGGCCTGGTCGGCGGCGGCGACGTACATTGTGTTCTCGATGGCCCGGGCGCGCAGCAGCGTGGTCCACTGATCGACCTTGCCGGGACCGGGAATCCACTGCGCGGGCAGCAGCAGGACGTGCGCGCCCGCGGCGGCCAGCCGGCGAACGCCTTCGGGGAAGCGCAGATCGAAGCAGGTCTGCAGCCCGAACACCACGCCGTCCACGGTGAAGGCCGGGGACTGGTCCAAGGGGCCGGGGATGAGCAGATCGGATTCGCGCGATCCGAAAGCGTCGTACAGGTGCACCTTCCGGTAGACGGCCGCGAATTCGGCGTCGGGGGAGGCGGCGACCAGGGTGTTGTAGACGTGCCCGGCGGGCTGGTCCGGGCCCCCGGACTCGACCACGCCCGCGACCACGTGCACCCCGAATTCGGCTGCGATACCGCGCAATCCGGTGACGAACGGTCCGGTGAGCGGTTCCGCGGCGGCCAGCACCCGATCGTCGAGGCGCTTGGTGGCGAACATCGAATACTCGGGCGCCACCACCACCTTCGCTCCGAGTTCGCTGGCGGCCCTGACCTCCGCGCGCAGGGCGGTGAGATTGGCCACGGTGTCGGTGTACGGATCGAACTGCACCACCGCCACGTCCACCGACCCGGCCGGTTCGGTCCCGGCGGGCCGCTCGGCCGCGCCGGCCGTTTCGTGCACGGCCGTCACCACTGCTCCCGAGCTGCCCGCATCGGCGGTGGCCAGGGTCCCGGTGACGTAGTTGCGAGCGGGAGCGGGTTCGGGATTTCCGAGTCCGGACACGGAACTCGAGGGCGTCGGGGCGGCGGGCGCGGGCGGGTTGTCCGGTTGCACGACTCCCAGGGTATTCACCCGATGGTCAAGCCCGCAGCTAGCAGGCAGTAAAATCCGTGGCAATGAGTACCTCACCGGCCGACAGCGTTCCCACTGACGACGAGAGGGACGTTTCCGGCCCGTCCTTCGCTGATTTGGGTATCGATGACCGCATTCTGCGGGCCATCGCCGATGTCGGCTACGAATCGCCGTCGCCCATCCAGGCGGCGACGATTCCGCCGTTGCTCGACGGCGCGGACGTGGTGGGCCTGGCCCAGACCGGTACCGGCAAGACCGCGGCCTTCGCCATCCCGATCCTCATGGGCATCGAGATGACCGGCAAGGCCCCGAAGGCGCTGGTGCTGGCCCCGACCCGGGAGCTGGCCATCCAGGTCGCCGAGGCGTTCGGCCGCTACGCGGTGCACATGCCCGGCCTGCATGTGCTGCCGATCTACGGCGGTCAGAACTACGCGGTGCAGCTGTCCGGTCTGAAGCGCGGTGCGCAGGTGGTCGTCGGTACGCCGGGCCGCGTCATCGACCACCTCGAGCGCGGCACCCTGGACCTGTCGCAGCTGCAGTACCTGGTGCTCGACGAGGCCGACGAGATGCTCAAGATGGGCTTCCAGGACGATGTCGAGCGCATCCTCGCCGACACGCCCGACGAGAAGCAGGTCGCGCTGTTCTCCGCGACCATGCCGTCGGCCATCCGCAAGATCTCCAAGCAGTACCTGAAGAACCCGACCGAGATCACCGTCAAGACCAAGACGTCGACGAACACCAATATCACCCAGCGCTGGGTGCTGGTGTCGTATCAGCGCAAGCTGGACGCGCTGACCCGCATCCTCGAGGTCGAATCCTTCGAGGCCATGATCATTTTCGTGCGCACCAAGCAGGCCACCGAGGAGCTGGCCGAAAAGCTGCGCGCGCGTGGGTATTCCGCGGCCGCCATCAACGGCGACATCGCGCAGGCACAGCGTGAGCGCACCATCGGCCAGCTCAAGTCCGGTGTGCTCGACATCCTGGTCGCCACCGACGTGGCCGCGCGCGGCCTGGACGTGGAACGCATCTCGCACGTCGTCAACTACGACATCCCGCACGACACCGAGTCCTACGTGCACCGCATCGGCCGCACCGGCCGCGCGGGCCGCTCCGGTGACGCGCTGCTGTTCGTGGCCCCGCGCGAGCGCCGGCTGCTCGACGCCATCGAGCGCGCCACCCGCCAGCAGGTCACCGAGATGCAGCTGCCCAGCGTCGAGGACGTGAACGCCCAGCGCGTGCAGAAGTTCGGCGACACCATCACCGAGAATCTGACCTCGGTCAATCTGCCGTTGTTCCGCAAGCTGATCGAGGACTACGAGCGCGAGCACAATATCCCGCTGGTGGATATCGCCGCAGCGCTGGCGGTGGGCGGCCACGACGGCGACAACTTCTTCATGGAGCCCGATCCGGAGCCGACGGCGCGCGAGCGCCGCGAACGCGCCCCGCGTTCCTTCGACGACCGCGAACGCGGTCCCCGCGAGCGTCGCGAGCCGAGTGGCCCGTCCCGGCATCGCGCGACCGGCGCGGAGCTTGTCACCTATCGCATCTCGGTCGGCAAGCGCCACAAGGTCGCCCCCGGCGCGATCGTGGGTGCCATCGCCAATGAGGGTGGCCTGCGCCGCAGCGACTTCGGCCACATCAGCATCCGTCCTGACCACTCGCTGGTGGAGCTGCCGGCCGATCTGTCCAAGGAAACCCTGAATGCTTTGAGCCGTACCCGGATCAGTGGTCAGCTCATCGATCTCCAGCTGGACCAGGGCCCGCCCGGAGGGCGCTCCATGAGCCGCGCCCCGCGCCGCGAGGGCAAGCGCCCGGAGGCCCGGCGCAAGCCGCGGTTCTGAGCCTGCCGCTCGAAACGATCAACGCCCGCATCCGGAAGGGATGCGGGCGTTGCGTTTTCGAGGGTGCGGCGTTGCCGTGGGTCAGTTGGTTCCGAGCGCGCCCGCGGCGGGGGCGGCGTCGGGGGCCTGTGCCGGAGCCGCCGGGGTCGGCGGCGTGGCCGAGGTGGCCGGGGCCGAGGCGTCCGGGGTGGCGGGGACCGCGGGCTGGGCGGGCGGGGTGTCGGACACGGTGAACAGGCCGACGGTCGGCAGCACCACGCAGCGCGCGCCCGGGTAGTCGATGGTGCCCCACAGCGAGGCGACGACGGTGCCCGCGCCGGCGTCGACGGTCTTCGACAGCGAGGGCAGGTTGTACTCGGTCTGGTCGTCGAGGGCGGTGATGCCGCTGCGGCCGTTGTTCACATTGAGCCAGGCCACGCTCAGGCCGGAGGCGGTCGGAAAACCGTTCTGCTGCGCCATGACCTGGAAGCTGACATTGCCGGGCGGCAGCGACACCGAGGCGTTGGGACCGGTGACGCCGGTGACGGCCACCGCCGAGGTCAGGCTGAACGGCATGTTGAAGCCGCAGCCGAGGGTGGGCGCCAGGTACGAGAACGGCGTGAACTGAACGTTTTCCAGCTTCGCGGCGGCGATCAGCTGGGCCGATCGGGCGATGTCGGCGACCGCGGCCCGGCCGTCGGCATTGTCGCCGACGGCCTGGGTGAGCTGGTCGATGCCGGTCTCGACGGGCGTCTTCGGCTGGTCGGCGGTGGCCGCGCTGGTCGCGCCGACGGTGGCCGCGGCCGTGAGGGCGGCGACCGCCAGGGCGCGCCGGGACAGAGTCCAACCGTTCACTCGTGCTGCTCCTGCGTCGATATTCTCGCCGAGCCACAACAGCCCGACGTCCCGGAATACGGGTATCGGATTCCTGGGCAACCTACCAGCTCAGCGTGAGAGCCGGTATGTCGAGTCGCTGCGAGCCGAGCACCCCGGGCCGTCCGGTCGGTGTGATCCGGGTGACAATCAGACCATTACCGGGGGGTAAGTTTGATGACGACATCACAGCGACGCTCGGGAGAAGCAATGAAGCTGGCCCTATCACCCGATGAGGTGAAATTCCGGGACGACCTGCGCGAGGTCTACCGGACCAAGATCCCGGCGGAGATCCGTGACCGCATGAAGTACGGTCACGAGCTCTCTCGCGATGACATCGTCACCACCCACCGCATCCTCAACGAGAACGGCCTGGCCGTGCCCAAGTGGCCGGTGCAGTGGGGCGGCCGCGACTGGTCGCCCATGCAGCTGCACATCTGGGAGGACGAGATGCAGCTGGCCTCGGTGCCGGAGCCGCTCACCTTCAACGCCCAGATGATCGGCCCGGTCATCGCCCAGTTCGGCTCCGAGGAGCTCAAGCAGCGCTTTCTGCCGGCCACCGCCAATCTCGACATCTGGTGGTGCCAGGGCTTTTCCGAGCCCGACGCGGGCTCGGACCTGGCGGCGGTGCGCACCACCGCGGTGCGCGACGGCGACTCCTACATCGTCAACGGCCAGAAGATCTGGACCACCCTGGCCCAGTACGCCGACTGGATCTTCTGCCTGGTGCGCACCGACCCGACCGTCAAGAAGCAGGCCGGTATCTCGATGCTGCTCTTCGACGTCAAGAGCCCCGGCGTGACCATCCGGCCGATCAAGCTCATCGACGGCCACCACGAGGTCAACGAGGTCTTCTTCGAGAACGTCCGGGTGCCCGCCGATCAGCTGGTCGGCGAGGAGAACATGGGCTGGACCTACGCCAAGTTCCTGCTGGGCAACGAGCGCACCGGCATCACCGGTGTGGGCCGCACCAAGGTGAAGCTGGGCGTCGCGAAAGAGTATGCGGCGCAGATCCGTTCGGGCAGCGGCACGCTGCTCGAGGATCCGGCGTTCGCCGCTCGCGTGGCCGAGATCGAGAACGAGCTGCTGGCGCTGGAGCTCACGCTCATGCGCGTGGTCTCCAATTCCAATGACGGCAAGCCGAATCCGGCCTCCTCGGTGCTGAAGCTGCGCGGTTCGGAGCTGCAGCAGGCCGCCACCGAGCTGCTGCTGGACGTCGCCGGGCCGGACGCGCTGCCGGTGAACGCCGGGGACATCGCCTCGCCCGGCTGGGCGCAGCGCAGCGGTCCCGGCTATCTCAACTTCCGCAAGACCACCATCTACGGAGGCTCCAGTGAGGTGCAGCGCACCATCATCGCCTCCACCATTCTCGGATTGTGAGCCGCCGCCATGGATTTCGAACTCACCGATGAACAGGTCATGCTGCGGGACACGGTCCGGGATCTGCTGGGCCGCGCCTACGACCCGGAGACCCGCCTGAAGGTCACCGACACCGACCTCGGCTGGAACCGCGACGTCTGGCGGCAGCTCGCCGAATTGGGCGTCCTCGGACTGGCTTTCGACGAGGAGGACGGCGGTGTGGGCGCCGGGCCGGTCGAGACCATGGTGGTCATGGAGGAGATCGGCCGCCGCAATGCGCCCGAACCCTTCCTCGACGCCGTGCTCGTACCGGGCGGGCTGGTGGCCCGCGCCGGCACCGCCGACCAGCGGCAGCGTGTGCTGCCCGCACTCGTCGGCGGCGAGACCCTGCTGGCCTTCGCGCACCAGGAGCCCGGCACCCGGTGGCCCGCAACCGAACTGGCCACCACCGCGGTCCGCGACGGTGACGGCTATCGGATCACCGGCGTCAAGAACCCCGTCCCGCACGGTGACTGCGCCGATCAGCTGGTGGTCAGCGCCGCCCTTCCCGGCGGCGGCATCGGCCTGTTCCTGATCGCGGCCGACGCCGAGGGCGTCACCGGCACCCCCTACCGCACCTTCGACGAGCGCCGCGGTGCGCAGCTCGAATTCGCCTCCGCCGCAGCCGAACTCCTCGGCGACGGCGGTGACGCGCAGTCGGTGGTGGACGCGGTGGAGGTGGCGGCGCAGGCGAGCCTGTGCGCCGAATCCCTCGGCGCGATGGAAGAGGCCCTGCGGCTGACCGCCGAATACCTGAGGACGCGCAAGCAGTTCGGCGTCACGCTGTCCAAGTTCCAGACCCTGACCCAGCGTGCCGCCAATATGTATGTGTCCCTGGAACTTGCGCGCAGCATGAGCCTGTACGCCACGGCCGCCGTCGCCGACGGTTCCGCCGACCGGGTGGCGGCGTCGCGTGCCCGGATGCAGGTCGGCCGCTCCGCCCGGCACATCGGCCAGGAGTCCATCCAGATGCACGGCGGTATCGGCATCACGACCGAATACCCGGTCAGTCACTACGTGGCCCGCCTCACCGCCATCGCCCGCACCCTGGGTGGCGACCTGGAACACCTGCGCGTTCTCACCGACCGCGTGGGCGACTACACCCTCGTGGAGTTCTGACCCGCACCATCGAGGCCGCGCCCCGCTCCACCCGGACCGGGGCGCTTTGGCCGCCGCAGAATTCACTGGTGCACAGTGGATCTCGGCGTGCTTGTGCTCGCACCTGCTGTCGGTGGTGCCGAGGGGTGCGAAGGTCGGGCCACCGCCGTGGGTCTCGGGGTCGGCGGCACCATGCGGCAGGAGATCTACAAAGACGAACGCGCCCTGACGGATTGGGCCACCGATCTACCCGTCGGAGTTGTCCGAGGCCGGGTGATCCGTCGTCGGGAGGGCGGTCGGCGGGACCGTGGTGACCGGGAGTTCGGTTGTGGCGCGCGGGCTTTCGGTGGTGGCCGGGCGCGTGGTGGTGTGCAAGGGGGTGGAGCGGGTGCTCGCATTCGGATCCGCGGCCGGGTCGTCCGGGGTGCCGGTGACGGTGGAGATCGGCGCGCGCCGGGAGGGCTGGTCGGCGGCCACCCGCCAGGTGGGGGACGGCGGGATGACGACGGCGGGCGTGGTGCTCGCGCTGCTGTTCGTCGAAGTCACCGGCGCTGCTTGCAGATCGGCGTTCAGCGGCGGCGGCGCGACGTAGGTGTCGGTGTGCCCGAGGCCGCAGGCGCCCAGGAGAATGAGCCCGGCCGACACCACGCCGACCGCCGCGGCGGCACCCGCCACGGGCTTGGGCAGGTGACGCAGCGGGGTGAGGCCGCGCTCGTCCGCGCCGGCGTTGCTGCCGTCCATTGGTGGCACTCCTGATTCGTGTCGAGTGGGCTCACCCTAACGGAGGCCGCGGGGCGGGGCCAGGCGGGTGGCCGGTTCGATAACCGGACAGCGCAGGCGATTCCGTAGGCCTCGGAAATATCTCAAACAGCCATGATTCAGATATCGAATTAGTAAACTCGGGGCGTTTTGGGCACGTGTCGTATGGACTTTCCGTTGCAGAGCCGTAATGTGTGTCCAAAGTTACACGTGAGACGCTCGAAATTTGCCGAGGGGCGCGCCGAAGAATCGCGAGACCCGGCGGGCGTCATCGAGGAGTGGATGATGGGTGCATTTTCGGCATCTCCGCTGCGCGCGTCGGCGCGTGCAGGAGAACCTGCGGCCTCCGGGCTGCGGGGGTCGGCAATCCTGGCCCGCGCCGTCGCCTGGCTGATCTTCCTGGGTGGGCTCACCGGCGCGGTACTCGGCATTGCCGGGCTACGCGTCGAAATCACCGTCGCCGGACTGATTCTCGCCTGCACCGCGGGTTTGGTGTTGCTCAAACTTCGGGCCGACACGCACGCTGGCTAATTTTCCGCGAATTAGTCATTTGCGGCAATTACCCATTCGAATGCTTCGGCTTCGGATCGTGCGCCCTCAATCGTCCGGGATCGGTTGGGCTCACCGAGTTCCGTCAGCAACTCTTCGGAAATCCCTACCAGATCCGACAATACGGACGGGGTAAACCATTCCGGACGGGTAGCGAACAGCAGATCCTCGCTCGAGGTGTTGCCGGAGGCGCCCGGCGCGAACGGGCAGCCGCCCAGCCCACCCAGCGAACCGTCCACCACGGCCGCGCCGGCGGCCAGGGCCGCCAGGGAATTCGCGACGCCCATGCCCCAGGTGTCGTGACCGTGAAAAACGATGCGGTGCTGCGGCGTTCCCCAGTCCCCGGTCGCGGCCACCGCCCCGATGAGCGCGCCGACCTGACCCGGATGCGCCTGGCCGAGGGTATCGGCCACCACGATGTCCGCCGACCCCTCGGTGCGCGGATCGGTGGCGATGGCCAGGACCCGCGCGGGATCCACGGGCCCGTCGAATGGGCAGGTGAAAGCCGTTGCCAGACAGAGCTGAATGCGCCCGCCCGCCTCCGCCGCGAGCCGCACCGCCTCCGGCATGGCGGCCAGGCTGTCCTCGGTGGTGCGGCCGATATTGGCCTTGTTGTGCGCGTCCGACACCGAGAAGCAGTACTGGAAATTGCGCACGCCGGCCTCCGCGGCCCGCGCCACGTGCCGGGGTGTGGCCACCCAGACCCAGCAGCGTTCCAGTTCCGCGGGCGTGAGCTGGGCGACCAGCTCGAGCGTATTGGCCATGGGCGGCACCAGATCCGGGCGCGCCATGGATCCGATCTCCAGCTCGGGCACGCCCAGCGCCAGCAGCTGCCGCGCGATCTGCACCTTGCGCTCGGTGGGCAGCACCTTCCCGGTGAGCTGCAGGCCGTCGCGCAGCGTGACATCGCGCAGGGTCATGAGTTCGCCTCCAGGGCATCGATATCGGCGTCGGTCAGGCCGAGCAGGCCGGTGAGCACCTCGCGGGTGTGCTCACCGAGGTCCGGGCCGACATTGCGGATGGGCAGCGATCGGCCGCCGATCACCGGGACGATGCCCGGGAAGCCGACCTCCTTGGGCTCGGGCTCGCCCACGTCCACCCGGAAGGGCTGGATCATATTGCGCGCCCGGTACTGCTCGTCGGAGACGATGTCGGCGGCGGTGTAGATGGGCCCGCACGGAATCGCGGCCGCCTCCAGCACCCCCAGCGCCTCCTCGCGGGTGCGCACCCGTGTCCACTCGGCGATCGAGGCGTCGAGGCGCTCGCGGTGACGCCAGCGTCCGGCATTGTCCTGCAGCTCCGGATCGGCGGCGAGGTCCGGACGGTCGATGACCTGCATGTACCGCTGGAAGATGGCGTCGCCGTTGCCGCCGATGATGATGCTGGTGCCGTCGCTGCACGGATAGGCATTGCTGGGCGCGATGCCCTCCATCCGCCCGCCGACGCGTTCGCGATTGATGCCGTAGGCCAGATAGTCGGGCACCAGGGATTCCATGACCGACAGGATGGATTCGTTGAGCGCCACGTCGATCACGCGCTGCTCCAAGGGAACCCGCTGCACCCGCTCGCGCTGGAACAGCGCCATCACGGTGCCGAACGCGGCGTAGATCCCGGCAATGGAATCGCCGATGGACACGCCGACCCGCACCGGCGGCCGATCCGGATCGCCCACGAGTTCGCGCAACCCGCCGACCGCCTCGGCCACCGCCGCGAAGCCCGGCCGCTGCGCGAGCGGACCGGTCTGGCCGTACGCGGAGATGCGGGTGATGACCAGATTCGGATTGGCCTCGTTGAGCACCTCGGGCCCGAGCCCCCACTTCTCGAGCATCCCGGGCCGGAAGTTCTCCAGCAGCACATCGCACTGTTCGATCAGATCCAGCACGATCCTGCGTCCGGCCTCGGTGCGCAGATCCAGCGTGATGGACTTCTTGTTCCGGTTGACCGTCCGGTACAGCATCGAGGTGTCACCGCCGTAGAGCCGCCAATTCCGCAGCTCATCACCGGTTTTCGGCCGCTCCACCTTGATCACCTCGGCCCCGAAGTCCCCGAGGATCCGTCCGGCCGTCGGCGCGGCCACGTAGTTGCCCAGTTCCAGAACCCGAACGCCGTCGAGCGGCCGAATCTCCATGCCCATAGTCTGCACGATGGGCGTACCCCGAAAACGGCGAAGCCGGTGCGACGGGCGAGAGAGGTGGTGCCCGTCGCACCGGCCGGCCGGCGATCACGGCGCATGGACATCGTGATCGACGGCATCGAGTTGTGTCGGTCCGCAAGGACAGCGGGGTGAGTGGCGGCACCCGCGCGTGCCCGAATTGCGGTGTTCCGCGCCGGGATTCAGGCGGCGGCGGGTGCGACCTCCTCGATGATCGAGTAGTGCTCGGCGTTACCGGTGATGATGGTGCTGGTTTCTCCGTTCACGCCGACCGGGACGTCGCCGGCGAGCGTGATGCGGGTGAGGCGGCGGGGCTGGCCGTCGTAGTCGTCGATGGCGTAGTGCTGGGTGGCGCGGTTGTCCCAGATCGCCACGTCGCCGAGCTGCCAGTTCCAGCGGGTGGTGTTCTCCAACCGGGTGACACGGTTCTGCAGCAGCTGGAACAAGGCCTGCGATTCGGCGGCGGAGAAGCCGACGAAGTTCTTCACGAAATGCCCGAGCAGCAGCGCGCGTTCGCCGGTGACGGGGTGCACGCGCACCACCGGGTGCTCGGTCTCGTAGTAGGTGGACTCGAATTCCTCGCGGTAGGCCTTGATATTGGCCGTCACCTGAGCGTTCTCGCCGCGCGCGACCTCGGTGCGGTCGGCGGCGTAGTCGTAGGCATTGGTGTGGCGGGCGCGCAGGTTCTCGACGAGGGCCTGCAGCGGCGCCGGCAGCGAGTCGTAGGCCGCCACCGTCGAGGCCCAGGTGGTGGAGCCGCCGTAGGACGGCAGGTGCACCGCGCGCAGGATGGACGCCTTCGGAATCCGGTCCACGAAGGTGACATCGGTGTGCCAGCTGTTGGCGCGGCCGTACTCGGAGTCGATGGGCAGCGTCTTGACACCCTTGGAGGTGACGGTCGGGTGCGGGGTGGTCGGTGCGCCCAGCAGCTGCGCGAACTCGTACTGCCCGTCCTCGGTCAGGTGCTCCTGGCCCCGGAAGAAGATGACCTTGTGCTTGTGCAGCGCGTCCTGGATGGCCTGCACGGCCACCGAATCCAGATCGCCGCCCAGTCGCACGCCGTCGATGCGCGCGCCGATCTTGCTGCCCAGCTGCACGACAGTGAGGTTGGATGTTGCGTAATCGACGGACATGCAATGCCTTTCGCCCGATGGAGTCCGGCCCGGATTCGAGCCGTGACCAGCACACCATCGGGGCGTCCGGTGAAACAGGTTCAGGATCAGCCGGATCGAAAGGCTCGTGAGCGAACGCCCGGCGCTACCCGAGGCGTTCGCGGAGAACTACCCGAGGTGTTCGCGCAGATAGGCCAGGTCGTCGGCGACACCGTCGGCGGGGGTCTCCAGGATCACCGGCGCTCCGGCGGTGCGGCACACCTCGGCCAGCAATTGCGGGTCGATGGTTCCGTCGGCGAAGTTGGCGTGCCGGTCCGCGCCCGAATCGAAGGCGTCCCGCGAGGAGTTCAGGTGCACCAGGTCGATGCGCCCGGTGATCCCCTTGATCCGCTCCACGATCCCGACCAGCTCCTCACCGCCCGCCCAGGCGTGGCAGGTGTCGAGGCAGAACCCGGCCCCGAAGTCGCCGACCGCGTCCCACAGCCGCCCGATGTCGTCGAAATACCGTGCCATGGCGTGGTTTCCGCCGGCCGTGTTCTCGATGAGGATGGGCACCGCGAATCCGCCCTTGTCCTGCTGCCGCTCGAACAGCTTGCGCCAGTTGACGAATCCCTCGGCCATCTCCTCGTCGGAGCGCACGTGGCCGCCGTGCACGACCAGCCCGAAGGCGCCCAGCTCGGCGGCGGCCCTGGCCTGCTGCGCCACCGCGTTGCGCGAGGGCATGCGCAGCCGGTTGTTCAGGCTGGCCACATTGATCTGATAGGAGGAGTGCACCACCAGGTCGATATCGCTGGCCTTGATCTCTTCGGCCCGCGGGTGGGGTTGGGGCTTGTCCCAGCTCTGCGGATCCACCACGAACATCTGGATGACGTCGGCCCCGAGCTTCTCGCCGAAGCCGATCGGGTCGCTGTCCATTCGGACGTGAGCTCCAATGCGCATGCGGCCAGCGTATCCCCGACCCCCGACAGCGCAGACGGGGTCACCAGGGGCGATAAGCAAACGTTGAGTGTTGCGTTAGCGGGGTGCGCGTAGATAGTTCGGTAGGCCGCGAATCGGCTACAGTTTCGGTGTTTTCGGATCGGCCCGAACGATCACGCCGATCGTCTGTGGTACCTCGCGCGCTGGTGGGTCCCGGCACGTGGAATGGGAAGTGGGAGATCGTCATGCTGTCCAACGGTGACGTTTTTGCTGGGTATGTCATCGAACGGCAGCTCGGCCGGGGTGGCATGGGTTCGGTGTACCTGGCCAAGCATCCGCGGCTGCCGCGGATGACGGCGCTCAAGCTGCTGAATCGGGAGATGGTCTTCGACAAGGAGGTCCGCGCCCGCTTCGAGCGCGAGGCCGACCTGGTCGCGCAACTGGACCACCACAATATTGTCACCGTCTACGACCGCGGGCTCGAGGACGGCCAGCTGTGGATCTCCATGCAGTACATCGACGGCATCGACGCCGCCAGCGTGAATCCGCAGACGCTGCCGCCCGAGCGGGCCGTGCAGATCGTCGCCGAGATGGCCGACGCCCTGGATTACGCGCACCGCAACGAGGTGCTGCACCGGGATGTGAAGCCCGCCAATATCCTGCTGGCCCGCTCCACCGGCGGTAAGGGCGAGCGGGTGTACCTGACCGACTTCGGCATTGCGCGGCTGCGCGACGACAGCGGTCACCTCACCCAGACCGGGACGTTCACCGCGACCCTGGCCTACGCCTCGCCCGAGCAGCTGACCGGCTCCGCGCTGGACGGCCGCTCCGACCAGTACTCGCTGGCCTGCACGCTGTTCTGGCTGTTCACCGGGTCCGGTCCGTTCTCGGCGACCAATCCGGCGGCCGTCATCCAGGGGCATCTGCAGAATCCGCCGCCGCCGCTGGGCAGTGCGCGCGCCGGGCTGCCGCCGAGCCTGGACCTGGTGATCGCCAAGGCCATGGCCAAGCGTCCCGAGGATCGCTTCCCCAGCTGCAGCGACTTCGCGGCCGCCGCCCGTCGCGCCCTGGCCAATCCGAGCGCGCCGGCCATTCCGCTGGTGCAGCGCACGTCGCCGCCGATGCCGGTGATGCCGTACACCGGCGGGCCGAACCCGGTGGCGCCGTCCCCGACCGGGGGTGCCATGCCGACCGGTATGCCCATGTATACGGGTGGTGCCATGCCGACCGGCAACCCGGTGACCGGAGGCTCGTACTCGACGGGTGTGCCGATGACCGGTGCGCCCATGCCGACCGCGGGCCCGCGTCCGCAAACAGCGCCGCCGTCCCAGGCGGTGCCGTATCCGGCTCCGACACAGGTCAATCCGGCCCCGCCCAAGCCGGTCGCCGGTAACTACACCGGGCGCGGGACCAATCAGTACACCCAGCCGCCGTCCTACACCTATCCGAGCCCGGGCCAGCCGCAGCGTCCGCCGGTCGCGCCGGTGGGGGCGCATCGGCCGCCGGCGCCGGCGAAGTCGAATACCGGCCTCATCATCGGCATCGTGCTGGCGGTGGTGGTGCTGCTCATCGTGGTGGTCGCGGTGATCGCGGCGGCGGGCAGCAAGGCCGGCGGCACCAAGGCCGGTGGCGCGCCGGGCAGTGTGGTGAACACCTCGGCGGGCGCGGCGCCCGGGGGAGCCCAGCAGATCGACTGGTCGGTCGCGGCCAAGCAGTTCCCGAAGCTGCTGCCCGCCGTCAAGACCGGCGGCAAGGGCTACAACGGCGCGACCTGCTGGGTGGCCGACTCGCCGGTCTCCTCCGACGCCACCGACGGCACCCCGGACTTCGGCGACTGGAAGGTGCAGTGGCGCTGCTACGGCGGCAGCAACAACAACGACCCCTTCTACCGCATCTTCGCCTACGACTCGGCCGCCACCGTGCAGACCGTCCTGAGCGGTCTGACCCCGGACACCAAGTCGCAGGACGCGAACGGCGGCAAGACCTACACCAACTACCAGCTCACCGACGACAGCCACCCGCGCCTGGTGACCGCCTTCACCGGCGACAACAACCGCGCCCAGTACCTCATGTACACCGACGGCCTCACCGGCAGCCTCGATCCGGTTCTGAAGTGGTGGAAGAACGCCCCCATCAACTGAGCTGCGGCATTCGAAACCCCGGCTCGATCAGGCTAGGGTCGGCGCAGTATCTGGTTCGCGGCCCAAGCACAGGTCGATGGAGCGCTCGTTCTGGACTGACGTAGCGGGGGAGCGAAGCGGAGGAGCGGAGGAGGGAAGAACGAGACCTTCAGGGCCGCGAACCCGCCGCAGCGAAGCGGAGGCAGATTTATTCAGAAAGGGAAGTTTGTGCTGCGCGCTGGGGAAGTGTTCGCGGGTTACGAGATCGAACGCGAACTCGGCCGCGGCGGCATGGGGTCGGTGTATCTGGCCCGGCACCCCCGTCTTCCCCGGCTGATCGCGCTGAAGCTGCTGAGCCGGGACGTGTTCGGCGATATCGAGATCCGGCGGCGGTTCGAGCGTGAGGGTGATCTCGTCGCGCGGCTGGATCATCCCAATATCGTGCCGGTCTACGACCGCGGCATCGATGACGCGCAGCCGTGGATCGCCATGCGCTACATCGACGGTCCCGACGCGTCCCAGCTGGAGGCCGCGAATCTGCCGCCGCGCCAGGCGATCCGGATCATCGCCGAGACCGCGCGGGCCCTGGATTTCGCGCATCGCCGCGGCGTGCTGCACCGGGATGTGAAGCCCGCCAACATCCTGCTCGAACGGCTGGACGGCGAGGAGCGAGTGTTCCTGGCGGACTTCGGCATTGCCCGCCTGCGCGACGACGCCACCAAGCTGACCCAGACCGGCTCGTTCACCGCGACGCTGACCTACGCCTCCCCGGAGCAGCTCTCGGGTCAGCCGCTGGATCCGCGCTCGGATCAGTATTCGCTGGCCTGCACGCTGTTCCGGTTGCTGACCGGGGATGTGCCGTTCGCCGCCGAGCATCCGGTGGGCATCATCCACGGTCACCTCAATCAGGCGCCGCCGCCGGTCAGCACGCTGCGGGCCGGCCTGCCGCAGGCGCTGGACGCCGTGCTGGCCCGTGCGCTCGCCAAACACCCTGAGGGACGGTTCGATTCGTGCGGCGAGTTCGCCGCGGCGGCCCAGCAGGCGCTGGAGAATCCGGCCGGGGCCACGGTGGTGGCGCACTCGCCGTTCGTTGCGCAGTCCGGCGGATCACCGGTGGCGCCAGGGCAATTCGGTCCCGCGCCGACGACCCCGTACGGTGTCGATCCGAATCCCGTTCCCGGACAGCAGCCGCCCGCGACCATGCGCTACACCGCCCAGGCGCCGGCGCCCGCCCCGCCCGCGCCGCGTCCGGCACCGCCGCGGAAGAAGCGTTCGAAGCTGCGGGGCTGCCTGCTGGGTGCGGCGGCCGTCGTGGTGCTGCCGCTGGTGGCGGTCGGCGGGTGTCTGGCCGCGCTGGATCGGAGTGGGACCTCGCACACCCCGGCGACCACCTCCGAGGCGCCCACGCCGACCACCGACGACGAGCCGACCCCGACCGAGACCACCGATCCCGCCGCCGGTATCCCGGAGCATTCCGGCACCGACGCGCAGGTGCTCAGCCAGCGCTTCCCGCAGATGCTGCCGCAGTCCGACCCGAACGCCGACTCGAACTCCGGCACCGGCTACCAGGGCGCGGCCTGCTCGACCTACCAGCATTCCGCGCCCCCGCCCGACACCGGATCCGGCGATCCCGACCTGGGCAACTGGGCGGTGGCCTGGAACTGTGCGGGCGGTGTCGGCCACCCGAGCTACCGCTTCGTCATGTACCGGTCGGCCGCCGATGCCGAGGACGCCCTGAACACGCTGTCGGGGTTCTCCCGGTCCGACGTCAAGGTGCACGGCAACCTGTACACGAACTACCAGCTCAGCGACAGCGCCCTGCTGCGTCCGCGCCTGGTGACGGAGTTCCACTCCCAGGACGGCAAGCACGCTTTCCTGATGTACAGCACCGGTTTCCTCGCCACCGACGACCAGCTGCTGGATTGGTGGCGGTCCGCCCCCATCAATTGAGGGCTGTTCGACGGGCGTGTTTGTGTGGAGTCTGTGAGGACATCGGCATCGGGGACATCCCGGATGGCGTCCATCCCAGAACCTAGACACACTGGACATCATGACTTCGAACGTCTCGGAATCCGCCACGCTCGAGCAGAGCACGGCCGCGGTCGCCGCCCGAGCGACCGATCTTGTGAAGATCTACGGATCGGGCGACACACAGGTTCGTGCGCTGGACGGGGTGACAGCCGAGTTCGCGAAGGGCGAGTTCACCGCCATCATGGGGCCCTCGGGCTCGGGCAAGTCGACCCTCATGCACTGCCTGGCCGGTCTCGATGCCGCCACCGCGGGCACGGTCCACATCGGTGACACCGATCTGACCAAGCTCTCGGACAAGCAGATGACCATGCTGCGCCGCGACCGCATCGGCTTCGTCTTCCAGGCGTTCAATCTGGTCCCCACGCTGACCGCGCTGGAGAACATCACGCTGCCGTTGGATATCGCGAACCGCAAGACCGACGAGGAGTGGCTGGCGACGGTGGTCAAGCGGCTGGGCCTGGGCGACCGGCTCACCCACCGGCCCGCCGAGCTGTCGGGTGGTCAGCAGCAGCGCGTGGCCTGTGCTCGCGCGCTGGCGGGCAAGCCGGACATCATCTTCGGTGACGAGCCGACCGGCAATCTGGACTCGCACTCCTCCGGTGAGGTGCTCAGCATCCTGCGGGCGGCGGTCAACGAGTTCGGGCAGACGGTGGTGATCGTGACCCACGATCCGCGCGCGGCCTCCTACGCCGACCGGGTCGTCTTCCTCGCCGACGGCCAGATCGTGGACGAATTGCGGGAGCCCACCGCCGATTCCGTGCTCGACAAGATGAAGTCGCTGGAGACGCTCTGATGGCTGCCTCCCCGATGCGCAAGGTCGCCTTGCGCAATCTCGCCGCGCACAAGGTGCGCCTGGTGCTGACCGTGCTGTCGGTCGTGCTCGGAACCGCCTTCATCTCAGGGTCTTTCATCTTCACCGACACGCTGCAGAGCACCTTCGACGGCATCTTCGCCGCCCAGGCCAAGGGCGTGGACGTGCGGGTGCAGCCCAAGGAGCAGCAGTCGCTCGGTGTGCCGAACGACGTGGTGGACAAGCTCTCCCACCTGGACGGCGTCAAGACCGTCGCGCCCAGCGTCAACGGCCCGGTGGTGCTGCTGAAGGACGGGCACGCCGTACAGACCGGTGGCGCACCGAGTTTCGGGCAGTCGTATCTGCCGCCGGGCAAGTCGGTGGCCGAGCCGGACAAGTTCATCGACGGCGTGCCGCCCGCCCAGCCGGGTCAGGTCGCCATCAACAAGGGCGGTGCGGAACGGGCCGGGCTGAAGGTCGGCGACCACACCACGGTGCTGGTGCCGTCCAAGGGCAATATCGACGTCACCATTTCCGGCATCTACGACATCGACGCCTCCAGTACCGGCGGGTTCATCGCGCTGCAGTTCGAGGATGCGCAGGCCCGCCAGCTGTTCACCGACGGCCTGCACGTCGCGTACGTGGACATCGCGGCCCAGCCCGGGGTGAAGGCCGATGATCTGCGCGATCGGCTCAAGGCGGCGCTGCCCGACTACAAGGTGCAGGACGCCCAGCAGGTGCGTGACGACTTCAAGGCGCAGCTCGGCAATGCGCTGAAGTTCATCAACTACTTCCTGCTGGCGTTCGGGTCCATCGCATTGCTGGTGGGCACGTTCATCATCTACAACACCTTCTCCATGCTGGTTGCGCAGCGGCTGCGCGAACTGGCGCTGCTGCGCGCGGTCGGCGCGAGCCGCGGGCAGATCTCGCGGTCGGTGGTGGGGGAGTCGCTGATCGTCGGATTGATCGGCAGCGCACTGGGTCTGGCGGCGGGCGTCGGCCTGTCGTTCGGCCTGTCCGGGCTGCTGAATGCCTTCAAGCTGGGGCTGCCCACCGGCACCATGTCGCTGCAGCCGCGCACCGTGCTGGTGGCCCTCGGCGTCGGCACCGTGGTCACGGTGCTCAGTGCGTACGCGCCGGCGCGGCGGGCGGCCAAGGTGCCGCCGGTGGAGGCGATGCGCTCGGAGTCCAACTCGGCCGGAGAGTCGTTGCGGCTGCGCACCATTATCGGCGCGGTGCTGGCGGTGGCCGGCGCGGTGCTGGTGGTGCTGGGTGCGCGCGGCACCGGCGGCAGTGCGGCCACGGTGGTCGGAATCGGCGCTGCCGCACTGATTTTCGCGGTGCTGTTCGCCTCCCCGGCGCTGTCGCGACCGGTGGTGACCGGGCTGGGTGTGCTGGTGCGGCCGTTCGGTCCGGTCGGAAGGATGGCGCGCAACAACGCGATTCGCAATCCGCGCCGGACCGCCGCGACGGCTTTCGCGCTGACCCTGGGCCTGATGCTGGTGTCCGCCATCGGCATGCTCGGCTCCTCGGCCAAGGCCAGTGTGAGCGACCTGGTCGACAAGGGTGTGAAGGCCGACTACATTCTGGCCGGGCCGCCCGGCGGCATCATCGGCGTCCCGCTGGCCGCCACCGCGACCGTCGGGCAGGTGCCGCAGGTCAAGGACGTGGTGGCCTTCCACGGTGTCGCCCTGAGGGTCGACGGCAAGCAGGTGCTCGGCACCGCGCCCGAGGGGCCGATGGCCAAGGCGCTCAACTACACCGTGGAGCAGGGCACCGACCAGCTCGGCGACGACGACATCATGGTGTCGGAAACCTATGCCTCCGACCATGATTGGAAGCTCGGCGAGAGCGTCGAGATCTCCAGCATGGACTACAAGAAGTTCAAGGTCACCGTCGCGGGCATCTACAAGGACACCCAGCTGCTGCAGAACATGGTCACCCCCATGGCCCTGTACCAGAAGACGGTCCCGGTCAGCTACCAGTCCAGCTTCCTGGTCCTGGTCGCCGCCCAGCCCGGCGCCGACCTCCCCGCTATGCGGAAGAACCTGGAGAAGGCCACCGAGCAGTACGTCATCGTCCAGGTCCAGGACCGCAACGACTTCAAGGGCGCCGAGGGCAAACAGATCGACACCCTGCTGGCCATCCTCTACGGCCTGCTGGCGCTGGCGGTGGTCATCGCCATCCTCGGCATCGTCAACACGCTGGCCCTGTCGGTGGTGGAGCGCCGTCGCGAAATCGGCATGCTCCGCGCGGTGGGCATGCAGCGGGCCCAGGTCCGGCGCAGCATCTACCTCGAATCCATGCTCATCGCCATCTTCGGCGCGGTGGTAGGCGTCATCCTCGGCCTCGCGCTCGGCGTAGGCTTCCTCAAAACCCTTGCCGACCTGGGCATTGCCACCATCGCCGTGCCCTGGGTCCAAATCGTGCTCATGCTCCTCGCCTCCGGCGTGGTCGGCGTCCTCGCCGCCCTCTGGCCCGCCGTGCGAGCCGCCCGCACACCCCCACTGGCCGCCATCGCCGACCTGTAGGCACTCCGGACCGATCTGGGCCCCTCGGGATTTCGATCCCGAGGGGCCCATTTCGTCTCCGCTGCCGCGGCCTCGCTGCGGGGGCTGAGACGAGTTGTCATCGGGCGTTCACCCGGCGCGCCCGAAGAAGTCAGATTTGCTGCCTACTGTCAGCCGCCATGTTTGCTGTGGCCGGGGAGGGACTCGGGACGCGGGTCGTCCTTGAGGAACTGAGCCGTACCTATTCGGACGGGACCGGTTTGCTGCCCATCGATCTGGTGATCGAACCCGGGGAGTTCGTGTCGGTGCTCGGGCCGTCCGGGTGTGGGAAGTCCACGCTGTTGCGGCTGCTGGCGGGGTTGGACCGGCCGCAGCGGGGGCGGATTCGGCTCGGTGACGAGGTGGTCTGCGATGTCGGGCGGGGGGATTTCGTGCCGCCGCGGCGCAGGCGTCTGGGGATGGTGTTCCAGGATCTGGCGTTGTGGCCGCATCTGACTGTCGCGGCGAATGTCGGGTTCCCGCTGCGGGTTACCGGCGTCGCGCGCGCCGAGGCGGGGCAGCGGGTGGCCGAGGCGCTGGCGCGGGTCGAGCTGGCCGCGGCGGCGGAGAAGATGCCGCATCAGTTGTCCGGGGGGCAGCAGCAGCGGGTGGCCATCGCCCGGGCGCTGGTGGCGCGGCCGAGCCTGCTGCTGATGGACGAGCCGCTGTCGGCGCTGGATGCGGCGCTGCGGGAGCAGCTGCGCACCGAGATTCGGTCGCTGACCACGGAATTGGGTCTCACCACGGTCTTCGTCACCCACGATCAGGCGGAGGCGTTGAGCATGTCCGACCGCATCGTGGTGATGCGGGCCGGGCGCGTGCTGCAGCACGGTAGTCCGGAGGAGCTGTATCACCGGCCCGCCGATCTGTTCGTGGCGGAGTTCGTCGGCACCTTCAATCCGCTGCCGTCCGGTGGCGGTGTGCGCGCCGAGGCCGTGCGGGTCCTCGGCGACACGCCCGCCGGGCCGGACGAAGTGACCGTGTCGGGGACGGTCCGGTCGTCCGTCTTCACCGGCGGCGCATACCAGTTGCGCTGCGCGGTCGACGGCGTCGATCGGCTCTGGACGGTTCCGGACCGGCGCGCGCACGCGGCCGGGACCGAACTGCGGCTCGCGGTACGGGCAGACGACGTCGTCACTCCCGCCGCCTGAACCCGCTCTCCACCAGGCTTTTTCGAAAGGAATCCCCGAAATGTCGATGTCCCGTCGCGCTTTCGCCGCGGCCACGCTCGCGTCGGCGCTCGTGCTCGCCGGTTGCGGTTCGGCCGCCGATGACACCGCGAAGACCGCGGTCACCAGCACCTGGACCGCCCCGGCGGGCCTGTCGGGCGAACTCACCCTGTACTCGGCCAACCCGCAGGAACTCACCGACGACCTGGTGGCCGCCTTCACCAAGGCGTCCGGCGTGAAGGTGAACGTCTTCGCCGGTGAGACCGGCAAGATCACCGCGAAACTCGATGCCGAATGGGCGAATCCGCAGGCCGACATCGCCTACCTGGCCTCCTGGACCCCGGCCGCGAAGTACGCCGCCGACGGCCGCACCCTGCCCTACCGCCCGGCCGGATCCGACCAGATCCGCGCCGGCTGGGCCGGCAAGGACGACGCCTTCGTCGGACGCGACGGTTCGGCGCTGACGCTGGTGGTCAATACCAAGGCCACCACCGCCCGCCCGCAGGACTGGGCCGATCTGGCCGGGCCGGACTACAAGGGCAAGGTGATCATGCCCGACCCACGCGAATCCGGCACCGCCCGTGACCTGGTCGCCGCCATGGTCGCGGCCTGGGGCAAGGACAAGACCTGGGAGCTGTTCGACAAGCTCTTCGCCAACGGCATGGTGGTGCACGGGGCGAACGGCCCGGCCCTCGACGATGTCACCGCCGGATCGCATGCCGTCATCCTGGGCGGCGTCGACTACTCCGCCTACGACGCCATCGCCAAGGGCGAACCGCTGCAGGTGATCTCGCCGTCCTCCGGCACCACCATCACCCCGCGCCCGGTGTTCGTGCTGAAGACCGCCAAGAACCCGGCCGCGGCGAAGGCGTTCCTGGACTTCATGTTCGCCCAGCAGGGTCAGCAGATCTCGGCCGCGCACCAGATGATTCCGGCCCGGCCCGAGGTATCCGTCGCCGACGGCACCCGCAAATACGAGGACGTCAAGCAGCTTTCGTTCACCTGGGACCAGGTGAAGAGCAGCGGCAGCGACGTACTCGCCGAATTCATCAAGCGCTATCTGGGCGCGGCGTGACCGCACGCCTCGACGAGGCCGCACCCGGTCGCGCGGCCACCCGCCCGCGCACCGGCGGCGGGGTCTACGCCCTGCTGGCGCTGCTGCTGGTCGGTGTGGCCGCGCCGCTGGTGGCGGTGCTCATCCGGGCGGTGACCGGCTACGACGGGCGGCCGTCCGCGCTCGGGCAGCTCACCGAATCGGCGAATCTGCGGATCGTCGGCAATACGGTTTTGCTTGGTGTGCTGGTCGTGGTCATCGCCACCGTGATGGCCGCGCCGCTCGCCTTCCTCATGTCGTGGACGCCGCTGCGGCGGCACCGATGGATCGACATCGCCGTCATGGTCCCGTTCCTCACCCCGCCGTATGTGGCGGCCATGGCGTGGCTGGACTTCACCCGCGTCAACGGTCTCGCCGAGCGGTGGTTCGGGCCGTTCGGCGCGGGGTTGCGCGCGGTGGTGGAGACCCCGGTCGGGATGGCGGCCATCATGGCGTGCGAAATCTTCACCTTCCTGTACCTGCTGCTGCGCAACCGGCTCGACACCATCCCCGCCAGCGCGGATGAAATGGCCGCGGTGGCAGGGGCATCCGCCGGGCAGCGGCTGCGGCTGGTGCTGGCCCCGCTGCTGACACCCACCTATGCGCTGGGCGCGCTGATCGTGTTCATCCGCGCCGCAGGCGAATTCGGCACGCCGGTCACGCTCGGCAATCAGATCGGCTTCCCGGTGCTGGTATCGGAGATCTACGGGAACGTCACCATCGACCCGCTGAACTTCCCGCGGGCCGCTGCATTGTCGAGCCTGCTGCTGGCGATGGGCATGACCGTGTGGGGGCTGCAGCAGTGGGTGAGCCGCCGCGATATCGGGTTCGGCGGCCGCGCCGCGCGCCGCGCCACCGTCGGGACCGGTCGCTGGACCGCGGCCGCGCTGCTGTGGCCGGGCCTGGTGCTGCTGGTGTCGGTGGTGGTGCCGTATATCGCGATCCTGCTGGGCGCCATGACGATTCTGCGGTCCAAGCCGCCGACGCCGGGCAATCTCACCTTCGACTACTTCGCGCGGGTGCTGCGTCCGGGCCGGGGGCTGGAGGCGCTGCAGAACAGCGTGGTGCTGGCCTTCATCGCGGCCACCGTGACGACCGTGCTGGCCGTCGCCTGCGCCCTGGCGATCGTCCGGCGCGGCCGGGATGCCGTGCCGCGGGCGCGATCCGCGGCCCGGCGGGGCGTCGATCTGCTCGGTATCGCGCCCGACACCGTGCCCACCATCGTGCTGGTCATCGGCTTCATCTTCTTCTGGAACGCGCCCTGGCTGCCGGTCACGCCCTACAACACGCGCGCGATGGTGGTGCTCGCCTATGTGGTCATCACCCTGCCCATGGCGTTGCAGCAGGTGAAGACCGCCTATGCCGCCATCGACGACACCCTGCTGGAGGCCGCGGCCGCCGCGGGCGCGAACACCTGGCAGATCCTGCGCCGCATCACGATTCCGCTGCTCGTCCCCGGCATCGTCGCGGGCTGGCTGCTGGCGTTCCTGCTCGGTGTGCGCGAGGTCGTCGCGTCCTCGATGGTGCGGCCGTCCTCGCTACCGCTGCTGTCGCCGTGGATTCTCGGCCAATTCGATCAGGGCCACCGTGCCGAGGCGATGGCCATGACCGTGATCGGCGTGCTCAGCTCGACCGTTGTCCTGGTGATCCTGGAGTGGTGGCGGCACCGCCTCACCGACCGGTCCACCCGATGATCCGGCTGGCACACGTCGCCGACATCCACCTGGGCGCCCGCCTGCGGGCGGTCCCGGACTATCCCGGATGCCCTGCCATCGACCCGGTCGAGGACGCCTACGCCGCGTCCGCCGCTCTCCTGCAACGGATTCTCGACGAACGCTATGACGGCGTCCTCCTCGCCGGCGACCTGTTCGACCGGCACGAAGCCACCCCGCGTGCCCTCGCCACCGCCGAACAGGCGTTGGCCGACCTGCACGACGCGGGCATCCCCGTGGCTCTCATCTGGGGCAACCACGACGCCGAATCTCCCCTCCCGCAACACCTCCGGCTACCACCCACCACCTGGCTCGCCCCCGCCGACAACCCTGCCACCCACCACTGGCCCGACCTCGGCATCGTCCTGCACGCCCAGTCCATCGCCGCCCGCGACGACCTGCGCGACCTTGCCGCCGGCTACCCCACGCCCCTCGCCGCCGCGACCAACATCGCCCTCCTCCACACCAGCCTCACCGGCCAACACAGCCGCCGCGCCTGCGCCCCGACCACTCTCGCCACCCTCGCCGCGCATGGCTACGACTACTGGGCCCTGGGCCACGTCCACCAGCGCACCCACCTCGGCCCGGCCTCCTACGCGGGAAGCCCCCATCCCGCCCGCAAGTCCGAGACGGGCCCGCGTGGTTTCCTCGAACTCCGCCTTTCCGGCACCCTCACCACCCACCCCGTCGACACCTCGCCGGTCATCCGCGAACCTCTCACCGCCACAACAGAAGACGACATCTGGAAGCAGTTCGACAACTACCCGCCGACCGCCCGTCTCGTGATCTGGACCCTGAACGGCCCCACCGACCTGCTCGCCCCCGCCCGCGCCGCAGCCCGCAACTACCCCAACTTCGCAGTGGCACTTCCATGATCAACCGCGGGTAGCCCGGCCTGTATGGCCGGGCTACCCGGTCGGTGGAGTTGTCAGGCGCCGAAGTCGGCGCGGTGGTCCTCGGCCCACTCGGCGAGAGTGCGTCCGGGCTTGCCGGTCACCACGGTGGCGGGCCGCACCCGGTCGGGGGTGGTGAGGGTGTCGCTCCAGTAGTCGAGCAGCATCTTCATGATCGGCTCCGGGATGAATTGCGCTGTCTCGGCGCGGAATTCGTCGGCCGTGATCTCGATCAGCGGGATCTCCCGGCCGAGCGCGGCACTGAGCGTGGCGACCTGCTCGGTGCGGGTGAGCGCCTGCGGGCCGGTGATCGGGATGATCTGGCCGATGTGCTCGTCGGACAGCAGCGTCTCGGCCGCGGCCTCGGCGACGTCGAATTCGTGGATCGGGGCCTGAGCGGACGCCAGGTACGGTGCCCGGATCGGCGCACCCGAGCCGATCTGCCACCGCCATTCGAGCAGGTTGTTGGCAAAGGTGCCGGGGCGCAGGATCGTCCACCCGTCGGTGCGCTCGGTGACGGCGGCTTCCACGGCACTGTGGTGCAGCTGGCTCGCCGAGCCGTGGTCGCGGGGGAATTCCATCGCCGCCGCCAGCGAGGACAACACCGTGAACCGGTGTACTCCAGCGGCCACAGCCGCGTCCATGAAAGTGTCGACGCCCCGCGCCGGGAACACGAAGGCGCGATCAACACCCTCGAACACCTGCGCCCCGAGGGTCGAGGCGTCGGCGAGATCACCCGCGACAACCTCGACCCCCTCGGGCAGGTTCGCGTCCTCGGGCTTCCGGGTCAGCGCGCGGACCGCGACGCCGCGAGCGAGGAGGGTGGAGACCAGGTGACGACCGACGCCCCCGGTCGCTCCGGTGACGAGAACGGTCGGGCGGGAGTTGCGAATCTCTGTGCTGCTCATGACATGAATATTTCCGCTAAAGCCCACCCCACCACATCACGAGAATTCGTTATTTCCCGTACTACCTCGGGGCGTTCAGCTGCACGAGCATTGCGCCGATCAGCATGATCACCGCCCCGGCTATTTGTGTCGGCCCAAGCGACTGGCCGAGCAGTAGCCAGGCCAAAGCGGCGGCGATCAGAGGTTCCACCACGGCCAGCACGCTCGCCACGGCCGAGGGCAGGTCGCGGAGGGCTCGGAGTCCGGCCAGGTAGGGCAGCACGGTGCCGGCGACGGCCAGGGTCAGCAAGAGCAGCCACACCGGAGCCTGCAGACCGCCCAATACAGCGGGGGCTGTGAGTAAGTGGATGGGTAGCGTCCACGGCGGGGTGAACGTTGCCACCACTACTGCGCCGATGGTCAATCCGAGGGCAGTCAGCCCGGCCGGGTCGTGCCTGCCGGCACCGTGTTCGCCGAGCAGGAAGTATCCGGCCGAGCAGATCGCCGAGCCCAGACCGGCGGCAAGGCCGAGCATGTTCAGGTGGGTGGTCTGCCAGAGCTGTGCGACCAGGGCCAAGCCGGTCAGCGCCAATCCGATGCCCAGCCAAACCGGTGCGGGCAGCCTGGTGTGCCGTGTTCTCTGCACCCAGAGCGCGACCAGCACGGGCGCGAGGTTGACCAGCACCATTGCTACCGCAACTGGAATCCGGGCCACCGCAACGAAGAACAACAGTTGCACCCCGGCGACGCCGAGCACTCCATAGCCGAGCAGTAACCACAGGTCGGCACGGCGGAACCGCAGCGCCCGCGGCCGCAATACGGCAACGGCCGGGACGAGGAGTATCGCGGCGAATGTGATCCGAACCGACGTCACCGCCGCCGGGGACCAGCCCGTCGCCATCACCGCCTTGGCCACCGGCCCGGAACTCGCGAACAGTGCCCATGAGGTCAGAGCCCACCCGGTCGCCCGGACTCGGATCGGAGGCCGCCCAACCCTTTCCGTCGTCGCCACCGCTGCAGTCTGACCGCGTGATCGCGCACCCGACCACAGAATTTCTGACGTGCGTCATCGAAGCCGGCCATTGCGACGCCTACCGGCGTGGCCGCTGCTCGACCGATGACTCGAAGCCGTCGGGCCGGTGCCTGCCGGTGTAAAACTCGGTTGACCGGCAGGGCTCGTTCAGAGGGTGATGTGGAAGGGCTTGTCGCCCAGGGCGTTGTCGGGGGTCAGGGCGTCGGCGAAGGCGAGGGTGACGACTGTGTCCGGGTGTTGCGGGGCGTCGGCCTTGGATTTGCTGCCCTTGATGATCACCGCGATCACGATGATGACGATGACCAGGACCGTGACGATGGCGGCGACCAGCCAGGCCGTCGTGTTCGAATTGCGTTGCGGGGGAGTGTAGGTCGGGGGTGGGTTGGTGTGTGGGGCGTAGGACTGCGGTTGGTTGTACGACGGGGCGGGGCCCACCGCCGGTTTCGAAAAGGTTTGCGGCGCGGGTTGATTCGGGTACGCCGGGGTCGATACCTGCTGATTCGGAATCGGCTGGTTGGGGAAGGACGGGTTCGACGTGGGCGGGACCGGGTACGCGGGGCCCGGGCTGGGGTAGGACGGGGCCTGGTTCGGGTAGGACGGGCCCGGGCCCACGAGCGGGCGCGGCGTCGACGGTGTCGGATTGGGCGGTTGCTGGATCACCGGCTGCGGCCGGACGGGAGTCGGCGGGCGCGGGGCGACGATGGGCTGCGGATGCGCGGGAGTCGGCGGGCGCGGGGGCGCGGCGGGGCGGGGCGCCTGGAGGGCGCGTTCGGCGGCGGTGGCGAATTCGACGCAGGAGCGGTACCGGTCGGCCGGCCGCTTGGAGAGCGCCTTGGTGAGGACCGCGTCGATGGTGCGCGGCAGTGCCTGGCGGAGCGGGCTCGCCGGCGGCGGGGGCTGCTGGAGGTGGCCGCGGATGACCGCGGCGGGGCTGGTGCCCTCGAACGGGACTGTGCCGGTGAGGAGTTGGAAGAGCGTGCAGGCCAGGGAGTACTGGTCGGAGCGGCCGTCGAGGGACGCACCGGTCAGCTGTTCGGGCGAGGCGTAGGCGAGCGTGGCGGTGACCGTGCCGGTCTGGGTGAGGTGGCCGGTGTCATCGCGCAGGCGGGCGATGCCGAAGTCGGTCAGGTAGACACGTTCGCCGGAGCCGGTCTTGGACGACGAGCGGGCCAGCAGGATATTGGCCGGCTTCACATCACGGTGCAGGACACCCAGGCCGTGCGCGTAGTCGAGCGCCTTGGCGGTCTCGCCGATGATCTGGGCCGCGCGCAGCGGCGGCAGTGTGCCCGGGGTGATCGAGGAAGCATTGATCCCGTCGATGTACTGCATGGAGATCCACAGCTGTTCGCCCTCGTCACCGCGGTCGTACACGGTGACGATATTCGGGTGGTCCAGCCGGGCGACCAGATCCGCCTCGCGGATGAAGCGGGCGCGAATCTCGTCGTCGGCGAACATCTCCTGATTCAGCAGCTTCAATGCCGTCATCCGCGGCAGCCGCGGATGCTTGGCCAGATACACCGAGCCCATGCCGCCGCGACCGAGCTCGCGTTCGATGACGTAATCGGCGAACACATCACCAGAGCGCACATCAGCCCCCGTTCTGTATCTAATGTGCCCTCCGCTTCGCTCCGGGCGGGTTCGCGGCCCTGGAGGTCTCGTTCTTCCCTCCCTCCGCTCCTCCGCTTCGCTCCCCCGCTCCGCTCAGTCCAGAACGAGACGGGCCGCGAACCATTGGGCACTTCCATCCTCGAGGCGCACCGCGTGGCGTGGTTTCTCCACGTGGTGCGTGCCCATTATGTCTGTCCGCGCAGCGTGTTGTGTGCCCACGCCCCAACATCACCGCGATCCAGGGCCACCGCGAGCAGGTCGGGGAAGCGGTCCGGTGTGCAGGCGAAAGCGGGCACGCCCAGTGCGGCCAGCGCCGCCGCATTGTCGCGGTCGTAGGCCGGAGCGCCCTCGTCCGAGAGCGCCAGCAGCACCACCACCTGTACCCCGGCCTCCTTCATGGCGCGAATGCGCCGCAGCATCTCCGCGCGGACGCCGCCCTCGTACAGGTCGGAGATCAGCACGAACAGCGTGTCCGCCGGCCGGGTGATGAGCGACTGCGAGTAGGCGATGGCGCGGTTGATATCGGTGCCGCCACCCAGCTGCGTGCCGAACAGCACCTCCACCGGATCCGCCAGCTTCTCGGTGAGATCCACGACGGCCGTATCGAAGACCACCAGCGAGGTGCGCAGCGACCGCATCGACGCCAGCACCGCGCCGAACACCGAGGCGTACACCACGCTCGACGCCATGGACCCCGACTGATCGATGGCCAGCACCACATCCCGTTTGACGGCCTGCGCCTTGCGCCCGTACCCGACCAGCCGCTCGGGCACCACGGTCCGATGCTCGGGCAGGTAGTTCGCCAGGTTCTTGCGAATGGTCCGGTCCCAGTCGATATCCCGCAGCTTCGGCCGCGACACCCGCGCCGCCCGGTTCAGCGCCCCGCCCACGGCGGCCACGGTCGCCGCCGCGATCCGCCGCTCGATCTCCTGCACCACCTTCTCCACCACCATGCGGGCGGTGGCCTTGGTGGTCTCCGGCATCACCCGGTTCAGGCTCAGCAGCGTCCCCACCAGATGCACATCCGGCTCGACCGCCTCCAAAAGCTCGGGCTCGAGCAGCAATTCGGTGAGGTTGAGCCGATCCACCGCGTCCCGCTGCATCACCTCCACCACCGTCGACGGGAAGTACCGGCGGATATCGCCCAGCCACCGCGACACCTGCGGCGCGGAACCCCCGAGCCCGCCCGAGCGCCGCCCGCTCCCGCCCTGCCCGCCGGAATCGTAGAGCGCCCCCAGCGCCCGATCCATCGCCTGATCGTCGGCATTGCCGAGCCCGCCGCCCCCGAGCCCGGCCTCACCGGCGCTGCCGAGCACCAGCCGCCACCGCCGCCCCTGTGCCTCGTCCATCTCGTTCATGACAATCCCCTCGAAAGTTCGGCAACGCCCCGGTTTCGATGTGCAGTCATCCCGCCACTCCGAGGATCTCGGCCGCCCCGCGCATGGCGAGCTCGCCGCGGTCGGTGTCGTAGTCGGTGCTGCGGGCGCCCGAAGCCGTTGGCGCGCCGTGCCGTACGGCCTGGCCGATGGCCTGCCGCTCGCCGGATTCGAACGCTCCGAAGGTCCGGCGCAGCAGCGGCAGGGTGGCGACGAACTGCGCCTCGTCGAGGCCGCACAGCCAATCGTCGATGAGCGACAACAGGTTTCGGTCGTGGACCAGGAGCAGCCCGCGCCCGCCCAGGAAGCCGTCGATCCAGGCCGCCTTGTCGGGAGCGGTGCGCCCGACCGACAGCGCCGCGGATAGTCGGCGCCCGGATTCCACGCCGTCGATGCGCTCGGCATCGCAGAGCAGGCGGACCGCGCGCCCGACGATCCCGCCGTTGACGTCATCGCGATCGGCGAGGGTCTCCAGCGTGGACAGCCAAGTCCCGGTGGCCCATTCGTCGTCACGCGCCGACAGCGCCAGATGCACCGCATCGATCTGAGCCCGCAGCGCGGCGGACGCGTCGGCATCCAGCCCGGTCACCGCGCCCGGCAGACCCGCGCAACTGCGAACCAGCAGACTGTCCGCCACCCGGGTCAGCGCCGCGCTGTCCGTGCCGCGCACATCGCCGTAGCGCACGATCCGCAGCAATCCGGGCAGCGCGGACATCAGATGGGTGACGTCGTGATCCAGCGCCGCAACCGATTCCAGCCGCGCGATGAGTCCATCGGTGGCCCCGCCGAGATCGGCCAGCAGCGCCTCCTCCAGCGCGGACGCCACCTTCCCGACCGTCGCGTCCGGATCCTGCGCCGTATCGAGGATTTTCGCTTCGGCCGCCGACCGCAGCGTGGTACCCCAGCGCGACGCCTCGACGATCGAGATCGCCAGCTCCGGCCGCCACCGCAGCGTCCATGTCTCCCGGAAGGTGCCGGTATTGCGCACCTGGCTGTCGGTCAGCTTGCCCCACCCGATGCCCAGCAGCCGGAGCCGGTGCAGCAGGCGCGATCTCGCCAGCCCGCCATCGGTGCGCAGATCCAGATCCACCGTCCGTTCCAGGGCCTGCTGCTTCAGCCGCAGCGTCCTGATCTGGGCCCGCAGATCCGCCTCCAGCGGCACCGTCGGCGTCCCGTCCGGGACCGTCCCCAGCGCCTCGCCCACCACCAGTTCGGTACTGACCAGCCGCAACAGCGTCTCGTCACCGTCGCACAGCACCGACCGGGTGGCCTCGGTGACCTCCGACAGGCCGGCGAGCGGCCGCCCCCGCAGGGTCGCGAGAGTGTCGGCCAGCCGGACGGATTCGATGATGTGCGCGCTGGACACCGGCAGATCGTGGGCCCGCAGCGTGCCCGCCACCTTGGTCAGCCACCGCGCGATGGGCTGCTCGGTCTCGGTGAACAGGTGGTGGTACCAGCCCGGCGAGGTAATGCCCGCGCCGTAGCCGGACGAGCTCGCCAGCCGCGAATGCGTCCACGGCACCCAGGTCAGCGTGGCCTTGCTCTTCGGTATGCCCTTGAGGATCCGGGCATCGGCCGCGGCCGGGCCCAGCTTGCCCTCCAGTGCCGGCGCGTGCCACGCGCCGCACACCACGGCCAGTCGCTGTGCGCCGTCCTTCAAGGCCTTTCGCATGATCTGCCGCATGTGCGCCTCACGGCGCAACGTGTGCGCGTCCACCGTGATCCGTACCGATTCGATGGAGACCGGTCCGTCCTCCGAGAGCGGTTCGTCCTCCTCTGCTGTCCCGGACCCCTCGACCGGGACAACGGAATCGGATTCCCGGCCGGCGGTGGCGCCGTCCAGGTGCTCGGCGTGCTCCCGCAAGGCGCCCATGGCCTCGTTGACGGCAGCGAAGATATCGGCGTCCGAGGCGGATTCGACGATGGCGTCCCACCAGCGTTCGGCGTCGTCGTACCCGGCGGCGGCCGCCAGGATGGCCAGCGGATCGGTCCGGTCGCCGGGCTCGTCCGCCACCGCGAGCGCGACATTCGCGGGCAGATCGCAGAAGCCCACGGCCACACCGTTGTCCACCGCGTACCGCAGCGCCACCCACTCCGGTGAGAAGGTCGCGAAGGGCCAGAACGCGGCCTTGGCCGGGCTGTCGGGCTGATAGGCGAGCAGCGCCACCGGCGGCGACATCCCCTCGGCCGCAAGGTAACCGATGAGCCGATCGGCGTCGGACGGCCCCTCGATGAGGATGGCGTCCGGCCGGAACCGCGCCAGCGCCAGCGCGAGCGAGCGGGCCGAACCCGGCCCGTGGTGGCGGATGCCGAACACCCGCGTCTCGGTCGGCACTCCGGCCTCGGTCGATACCGCGACGGCAATGGTCATTCGTGCACCTCGCGGCAGGCCCGGTAGAAGTCGGCCCAGTCGGGGCGCTGCCGCACCACGGCCTCCAGATATTCCGTCCACACCACCTGGTCGGCGACCGGATCCTTGACCACCGCGCCCAGTACCGCGCCCGCGATATCGGCGGGCCGCAGCACGCCGTCGCCGAAGTGCGCGGCCAGCGCTATCCCATTGGTGATCACCGAGATCGCCTCGGCCGTCGACAGTGTGCCCGTCGGCGACTTGAGTTTGGTGCGCCCGTCCTCGGTCATGCCCGAGCGCAGTTCGCGAAAGACCCGCACCACGCGCCGGATCTCCTCGGCCGCCGCGGGGACGGCGGGCAATTCCAGTGCGGCGCCGAGCTGTTCGACGCGGCGGGTCACGATGGAGACCTCCTCGTCCTCACCGGCCGGCAGCGGCAGCACCACGGTATTGAACCGGCGGCGCAGCGCGGAGGAGAGCTCGTTGACGCCGCGGTCGCGGTCGTTGGCGGTGGCGATCACATTGAAGCCCTTGGCCGCCTGCACCTCCATGCCCAGTTCCGGCACCGGCAGCGTCTTCTCCGATAGCACCGTGATCAGCGCGTCCTGCACATCCGAGGGGATGCGGGTGAGCTCCTCGAGCCGCGCGATGGAGCCGGCGCGCATGGCGGTCATGATGGGCGAGGGCACCAGCGCGGCCTCGCTCGGACCCTCGGCCAGCAGCCGGGCGTAGTTCCAGCCGTAGCGGATGGCCTCCTCGGCGGTGCCGGAGGTGCCCTGCACCAGCAGCGTGGAATGCCCGGCGATGGCGGCCGAAAGGTGTTCCGACACCCACGTTTTCGCGGTGCCGGGCACACCGATCAACAGCAGGGCGCGATCGGTGGCGAGGGTGGCGACCGCGACCTCCATGAGCCGGCGCGGGCCCACGTACTTGGGGGTGATCACGGTGCCGTCGGCCAGCGTGCCGCCCAGCAGGTAGGTGACCACCGCCCACGGCGACAGCTTCCAGGAGGGCGGACGCGGGCGATCGTCGGTGGCGGCCAGGGCCTTCAGTTCGTCGGCGAAGGCCTGTTCGGCGTGCGGGCGCAGCAGGGCGTCCCGTTCCTGAGTCATGGTCACTGCAGCTCCTCGAGCATTGTCTTGCGGTCGATGAGGTCATGGGCGAGCTGGTCGAAGGCCTGCTCCCAGTACGGATCCGCGCATCGGCGGGCGATACCGGACACCATGCCCGCCACCGCCACCGGGAAGTGAGCGGACGCCGCGCGGAACAGCGTCCGGTAGGAGCCGGGCACCAGGCTGGGCGCACCCGGCCGGTCGGCGCACAGCTGGGCGCGCTCGGTGAGCAGCCGCAGCACGTGCTCGGCCATCGGGCCGGGCCACGGATGCGGCATGGCGCGCAGCATGGATTCGATCTCGGCCAGCCAGCTGGAATCCAGGCCACGCAGGTAGCGCACCTGATCGGCCTCCGGCTGGAGCGCGAACAGCTCGCGCAGCTTGTCGGTGTCGGCGTCGCGGGCGTCCGCGCCGGAGACGGCCCCGAACAGCGCCCGGGCCCACTCCGGATTCCGCTGTGCCAGCGCGGCATCCGACCAGCCCGCGATCATGGGGCCGCGCATGCCCTCGGCCATGGGCACCCGCACCGCCTCCTCGGCCGGGCCGAGCAGCCGCTCCCAGTGCCGCAGCGGCGTGGCGGCCACCACCCGGTGCAGCCATTCGGTGGACAGATCGGGGGCGCCGTCGGCGCGATAGGCGGTGTAGCCGAAGGAGTCTCCGACACCGTCGCGCCGGGCCGCCTCGTCGAGGACGCCCGGGCCGGTGGTGACCAGCTGCGGCCGCACCGGCCGGGAACCGAAACTCAGCCAGGCCGCGGCCCGGCCGGCCATCCGCCGCGCGAACGCCGAATCCGGCAGCCGCCCCAGCAGATCCGCGGCCAGCCGGCGCACCTCAGCCCGCCGGTCGTCGAGGGCGGTCTCGAGCAGCGCCTCGTCGTCGAGCGAGAGGCCGTCCGCCAGCACCGCCAGCAGTTCGGCCTTGCCCGGCCCGGACTCGGTGCCCCAGGACGCCGCGAGCGCCGCCCGCGCGGCCGCCGGATCCCGCTGCCGCAGCTGCGACAGCCAGCTGCGCCGCTCCGCGGCCCGGCCGTGCGACCACACGCTCTCGTCCTCGGCGGCGGCCCGCACCAGCGACTTCCAGCCGGGATGCTGCGCGGCCAGCCAGCGACCCCGCGCCCCCGCCAGCCGCAGCAGCGGTTCCCGATGCGACGCCAGCGCCTTGGCCCGATCCAGCAGGCCGCTGACCATTCCGTCCGGAGCGCGGAAGTCCCGCGGCCCGGCCAGCGCGAACCACTCGTCGAGGAACGGCGAATTGTCGGCCAGCAGCTGGGTCAGCCGCGCACCCGCCGCGACCGGCAGCAACCGCCGTTCGTCATCGGCCGCGGCCGCACTGCGCTCCGCCGAGGTGGCCGAGACACCGCCCCGTGCGAAACAGTCCTGCAACGCAATCGATTCCAGCAGGACCGCCGCCCGATCCCCGGTCAACGCGGTCGTCGCGGCGGCAACCGGCGACGCCAATCCCGACAGGTCGGCCTGGCGTCGCGCCGTGCCGACGAGCGCCGCGGAAACCAGCTCGGCACTTGCGGAATCCTCGACGCCACCCCAGATCGGCATCGGATTTCCCTGTGCCACACCGACATCCACCATGGTCCCGGCGGCGAGTGCCGCAACCGGCACCAACCCGTCCACCGTCCACTCGCCGATCACCGTGACCGGATGCCCGCCGGAGAGTCCGAGCAGTCGCCACGGCTCACCCTCGGCGGTCGACACCGGCAGCGCATCGCCACCGGATTCCACGATGTACCAGCCCTTTTCGCCCCGAACGGGCACGACCTCGGCCAGCAGCACCGGCCACGACCGCAGGAACGGATCGGCCCCCAACGCCCGGGCCTGCTCGGCGAGAGCAGCGGCAATGGTGCCGTTCTGGTCCGGGGAACCGGCCGCATGCAGCGGGATGGTGGTGAAGGGTTCGGGGATGTCTTCGTGGCGGTCGCCCCAGAGGGCGCGCAGGGGTGTGGCGCCCGGGTAGAAGTGGAGGTTCGCGTCCACCTGGAAACCGGGAGCCGGGGTGTCGTTCGGGAAGGCGGGGCTGCCGTAGTGGTGGTCGACGAGCAGGGCCCAGCGGCCGGATGTGCGGCCGCGCAACCAGACTCGGCGGGTGTAGAGGCCGTCTTCGGTGGTGATCCGGATGCCCAGGACCAGCCAGCGGTCGCGGACCGCGGGTTCGGCGCGGACCGTGTCGGCCGGCGTGGGGTACCCGATGTGGGTGCGCACGCTGGCGCGCAGGCCGGGGGAGAGGGTGTCGAGACGGGCGTGCGCGGCAGTCAGCAGGTGCAGGCGGGCGTATTCGCGCAGCAGTAGCCGGGGCCATTCGGAATGGGTGGTGGCGAGCGGTAACTGGCGCAGGGTCGCGGCGATGCCGGGAGCCTGCGCGTCGACCATGCGGGCCGCCACCGTCTCGAAGGCACGGATCGACCGATCCGATTGCGCGAGGCCGGTGCGCACCTGGTCGGTGAGCCAGATGTCCAGATCGGCCAGGCCCGCGGTGACCCGGGCGCGGCGCTGATCGGCGGCGGCCCCGGCACCGCGGGCGGGCTGGGCCTCGGGCGCGGCCTGCTTTTCGGCGCGGGCGGCCCGGCCACCCAGCCAGTCGGCGGCGAAATCGGCCACGGTGTCCGCGGCGGGCACGTCACCCGCACTCCACGACAACAAAAGGGACAGTGCGTGTTTGCACGGAAACTTGCGACTCGGGCAGGTGCATTTGTACGCGGGCCCCGACAGATCCACGATGGTCTGGTACGGTCGGCTGCCGCTGCCCCGGCACCGCCCCCACAGCGCGGTGTCGTGAATGCCGGTGCCGCTCCACTTGCCACGGAGCTTGCGGGCGGCGGTCAGCGATGCGGCGTCCGGTGCGAGCGATCCGACGTGATCGGCGGTCCAAGCGGTGGTCATCCATCCCCCCTTCCTCGGTTGAGCAAAGTTGTATCCGAGGGCACCGACAGATCCGGGCCACGAGCGGGCCCCTTCCAACAACCACGAGCGGGCCCGCTCCAACGGCCGCGCGGGGCGCGCCCGGTAAGGTCGCGGACATGCCTCGCGTCGCGATCGAATACTGCACGCAGTGCCGCTGGCTGCTCCGCGCGAGCTGGATGGCTCAGGAGTTGCTCACCACCTTCGCCACCGACCTGTCCGAGGTCGCCCTCATCCCCGGCGAGGGCGGCGTCTTCCGCATCACCGTCGACGGTGACCAGATCTGGGAACGCAAGGCCGACGGCGGTTTTCCCGACATCGCCATCCTCAAGCAGCGCGTCCGCGACCGGGTGGCACCCGGCCGCTCGCTCGGCCACGCGGACAAGAAGGACACCGAACCGGCGAGCTAGCGGCTCGAGCGGGGCGCCATCGCGAGTTCCCCTCGTCGCGCAGCCCGCCGCCACCGCTGTCCGGAGTCGATGGCACGCCGGATCCTGCGCACCGTGGGTACCTGTGTGAGCAGGTGCAGCTGATACCGCCACGGCATTTGCAGCCCGTGCCGGACCGACATCGCATAGGCGAACTGCACGGCGCCGCGGTCGAGATACCGGTCGGCGTGTTCGAACCAGACCATGCTGGTGCGGGCGGCGGCCTGTATCGGGCGCAGCGCAGCGCGCCGCTGCGCATCGTAATTCTTCAGTGCGTCGGCGACCTCGGCATGCTCGTACAGGTTCTGTGCGAGCACGATAGCGTCGACGATTGCCAACCGGGTGCCCGAGCCGATGGTGAAGTGCGTCGTGTGCGCCGCATCGCCGAGCAGCACCACGTTGTCGTGATACCACGTCTTGTTGGTCACCTCGGGAAAGCGGCTCCACCTTGCGAATTCGCCTCGTGTCTTGCTGATCAACGAGTGACCGTCGAGAGGGCGGCCGAATATGTTCTCCAGAACCCGCACGTTCTCCAGGTTGTCCAGGGAATCGAATCCCAGTCCATGCCAAGTCTGCGGCTGGCACTCGACGATGCAGGTGCTGATTCTTCCGGCAATCGACGGGTAGGCATGGAACCAGATCCAACCGGCCGAGGTGTGTTCGAAGGCGAAGGTGAATCGCTTGAAGACCTTGTTCGTACCGAGCCAGATATATCGATTCTCGCCGAGTGTGACGGACGTGCCGAAACGGTGATCACCCAGCTGTCGTATCCGGCTGTTCGCGCCGTCGGAGGCGACGATGAGATCGAAATCGCCGAAGCCGGACAGATCATCGACGTCTCGCCCGTGCTGGACGTCGACGCCCAGGTCCCTCGCCCGTCGCGAAAGTACGTCGAGCAATGCCGCGCGCCCCATGCTGAAGCCGTAGCCCGCGAAATGCGCGGTCTCGTTGTCGCACACATGGATTGCCTGTTCACGCCATACGACCGACCCGGCACGCACCGCCTGGGCGCTGTCGGGGTCATTCCGATACAGAATGTCGAGCAGGTCGTCCCAATACACGACGCCCCAGCCGTAAGTGGATCCGGGAGGATCGCGGTCGATCACCGTGATGTCATGGGCCGGGTCGCGTCGCTTCATCGAAATAGCGAAGTACAACCCGGCCGGCCCGCCACCGACACACACGATCTTCATCTCGTCACCGGCTTCAGCCGAGCTGGTCGAACCTGGCTTCACATGGGTGGTACTCGATGCGACCGAGCCCGGCACGCTGTGCGTGTCCGGGCTCGATCACCGGCGCTAGAAGCTGCCCCAGCCACCCCAGCCGGGTAGCCACCAGCCGGGATTCCATCCCCAGCCATTGCCGTTTCCCCAACCCCAGCCGTTGCCGCCCCAACCCCAGCCATTGCCGCCCCAACCCCAGCCGTGGCCGCCACCCCAACCAGGGCCGCCACCCCAGCCGTGGCCGCCACCGCCACCCCAGCCGCCACCGCCACCCCAGCCGTGGCCGCCACCGCCACCCCAGCCGTGGCCGTCACCGCCACCGGGGTTGTCGACGAGTTGGGTTGCAGACGTGGGCGTCGTTGCTTGCGCCGTAGGCGCTTTTGCCGCGGCTGCGGCGACCGGAATCGCGGCAAGTGCGGCTATACCGACAGCAGCCGCCAACCCTGCGAACCTTGTGCGTGAACTCTTTCTCTCGGTCATGATAGGGCTCCAGAAATGCTGTCCCGACCTGCTGGAAGTCTACGCGGTTTCGCCGAACTCTAGAAGACGCCGCATTGGACCATATATAATCCGCCGCTTCCGCCGGCCGCCGGATCAGCTACAGCAGCCGCCACCACAGCAGCCGCCACCACTCGACGGAGCCGGCGCGGGGGCGGTGCCGCCGCGGGTCACGGTCCCGAAGGTGGTCAGGAGTTTGACGGTGTCGTCATGGCCCTCCGGGCACGTCGCAGGGGCGGACGCCTCGGCCATGGGACGGGTCAGCTCGAAGGTGTCGCCGCAGCTGCGGCATCGATACGCATAGCTCGGCACCCGCCCAGCGTAAACGACGTCCGGGCGTACCGGCGGCGCGCTGACGTCGATCCCGCGGTGCACCCGGGACCACCCAGTACCCTCGATTTACGGAGTACGAGGAGGTGTGGTGTGAGCACTCGATTCTTCGACAGGCTGTCGGAACGTGATGGCGCGCCGGTTGCGCGGACCGCGAACGGCGAGGTGTCCGGTGTGCTGGACGGTGCGGTGGCGCTGTGGCGCGGCATTCCCTACGGCGCCAGCACGGCCGGGCCCAATCGCTTCCGATTGCCCCAGCCCCCGCAATCCTGGACCGGCGTCCGCGAATGCGTGCGCGTCGGTGACGTCGCCCCGCAGACCCCGGGCTTCGTGCCCGTCGACGCCAACCTGCGGATGGGCGAGAACTGTCTCTGGCTCAATCTCTGGGCCCCGGTCGCCGACGCGGACGAACTCCGCCCGGTCCTGGTGTGGCTGCACGGCGGGGCCTTCTGCTTGGGCACCGCCGCCCAGGCCATCTACGACGGGCGGCGGCTGGCCGAGACCGGTGACGTGATCGTGGTCGCGGTCAACTACCGGCTCGGCGCACTGGGCTTCCTCGACCTGTCCTCGCTCGGCGAGGAATTCGTCCCGAATCTGGGCCTGCACGACCAGATCGCCGCCCTGCAGTGGGTGCGCGACAATGCCGCGGCCTTCGGCGGCGATCCGGGCAATGTCACCATCTTCGGCGAATCCTCCGGCGCGGGCTGTGTCACCGCGCTGCTCACCTCACCGCTGTCGGCGGGCCTGTTCCATCGCGCCATCGCCCAATCCCCGCCCGCCACCACGGTTTTCGGACCCGAACGCACCGCCGTGGTGGCCAAGCGCTATCTGGAACTGCTGGAGCTGACCCCCGACCATTCGGCCGAGCTGCTTACCATGCCCATCGAACGCATCGTGACCGCGGCCGGCGCCCTGCTCGACGAGGTGCCGCTGCGCGAACCCGGCCGGCTGGCCGCCGCGCCCGTGGTGGACGGCAACCTGCTGCCCGCGTACCCGAGCGAGCGCTTCCAGCAGGGCCGTTCGCACCGGGTGCCGCTGATCATCGGCACCAACAAGGACGAGGCCTCGCTGTTCCGGCTGTTCCGCTCGCCCATCATGCCGGTCACCCCGGACGCGGTGAACGCCATGCTGCGCGGGGTGGCCGCCGAACACCCCGGCCTGTCACCGGAGCGGCTGGCCGAGATCGCCTCCGCCTACGAGTCCAGCACCCCGCGCGGCGCGCTCACCATGTCCACCGACGCCGCCTTCCGCATGCCCTCGCACTGGGTGGCCGACGCGCATTCGGCGCACTCGCCGACCTGGATGTACCGCTTCGACCACGCCACCCCGATGCTCAAGGCCGCCCGGGTCGGCGCCGGCCACGCCACCGAATTGCCCTATGTCTTCGGAAATTTCGGCTCCTTCGACTACGACCCCACCTTCTGGCTGGGCGGACGCAAAGCGGCACAGGAGGTTTCGGGCCGCATGATGCGCCGCTGGCTGGCCTTCGCCGAATACGGCGTGCCCGCCGCCATCGACGGCTCCAAGCACTGGCCGCCCTACAGCGCCGCGACCCGCACCACCCTGGTCATCGACAATATGGACCGCGTCATCGACGACCCCGACCGCGATCGCAATACCGTGTGGGGCGACGACGTGGTCGGGTTCTACTGAGCCACAATCGATCACACGGTGGGCCGCAATCGGTCACACGGTGGCGGTCGCACGCCGGCCCAGCCGGGCGGGCATGTGCGCGTAGCCGTGCAGGGTGTAGAGCCGGCGGCGTTCGGGCGTGCCCGCCAGGGTGAGATCGGGGAAGTTGTCGAACAGCGCGCGGAGCGCGTACGCGCCCTCCATCCGAGCCAGGCTCGCGCCCAGACAGGTGTGGATGCCGCTGGAGAACGTCAGGTGCTCGCGGGCATCGGCGCGGGTGATGTCGAAGCGGTTGGGGTCCTCGAACTTCTTCGGATCCCGGTTCGCGCCCGCCAGCGACATCACGAGCACCGTGCCCGCCGCCAGCCGGAAATCACCGACCTCGGCGTCGCACAGGGCGATTCGCGCGGTCATGGTGACCGGCGGGTCGAAACGCAGGATCTCGTCCACGGCCTGCGGCCACAGGTCCGGGTCCGCGCGCAGCATGGCCAATTGCTCGGGATGCGAGAGCAATTGGACGACGCCGTTGCCGATCAGGTTGACGGTGGTCTCGAACCCCGCGCCCATCAGCAGGCTCGCGGTCGCTTTGAGCTCGCGCTCGTTCAGTTCCCCGGCCGTCACCAGGCTGGAGAGGATGTCCTCGCCGGGTGCGCGCCGCAGCTCGGCCAGGTGCTCGTTCAGATAGCTGTCCATGACACCCATGGCCGTGTAGGCATCGCGCCAGGACCGCCAGGAGATGCCGATGTCCAGCAGCGGGCTGGCCGCGTCACCCCAGCTGAGGAACTCGTCGCGGGAGGCCTGCGGGAAGCCCAGCATCTCGGTGATGATGGCGATCGGCACCTGCTGGGCGAAATCCGCGATGAGATCGGCGGAGCCGTTCGGCGGCAGCGCGTCCAGCAGCTCGGCGGTCACCGACTCCACCCGGTCGCGCAGCCGGCCGACGGCGCGCGGGGTGAAGGCCGCCGACACCGACTTGCGGATGCGGGTGTGATCCGGCGGATCGATCATCAGCATCGATGGCGGTTCGACCGGATTCGGCGGGGTCTGCGCCCGCTTCAGCCGATCGCGCAGCCACGCCGGCATATCCACGCCATCGGGCCCGAATGCGCCGAAGCGATTGTCACGCAGGATGGCCCGGGTCAGCTCGTAGTCGGCGGAGGCCCAGGTGTACGGGTTGTGCACCAGGCGGCCGCGGCGGCGAATCTCCTCGATCTGCGGGTACGGGTCGTGCAGCGCGTCCGAGGTGGTGATCAGTTTCGCGAACGGGTTGTCCTGCCGCGCCTGCAGTCGCAGCGCCCACCGCGGGGCGCCGTGCTCGACCAGCCACCGGGTCCAATATCGCGGACTCATCATCGCGGGACTCCCTCGTCGTCGGATGATTCCACCGTACGGAAACCGCCGCGGACGAGAAACATCCTGAGGAGGGAAAAGGCCCTCCTACCGCGGTAGGAGGGCCGTACTCGGAAAGGCGTGCTCAGCGGCGCTGGGCGGTCACCCGCTCCGACGTCAGGCGGCGTTCCTGGGCGGCCGCGTCGGGATTGGCGACCTGGACCAGCGAGGCGCCCGCGGCCAGCACCGCCACGAACCCGTCGACGAGTTCGGCCGGGGTGTCCCAGGACGCGGTCGACAGCACCCGGTCCTCGGCGGTGAAGCCCTGGCGGGCAGCGGATTTGCGGGCCTCGTCGAGGACTGCGGAGACCGAGGTGCCGTCGAGCGCGCAGCCGATGCCGCGCGGATGGAACTGGTCGCCGTGCACGCGCACCGAGGTGGCGTAGTCGGTGACGCCGATCGGCAGATCGCGCACCGGCATGCCCATCGGATCCAGGGAGAGGGCGGCGACCTCCGCGATCCCGTCGGCCTCGTCGATGCGGTCGGCGGTGACCAGCGCCAGCTCGGCGTCGGGATCGGCGTGCAACACCACCTCCACACCCGCCCACCAGCAGCCCAGCAGCACGGCCGCGGTCTGCCAGTGCGCCGGGAGCAGCACCGCGACCCGGGCGCCGGAGGACAGCCCGAATTCGTCGCGAATCATATTGGCGGTCTTGGCCGCCCAGTTGGCCAGCGTCAGCGCGGACAGCTCGATCCGCGCGCCGGTGGCGTCGTCGTAGTAGGTGATGCGCGGGCCCGCGGGGTCGCGGGCGAGGATGGGGTCGAGTACCGCTTCGGTGAGGGTCTCGTTCAGTTCACGCATTTCGGTCCGTTCGTACCGGCGTCGATGGGTGGGGCGGGCGGCACCGGCGTCGCGGTCGTACTGCTTCCGGAGAAGTCGAAGGTGGCGCTGCCGGTCGCCGAACCCGGACCAGCGTAGTCAGTCGCCAGCACCACGCGAATCGCCCCCTGGGGCAGTCCTGATTCCGCCATCACCGGCAGCCCGCCCAGCGCCTGTGCCACCGCCCGCGCCTTGTCGTCGCCGCTCGAGGCCGCCAGCACCCGGCTGCTCTGGATCGGGCCGCCGATCCAGTTGTCCACCGTGCCGGTGCGGAAACCCTTGGCCGCCAGCGCCTGCGCCGCCTGCGCGGCCAGGCCGGCGGTGCCCGAGGCGTTGTAGACGTCGACGGTCACCGTGGACGGGTCCACCCCGCCCTCGCTCGGGGCGTCGCCGACCGCCTTGGCCACGTACTTGTGCACCGCCGCCGGATCCACCCGGACCACGGATTGGCCGTTGTCGGTCCAGCCGTTGAGGTCCTTGACCGGGATGGTCTCGAACTTCACCTGGCCGCCGGACAGGTCCTGCAGCTCGTGCAGGAAGCCGATCACATCCCAGCCGTCGTCGAGCACGACGGTGCGGCCGACGGCATCGCTGAGATCCTTCAGCCGGCTGGGACTGGTGAGCGTCTTGGCGCTGAGCACCTGGTGCACGAGCTGCGCCATGTACACCTGCTGACGCACGATCCTGTCCACGTCGCCGCGTGGCAGCTGGTGGCGCTGACGCACGAAGCTCAAAGCGTGTGCGCCATCGAGCTTCTGCTCCCCGGCGGGGAAGTCCGCGCCCGAAAGCGGTTCGTCCACCGGATTGTTCAGGCACACCTCGACGCCGCCGACGGCATCGGTGAGCAGCACGAACCCCAGCAGCCCGATCTCGGCGTAGTGGTCCACGGTGATGCCGGTGAGGTTGGCCACCGTCTTGACCAGCGCCTGCCGCCCGGCCTCCGTCGACTGACGATCGGCCTCGGCCGGGTCGGCGCCCTTGTCGATCAGCTTCTGCTCCGTGGTCGCCTTGGTGACGCCGTAGGCGGAGTTGATCTTTCCCATGCCCACCCCGGGGATGTCGACGTAGGAGTCGCGGGGGATGGAGATGGCGGTCGCCGAGCTGCCGTCGTTGGGCACCCGGATGAGCACGATGGTGTCGGTGTTGAGCCCGCCCTCGCCGTCGTCGCCGGCGTGCAGCATGGCCAATTCATCGGCGGTGAGCGAGTTTCCGTGGGCGTCGGTGCGGGAGTCGATGCCGACCATCAGGATGTCGGTCGCGCCGTCGGCCTTGTCGCCGCCGAGTCCCAGATTGCCGATCCGCTCGATGCCCGCCACCAGCTGATCCACGCTGTGCCAGCCCAATCCGGTCACCGTCAGCACCAGCACCGAGATCACGGCGGCCACCATGCGGCCCGGACCGCCGCCCCATAGCTCGCGCGATCCCGTACCGGATCGCGGCGATAGCGGCGCGGATGCCCAGGTGCGGTCCGGCAACCCGATCTCCCTTTCGCGTCTTCGGCCGAGCGGACCCCGATGAGCGAGGTCGCGTCGATGGGAAGGCCCCCGCCAGTCAGGCTAGTGGCGGTAGCGGTGATGTTGCCGTATCGCCGGCTCCGTGAGTCGTGCGGGGTTCGTGCCAGACTGACAGCCGTGACCGCCCATGACGTGAGCCCGACCACCGGCCGACCGCGCCCGGATTCCGCGCGACTGCTGGTGACGGGGGCGCGCGGTCAGCTCGGTCGCGCGGTGATGACGCTCGCGCCCGGCGCACGTGGCGTAGCCCACACCGATCTCGACATCACCGACGCCGATGCCGTGCGCAAGCTGGTGAATCCCGGTGACGTGCTGATCAACTGCGCCGCCTACACCGCCGTCGACCGGGCCGAGACCGACGTGGACGCCGCCTTCGCGGTGAATGCCACCGGGCCGGGCGTGCTGGCCCGGGTGTGCGCCGAGAACGGCGCGCGGCTGATCCACGTCTCCACCGACTACGTCTTCCCCGGCACCGGCACGCACCCGTACGAACCGGACGATCCGACCGGACCGGCCACGGTCTACGGACGGTCGAAACTGGCTGGGGAGCAAGCGGTTCTGGAGTTCGCGCCCGAGGCGGACATCGTGCGCACCGCGTGGGTCTACACCGGCGCGGGCGTCGACTTCGTGGCCACCATGCGGCGGCTGGAAGGCGAGCGCGACACCATCACCGTGGTGCGCGACCAGATCGGGTCGCCCACCTACGCGCCCGATCTGGCGGCCGGCCTGCTGGAACTGGCGTCCCGGCCCGGCAATCCCACTACACCCCGAATCCTGCACGCCACCAATGCCGGACAGGCCAGTTGGTTCGAGCTGGCCCGGGCCGTCTTCGCCGGCCTCGGCGCGGACCCGGAACGCGTACTGCCCTGCGACACCGAGGATTTCCCGAGACCCGCTCCGCGCCCGGCATATTCGGTCCTTTCAGGCAATTCGTGGGCCGCCGCGGGCCTGTCACCACTGCGTCACTGGAAGCAGGCACTGAACGACGCACTGACCGCCATCTCCGACTATCCTGGGCCCCCGTGAGCCCCTCGGATTCTGTCGGACAACCCCCCGCTGCGGAGAAAAAACCGCAGCTGGCCGTCGTCACGGTGACCTACTCGCCCGGCGAGCACCTGGAACACTTCATCAGCACGCTGGCCACCGCCACCGGTGAGAAGCCGCAGGTCATCCTGGCCGACAACGGCTCGGTGGACGGCACCCCGGAAATGGCCGCCGAGGCCAACGCCCATGTGCGCCTGCTGCGCACCGGCGGCAATATCGGCTACGGCGGCGCCATCAACCGCGCGGTCGCCGAGATCGACCCGGACATCGAATTCATCGTCATCGCCAACCCGGACGTGCGCTGGGGCACCGACTCCATCGACGAGCTGCTGGCCGCGGCCCGCCGCTGGCCGCGCGCCGGGGCCCTGGGCCCGATGGTGCTCGAGCCGGACGGCAGCACCTACCCCTCCGCGCGCTCGGTACCCGGCATCGCCGACGGCGCCGGCCACGCCATCCTGGGCAGCATCTGGCCCAAGAACCCGTGGACCCTGCGCTACCGCCAGGACAACGAGGAGATCTCCGAGCGTTCGGTCGGCTGGCTGTCGGGCTCGTGCCTGCTGGTGCGCCGGGCCGCCTTCGACTCCATCGACGGTTTCGACTCCCGCTACTTCATGTACATGGAAGACGTCGACTTCGGTGATCGGATGGGCAAGGCCGGCTGGCACAATGTCTTCGTGCCGTCCGCGGAGGTCACGCATGCCAAGGGGCATGCCGCGGGTCGTCACCCGGAGACCATGCTGCCCGCGCACCACGCCAGCGCCTATCGTTTCCAGGCCGACCGGCATCCGCACTGGTGGCAGGCTCCGCTGCGCATCGCGCTGAAGGCTGGACTTGCGATCCGATGCCGGCTTGCGGTTCGATCCGCACTGCGCGAACGTGATCGAAACGAGAGTGTTTAACATCGCGGGCGCGCATTCCTGACAACCTGACAACAGGGGAGAAGATGGCGAACAGCGGTAGTACCGCCGGGTCGACGGACGCGGTGATCCTGGTCGGAGGCCAGGGCACCCGCCTGCGTCCGCTGACCTTGTCCGCCCCCAAGCCGATGCTGCCCACGGCCGGACTGCCGTTCCTGCAGCATTTGCTGGCCCGCATCGCCGATGCCGGCATCACCCACGTGGTGCTCGGCACCTCCTACAAGGCGGAGGTGTTCGAGGAGCACTTCGGTGACGGCTCCGACCTCGGCCTCGAGCTCGAATACGTCACCGAGACCGAACCGCTGGGGACCGGCGGCGGCATCCGCAATGTGCTGCCCAAGCTGCGCGCCGACACCGTCCTGGTGTTCAACGGCGACGTGCTCGGCGGCACCGACCTCGGCAGCGTCCTCGAGACCCACCACACCTCCGGCGCGGACGTCACCCTGCACCTGGTGCGGGTGAGCGACCCCCGCGCCTTCGGCTGCGTCCCCACCGACGAGAACGGCCGGGTCACCGCATTCCTGGAGAAGACCCAGGATCCGCCGACCGATCAGATCAACGCGGGCTGCTACGTCTTCCGCCGCGAGTACATCGAGAAGATCCCCGCCGGCCGTCCGGTCTCGGTCGAGCGGGAGACCTTCCCGTCGCTGCTCGCCGAGGGCGCGCACATCCAGGGCCACGTGGACATCTCCTACTGGCGTGACATGGGCACCCCCGAGGACTTCGTCCGCGGCTCGGCCGACCTGGTCCGCGGCATCGCCCCGTCCCCGGCTCTGCCGGGCCAGCGCGGCGAATCCCTGGTCCACCCGGGTGCGGGTATCGCCCCCGGTGCCCTCCTCATCGGCGGCACGGTCGTCGGCCGCGGCGCCGAGGTCGGCGCGGGCGCCCGCCTCGACGGCGCGATCCTCTTCGACGGCGCGCGCGTGGAAGCCGGTGCCACCGTGGAGCGTTCGATCATCGGCTTCGGCGCCCGCATCGGCCCGCGCGCCCTGGTCCGCGATGCCGTCATCGGCGACGGCGCCAACGTCGGCGCCCGCTGCGAACTCCTCCGCGGCGCCCGCATCTGGCCCGGCGTCGACATCCCCGACGGCGGCATCCGCTTCTCCACCGACGTCTGACCCCACGAAACCCCTCGATCGGCCGTCCACCTCCCGAGGTGGACGGCCGATCACGTTCCGGCAGTTCGACATTCGCCACGTCGCGGTCGGCATACAGTGTCGATCGCGGGCGACGATAACGTCCGATCGCGGACGGTGATTACTCCGAAGCGAGTGCGGCCAGCAGGGATTCGCCGCGCGGCGTGAGACGGTAGACGACATTTCGGCCGGTGCGGGCGCCGGCGATGATGCCCGCGTCGCGCAGTACGGCGAGGTGGGCGCCGACAGTGCCGAGTGAGATGTCGAGCAGGGCGGCCAGTTGGGTGCTGGTGGCGGGGGCCGTCAGTTCGCGGGTGACGCGGGCGCGGCCGGGGCCGAGCAGGGTGGCGAGCGGGTCGGAATCGGGGGCAGGCGCGGGGGCGGCGGTGCCGCGGGCCTGGTAGACCAGGGCGTAGGCGGGTGGGTTGTCGCAGGTCCACCAGCCGCCCGGGGTGGTGCGGGGGACGAAGATCAGGCCTTCCTCGGTGATGTCGAGGTCGGGGTAGTCCTGGTTGCTGAAGCGGATGGCGGTTTCGGCAGCGGACCAGATGGGTTTGGCGCGCAGTGAGGCGATGGCCTCGTGCCAGCCGTGGTCGGCGACCAGTCCGGCGCGAAAGGTGATGTCGCGGTCCAGGATCGCGCGCCGGCGCGCCCAGTCCGGGGCGACCAGTGCGGTCCACGCGTGCTCGAAAACGGCGGCGATGCGCGGTCCCAGATTGTCCAGCGTCAGCCAGCCGGTGTCCGGTTCTGCCCAGCACGCCGTCAGTGAATCGCGGACCTCGGCCCGCACCAGATCATCGGAATAGGCTGCGACCGCGGCCAATTCGTCGGCCAGACGGGTGTTCATCCCACCGGTGGGCGGGATGGCGACGAAGGACGGGAACCATTTGGTGGCGGCGACCAGCGGCACCAGCCCGGCGGCCACCGGATCACGGTCCAGCCATTCCGAAAGAGTGGGCCGGAGGCGGGCGTGCCGGTCCGAGTAGGCCGGATCGGTGTTCGGCCGGTGCAGGGCGATGAGCGTGCCGAGCGTTTCGGCCAGGGGTGACAGGGCGAAGCGGCACCGGGTCAGCGCGACCGCGTTCAATCTGAGCAAGGTCATGTTTCGCCTTTCTCCGAAGCGTTAGCCTAGCGAGCCCCGCCTGATGAATATCGGAGCGTGGTCTCGCTTTCCGTTCAGCCCCGCCTGTCGCCGCCGTTCCGGCGGTTCCTGCTGATCCGCGCGATCTCGCTGGCAGGGAGTGCGATGACGCCGGTGGCGTTGGCGCTCGCGGTGCTGGGGGTTTCAGGGCGGGCGGGGGATCTGGGGATTGTGCTTGCGGCGCAGGTGATTCCGCAGATCGGGTTGCTGTTGGTCGGTGGGGTGGTGGCCGATCGGTGGTCCAGGCGGGCGGTGTTGGTGGGGGCCAATCTGTGTGCGGGGGTGACGCAGGCCGCCGTGGCCGCGGTGCTGATCGGCGGGCACTACAGCCTGCCGGTGATCGCGGGGTTGGAGTTGGTCAATGGGGCCGCGAGTGCATTCGCCGCGCCCGCGTTGCGGGGGATCGTGCCGGAACTGGTGGCGGATGATGCGCTGCAACGGGCGAATTCGCTGTTGGCGGGGACCCGCAATGCCACCAAGATCCTCGGGCCGACGGCGGCGGGGGTGCTGGTGGCCACGATCGGCGGGGGCTGGGCGATCGCGGTCGACGCGGCGAGCTTCCTCGTCGCCGCCATGCTGCTGACCCGGCTGCGGCTCGCCCCGGCAGCTGCCCCGCCGGGTGCCGGGCTGTGGCGGGAGCTGCGGGCCGGGTGGCGGACCTTCCGGGGCATCCGCTGGGTGTGGGTGATCACGGTGTCGTTCTGCCTGATCAACCTGCTGTATACCGGTGTCTGGCAGATCCTCGGCCCGGCGCTGACCCAGCACCGGGCCGGGGACGCCGCCTGGGGACTGGTGCTCGGCGTGCGGGCGCTCGGACTGCTCGCCATGAGTGCGCTGATGTATCGGCTCACGTTCCGATATCTGTTGCGCGCCGGGCAGTTGCTCGGGGTGTTCGGCGGATTCGGGCTGCTGGCACTGGGTTTCGGCACCGGTTTGCCGATGCTGCTGGGCTGTGCATTCCTGGCGGGGGTGGGCTTCACCGCCCTCGATATCGCTTCGGAAGTCTCACTGCAGCAGCATGTTCCGCGTGACATGCTCTCGCGGGTCACCGCCTATGGCGATCTGCTGTCCTATGCGGCGATCCCGGTCGGGCAGCTGATGGTGGGACCGCTGGCCGCCCGCTTCGGTGCGTCGCCGGTGGCTTTGGTGGGGGGATTCGCCTTCGCCGCGGTGTCGCTCGCGCCGCTGCTGGTGTCCGAGGTGCGTGACCTTCCCGGGTAGGGGCGGGTCAGCGCTCCCACTTGCCGGGGTTGAGGTGGAACTGGACCAGGGCGGTGGCGTGGCCGTGGCCCAGCTCGTGTTCGGTCTTCAGCCAGTTGACCAGGTCCTTGTGGCCGGTGCGGCCGGAGGTGGTCAGTGCGGCGAACCATTCGTCCACGGGGCGGCCGTATTTGGCCTCGATGGAGGGGAAGTACGAGGCCGGGCCGTGGGGCTTGGTGGTCGCCATGATCATCTCCTTGCGCTGTGGTGTCGAAGGGATCGACGGTGTGGCGCGGGCGAATTCATCGCGGTGTGACGCGGGTCACGCGATGATGGCGCGGCCTGCGGTGGCGGTGCGCTCGCTCACCAGGAGCAGGCCGGTGGCGGCGACCAGGGCGGCGGTCACGCCGTGGACGCCGAAGGCTGTGGCCGTCGAGCCGTCGTGGCGCAGGATGGTGAGCATGTCGCCGGTGGGGATGGTGGCCATGACCAGCATGGCGATGCCCAGTGCGTACCGCTCGCGGGCGGCGAGCAGGGCCACGATGAGCAGCGCGCAGGCCGCATCGCGGACACCCTTGACGTTCAGGAAGTCGGCGGCTTCGCCGGTGGGGGAGACCCGCATGCCGAAGGTGGGCGCCATGGCCTGCGGGTCGGCCAGGTAGCGGAAGCCGATGTAGCCGATGAAGCCGGCTCCGGCGACGGCGAGGGTGGTGGCGATGCGGGAGGTGAGGCGCGAGGTGATCATGTCCGGTGCTCCAAGTTCTAGCGGCGCTAACTGATGAAGCAACGCTAACGCCTTCGTCGGTAGTTTGTCTAGCGGTGCTAGGGTTTCCTTATGAGCGTCATCCAGACCCGTAAGGAACGTGAGCGCGCCGAGCGCCGGCAGCGCATCGTCGACACCGCCCGCGAGATCGCCGAGACCGACGGCTGGGACGCGGTCACCGTGCGTAAGCTCGCCGAACGCATCGAATACAGCCAGCCCGTCCTGTACAGCCATTTCGCGGGGAAGGACGCCATCGTGTCGGCCGTCGCCGAGGCGGGCTGCGCCGAATTCGGCGCGGTCGTCAAGCAACTGCGGGCGTCCGCCGCCACCCCGGAAGAGGCGCTGCGCGCGGTCGCCCAGGGCTTCCTCGACTTCGCCCGCGACAGCGCCGCCCTCTACGACGCCATGTTCCTGCTGCATACCGACCTGAAGTTCGGCCCCGAGGCGCCGCAGGCGTTGAAGGACGCCTTCGGCGAGCTGCTGCAGACCTTCGCCCCCTTCGCCCCGCCGCACGACCCCGAGACCTTCACCGAGGTGGGCTGGAGCAGCCTGCACGGGCTGGCCACCCTGGATCGCAGTGGCCGCCTGCGGCCCGGCTTCCGGGACCAGCGGCTGGAAATCCTGGTCGCGCAATGGGTTCGCGGTGACTGACCCCATGGTTGCGCCACCACCGGCCGTGCCCGGCCTACGCTGAATTCATGGCTGACGCGGTGGTGGTCGGATCCGGGCCCAACGGGCTGGTGGCGGCGGTGATCCTGGCCCGGGCCGGGCTCGAGGTGGAAGTGTACGAGGCCTCCGACCACATCGGCGGCGGCTGCCGCACCGGCGAGGTGACCCTGCCGGGCTTCCACCACGACCTGTGCGCGGGCGCGCATCCCATGGCGGTGGCGTCCCCGGTCTTCCGGGCCTTCGATCTGAAGACGCACGGCGTCGAACTGCTCACCCCGCAGGTTTCCTACGCCCATCCGCTCGACGGCGGGCACGCCGGTCTGGCCTGGCTCGATCTCGACCGGACCGCCGACGGCCTGGGGCGCGACGGCGGTTCCTGGCGGCGGCTGTTCGGCCCGCTGGTGCGCAAGTGGGAGGACCTGGTCGGGCTGGCCATGTCGGACCTGCGGCATCCGCCGATCGACCCGGCCGGCCTGCTGCACCTGGATCCGGGCATCGAACTGCGCTTCGTCCGCCGGCTGCTCGAACAGTCGACGCCGTTGTGGAACATGCGTTTTCGCGAGGACATCGCGCCCGCCCTGCTGACCGGCATAGCCGCGCATGCCATCCGGCCCCCGCGCGGTGTGCCGGGCGCGGGCGTCGCGATGCTGCTCGGCACCCTCGCCCATGTGAGTGGCTGGCCGGTCCCGCGCGGCGGCAGCCAGGCCATCGTGGACGCGCTCGCCGATGATCTGAAAACTCATAGCGGCCGCATCTTCACCGGCCACCGCGTGGATTCCCTCGACGAATTCGACGAGGTCCGGGCCGTGCTGCTGGATGTCGCGCCCGCCGAACTCCAGCGCATCGCGACCCTGCCCGCCCGATACAACTTCGCGCTCAACAGGTTCCGCTACGGCGGCGCGGCCTGCAAGGTGGACTTCGCGCTCGCCGGACCCGTGCCGTGGCAGGCCACCGGCTGCGATCGCGCCGGCACCCTGCACCTGGTCGGCACCCGCGCCGAGGCCGTCGCCGCCGAAAAGGCGGTGGCCGCAGGGCGGCACGCCGACCGCCCCTACGTGCTGGCCATCCAGCCCGGCGTCGTCGATCCGACCCGGGCCCCGGAGGGCAAGCACACCCTCTACACCTACGCCCACGTCCCCAACGGTTCCGCCGAGGATCTCACCGAGGCCGTCACCGCCCAGGTCGAACGCTTCGCCCCCGGCTTCCGCGACCTCGTTCTCGCCACCCATGTCCGCACGGCCGCCACCATGCCCGCCCACAACCCGAACTACATCGGCGGCGACATCTCGGCGGGCGCGATGACCTTGCGCCAGACCGTCTTCCGCCCCGCGCCCCGCTGGAATCCGTACTCGACCCCGCTACCCGGGGTCTACCTGTGCTCCTCGGCCACCCCGCCCGGCCCGGGCGTGCACGGCATGAACGGCTACTACGCCGCCCGCCACACCCTGCGCACCGAATTCGACGTCCGCACCGACCCTCTCGAACTACTCACCGACCACTGGCGCATCTGATTGCTACGCTCCGGGGCATGGCCGGATATTCGGGGACGCCCCTGCCGCGCAAGCTCGGCATCAAGGCCGAGAGCCGGGTGCTGCTGGCCGGTGCGCCGGCGGGTTTCGAGCTGGGTGAACTGCCCGGCGGGGTCGAGGTGCATCGCCGGGCGGGCGCCGGGCCCTACGACGTGATCCTCGGGTTCTGTCCGGATCGCGCCACCCTGACACGCCGGTTCCCCGGGTGGCGGCAGCGGCTCGCGGACGCCGGCGGCCTGTGGCTGGCCTGGCCCAAGAAGGCGAGCGGCGTGCCCACCGATCTCGGTGAGAACGCCGCTCGGGAATACGGTTTGGCTCAGGGGCTGGTCGACAACAAGGTCGCCGCCATCGACGACACCTGGTCGGGATTGCGGTTCGTCATCCGCCTCGCCGATCGATAAGTGACAACTGATTTCGTGCCGGTCGGGGTAACTCGTCGGGTACCTCCGAAATCGGTTGGGCCGTCAACCGCCGGCACGGGTTCCCAACTGTCAACGGCACCTGAGCCGTCCGCTAAAGGCTCGGGGAGGCGGGGGAGTGTGTCCGATACAGATCCGGCTCCAGGTAGATGACCCGGGCGGCCGGGACCTCGGCGCGCACCCGCGCCTCGGCGTCGTCGATCGCGGTGGCGATATCGGCGATCGTCAGGCCGGGCACGATGGAAACCTTTGCGGCCACCAGCATTTCCTCCGGACCCAGATACTGGGTGCGCAGGTGGATGACCCGGTCGATGCGGCGGTCGTCGACCAGCGCGGTGCGGATCGCGGCGTCCTCCTCGGGCGTCGCGCCCTCGCCGATGAGCAGGCTCTGCATCTCGATGATGAGGATGACGGCGATGACGCCGAGCAGCAGGCCGATGGCCAGGGTGCCCACGCCGTCCCACACCGGATCGCCGGTGATCATGGTCAGGCTGATGGCCGCGAAGGCGAAAATCAGGCCGATCAGCGCGCCCGAGTCCTCCAGCAGCACCACCGGCAGCTCCGGATTGCGCGAGTTGCGGATGAACCGCCACCAGCTCGAATTGCCCTTGAGCGGCTTGGATTCCCGCATGGCGGTGATGAAGCTGAAGCCCTCCAGGCAGATGGCGAGGCCGAGGATGACGATCGCGACGATCGGGTTGGACAGTTCCTCGGGATGCTGGATCTTGTGGATGCCCTCCCAGATCGCGTACAGCGAGCCGAGCGCGAAGATGACCAGCGCGACCACGAACGAATAGAAGTACCGGTTGCGCCCGTAGCCGAACGGGTGCAGCTGGTCGGCCTCCTGTTCCGCGCGGCGCTGGCCGAGCAGCAGCAGCCCCTGGTTGGAGGTGTCGGCCACCGAGTGCACGGCCTCGGCCAGCATGGACGCCGATCCGGTGATCGCCGCGCCCACGAATTTGGCCGCCGCGATACCGGCGTTCGCGCTCAGCGCCGCCAGGATGGCCTTCTTACCGCCGCCCGCAGACAATGAATCGCCCCTTCCCGAATCTATGTCCGTTTTGTCCTAAACGTCTGTGACCGGGAGAGCCTACTAGAGCCCGGGTGTCACTCCTCGCCGACGGCCGCGCAGAACAGCTGCGCCGAGCCGTCCGCGTCCCCGTCGCCATCCTCGTCCACCGGGAACGCCTGCGCGCGAATCCCGCCGTCGGCGGCCGAGATCCACGCCGCGCGCCCGCGTTCCACGATCAGCTCGTGATTGCCCTGGGACAGCTTCACCCGCCCGTGCGTGACCAGCGCGATCCCCGGCCCCGACTGCAGTACCGGTACCGGCTCGGCACCCGCGGCCAGTTCGAAACGGCTGAGCGCGAATTCGGGCGCGGGTGTGTGGTAGCGGAACACGCTGTCCGACACCCGCTCCGCCGTCAGGACCGGCAGGTCCAGCGGCTCGAAGTCCAGCACCCGCAGCAGCTCCGGCACATCCACGTGCTTGGGCGTGAGCCCGCCGCGCAGCACATTGTCGGAGTTGGCCATGATCTCCACGCCGACCCCGCGCAGGTACGCGTGCAGGTTCCCGGCGTCCAGGAACAGGCCCTCGCCGGGCTCCAGGGTGATGCGGTTGAGCAGCAGCGCCGCCAGCACCCCGGCGTCGCCGGGATACGCCTCGGCGAGCTCGAGCGCCGTGCGCACCTCGGCCACGAATTCCTTGCCGGCGCCGCCGCTTCGGGCCTCCGACAGATACCGCACGCAGCCGTCGAGCACCTTGGGCAGCAGCATGCTCAGACTGCCCTGCGGCAGCGCGATCCAGGTGGTGAACAGCGTGCGCAGCCCCGCCGAGTCGGGCTGGGCGGCAAGCAGTTCGGCGTACTGGCTCAGTTCCGGCACGTCCAGGGCATTGAGCAGCCGCACGGTCTGGCGCGGATCGCGGAATCCGGCCAGCGCCTCGAAACGGTGCAGCGCCACCACGAGTTCGGGCTTGTGGTTCTCGTCGCGGTAGTTGCGCATGGGGGAGTCGATGGCGACCCCGTTGTGGTTCTCCCGCGCGAACCCGGCCCGGGCCTGTTCGACGCTGGGATGCGCCTGCAGCGAGAGCGGCTCCTCGGCGGCCAGGACCTTCAGCAGGAACGGCAGCCGTCCGCCGAATTCGCCCGCCACCGGGCCGAGTTCGTGCTGCGGGTCGGCGCTGACCAGCTCCAGCAGGGATTCGCTGTGCCCGTTGATCTGCACCCGCGCCGGATCGGCGGGGTGCGCGCCGAACCAGAGTTCGGCCTCCGGGTGCGCGGAGGGGACCGGTCGTCCGCACAGCTGAGCGAGCGCGGTGCGCGAACCCCAAGCGTAGGAACGCAGCGCACCAACGAGTTCGTGCACTAGTAATTGCCCCCGTCGTAGCGTCCCGGTCCGGTGGCCGGGCGGGAACCGAGTAGTCGGAGATAGGCGGCCGCCATCTCCAGCCGAAGTGCGAGTACCGCAAGCTTTTCCAGCTCACCACCCTGGACGGCGGGTGCGGTCTGCCCCGCCGCCTCGGCGGCAACGGTGGCTGCGGTGGCCACCTCGGTGTCCACGGTGATCAGGTCGGTGTCGACCAGCCCGGCGTCGGAACCGAACACGGCCAGTCGCCGGCGCACCTTCACCTCGTCCGGATCGGCGCTCACCACGAACACCCGCACCTGCTCCACCGGCGCCGGCCCGTCCAGCTGCTCGTCGTGGAACAGCGGATCGAATCCGGGGGCGGCCACCCCGGCGGCGGCGACCAGCCGGCCGTGCGCCGCAACGGCTTCCGAGAGCGTGACCGCGGTAGCGGTGTGCCCGGCCGTGGCCAGCAGCACCTCGGCGCCGTGCTCGGCGAGCACGGTGGCGGCGCCGGAATCACCGGCCAGCACCAGGCGCTTGCGCTGCTGCATGCGGGTGGCCAGGGTCTTGGCGGGATTGTGGAAGGCCTCGTGCTGCGGTCCGTCGCGCAGCGCCTCCTCGTCGAGCAGGTCTGCGAGAGCGTTCAATTCGGGCACCAGCGGCCCGATGCGGTGCGGGTCGATGGTGGTCAGCACGGCCAGGCCCGCGGCCAGATAGCGCAACATGCGGTTGTGGTCGAGGACCCGCACCCGCGGCGCGAGAATGGTGGCGCGCCCGGCGGCGGCCGCCCGGATGGGTCCCTCGTCCGGCGCGGCCACGACCACTTCGGCACCCCGTCGAAGTGCTCGGTCCATCGCTTCGGCCAGCCGCGGATCACCCGCGTCGTCGCCCGCCACCAGCACCACGTCGAGCGGCCCGACCCACGGCGGGATCGAAGTCGCCGGTACCAGCGGCATACTCGTGCGGTCGCCCAGGGCCGCGATCAACAGCGACGCCGCGCGTGCGGCGCGCCCGCTGCCCGACACCAGCACCAGACTGCGGGGCCGCAGATCGGTCAGTCGGGTCAGCGCATCTTCGGAAAGTGCCGCGGCGGTTGCCCTTACCTGGGCTCCCCCCGACGCGGCGGAGCGGAGTACACCCCCGGCGTCCGCCGCCTCCAGCGAGGCGACGTCATCGAGGTCGATTACCGGTGTCCCAGCGATCATCGGGCGTTGCCACCTCCCCTCATCGGGTCACCAGACGCTGGTGAATCCAAGCTCTGTGATTCCACTATTCCAGTCAGGCGCGGACGATGCTCAGGATCTCGGTTACGAGTGCGTCTACTTCATCCTGCGAACGCGCCTCGACGTTGAGTCGCAGCAGCGGTTCGGTATTGGAGGCGCGCAGGTTGAACCACGCGCCGTCGGCCAGCTGTACGGTCACGCCGTCCAGCCGATCGACCGATTTCGCCCGCTTGCCGAACGCCTCGAGTACGGCCAGGGTCCGCTCCTGCGCATCCGCCACCGTCGAATTGATCTCCCCGGAGGCCGCGTACGTCGCGTAGGCGGAGGCCAGTTCCGACATCGGCCGGTCCTTCTCGCCCAGCGCGGCCAGCACGTGCAGGGCCGCGAGCATGCCGGAGTCGGCGCCCCAGAAGTCGCGGAAGTAGTAGTGCGCCGAGTGCTCGCCGCCGAAGATCGCGCCGGTGGCCGCCATCTGCTGCTTGATGAACGAGTGGCCGACCCGGGTCCGCACCGGGGTGCCGCCGAGCTCGGTCACCAGCTCCGGCACCGCCCGGGAGGTGATCAGATTGTGGATGACGGTCGCGCCCGGTTCCTTGGTCAGCTCGCGCTCGGCCACCAGGCCGGTGATGGCCGACGGCGAGACCGGGTCGCCCTTCTCGTCCACCACGAAGCAGCGGTCGGCGTCGCCGTCGAAGGCCAGGCCGAGGTCGGCGCCGGTCTTGCGGACGTGGTCCTGCAGATCCACCAGGTTCTTCGGATCCAGCGGATTGGCTTCGTGATTGGGGAAGCTGCCGTCGAGTTCGAAGAACAGCGGCTCGACCGTGTACTGCGCCAGCGTGCCCAGCACGGCGGGCACGGTGTAGCCGCCCATGCCGTTGCCGGCGTCCACCGCGATGCGCAGCGGGCGCGAACCGCTCAGGTCCACCAGCTTGTGCAGGAAGTCGGCGTAGGCCGAGAGCAGGTCCTCCCGGGTCTCGGTGCCGCGCGGCCCGTCGAAGGCCGGGACGCCCGCGACGACCTCCTCGCTGATGGTGGCCAGCCCGGTGTCCTGACCGACCGGCAGCGCCTTGGCGCGGCACAGCTTGATGCCGTTGTACTTGGCGGGATTGTGGCTGGCGGTGAACATGGCCCCGGGGCAGTCCAGGTGGCCGGAGGCGAAGTAGAGCTCGTCGGTGGAGGCCAGGCCGATGTGCACCACATCGAGTCCCTGGGCGAGCACGCCGTCGGCGAAGGCGGCGGCCAATTCCGGTGAGGAGTCGCGCATATCGTGACCGATCACGATGCGCCGGGCGCCCTCGCCGCGCATCAGCCGTGCGAAGGATCCGGCAACGTCCCGGACGAAGTCCGCGTCGATCTGTTCGCCGACAACTCCGCGAACATCGTATGCCTTGATGACTGCTTGAACGGACTCGGCGGACCGGGCGACTGTCATGCGCACCACCCTAGTAGCTGACCGCGACAATGAGAGACTTCCCCCGACCCTTGCCAACCGGACAACTGATTTCGTGAGGCGCGGGTAACTCGCCGGGTACGTCCAGAATTGCCGGCGGCACCCAACCGCCGGCACGGAATGTCAATGGAGCACGGCTCATAGCCGCCCGCTCAAGTCTCGGAGAGGCGGTCCGGCGGGTCCGGTAGGACGCGTAGATGGCCGCGTCTGCCGGTGCGACCCGCGCGGGTCGGGCGCTGCGGGGCGGGAGCGTAGTCGGTGTAGCCGCGCGGATCGGGTTCCGGTGTGCGGCGGCGCAATCCGGCCTCGCGGACGGCTTCGGCGAGCGCGGTGAGATCGTCGTCGTCCGGGGTCGAGGAGGAAAACCCGCCCTCGTGGCGGACCAACTCCCATCCCTTGGGCGCGGTGATTCGGGAAGCATGCGTTTCACACAGGTCCCAGGAGTGTGGCTCCGCCACCGTGACCAGCGGACCCACGACTGCCATCGAGTCGGAGTACACATAGGTCAGCGTCGCGACGGCCGGGTTCTTGCAGCCTGGACGGCAGCAACGACGCATGGGGATCACGCCATGCAGGGTAACCCCCCTCACGCCCTCGTGGACACAGACACGCTCAATGAAGCCCGTCTCACTCGTGCCACGAGGGCCCCGGGTAGCTGTGCGCTTTCGAGCCGCGGGCGCGTCGCGACGGCCCCCGGAATGCGGTCGCCGGGTCTGCGGAATGCCGTCGCGGCGGGCCGCCGCACCGGCCGGGCGGCCCGGCGAGGCGGGTGCTCACACCCGCCCGGGGTAAGGGTTAGATTCAAGGTATGACCCGTTCACGTAAGAGGCGACCGCCCACCGCGCGGTCGGTCATCCGCCGCGGGCGGGGTGTGCGCGGGCCGATGCTGCCACCGACCGTGCCCGCCCGGCGCACCCGGGGCCAGGAGTTCGACCGTCTGGTGCTGGAGGCCTTCGCGCCGCTGGAGACCCGCTGGCACGAGCAGCTCACCAAGCTCGACATCGCCGTCGACGACGTGCCGAAAATCCGTCCGCTGCACCCGGATTCGGTCACCTGGCCGGAAGAGGTGGTGGCCGACGGCCCGGTGCCCCTCTCCCGCCTGATCCCGGCCGGTGTGGACCGCTACGGCATGGCCACCCGCGCCCGCGTCGTGTTGTTCCGCAAGCCGTTGGAGCTCCGTGCCGGGGACCCCGACGACCTGGTCGACCTGCTGCGCGAGGTCCTCGTGCAACAGATCGCGACCTACTTGGGTGTGGAACCCGACATCATCGATCCCGACCCGGAGTAGTCAGAATGCAACCGCATACCCCGAACTACGTTTCGCAACAACTGATTTCGTATGTTCGGGGTAACTCGCCGGGTACGTCCAAGGTAGTTTCGGTACCCAACCGCCGGCACGGGTTGCCAGCGGTCAACGGCTCCCAAGCCGCCCGCTGAAGGCTCGGAGAGGCGGGGGAGTCAGCTGATGCCCCGCTTCAGGCGGCGGCGCTCCCGCTCGGAGAGTCCGCCCCAGATGCCGAAGCGCTCGTCGTTGGCCAGGGCGTATTCGAGGCACTCGTCGCGGACCTCGCAGCCCATGCAGATCCGCTTGGCCTCGCGGGTGGAGCCGCCCTTCTCCGGGAAGAACGCCTCCGGGTCGGTCTGGGCGCACAGTGCCCGTTCCTGCCATTGTTCGGCCTCGGTCATCATGCGACCGCCGCGCGAGAAAGTGTCGTACATATCCTCGGCACCGGTGACGATCAGGCTCAGCCGCGGCGGTTCGGGCTGGTAGGCGGCTCGCGCCCACTGTCCGCCCCCCGGTCGCGCAGTCGTCATCGGTTCACCCCCCTCGTATCCGTTCCGATCGTCGGCGCAGAAGTCAGGTGCTGCGCCAGTCGTGGAATCGGTTTGCGATACACCGCCCGGAATGCCCGACGGGGCCAGCTCTTCGGCCATCGCTCCGCCTCCTCACTGTGTGTTAGCGCAGAATGATTAATCCGCCGGAGCCGATCCCACCGACGGCCCAACACCGCGGCGTAGTCCCGCGGCCATCCCCGAGCTTGGCGTCACTCCGTGCGAACGCTTGTTCGAAAACCCGTCCGCGCCTTGCACTCTCACGCGGACCCGGAATGACATGCCTGTGATTAGACACGCCGGGAGCGGCGATGGTCAAGCTGCCGAAGCGATTCCGTTACCATCTGCGACCCCGTCGGGAGGCGTTCCCGCAGTTCAAATAGCAAATTCGCAGCAAATGAGCTGCGGGGCGACTTTCCGCTTCGAACGCATAGGCTGTGCGGATGTGACTCGAGAACAAGCGGACACCGTGCCCGGCACCGGCCTGCGGATCGCCGTCCTGGTCGGCGGAGTCGGCGGCGCGCGGTTCCTGACGGGGGTGCGCGAACTGCTGCCCGGAGCCGACACCACGGCCATCGTCAATGTCGGCGACGACGTGTGGATGCACGGGCTGCGTATCTGTCCTGACCTGGACACCTGCATGTACACCCTGGGTGGCGGCATCGACCCCGAACGGGGCTGGGGGCACGCGAACGAGACCTGGAGCGCCAAGGAGGAGCTGGCGAAATACAAGGCTCAGCCCGATTGGTTCGGGCTGGGCGACCGGGATATCGCCACGCATCTCATTCGCACCGAAATGCTGCGTCAGGGATACCCGCTCTCGGCGGTCACCGAGGCGCTCTGCAATCGGTGGCAACCGGGTGTGAAACTGCTTCCGGCAACCGACGACCGATGCGAAACACATGTCGTAATCGGTGACCCGGAGAACCCTGGCGAACGCCGCGCGATCCATTTCCAGGAGTGGTGGGTTCGATACCGGGCGAACGTAGAGACCCATGGATTCGTGACTATTGGGGCAGATGCTGCGAAACCAGCCCCTGGTGTGATCGAAATCATAGGTTCAGCGGATGTGATCCTGCTCGCTCCGTCGAACCCCGTCGTGAGCGTGGGCGCCATCCTCTCGGTTCCGGGCATTCGGGGCGCACTGCGGACCACCGATGCCAAGGTGATCGGACTGTCCCCGGTGATCGGCGGAAAACCGTTGCGCGGCATGGCCGATGAGTGCCTGTCGGTGATCGGCGTCGAAACCTCCGCCGAGGCCGTCGGCACCTACTACGGCGCGCGCTCGAGCACCGGCATTCTCGACGGCTGGCTCGTGCACACCGGCGACACCGCCGACATTCCGGGCGTCGAAGTCCGGAGCGTGCCACTGCTCATGACCGACCCGGCCGCGACCGCCGAGATGGTTCGCGAAGCCCTCGACATCGCGGGAGTCAAACCGTGACAACGGATTCCATCGAAGCGCTGGGCGATCACGCGTCCGGCGGCGAACTGCGCATCCTGCCCATCCCGGGCCTGCCGGAATTCCGCCCGGGCGACGATGTCGCCAATGCCATCGCGGCACAGGCGCCCTGGCTCCAGGACGGTGACGTGCTGGTGGTGACCAGCAAGATCGTCGCCAAGGCCGAGGGCCGCATCGTGACCGTGCCCAGCGACCCCGAGGAACGCGACGCGGCACGCCGGCAACTGGTGCTCGACGAGTCGGTGCGGGTGCTGGCGCGCAAGAACCGCACCCTCATCACCGAGAACCGGCTCGGCATCGTGCAGGCCGCCTCCGGAGTCGACGGCTCCAATGTGGAACAGGGCGAACTGGTCCTGCTGCCGGAGGATCCGGACGCCAGCGCGAAGGCGCTGCGCACCGCGCTGGCCGACCGCCTGGGCGTGCAGGTGGCCGTGGTCATCACCGACACCATGGGCCGGGCCTGGCGCAACGGCCAGATCGACGCCGCCATCGGGTCGGCGGGCATCCGGGTGCTGCACGACTACGACGGCGCGGTCGACGGGCAGGGCAATGAACTGCACGTCACCCTGGTCGCGGTGGCCGACGAGCTGGCCGCGGCCGCGGACCTGGTGAAGGGCAAGCTGGGCGGCGTCCCGGTCGCGGTGGTGCGCGGGCTCGACTACACCGACGACGGATCCACCGCCGGGGATCTGCTGCGGCGCGGCGAGGACGATCTGTTCTGGCTGGGCACCGGGGAATCCGTCGAGCTCGGCCGCAAACAGGCGGTGCCGCTGCGGCGTTCGGTGCGCCGGTTCGCGGAGACGCCGGTGCCGCCGGAGCTCATTCGCGAGGCCGTGGCCGCCGGGCTCACCGCGCCCGCGCCGCATCACACCCGTCCGGTCCGCTTCGTCTGGGTCCGCAAGCGTGGCCTGCGCGAGCAGCTGCTCGAGGCCATGGCCGAGAAGTGGCGCACCGACCTGACCGGTGACGGCCGCACCCCGGAGAGCGTGGAGAAGCGGATCGCGCGCGGGCGCATCCTCTTCGACGCCCCCGAGATGATCATCCCGTTCTGCGTGCCCGACGGCGCGCACGACTATCCGGACGAGCGCCGCCGCGCCGCCGAGCAGACCATGTTCACCGTCGCGGTGGGCGCGGCCGTGCAGGGCCTGCTGGTCTCGCTGGCCGTGCGGGGCGTGGGCAGCTGCTGGATCGGGTCGACCATCTTCGCGCCCGAGGTCACCCGCGACGTGCTGGGTCTGGAGGCGGACTGGAATCCGCTGGGCGCCATCGCCATCGGGTACCCGCTCGACGAGATCGAGCCGCGCGAGGCGCGCGAGCCCGGCCTCGGGCTGGTCGAGCTGTGAGCGCGGAGTCGCTGCACAAATCGGCGACCGAGCTGCTGGAGACCTGGTCCCCGGCAACGGGTCCGGAGTGCTCCATCCGGGAGGCCATGCTGGCCTTCCTGGGTTCCGCGCCGCGCGGCTGCCTGCGCGAGCACGCGGCCGGGCACATCACCGCCTCGGCCATCGTGTTCTCCCACGACGAGCGCGAGGTGCTGCTGACCCTGCACCCGCGGGTGGGCCGCTGGATCCAATTGGGCGGGCACTGTGAGGAATCCGACGATTCGGTCGCGGCGGCCGCCTTCCGTGAGGCGACCGAGGAGTCCGGCATCGACGGGCTGGTGCTCGAGCCCGGCCTCTACGGCGCGCAGGCGCACCCCATCACCTGCTCGCTGGGCGTGCCGACCCGGCACCTGGACCTGCTGTTCAAGATCAAGGCACCGGAAGGCGCTGTGCCGGTGCGCAGTTCGGAGTCGACCGACCTGCGCTGGTGGCCGGTGGACGGGCTGCCCGCCGATTCCGACGTGCTGGTGCGCTGACACCCGGCCGTGCGGTTGCGCTGTGCGGTACACGGGGTTCCGGATGCCGGAATCCCCGTGTTACTGTCCGCTACGTACACGTTCTCAGGGCGGGGTGGAATTCCCCACCGGCGGTAATGGCATCCGGGCCGATCCGGAGTGCACGAGCCCGCGAGCGCCACAGTGTCTCTCATCGGCAGTGTGGGTCGAGCAGATTCCGGTGTGATCCCGGAGCCGACGGTCACAGTCCGGATGAAAGAGAACGCGGCACCGGCACGTCCGCACCGCTGGACGGGCCTGTTCGCGTCTTGCCCTGGGTGACATCGCGAACAGGAGGAATCCCCATGTCACCCACTTCCACTCGCATCGCCCTCGTCGCCGCGCGCTGGCACAGCGACATCGTCGACAAGGCCGTCGCATCCTGCCGGGCCGGGCTGCTCGAGCGCGGCTACACCGAGGTCGACGTGATCGAGGTGCCCGGTGCGTTCGAAATCCCGTTGCAGGTCAAGCGTTTGGCCACCCGCGGTACCTACGCCGCGGTCGCGGGCTGCGCGCTCGTCGTGGACGGCGGCATCTACCGGCACGACTTCGTGGCCTCGACCGTCGTCGACGCGCTCATGCGGGTGCAGCTCGAGACCGATGTGCCGGTGTTCTCGGCCGTGCTGACCCCGCACCACTTCCACGAGCACGGCGAGCACCTGGCCTATTTCGCGCGGCATTTCGAGGTGAAGGGCGCGGAGCTGGCCAATGCCATCGCCGCCACCCTGGCCCTGGACACGGTCGGCGCCTAGACAAAAGGGAAACCCTGCCCGCACGAGCCGGAGGCGGCTGGTCGTGCGGGCAGGGTGCGGGTTCCGCCGGCGCGTACGGGGGGAGAACACACCGACGGTCCGGGTTCGGCCTGGGGGTTGGGTTCAGGCCGGAACCAGGTCTTTCTCTTGCGGGCCCGGTGCTTCCGGGGCGGCGGGGGCCGGGTGGTCCTCCACCATGGCCTGCTCGTCGAAGGGGATCTCGCGATCCAGCACCGCGCGGACGCGGGCCGGGTCGATGGTCTTGGTCCAGGTGCCGATCAGCAGCGTGGCGACCGCATTGCCCGAGAAGTTGGTCAGCGCACGGGCTTCCGACATGAACCGGTCGATGCCGACGATCAGGCCGACGCCGTCCAGTAGTTCCGGGCGATGGCTCTGCAGGCCGCCGGCCAGCGTGGCCAGGCCCGCGCCGGTGACACCCGCCGCGCCCTTGGAGGCCACGATCATGAACAGCAGCAGGCCGATCTGCTCGTGCCAGGACAGCGGCTTGCCCATGGCGTCGGCCACGAACAGGGTGGCCATGGTCAGGTAGATGGCGGTGCCGTCCAGGTTGAACGAGTACCCGGTCGGGACAACCACACCCACGGTGGTGCGATCCACGCCGACGTGCTCCATTTTCGCGATGAGCCGCGGCAGCGCCGACTCCGAGGACGAGGTGGCGAAGATCAGCAGGTACTCCCGCGCCAGGTAGCGCACCAGCTTGAAGATGGAGTTCCCGGCCACCAGCCGCAGCAGCAGGCCCAGCACGCCGAAGATGAACAGAACGCAGGTGAGATAGAAGGCCACCATCAGCAGCGCCAGCTGCTTGACCGCGTCGAGTCCGGTGCGCGCCACCACATTCGCCATGGCGCCGAACGCGCCGATCGGGGCCAGCCACAGGATCATGGTGAGAATCCGGAACACCAGCTTCTGCACCGACGCGACCCCGCGCAGGATCGGCTCGCCCGCGGTGCCCATGGCCTGGATGCCGAAGCCCACCAGCAGCGCCACGAACAGCGCCTGCAGCACCTTGCCCGAGGTGAGCGACGACGCCAGGGTGGTCGGCACGATGTCCTCGAGGAACTGCCAGGTGCCGCCCGCCGCCTTGGCGTCGGTGGCGTACTTGGTGATCTCCTTCGCGTGGGCGGCCACGTTCAGCCCCGAGCCCGGGTGCAGCAGATTGCCGACCAGCAGGCCGATGGCCAGCGCCACCGTGGACATGATCAGGAAGTAGCCGATGGCCAGGCCGCCGACCTTGCCGACCTTGGCGGCCGCCCGCACCGAGCCGATGCCGAGCACGATGGTGCAGAAGATGACCGGGGCGATCATCATCTTGATGAGGTTCACGAAGATCGTGCCGAGCTCGCCGACGCTCTTGCCGACGCCCGGGGCCAGCCAGCCGACCAGGACGCCCGAGATGACGGCCACGATGACGGCCAGGTAGAGCCAGTGGGTACGGTCTCGGCGCTGCCGGGTTGTCGTGTCGCTCATCTCGCTGGTGCCTCCGGGTAAGTGCCCGCATGACGTTTGCTCCACGCGGGTGTTCGGAGAGAATCATGATCCGGCGAGTGACGCGGGTCACTGTTTCGTAAATTATGTTCATGAAGTACCCGGAGGAATCGTGAGACGTCGAAGAACCCGGGCCCGCCGTACGCTGGCCGGGCAGGTGTTCGTGGTGCAGGTGCTGGTACTGGCGGTGGTGATCAGCGCCGCGTCGATGCTGGCGTTCCTGCAGACCCGCCGGGTGCAGGACGACGCCACCCGTGCGGAGGTCATCGATACCTCGATCGCGGTGGCGCAGTCGCCCTCGACGCTGGCCGGGGTGCAGAGCCCGAATCCGACCGCCGCACTGCAGCCGGTGACCGAGGCCATCCGCAAGGCGACGGGTATGGACTTCATCGTGGTGATGGCCCCGGATCGGACCCGCTACACCCACACCGAGACCGACCGGATCGGGAAACCCTTCAGCGGCAACATCGATCGCGCCCTGGCCGGGGAGACCTTCACCGAGACCTTCACCGGCACGCTGGGCCCGTCGATTCGCGCGGTCACCCCGGTGCGCGATGCCGACGGCCGCATCGTCGCGCTGGTGTCGGCGGGCGTCACCCGCACCCACATCGGCGAACAGGTGCGCGCCCAGCTGCCGCTCATCCTGGCCGCCGCGGCGGGCGGCCTGGCGCTGGCCATGATGAGTTCGCTGTTGCTGCGGCGCAGGCTGTTACGGCAGACGCACGGCCTCGGGCCCGCCGAACTGCGGGCCATGTACGAGCATCACGACGCGGTGCTGCACTCCATCCACGAGGGGCTGCTGGTGTTCGACAGATCCGATGAGCGCGCCGAGGTGGTCAACGATCAGGCGCGGCTGCTGCTCGATCTGCCGGACGGGCCGATCACGCGCGCGGATCTGCCGGTGTCGCTGCAGCGCTTGGGAACCGGCGTGGTCCGTGACGAGATGCACGTGACCCCGGACCGGGTGCTGGTCGTCAACCAGGACGTGGTCGAGCACGCCGGCCGCCGCATCGGCACGGTACTCACCCTGCGCGACCACACCGAATTGCGGGATGTGCTGGGCGAATTGGATTCGGTGCGCGGCTTCGCCGAATCGCTGCGCGCTCAGGCGCACGAGGCCGCCAACCGGCTGCACACCGTGGTCACCATGGTGGAGCTGGGCCGCCCGCGAGAAGCGGTGAACTTCGCGACCGCGGAACTCGAACTGTCCCAGGCCCTCATCGACCGGCTCACCGGCGCGGTGGCCGAACCCGCGGTGGTGGCGCTGCTGCTGGGCAAGGTGGAGCAGGCCGCCGAGAACGGGGTGGAGCTGACCGTCACCGGCGACACGCTGCTCGACACCACCGACCCGCTGACGCCGCACGAGATGGTCACACTGCTGGGCAATCTCATCGACAACGCCCTGGACGCGGTCGGGCACGACGAGGACGCGTGGGTGGAGGTGACGGTCCGGCGGGACGAGCCGGAGCTGTACGTCCGGGTGGCCGACAGCGGCCCGGGCATGTCGGAGGAGTTGTTCACCCGTGCCACCGAACGCGGCTATTCCACCAAGACCGACCACCACGGGCTGGGCCTGGCGTTGGTACGCCGGTTGGTCGCCAGGCACGCCGGCGAGCTGCGGGCGCGGCGGGAACCGGAATCCGCAGTGATCGTGAGGTTTCCGCTATGAACGCCGCGCCGGCATCGGCGATCCGCGTGCTGATTGTCGAGGACGAGCCGAAAATCGCTGCGGCACATCGCTCTTACGTGGAGCGGGTGCCGGGTTTCACGGTGGTCGCGGTGGCGCACACCGGTCGCGACGCCATCTCGATCGCGAAAAGGTCACAATCTTCCGGCGTCCCCATTGATCTGGTGTTGATGGATATCGGGTTGCCGGATATGAGCGGGCTCGCCGTCGCCGCGGCGCTGGCGGGACTGCGGCCGCGGCCGGACGTCATCGCCGTCACCTCGGCGCGGGATCTGGCCATGGTGCGGTCGGCCGTGTCGCACGGCGTGGTGCTGTATCTGCTGAAGCCCTTCACCTTTGCGGCCTTCCGCGAGAAGCTCGACCGCTACGTCGAATACCGGGCGGCGCTGCCGGCCGGGGAGACGGCAGTGTCGCAGCAGGACATCGATCGCGCCTTCGGTGTGCTGCGCACTCCGGATCAGCGACCCACCTCGCCGAAAGGCATTGCGCCGCAGACGATGGACGAGGTGTCGCGGGCGGTGCGGGCCGCGCCGGACGGGCTGTCCGCGGGCGAGGCGGGGCGCGCGGTGGGGGTGTCCCGGGTGACGGCGTGGCGGTATCTGGAGCGGATGGCCGAAGACGGCGTGGTGGAACGGCGCACCGACTACGGTCGGACCGGGCGCCCGCAGGTTCGATATGTGTGGTTTCGCTGAGCCCGGTTTCGCTCCCGGTTTGCGCTCGAGGCCCGGTGTCGGGAACCACGCGGTCGGTTGCGGCGGAACCGACTGCTCATGATGTAACGGTGGCCACCTTTCGGTCCGGCCGGGTGCTGTAACAGAGACTAGGTTTCAAGATATGTAGCTGCGAAGTTCTTCGAGGTATTGATTAGCGGGGCAAACGTGCAAATGGTCGGCAAACGGTTGGGTTCGCCGGATCCGAAACGACACCTGTGGGTGCTGGGGTTGATCGCGCCCGGGTGTGCGTTACTGCCCTCGCAGCTGGTGTTGCACACCAAGCTGGAGGTGTTCTGGTGGATCGGACCGATCATCATTCTGATCGCGATTCCCTTCCTGGACTGGGTCGTCGGGGAAGACGGCACCAATCCGCGCGACGAGGATTACGAATTACTCTCCAATGACCGGTACTACCGGTGGTGCACCTATATGTTCCTGCCGATCCAGGTGGTCGGCCTGATCATCGCCGCCTACATGTGGGCCGGCGACGCTCTGTCCGTCGTCGACAAGCTCGGGCTGGCGGCGACTCTCGGGTTCGTCAGCGGCATCGGCATCAACGCCGCCCACGAGCTCGGCCACCGGGTCGAGCGATTGGAGCGCTGGCTGTCGAAAATGGCGCTGGCGCAGTCGGCCTACGGGCACTTCTTCGTCGAGCACAACAAGGGCCACCACGCCCGGGTCGCGACGCCCGACGATCCGGCCAGTGCCCGCATGGGTGAGTCGCTGTGGGAGTTCCTGCCCCGCAGCGTGATCGGTGGCTTCCGGTCGGCAATCCACCTCGAAGGTGAGCGCCTGCGCCGTAAAGGACACCGCTGGTTCAGTATCCACAACCACATCCTGCAGGCCTGGGCTATGACCGTCGTGCTGTTCGGCGGGTTGCTCGCGGTCTACGGCTGGCGGGTGCTGCCGTATCTGCTGCTGCAGGCGGTGATCGGCGCGGGCCTGCTCGAAACCGTCAACTACGTCGAGCATTACGGCCTGCTGCGACGCAAGCGGCCCAATGGCAACTGGGCCCGCTGCTCGCCGAGCGACAGCTGGAACAGCGACCGGCTGGTCACCAATATCTTCATGTTCCACCTGCAGCGGCACAGCGACCACCATGCCAATCCGGGGCGGCGGTACCAGACACTGCGCACCTCCGAGGAGGCGCCGCAGCTTCCAGCGGGGTACGCCACCATGATCCTGCTGGCATTGGTCCCGTCGCTGTGGCGCCACGTCATGGATCCGCGCCTGCTCGCCCACTACGCGGGCGACGTGAGCCGGGCCAATATCCAACCCCGTAAGCGGGAGCGCATCCTCGCCGAGTACGAGTACCAAGCCGCCGCGTAGGGTTTGGGGGAAGCAGCCGACCAGGAGAGGCAGATGACGACCGCAGTGTCCAGCAAGATGACGCCTGACGTCCGCAATGGGATCGACTACAAGGTGGCGGACCTGTCACTGGCCGAGTTCGGCCGCAAAGAGATTCGCCTGGCCGAGCACGAGATGCCGGGCCTGATGGCGCTGCGTCGTGAGTACCACGACGTGCAGCCGCTGCAGGGCGCCCGCATCTCCGGCTCGCTGCACATGACCGTGCAGACCGCGGTGCTGATCGAGACCCTGGTCGCCCTCGGCGCCGAGGTCCGCTGGGCCTCCTGCAACATCTTCTCCACCCAGGACCACGCGGCCGCCGCGGTCGTGGTCGGCCCGCACGGCACCGTCGACGAGCCCAAGGGCACTCCCGTTTTCGCCTGGAAGGGCGAGACCCTGGAGGAGTATTGGTGGGCCGCCGATCAGATGCTGACCTGGCCCGGCGAGCCCGCCAACATGATCCTCGACGACGGTGGTGACGCCACCATGCTCGTGCTGCGCGGCGCGCAGTTCGAGAAGGCCGGCGTGGTTCCGCCTGAGGACGACACCCACTCCGCCGAATACAAGGTGTTCCTGAACCTGCTGCGCGCCACCCTCGAGACCGACAAGGGCAAGTGGGGCAAGATCGCCGAGAGCGTGCAGGGTGTCACCGAGGAGACCACCACCGGTGTGCTGCGGCTGTACCAGTTCGCGGCCGCGGGTGAGCTGGTGTTCCCGGCGATCAATGTCAACGACTCGGTCACCAAGTCGAAGTTCGACAACAAGTACGGCACCCGCCACTCCCTCATCGACGGCATCAACCGCGGTACCGACGTGCTGATCGGCGGCAAGAAGGTCCTGATCTGCGGCTACGGCGATGTCGGCAAGGGCTGCGCGGAGTCGATGGCCGGGCAGGGCGCGCGCGTGCAGGTCACCGAGATCGACCCGATCAACGCACTGCAGGCGCTGATGGACGGCTTCGACGTCGTCACCGTGGAACAGGCCATCGGTGAGGCCGACATCGTCATCACCTCCACGGGCAACAAGGACATCATCCTGCTCGACCACATGAAGGCGATGAAGGACCAGGCCATCCTGGGCAATATCGGCCACTTCGACAACGAGATCGACATGGCCGCCCTGGAGCGTTCGGGCGCGGACCGGCTCAACATCAAGCCCCAGGTCGACCTGTGGACGTTCAAGGAGTCCGGCAAGTCGATCATCGTGCTCTCCGAGGGCCGCCTGCTGAACCTGGGCAACGCGACCGGGCACCCGTCGTTCGTGATGTCGAACAGCTTCTCCAACCAGGTCATCGCGCAGATCGAGCTGTGGACCAAGCCCGACGAGTACGACAACGAGGTCTACCGCCTGCCCAAGCACCTCGACGAGAAGGTCGCCCGCATCCACGTGGAGGCGCTGGGTGGCACGCTGACCAAGCTCACCAAGGACCAGGCCGAATACATCGGCGTGGACGTGGAGGGCCCGTACAAGCCGGACCACTACCGCTACTGAGCGGAAACCGCCTGTAGCGCATGAAGATTCGGCCGGTCACCCGAGAGGGTGACCGGCCGAATCTCGTTGGCGCCGTGCGTCCGCTACTTGAGGCAGATGTCGATCAGGGGGACCCACTTGCCGCCCTGGATGGTGCAGATGGCGGCGCTGAGGAGTTCATTGGCGCTGGAGCCGGTGCCGGCGACATTGCTGGAGCCGGAGTTGCTCGACAGGGAGGACGCCGAGCCGGAGTCGGCCACGGGGGCGGCCTGATCGGCGGTGGCGGGTTCGAGGGTGACGGGGGCGGCGGTGGCGGTACCGGCCGCGGAAAGAGCGGCGGCGGTGATCGCTACGGCGGCCAGGGCGGCACGCGGACCGTGGTGTGCGAGATGGGACTTCATCAGGGTTGCGCTCCTTGCAGGGGGAGTGTTGCCCGGGACCCTACAAGAGTTGAAGGGCGCACGTTTCGGATTTGCGTGGCTTATTTGCGGAAGGACCTCGGGAGGGGGTAGCCCTTCTCCTGCATGACGTCGCGCGCGCGGTTCGGATAGTCGGTGATCAGGCCGTCCACGCCCTGGTCGAGCGCCAGTCCGATGGTGGCCTTGTCGTTCACGGTCCAGGGGATCACCCGGATGCCGAAGCCGTGCGCTTCGCGGACGTACTCGGCGGTCGTGGTGAGCTTGAAGTACTTGTCGCCGACCTTCGCGTCGATGTTCCAGGGGTCGACGTAGGCGGGGGAGGAGATGTCCGCGCCCAGGGCCTTGATCGCGTCCAGCGGATCCCCGGCGTGTTCCTCGTATCGAATCGGGCCCAGCCACGGGCTGTTCGGTGCGAAGGTGGTCTCGTCGTACAGCGCGACCGTGGGGATGTTCGCGTTCTGGGCCTTCACCAGCGGCAGACTGCTCCAGTCGAAGCTCTGGATCTCGACCTTGCCGATGGCCCCGGCCTGTTCGACGGCGCCCAGAATGACGTCGACGAATTCCCTGGGGGTGGCGGACTGTTCGGGGTGGGCGGCCTCGATTTTGGTCTCCACGTTGTAGCGCACGGTGCCGAACGCGCCCGGGTGGCTCTTCACCAGATCGAACAGTTCCGGCAGCGTCGCGATCCTGTTGCCCGGAAGCTCCTGTGCCGCTGGGAATCCCGCGAGCTTCCTGCCGCAGTCGAGGGTGTGGACCTGGTCGTGGGTCAGGTCGTGGACCAGCTTGCCGACGTAGGGGAACCGCGGATCGCCGGGGAAGGCCGGGGCGGTGTCGGCGCACTTCTCGGCCTGGATGACCGGGTCGTGCCAGATGAGCGGCGTCTTGTCGGCGGTGAGCACGATGTCGAGTTCCAGGGTGGTGACGCCCAGTTCGATGGCCTTGGCGAAGCCGGGCAGCGACTCCTCGATGGTCATGCCGCGGCCGCCGCGGTGGGCCTGCAGATCGAAGGGGCGGAGTGGATCGGCCACGGCGACCGGGTTCGTGCCGCCGGAGTTGCTGCCGCAGGCCGCAGGCCCGATAGCAGCAATCGCTATCGCGAGGATCGCAAAAGCTCTATTGAGCTGCGTTGACATCACGTGTCCAGCAGTCATTGCCGGACTATAGCAATCAAATGGCTACAAAAATCTGGGCCTTTCGAACAAACGGGATCCCGCCGGGGCGGACCGCGGCCGATTCGGTACTCTCGCGGCATGGGTGCACTGGTTCCGGTGGAAGGGCTCGACGGCGCGGGCAAACGCACGCTCACCGACGCCGTTGTCACCGTCCTGCGCGCCCGCGGGCTGCGGGTCGCCACCCTGGCCTTCCCGCGCTACGGCGTCTCCGTGCATGCCGACCTCGCCGCCGAGGCGCTGCGCGGCGGTCATGGAGATACCGCTCGGTCTGTGAATGCCATGGCGCTGCTGTTCGCGCTCGACCGCGCCGACGCGCGCGACGAGCTCTCGAAACTGCTGGCGGACAACGACATCGTGCTACTGGACCGCTATGTCGCCTCCAATGCCGCGTACTCCGCGGCCCGCCTGGAACAGGACGCGCACGGCGAAATCGTGGCCTGGATCGAGGAATTGGAGTTCGAGCGCTTCGGATTGCCCGCCCCGGATGTCCAGATTCTGCTGGATGTTCCGGTCGATGTGGCCGAGGAACGCGCGCGCCTGCGCGGCGAAGCCGATGCCGCACGGGCTTTGGACGCTTACGAGAAAGACGGGGGACTGCAGCGTCGCACCGGTACTGTCTACCGTGAGCTGGCCGAAATCAACTGGCACGGGCCGTGGTGGGTGCATCGGACCGGTGACGATCCGGCAACACTGGCCGCGCGCCTCGCGGAAATTATTGCTGGATAGGGTTGGATGTGCGCCGACAGGTCACGAGTGTTGGCGTGGCGGCCGAATCAGAGCCGGAGAGGTGACAAACTAGACGTTATGAAGCCGAAGATTCTGGTCGTCGACGACGATATGGCTCTCGCGGAGATGCTCACGATCGTCTTGCGGGGTGAGGGTTTCGACCCCCACGTCGTCGGAGACGGCACGCAGGCGCTGACCGCGGTCCGGGAGCTGCGTCCGGATCTCGTGTTGCTGGATCTCATGCTGCCCGGCATGAACGGCATCGACGTGTGCCGGGTGCTGCGAGCCGATTCGGGAGTGCCCATCGTGATGCTGACGGCGAAGACCGACACGGTCGACGTCGTCCTGGGTTTGGAAAGTGGCGCGGACGACTACATCGTCAAGCCGTTCAAGCCGAAAGAACTCGTGGCCCGGGTGCGGGCCCGCCTGCGCCGCACCGAGGAGGAGCCGCAGGAGCTGCTGTCCATCGCCGACATCGTCATCGATGTGCCCGCGCACAAGGTGACTCGCGGCGGGGCGCAGATCTCGCTGACTCCACTGGAGTTCGATCTGCTGGTGGCGCTGGCCCGCAAGCCGCGCCAGGTGTTCACCCGTGAGGTGCTGCTGGAACAGGTCTGGGGCTATCGGCACGCCGCCGACACCCGCCTGGTCAACGTGCACGTCCAGCGGTTGCGCGCCAAGGTGGAGAAGGATCCGGAGAACCCCGAGATCGTGCTGACCGTCCGAGGTGTGGGCTACAAGGCCGGACCGCCGTGATCGCTGGCTCCAGAAACCGCGTTCAGCGGTGGCTGGCGGTAGCGGTGGCCTGGTTCCGCAATCTGGGCGAGCAACTGGGCCACGTCTGGCGGCGTTCGCTGCAGTTGCGTGTTGTCGTGTCCACGCTCACCCTGTCGCTGATCGTCATCACGATTCTGGGCGTCGTGCTCACGAGTCAGATCACCGACCGGTTGTTGGACGCGAAGATCAACGCGGCCGTCGAGGAAATGGGCCGCGCCCGCAACACCGTTCAGAATCAACTGACCGGTGTGCACGATTCGGGTACTCAGCAGAGTCGCCTGGACGACGCCCGCCGCGCGCTGTTCAGCAGCGCCGGCGGGACCCAGACCGGCGGCGCCGCAGGCAGTTACGAGGCGGCCCTGGCCATGACGGGCGGCAGCGGGCAGGAGATCACCTCGGGCGCCATCCAGGAGATCCCCGCCGAGCTACGCCAATTCGTCAAGCAGCGGCAGGTCTCCTATCAGTTCGCCACGGTCTCCAGCCCGGACGGGTACAAGGGCTCGGCGCTGATCATCGGCAGCCCCTCGGCCGATATCGACTCGCTGGAGATCTATCTGATCTTCCCGCTCACCAATGAGCAACGAAGTCTGTCGCTCATGCGCGGGACCATGCTCATCGGTGGCATCGTGCTGCTGGTGCTGCTGGCCGCCATCACGGCGCTGGTGACGCGACAGGTGGTGCTGCCCATCAGATCCGCGGCGCGGATCGCGAGTCGGTTCGCCGACGGACGGCTCAAGGAGCGCATGCTGGTGCGCGGTGAGGACGACATGGCGCGGCTCGCCATGTCGTTCAACGAGATGGCCGAGAGCCTGTCCAACCAGATCACCCAACTCGAGGAATTCGGAAATCTGCAGCGCCGCTTCACCTCCGACGTCAGCCACGAACTGCGCACGCCGTTGACCACGGTGCGCATGGCGGCCGACCTCATCCACGGATCCAGCGACGACCTGGACCCGGCGCTGGCGCGCTCGGCCGAACTGCTCGTCAACGAACTCGACCGCTTCGAGGGACTGCTCAACGACCTGCTCGAGATCAGCCGCCACGACGCGGGCGTGGCCGAGCTGCAGGTGGAATCGCTGGACGTGCGCATGTGCGCGCGGGCCGCGGTCTCCACGGTGCGGCACCTGGCCAAGGAGTCCGGCGTCGAACTGGTGGTGGACATGCCCGAGGAACCGCTGGTGGCCGAGGTGGATCCGCGCCGCGTCGAACGCGTGCTGCGCAACCTGCTCGCCAATGCCATCGACCACAGCGAGGGCAAGCCCGTGCTCATGCGCATGCGCGGCGACGCGGACGCCAATGCCGTCGCCATCGTGGTGCGCGACCAGGGCGTGGGCCTGCGGCCGGGCGAGGAGAAGCTGGTGTTCAACCGCTTCTGGCGCTCGGACCCCTCACGCATGCGCCGCTCCGGCGGCACCGGCCTCGGCCTGTCCATCAGCGTCGAGGACGCCAACCTGCACGAGGGCAAGCTCGAGGCGTGGGGCGAGATCGGTGTGGGCGCGAGCTTCCGGCTCACCCTGCCACTGGTCCGCGGCCGCAAAGTCGGCACCAGCCCACTCTCGTTGGAGCCGCCCAAGATTCGCGGCGCGGTCTCACCCGAGCAGCTGGCCCTGGACATCGCGGGCTCGGACGCCGGCCCGGCGGCCATCGCCTCCGTCGCGGCGGTGCTCGAATCCGGGCCCGGCGCAGTGGAACCGGGCACCACGGGCCCGGACGACCTCGGGGCCGAACCCGGCCCCGAAACGCCGACCGGGGAAACCGGGGACGAGGAACCGGGATTCGAGGCCATCGCCCCGGAATTCCCCTCCACCACCGGGACTGGTGACGGAACCACCGCCGGGACCGAAAACGGCACTGCCGCTGGGTCCGAAAACGGCACCGCTGCTGGGCACGCAAACGGCACTGTCGGTGGGGCCGACAACGGCACCGCCGAGGCCACCGCCAATGGGGAAAACCATGCCGCCGACAATGATTCCGCCGGTTCCGGCGGAACCGGTTCCGGCCGTGACAACTCCGGCGGCTCGGTGTCGGCCGCCCAGGGGGACGGCCAATCATGAGGAGGCCGTCCGCGGGCCTGCGCCGGGCCCTGGTGGTGTTCGGCTGCCTGCTCAGTGTCAGCGCGTGCGCGAGCCTGCCGGACTCCTCGGCACCGCAGGCGTTGGGCAGCCTGGACCACCAGCCCACCAGCGCCTCGCCGCTGCCGCCCGTCGCCGGGCGGGAACCCGAGCAGCTGCTGCTGGACTTCATGGCCGCCACGGCCGATCCGTCCGACCGGCATCAGGCGGCCCGGCAGTTCCTCTCGCCCGCGGCGAATGCGCAGTGGGACGACGCGGCGTCCACCAGCATCGTGGACTCGCAGCCCAATACGCTGCGGGAGTCCCGCAACGGCGACTCCGCCACCTACGTGATCCGGGCGCGCAAGATCGCCGAGCTGGCGTCGGACGGCTCCTACCGGCCCGGTGACGGCACCCTGGAGACCAAGGTCGACATGGAGAAGATCGACGGCGAGTGGCGGATCAAGGATCTGCCGCCCGGCGTGATCGTCGAACAGGCCGCCTTCGCCAAGTCCTACCATCGCTATTCGCTGTTCTTCCCGAACCTGGCAGGGCAGGCCATGGTGCCCGACCTGCGCTGGATCTCCGCCCGTAAGGACCAGCTGGCGCAGCGGCTGCTCGGCCTGCTCGCCCAGGGACCCCAGTCCGCGCTCGCGCCCGCCGTGCGCAACCCCATGGGCGCGCCGGTCACGCTGCGCGGGCCGATCACCAGGGCCAATGGCGATGTCGACAATGTCGGCATCGGCGGCGGCGGGCTGAGCGTCGACTTCTCCGGCGCCACCACCCTCGACCCGCCCACCCGCGACGTGATGGCTGCCCAGATCGTGCTCACCCTCTCCGGCGCCGACGTGCTCGGCCCCTACCTGCTCAACGCCGACGGCAAGCCGCTCGACGACAAGTACGCCGGCGGCTGGCAGCGCGGCGACGTGGATGCCCGCAGCCCCGACACCATCGCCCGCAACCGGGCCGGCATGCACGCCGTGCGCGACGGGTCGCTGGTGGCGATCACCGACAACGGAATCACCGCTGCCCCGGGCTTCTTCGGCGCCACCCACACCCTGCAGTCGGTGGGACTGTCGCCGGACGGGCAGCTGGTCGCCGCGGTCGCCAAGTCCGGCCGCCCGGACCCCGAGCCCGAGCGCACGCTGATCATCGGAACCTATGACGGTCAGGGCTTCCCGGTCGCCACCGGCGGCACCTTCACCCGGCCCACCTGGCCCGCCGACGGCAGCTCGGCCTGGTCGGTGGTGGACGGCGACCGGGTGATCCGGGCCGTGCACGACCGCACCACCGGCAATGTCTCGGTGCAGGACGTCGACATCGCGGAACTGACCGCGGCGGCGGCCAATTCGACCTCGCCGCGCGCGCCCATCACCGAGCTGCGCATCTCGCCGTCCGGGGCGCGGGCGGCCCTCATCGCCAACGGCAAGGTGTATGTAGCGGTGGTGGTGCCGCAGCCGAACGGGAAGTTCTCGCTGTCCTCGCCGCTGCCGCTGGCCATCGGGCTGAGCACGCCCGCGGTGTCCATCGACTGGCTCAGCGACGAGAAGGTCGTGGTGGGCCGCGACGGCAATGTGGATCCGGTGGCCGGGGTGCTGGTGGACGGCTCCGAGTTCCGCGCCCAGACCTCCCAGAACCTCACCCCGCCGGTCCGCGTGCTGAGCGCCTCGCCGGACCAGGAGTACGTGGCCGACTCCCGCGCGGTGCTGGAGCTGACCCGCAATCCCGAAGGGCGCGAGGACTACTGGCGCGAAGTTCCGGGTCTGGGGGCCAACGCGGTTCCGGTGCTGCCCGGCTAGGCGCACACTGAGGGGCATGGGGGAACTGCTGGATCTGATCCTGCCGCGCGCCTGCGGTGGGTGCGGGCGGGCCGGGACGGGGTGGTGCGCGGACTGCGCCGCCGCGCTGTCGGGTCCGCCCATCCGGATCCGTCCGCGCGCCGATCCCGGGGTGCCGTGCTGGGCGCTGGCCGGCTACGCGGGCCCGCCGCGGCGGGCCGTGCTGGCGATCAAGGAGCAGTGCCGTCGGGACCTGGCGCGGCCGCTCGGCGCCGGATTGGCCAGGGGGCTGGATCATTTGCGGGACACCGCCCGCCCGCTGGTGCTGGTGCCGGCGCCCAGTCGCGGGTCCGCCGCCCGGCGGCGCGGGGGAGATCCGGTGGTGCGTGCCGCGAACGTCGCGGCGAGTTCGCTACCCGGTTGCCGGCTGGTCCGTCTGTTGCGCATGCGGCCAGGTGTGCGCGACTCGGTGGGCCTGGGACACCGCGATCGCCAGCACAATCTGCACGGGCGGATCATAGTAGCCACCACCCGCCCGCCGAGTGCCCTGTTTCCGGCAAATGCCGAGGTGGTGGTGATCGATGACGTTTTGACCACGGGTGTCACGGTGCGGGAATCGGTGCGTGCGCTGGCTGCTGCGAGAGTGGCGGTTCGTGCCGTGCTGGTTACTTGCGCGGCTTGATTCTCCGAAATTTGCGTGAACACTGGCGGACGGGTCGCTGGCGCACTAGGTTGGCGATCAGACACCCGAACCGCAAGTTTGGAGGTGGCGCCTCGGACATATGTGCCGAGCGAGTTCATCGATCGGCACACGTTTCAATCCCGCCGCACGAGCGGCTTGTGCGGCCAGATCCGGGAGGTACGCGTGACGACTACTTCACGACTCTCAGCGAAGAACGCAGACACCACGGTGCTGCTCGATGACGAGGTCATCTCAGACGATTCATCCACTCGGGCCACCATCGCGGATGTCGTGGTCAAGGGCAGGACCCTCGGTGAGGGCGGAGTGCCCGACCATTTCCGAATTCACGTGGCGGACAAGCTCTCTCGGCTCGAGCGGTTCGACCCCACCATCTACCTCTTCGACGTGGAACTCACCCACGAACGCAACCGTCGTCAACGCAAGAACTGCCAGCGGATAGAGATCACCGCCCGCGGCAAAGGCCCGGTCGTCCGCGCCGAAGCGCGCGCGGACAGCTTCTACGCGGCCCTGGAGTTCGCGGTCGAGAAGCTGGAGAGCCGGCTGCGCCGGCTCAAGGACCGCCGTCGCGTCCACCACGGGGACAAGACACCGATCTCGGTGTCGGAGGCGACCGCCGATCTCATCGACGAATCCCTGTTCTCCGCCAATGGATCCATCGCGCACGATCACGCGGCCGACGAGATGGACGAAGCCGCCGGCCCCGGCCATGTGGTGCGCACCAAGCAGCACTCCGCGATCCCCATGACGGTTGACGACGCCCTCTACCAGATGGAGCTGGTAGGCCACGATTTCTTCCTGTTCCAGGACAAGGAGACCGACCGACCGTCGGTCGTCTACCGCCGCCACGCCTTCGACTACGGGCTCATCAGGCTCGCGTAACCAGCGGCTGGGGAACATCCACCTTTCGACCGGGGTCACGAACAGGACCCCGGTCGCCTGTTGTGTCCGGGGGCCTCTTGCTGTTACGGCGTGTATCAGTTAAAACTGTGCCATGGCTACCAAGGGCGCTCGCCGTGCTGTCATCGTCGCCGGGGCTCGGACCCCGTTCGTGCGGGCATTCAGCGAATTCACGCGGATGGACTCCATCGACCTCGCCGATAGCGCTGTGCGCGGGCTGCTGGAACGGACCGGGCTGGCCAAGCAGGACGTCCAGGCCATCGTGTGGGGCGGGGTGATCCTGCCCAGCGGCGCGCCGAACATCGCGCGGGAGATCGCGCTCGATCTGGAACTGGACACGGGCTGCGAGGGCTACACCGTGACGCGCGCCTGTGCGTCCGGGCTGCAGGCGGTGGTGTCGGCGGCGGCCGCCATCGAACGCGGCGAGTACGACATCATGGTCGCCGGCGGCAGCGACTCCACCAGCAGTGCCGAGATCAAGCTGCCGCAGAAGCTGGTGCACGCCGCCGCGCCGCTGGCGCTGGGCAAGCCCAAGGCCAAGGACTACCTCACCGCCGCAACCCAATTGGCCCCGTTCTTCGACCTGATGCCGCGCCGGCCCCAGATCGCCGAGCGCACCACCGGCGAGGTCATGGGCGAGTCGGCCGAGAAAATGGCACGCATCCACGGCATTTCGCGCGGCGCACAGGACCACTTCGCCGCCACCTCGCATCACCGGGCCGCCGCGGCCATCGCCTCCGGCCGCTTCGACCGCGAGGTGGTGCCGGTCCACACGCCCGACGGGACCGCGGTGTCGCGGGACGGACTGGTGCGGCCGGACACCAGCCTGGCCAAACTCTCCAAGCTGGCACCGGTTTTCGCCGAGAACGGCACCGTCACCGCCGGCAATTCCAGCCCGCTCACCGACGGCGCCTCGGCGGTGCTGCTGATGAGCGAGGAGAAGGCGCGCGCGCTCGGCTACGAGCCCCTCGCCGCCTTCCGCTCCTGGAGCTTCGTCAGCGTCGACCCGCGCGACCAGGTGCTGATCGGCCCGGCCGTCTCCATGCCACGAGCCCTCGACCGGGCCGGAATGTCGCTCGCGGACATCGATTTCGTAGATATCCACGAGGCCTTCGCCGCCCAGACCCTGTCCGTGGTCTCGGCGCTGGCCAGCCACGAATGGGCCAAGACCCGCCTCGACCGCGACGCCGCGGTGGGCGAGATCGATCCGGCCAAGCTCAATGTGCACGGGGGCTCGGTCTCCCTCGGCCACCCCTTCGGCGCGACCGGCGCGCGCATGGTCACCACCATGGCCAACGAACTCGCCCTGACCGGCAAGTCCACCGCCCTGCTCGGCATCTGCGCCGCCGGCGGCATCGGGGCCTCGGCGGTACTGGAGCGGGTCTAGCCGACACGCATCTGTGCCAACGGTTTTCGGCGGCCGTCGCCCAGCCTGTTTCCGCCGGTCAGGAGGATCCGAACCGGCTCGATCGGCATCGGCAGGGACGCGCCCCGCGACCGCTTGACCGGCATCCCGATCGACTCCCTGAACCGCGCGGGTGGAGATTTCCGGGGCGGTGCGCTGGTCGGCGCGGTGTGGGCGGTGCCATCGGTGCCATCGGCGATTACCCGAATGCGCCGTCGCAGTGAGGATCGGCGCGAACACGACTTCGTGCAGGTGAGACCCCGGCCCGCGGATGCGGGCCGGGGTCTTTTGCGTGCTGCGCGGAAATGGTTGGTGGTGAGGTGATGTCGATTGGGTATTCCCGGGGTGACCGAGATGAGCGGAGGTAGGTCATGGTCGCGAGGACGATGATCAGCGCCGCGGCACTCGTGGTCGCGGCGGGCGGCTGTGGCGTGGGCAGCGCTGCGGTCGGCACGGGAAGCGCTGGGGCGCTGCCACTTCCGGTGACCGGGTCCGAGGGCGGGCAACCGGTGGCGGACCACGACCTGTATCTGCGGCTGCGCAATGCCGAACAGCACGCGGGGGAACGGCATCCCGTGTACGGGCTGGTGTATTCGGATGCGGCGGTGTGGACTCTGGCGTTCGTGAGCGGCGGGCCGACCGACTACTACACCATCGACGGCGCCCGGGTGGAGCTCGCCGCACCGACGGGCCGCACTGTGGTGCAGGGCGACGTGTTCACCGGGACCATCACGATCACCGGCAAGCGCGACTCCGGGGATCCGGTGGTGACCCTCGAGGATGTCGCGGTCATCGGCCATCGCCCGGCCGAGGCGCTGCGCTGACACACGGACGGACCGTGGCGGTGCGCGGGTATCCCGTCATCCGAGCAGCGACTCGCCGATCGCGGAAACGGGTCATCGCCGTCAGCCGCACCTATGGTGTGAGTCCGATCGACGGTTTGATCGCGGCCTGATTTCCGACCCGCGGGATGTACCGCGCGCCGCCGTGCCGAAGGCGGCCCGGCGGCCGGCCCCTGCGCGGAGCAGCGATACGAATACCAATCCAAGACAACACGATGCGAACGGCGCGGGCGTGGATTGCTGGACGAATCGCGCCCGGCCGCTGGAGGAGCGGATGGAGAGTGTCTTCGCGATCGCCCTCGCGATCACGGCCGCCGTAGCGTTGGCCCGGATCGCCCTGTGGTGTGACGCGCCGCGGACCCGCCCCATCACCGTGGTGCTGTCGCTGCTGGCGGTCGGCGCGATCTTCATCGAACCGCAGTGGCGTGACGGCGTCGATTCCGTCTTCGTCACCCGTGGTCTGGCGGGCCTCGTCTCGGATGTGGTGCTGCTGGTGGCGGTCTGCCTGCTGTGCGCGCACGTCGCGCGGGTGTGGGACAACGAGTGGCTCCACCGGGCGGCGCTGGTCATCGCGGTCGCCGGGGGTCTCGCGCTCGTCGTCGTCCACGCGATCGCCGAGCACGCGGGCGCGCGCCGCGGATACACCGGTCAATTGAGCGGTCCCGCAACGGTCTACGGGATCGTGCTGTCGGGCCTGCTGATCGCGGTGAACGTCGCTCCGCTGATCACGGTGGCGCTGGCGCGCCCGGTCACCCGCAGCCAATTCTGGTTCGCCGCTTCGGCTCTGGCCTGGATCGGGCTCGCGGGGCTGCGCGGTGCGGCGACCGCCGACCCGGATGGATTCGCGGACACGTTCTGGCAGCTACGGCTGCCGTTGGACACGCTCGTACTGCTGGCCGGGGCGGGTCTGGGGTTGTCGGATCTGCGGCGCAAGCAACGACCTGGCAACTGTCACCGCGAACGTATACTCGGCAAATGGCCGAGTGGATCTTTTTGATGCATCCGCCCCGCGACAATTTCATCGCCACCATGACCGCAGACGAAAGATCGGCATTCGCGGCGCACCGGGAATGGCTGGCGCGCCTGGACACCGCCGGTGTGCTGCTGGTGGCCGGGCCTACCCTGGGCAGTGTCAATACCGGCGTCGGGATCTTCACCGCCGATGACGAGGCCGCCGCGCGGCGCATCATCGCCGATGAGCCTGTCACCAGCGCAGGCTTCATGCATGGCGATCTGCGGCCGATCCAGCTCGGCTACCTCAACCCCCGCACCGAGAGCGAACCCGTCACCTGATCGTCGCGCCAGAAGGATGGCGTGCGCAGTCAGAAGTCCTTCCCTACCATCCGAGGACCGACAATGGCCATCGCGCAGCCGACCGAGCATCACGAGATCATCGATGTGACCCGCGCCCAGCGTCCACGAGTGCTGATGGTGGTCGCCAACCCGGCGACCTCGACGACGCTGAACATCCCGGTGGGCTTCTGGGCCGCCGAACTCACACATCCCTATTACGAATTCACCAGAGCCCGTTATGAGATCACCATAGCCAGCCCCGACGGCGGGCGAGTCGAGATGGACGCCATGTCCGACCCGCGCGACGAGAGCAAGTGGTCGGCAGACGATCTGATCACCATGGGCTTCGTCAACACCCCCGAATTGGCTGCTCTGCTGGACGATACCGCCGTATTGGCTGATCTGGACCACGACGACTTCGACGCCATCGTGGTCTGTGGCGGTCAGTCGCCGATGTTCACCTTCCGGGGCCGTAAGGATCTGGCCACCACGATCGGGGCATTCCACGCCGCCGAGAAGCCCACTGCGGTGCTGTGTCACGGTACCTGCGCGCTGCTGGACGTTGTCGCCGACGACGGCACGCCGTTCATCACGGGCAAGACCATGACCGGCTTCGCCAATGTCGAGGAGGACTTCTCGGATCAAGCCCTGGGTCGTACCGTGATGCCGTTCCGAATCCAGGACGAGGCCATCGCGCTGGGCGCCAACTTCGTCAGCGGTGGCCTGTTCCGCGCCTTCGCCGTCCGCGACGGCAACCTCATCACCGGTCAACAGCAGTACTCCGGCGCGAAAGTCGCTCAGATGGTGATCGAGTCGCTGGGAATCTGAACGGATCAGGCCGGTGCGTTCAACTGGATGCCGAGGTCGACGGTGAGGATGCGGCCGATCATGCCGCCGAAGGACGGGCCGACACCGAAGTCGCCGCGGTCCAGGCTGCCGGTGGCGGTGAAGCCGATGGACGGGCGGCCGGTCACCGGATGCGGCCGCTGTCCGTTCCAGGACACGGTCAGGGCCAGCGGCCGCGTCAGCTCGCCGAAGGTGACTTCGCCGTTCACGTCGAAGGATTCGCCGATCCGGATCGGGCCGGGCGTCCGGAAGGTCATGGTCGGCCGGCGCTCCACATCCAGGAAGTCGGCGTGGCGGACGTGGTCGTCGCGTTTGGCATTGCCGGTGTGGAAGGAATCCAGATGGATGGTGGCCTCGACGGCCGCCGACCCGGCGTCGTCCACCACGAATCCGGTGTCGAAGCGCCGGAATTCACCGCGCACGCGCAGCAGTCCGAAGCTGCGCAGCGAGAAGCCGACGGTGGAGTTCGCGGCGTCCAGGGTCCAGAGGCCGGGGGTGAGGGCGATACCGGTCGAAGTCGTCATGGCCTCGACTGTCGTCCGGTCGCGGGAGCGTAACCAGACCGGCTTGGTCCAGGGACTGCCGGTCCGTGGCTAATCGTCCGTGCGTGGCGTGAATCGTTCCCAGTGCACGGCCGATTCGAGGGGCCGCCGATTGCGCCAGCCGAAGCGCTCGAGGTCCGGGACCTGCTGGAACTCGTTAACCGGGCCGACACAGAGCCAGGCGACCGGTTTCACGCCCGGCGGCAGCGAGAGCAGGTCGGTGAGGAACGGCTCGTCGTAGAAGCTCACCCAGCCCACGCCCACGCCCTCGGCAGTGGCGGCCAGCCACAGGTTCTGGATGGCCAGGATGGTGGAGTAGATACCGGTCTCCGGCACGGTCGCGCGACCCAGCACGTGGGTGCCGCCGCGCGCCTGATTGTGGGTCACCACGATGCCGGTGCCGCTCTCCACAATTCCTTCGATCTTGATCGGATTGAAGGTCTCGGCGCGATCGGACGGCAGCGAGTCGTGGAACTGCTGCCGCTTCTCGGCCACATGATCGGCGAACTTCGTCAGCGTGGCCGGATCTCGCAGCACCACGAAATCCCACGGCATCGAATTGCCGACGCTGGGCGCGCGATGAGCCGCCTCGAGAATCCGGAGCAGCGTGGTGTCGTCGACCACCTCGCCGGTGAATTCGGCGCGGACATCCCGACGCAGTTTGATGGCGTCGTAGACGCTCAGACATTCGGTGGCGCTGACAGGACCTTCGGAACACACGGCGTCCAGTGAACCAGGCCGGAGGTCGACGGGGCTCATCGGCCCATTCCCGCGAAAACGCCCCCCGCCGAAAACTCGGCGGGGGGCGTTTCGGGATGCCGGGTCGCTCAGCCGACCAGGGCCGGCTCGCGCCGGGACAGCTTGCGGCGGCCCTCCCGCAGCGCGGTGCGCAGGCCGCGGCGGCGTCCGGTCATCGGGTCGATGCTGGACTCGCCGCCGAAGATCTTCTCCGACTTGGTTTCCGGAGCGTCGTCGGTGGAGCGGCGCAGGTACTTGTTGGGCAGCGACAGCTTCATGATGGTGCGCCACGACTTGGCGTACTGCACCGGCAGCGAACCGGTGGTGTAGGGCAGGTCGTACTTCTCGCACAGCGCCCGCACCCGCACCGCGATGGTCGACAGGTGGTTGGACGGAATGTCCGGGTAGAGGTGGTGCTCGATCTGGTGCGAGAGGTTGCCGGTCATGAAGTGCATGACCGGGCCACCGGAGATATTGGCCGAACCCAGCATCTGGCGCAGGTACCACTCGCCCTGCGTCTCGTTGTCGCAGTCGAACCTGGTGAACTTCTCGGCGCCGTCGGGGAAGTGGCCGCAGAAGATGACCGCATTGGTCCACACATTGCGGACGATGTTCGCGGCCAGATTGGCGGTCAGCGTGCCCAGGAAGGCCGGGCCGGTGAGCAGCGGGAAGATCAGGTAGTCCTTGGCGGCCTGCTTGCCGATCTTCTTCAGAACGGTCTTGCGGTCCTCCTCGAACTGGATGCGCTCGGGCGAACCCGGGGCCCACTTCTTCTTGGCGACCTTGCCCAGCTCCAAATGCTGGATGGCGACACCGTATTCGAAGAACATCTGCAGCAGCAGGTTGTAGACCGGCTGTCCGAGATAGAACGGCGACCAGCGCTGATCGCGGGTGACGCGCAGCAGGCCGTAGCCGATGTCGTCATCCATGCCCAGCACATTGGTGTACTTGTGGTGCAGGAAGTTGTGGGTGATCTTCCAGTGTTCGGACGGGCCCGCGTTGTCCCATTCCCATTTGGTGGAGTGGATTTCCGGATCGTTCATCCAGTCCCACTGCCCGTGCATCACATTGTGGCCGATCTCCATGTTCTCGATGATCTTGGCGGTACCCAGCAGGGCCACGCCGGCCAGCCACGCGGGCGGGAAGAGACTCGCGAAAAGCACTGCGCGGCCACTGATTTCGAGGCCGCGCTGGAGACGGATCACATTGCGGATGTAACGGGCATCCTTCTCGCCCAGGGACGATTCGACCTCACGGCGGATGGCGTCTAGCTCCGCCCCGATCGCTTCGACGTCCTCCGGGGTGAGGTGCGCGTATTCCTTGACATCCGAGATCGCCATGGCGGTTACACTACCGTAGGTTACGGTCCCGTAGGTTGGCGAAGATCGAATCTCCAACGTGTCGAATACCGCATTGTTTTCGTGACTCGACTCTGCTAGCGATTCCGTCGGAGTTTACGCGAGAACCAGCCTCCGCGTTGTGCTTTATCGGCCAACGCGGCCTTTTCCGTCCGGGCCTTTTCCTGCAGTGCGGCCTTGGCCTCGCGCAACACCTGCTTCTCGTGCGCGGCCTTCTCCTTGAGCGCCACCTTGGCCTCCTGCATGGCCGACCGCAGCCCGCGCCGCTCGCCGGTCTCGGGGTCCAGGCCCCAGCGCGGCTGGTGCTCGGCCAGCCACTCGCCAGCGCTGTGCTCGGCCAGCCATTCACTGCCGTTCCACGTCGGCATGGACGGCAGCGAGATGCCCGCGAACTTGCGCTCCGAGGAGGTCTCCGGCGCGTCGTCGGAGGTCCGCTTGAGCCACTGGTCCGGCAGCGCCAGCTTGTGAATCGTGCGGAATGCCAACAGGTATTGCTTGCCCAGCGAGCCGGTGGTGTACGGCAGGTCGTACTTGTCGCACAGCTCCTGCACCTTCACCGAGACCTCGGGATACCGATTGCTCGGAATATCCGGGAACAGGTGGTGCTCGATCTGGTAGCTGAGATTGCCGCTCATGAACGCCATCACCGGGCCGGCATCGAAATTGGCGCTGCCCAGCATCTGGCGCAGGTACCACTCGCCCTGCGTCTCGTTCTCGAACTGGTCCACGGTGAACTTCTCGGCGCCGTCCGGGAAATGGCCGCAGAAGATGACCGCGTACGCCCACAGATTGCGAATCAGGTTCGCGGTGGCATTCGCCTTCAGTGTCGATTTCCAGGCACGACCGGTGAGCGCCGGATAGATCACGAAATCCTTGGCGGCCTGTTTACCGGCCTTGCGCCAGAACGCCTTGTTCGGTTCGTTGATGATGTGACGCGGGGGGAACAGCCGACTCGGGGGCACACCCATCTGCTCCTTGGTGGCCGCCAGATCGTGCAGCGCGATGCCCCACTCGAACAGCGCGGCCAGAAACAGATTCGCGACCGGCTGTGCCAGATTGATCGGCTTCCATTCCTCGTCGCGCGTCATGCGCAGGATGCCGAAGCCCAGATCGTCATCCATGTCGAGGATGTTGGTGTACATGTGGTGCGAATAGTTGTGCGCGGCTTTCCACTGCGCCGAGGTGCCCGTCATATCCCACTCCCAGGTGGTGGAGTGGATCTCCGGGTCGTTCATCCAATCCCATTGCCCGTGGCTGATGTTGTGCCCGAGCTCCATGTTCTCGATGATCTTGGCGACCGACAGCAGGGCGGTGCCGGTCAGCCACGCCCAGCGCTTCTTCGACGCGAAGAGCGTGGCGCGGCCGGCGGCCTCCAGAATCCGTTGCGCCGCAATGGTGCGCCGGATGTAGCGGGCATCGCGTTCACCGAGCGAGTACTCGATATCGCGCCGAACGGTGTCGAGCTCCTGACCCAGGGTCTCGATATCGGCCGCCGTCAGATGAGCGAATGCCTTGATGTCGGTGATGGCCACCGGCAGTCCTTCCGTGGTTGATCTGCCTCGCACCGCTGCGCGGGTGGTCGGTCCCGATGGGACCGTGTTCAGGCTCGATTGCTATCGAGGGTAGCCGTTCTCGGGCGGGGCCGTCTCACACGGTGTGCGCGTCATACTTCGAGGGTGCAGTCACCCGCGGCGGCCGAGATGCAGGTCTGGATCTTGTCCCCGGCGCGGTGCTCCTTGCCGTTGCGCAGATCGCGCACATGGCCCTCGGTGACCGTGACCACGCAGGTCTGGCAGATGCCCATGCGGCAGCCGAACGGCATCTGCACGCCCGCGCCCTCACCGGCCTGCAACAGTGTGGTCGCGCCGTCCACCTCGGCGGAGCGGCCGGCCTTGGCGAAGGTGACGGTGCCGCCCTCAGCGGTGGCGTTGCGCTCGATCTCGAAGCGCTCCACGTGCAGCTTGGACTCCAGACCGGCGGCGGCCCAATGCTTCTCGATCTCGTCCAGCATGGGCAGCGGTCCGCAGGCCCAGACCTCGCGTTCGCGCCAGTCCGGCACCACCTCGTCCAGATCGGCGAGCGCGAACTTGCCCTGCTCGCCGGTGAGGTGCAGGTGCGCGGTGAAACCCGGGTGCCGGTCGTGCATGTCGCGCAGCTCGTCGCCGAACATCACGTCGTCGGGGGTGCGGGCCGAGTGGATATGCATGACATCCGGGACCGCATTGCGGCGATCCATGGTGCGCAGCATGGCCATGACGGGCGTGATGCCCGAGCCTGCGGTCAGGAACAGCACCTTGGACGGCGCCGGATCCGGCAGCACGAACCCGCCCTGCGGCGCGGCCAGCCGCACGACGGTCCCGGCCGGCACCCCGGAGACGATGTGGCTGGACAGGAAGCCCTCCGGCATCGCCTTCACCGCGATGGAGATGAGCCGCCTGCCCCTGTGCGCGCTGTCGCCGGTCCAATCCGGGGGGCAGGTCAGCGAATACGAGCGCCAGTGCCAGCGGCCGTCCACCAGCACGCCGATGCCGATGTACTGGCCCGGCTCGAATTTGAAGTCGAAACCCCAGCCCGGCTTGATCACCAGGGTGGCCGAATCCGCGGTCTCCATGCGCACCTCCACGATGCGGCCGCGCAGCTCGCGCGCCGACCACAGCGGGTTCACCAGGTGCAGGTAGTCGTCGGGCAGCAGGGGAGTGGTGATGCGCGCCGCGGCGCCGCGCAGCGTATCGAGGGGAGTCCGTCCGCCGGTGCCGCCTTCGGCCACGGGGGCTTCCAGCCAGTCCCGCAGTCCTCGCACGGAGAACCCACCACTCTTCGATGCCATATCCGGGAACGCTTCCTGTCGTCGTGCGCGCTGGTCAGCGCGTCGTCGTACGCCTGTCGCCCATGTGATGAGCAACCATCACAGCCAGGTTACGGCATCGTAGGTTACGGGGGCGGTGTTGGATTGCCCCTCCGCTTCGCTCCCCCGCTCCAAGGCGGAGGTCTATCAAGCCGCAGTCCAGCATCGAGACGGCCGCGAACCCTTCCGGTTACAGCAGGTCGAGGAGGAACGGGAGTTCCTGACCGGCGTACCAGGCCAGCTGGTGGTCCTCGGCGTCGCCGAGCACGAATTCGGCGTCGGCGTCGCCCATGTCGGCGGCGTCGATGACCTCGACGGCCTTGGCGACCTCGGACTCGGCCTCGGCCAGGTCCACGTGGATGGACGCGATGCGGTCGTAGGCGATCGGGCCGGACAGCCGCACCACGGCGTCGTCCAGATCCGGGCGCAGGGTCGCCCCGTCCACATCGGCGGCGATGACCGCGCGGCGGAAGACCGGTCCGGCCGGGGCGGGATCGGATTCGTCGCCGGATTCGTCGCCCGCACGATCGCCGCGCACCTCCGCGGCGGCCTGTTCCTCGGCGAGCAGCCGCAGCGAGGCGCGTGCGGCCTCGGCCATGGCGACCTCGGCCAGCTCCTCGTCGTCGCCGGAGGCATAGGCCTCGCGCAGCGCCGGCGTCACCGCGAAGGCGGTGTCGTTGAGCGCGCGAATCTCGCGGTCGGCGACCAGTTCCCGCAGCATCGGCACCGTGGCCGGGACGTAGACCCGTAGTTTCTTCGAGACGCGGGACGACTCACTGGACGCAGGCACCGAGCATCTCCTCCATCGACTCGTGCACCGAAGCGGTCAGCACCGCGATGTCCGCCATGGCGTCGCGATCGGCGGTGAGTCCGTAGAACACCCGTCCGTCGTAGGACGTGAGCCCGATGCTCAGAGCCTGAAAGCGCAGCAGCGGCGACACCGGGTACATCTCCAGCATCCGCGCACCGCCGATGTACATGGGCTGCTGCGGACCCGGCGCGTTGGTGATCACCAGATTGAACGTGTGTTCTGCAAAAGTACTCGCCGACCGCACGCTCATGGCATGCAGGCTCGCCGGAGCGAATCCGGCCATGTGCATCAGCGTGCGGGCGCGGACCCCGAGCTGATGCCGGGAATGGGGCTCGGTCGCGTGCTTGATGTGCTCCATGCGGATCACCGGATTCGGTTCGCCCACCGGCAGATCCACCAGCAGCGAGGTGACCTCGCCCGCGGGTTTGAGCTCGCCGTTCGGTCCGTCGGCGTACACCGACATGGGTACGACCGCCCGCAGCGCGTCGGCCTCGGTCAGCACCTGCCCGCGCGAGAGCAGCCAGTTGCGCAGCGCGCCCGTCACCACCGCGAGGATCACGTCGTTGATGGAGCAGTCGAACCGCTTGCGGATCTTCCGGTAGTCCTCGAGCTCGGTGCGCACCACCTCGAACCGGCGATTGCGCGAGGTGCGGGTGTTCAGGGGACTGTCGGGCGCGCCGATGGCCGCGGCCCGGACCATGGACACCAGCTTCTGCACCGCCTTGCCGGTGGCGTCGACCATGGCGAAGGCCTCGGCCACGTGGTGGCGGGCCACCTCCAGGCCCTCGCGCGGCTGGGTGGCCAGGTGCAGCACCGCGCCGAGCAGCAGTTCGAGGTCGGCGGGCTCGCGATGGGCGATCCAGGCGTCGTCGGCGACCTCGCGGGGCGCGGTCGAGGTGTCCAGGATCACATGCCCGATCTCGAGCGCGCTGTCCCCGTCGACCAGGGCCGAATGGGTCTTGGTGAAGATGGCGCAGCGGCCCTCGGACAGGCCCTCGACCAGGTACATCTCCCACAGCGGCCGGGAAGGGTCGAGGGGGCGTGACGCCAGCCGCGCCACCAGGTCCAGCAGCTGCTCGTCGGTGCCCGGCTCGGGCAGGGCGGAGCGGCGGATGTGATAGGTGATGTCGAAGTGGCTGTCGTCCACCCACACCGGGCGGCCCAGCGTGAACGGGATCTCCCGCACCTTGCGGCGGTACAGCGGCACCAGCGGCAGCCGCGACTCGACCAGGGTTGCCAGGCGGTCATAGTCCAGCGGCCCGTGCCCCGAGTTTCCGGCCGGCGCGGGATTGCGCAGGATGGCCAGGGAACCGATGTGCATGGGGTTGCTGCTGGATTCCAGCCGGTAGAACGACGCGTCCTGCGGCGTCAGTCTGGTGATCACGCTGCCCGCTACTCCCTAGTCCCTGCCTGCGCCCGCAGTGTCCCCCTGCCTAGGCGCCGGCGGTTCTTCCATCAAATGTTGCCGTGGCATTCTTCGAAGGCAAGCTATCGCAATCCGATCACCTGGGGGAATGGATGGGCGGCACTGCCCGAGATCACACACCGTCAGCGGTGTCCCCTGCTCCGGGTGCGCGGGCGCAGGCCTCCGCACGCCGGACCCCCTACATCCTACGTCAGGGGTAACGAATCAGCCTCGGACGCAAGATCATTCGCTGAACGGTCGCTGGCGCCCCCGATCGGCTCCCGGGCAACCGTGCGGGCGGCCCGGTTTCACAGCTTTCCCTCAGCACGCACGCCCTCGCCCGCGCAGTTCAGCACCTACGATGGGCACCGGATTACCATGGCTAGTGATTGCGCGCCCGCGCGCAGGCTTCCCGCCATGGTGGGGGCTACCGACAACACCGACCAGAGGACTACAAGACCCGTGCCTGCGCTGAGTTTTTCAAGGTTGCTACGGATTGGTGAAGGTCGCACGGTCAAGCGGCTGGCAAGTCTGGCGGACGAGGTCATCGCCCTCGACGAGGAGTACACGGCCCTCACCGACGCCGAGCTGCAGGCCAAGACCGCGGAGTTCCAGCAGCGCTACGCCGACGGCGAGAGCCTCGACGAGCTGCTGCTGGAAGCCTTCGCGACCGCGCGGGAAGCGTCCTGGCGAGTGCTGAACCAGAAGCACTACAAGGTGCAGATCATGGGCGGCGGCGCCCTGCACATCGGCAATGTGGCGGAGATGAAGACCGGTGAGGGCAAGACCCTGACCTGTGTGCTGCCCGCCTACCTCAACGCCATCTCCCGCGAGGGCGTGCACGTCGTCACCGTCAACGACTACCTGGCCAAGCGCGACGCCGAGTGGATGGGCCGCGTGCACCGCTTCCTCGGTCTCGAGGTCGGCGTGATCCTGGGTGGCATGAGCCCGGCCGAGCGCCGCGACGCGTACGCCGCGGACATCACCTACGGCACCAACAACGAGTTCGGCTTCGACTACCTGCGCGACAACATGACCCACTCGCTGGACGATCTGGTCCAGCGCGGGCACAACTTCGCCATCGTCGACGAGGTCGACTCCATCCTGATCGACGAGGCCCGCACCCCGCTCATCATCTCGGGCCCGGCCGACGCCTCCTCGAAGTGGTACGCGGAGTTCGCGCGCATCGCGCCGCTGCTGAAGAAGGACCTGCACTACGAGGTCGACATCAAGAAGCGCACCATCGGTGTGCACGAGGCGGGCGTCGAATTCGTCGAGGACCAGCTGGGCATCGACAACCTGTACGAGGCGGCCAACTCGCCGCTGGTGAGCTACCTGAACAACGCCATCAAGGCGAAGGAGCTCTACGCCAAGGACAAGGACTACATCGTCCGCAGCGGCGAGGTCATCATCGTCGACGAGTTCACCGGCCGAATCCTGGTGGGCCGCCGCTACAACGAGGGCATGCACCAGGCCATCGAGGCCAAGGAGGGCGTGGAGATCCAGCCGGAGAACCAGACGCTGGCCACCATCACGCTGCAGAACTACTTCCGTCTCTACGACAAGCTCTCGGGCATGACCGGTACCGCCGAGACCGAGGCGGCCGAGCTGCACCAGACCTACGGCCTGGGTGTGGTGCCGATCCCCACCAACAAGCCGATGGTCCGCCAGGATCAGTCCGACCTGATCTACAAGACCGAAGAGGCCAAGTTCGCCGCGGTCGCCGACGACATCCAGGAGAAGCACGAGCTGGGTCAGCCGGTCCTGGTCGGCACCACCTCGGTCGAGCGCTCGGAGTACCTGTCCAAGCTGCTGACCAAGCGCGGTATCCCGCACAACGTGCTGAACGCCAAGTTCCACGAGCAGGAAGCGCAGATCGTCGCCGAGGCGGGTCGCCCGGGCGCGGTCACCGTCGCCACCAATATGGCCGGCCGTGGTACCGACATCGTGCTGGGCGGCAACCCGGACATCATCGCCGACATCCTGCTGCGCCGGCAGGGCCTGGACCCGGTGGAGACCCCGGACGAGTACGAGGCCCACTGGCACCCGACCCTGGAGCGGGTCAAGGAGCAGGTGGACGAGGACGCCGAGGCGGTCCGCGACGCGGGTGGCCTCTACGTGCTGGGCACCGAGCGGCACGAGTCGCGGCGCATCGACAACCAGCTGCGCGGTCGTTCCGGCCGTCAGGGCGACCCGGGCGAGTCCCGGTTCTACCTGTCGCTGGGTGACGAGCTGATGCGGCGCTTCAACGGCGCCGCGCTCGAGTCGATCATGACCCGGCTGAACCTGCCCGACGATGTGCCGATCGAGGCCAAGATGGTCTCGCGTGCCATCAAGTCCGCGCAGACCCAGGTCGAGCAGCAGAACTTCGAGATCCGCAAGAACGTCCTCAAGTACGACGAGGTCATGAACCAGCAGCGCAAGGTGATCTACGCCGAGCGCGCCCGCATCCTCGAGGGCGAGGACATGGAGGGCCAGGTGCAGGAGATGATCACCGACGTGATCACCGCCTACGTCAATGGCGCCACGGCCGAGGGCTATGTCGAGGACTGGGATCTGGAGAAGCTGTGGGGCGCGCTGAAGACGCTGTACCCCATCGGCATCGACTACAAGGACCTCACCGGCGAGAGCGACGGCGGCGAGGTGGGCGAGCTGACCCGCGAGGAGCTGCTGGACGCGGTGCTCGAGGACGCGCACGCCGCCTACGACAACCGCGAGTCGGAGATCGACGGCCTCGCGGGCGAGGGCAGCATGCGCAATCTGGAGCGCCAGATCCTGCTGAGCGTCCTGGACCGCAAGTGGCGTGAGCACCTCTACGAGATGGACTACCTCAAGGAGGGCATCGGCCTGCGCGCCATGGCGCAGCGCGACCCGCTGGTCGAGTACCAGCGCGAAGGCTTCGACATGTTCGCGGCCATGCTCGAGGGCCTCAAGGAGGAGTCGGTCGGCTTCCTGTTCAACCTCCAGGTCGAGGTGCAGCAGCCGCAGCCGGTCGGCGTGAACGTGGCCGCGGGCCTGCAGTCGCCGGTCGGCAACCGCCCGCTGCCCACCGAGGAGGACGCGGCCGCCAACGGCAATGGCGTTCCGGCGGCCCTGCGCGCCAAGGGCATCGACGAGTCCGGTCCGCGCGGCCTGTCCTACTCCGGTCCGGACGAGGGCGGTCACGCCGCCATCCGCAGCGACCGTGACGAGTACGGCCTCGAGGACGGTCAGGGCGGCACCCGCCGCGAGCGCCGTGAGGCGGCCCGCGCCCAGGGCAAGGCCGACCGCGCCCCGCGCTCCAAGCGCCGTCACTGAGCCAGGCTCCGCCACCGCGCGAATCGAAACGCACTGCGCCCCGGGTGTTCACACCCGGGGCGTCGTGTTTTCCGGTCTGGACCAGCGGTTTTCGCGTGGTCATGAAACAGTCACGATCGGTTCGCTGAAATGGGTTCCAGTCCGGTCGCCGTGGGGCGGCCGAGCAGGAAGGAATCACGATCATGCGCAAGACTTTTGCCCTCACCGCCATGGCCCTGGGCATCGCCGGGCTGGGCGCCGCGACCGCGCACGCGGAGACCCTGACGGTCGACGGCAACTACGCCACCGTCGACGCCTGCGCCGCCGACGGCAATGGCGGCCAGTTCCAGGCGGGCGGCGTGCAGCTGCGCGGTGAGGACGGCTGGCAGTGGCGGTGCGATCAGGGCGCCGACGGCCTGTGGTACATGACCATCTTCCGTTGATCGAATGCCGGTCCCCGGCTCGAGCGGAAACCGTGCCCTCGGCGAAATCGCCGGGGGCACTGGCATTTTCGGGAATGAACCGCACGGCTGATCCTGAAAGAGCATCCAATTCCAGCGACCACAGGGCTGTCCGGGCTGGCTTTCGGTGAAATTTCCTGCCGCTCAGGTGTTTCGGCGGCCCAGCAAGGGGTACTCGGTCTATGGGTGCGATCGTTGCTGCCCGCCGCCGATCCGAATCCCATTCGTACCCTTTTCACTTCGCTGGGCTCGCAAACAAGGGCACTTTTATCGCGCGAACGGGGTTGCGCGTTAATTGAATTACTCCCCTCAAATTTGTGATGTGCGTCATTCGAGACAATTTGTGCCATTTACTCGACGGTAGCTTGGTTGCGCTCTATTAGCTGAGTAAATTCCGGGATGTGTGGGAGGACCTGAAGTTTTACGGGCGGGAACGCGAACGGAGCCAGTTGGATCGCGCTCTCGCGGCGGCCCGGGCGGGGCGGGGATCGGCGCTGGTGCTGTACGGCGATCCGGCCATCGGCAAGACCGCGCTGCTGCGCGCCGCCGTCGATCGCGCCGCCGACTTCCGGGTGCTGCGCTGTCAGGGCATGAGCACCGAATCCGAACTGAATTTCGCTGCCCTGCACGAACTTCTGCTGCCGGTGGCCGACCGGCTGCCGACGCTGCCCACCGCCCAGTCCCGGGCCCTGGGCGTGGTGCTCGGCCTGCACGCCGGTGCGGCCGACGCCTTTCTGGTCGGCACCGCCCTGGTGCGGCTGCTGTCGGCGCTCGCGGCCGAGGGCCCGCTGCTGCTGGTCGTGGACCAGGCCCGGCTGGTGGATCCGGAGTCGGCGCAGGCGCTGGTGTTCGCCATCCGCCGGCTGGCCGCGGCGCCGGTGACGCTGCTGGTGGCGCTGCGCGACGATCCGGCCGACACGCTCTGGCGGGAACTGCCCGCGCTGCCGGTCACCGGCCTGCCCGAGGCCGACGCCCGCCGCCTCGTCGCCGAGCGGCACGGCCCGCTGGGCGCGCTGCGGCTGGCCCGGATCCTCGCCGTGGCCGGCGGCAATCCGCTGGCCCTGCACGAATTGCCGGATGTCGTCGGTGATCTCGCGGGCACCGCGCCCGAGCCGATGGCGCTGGGGCCCGGACTGCGCGCGGCCTTCCGTGATCGCGTCGCCGCGCTGCCCGCCGGGGTGCGCGTGCTGCTGACCGTCGCTGCCACCGAGACCCGCGGTGTGCTGGGTATCGTGACCACCGCCGCGGCGGCTCTCGGCGTCGATGCCGCCGCGTGGGAATTCGCCACGGCCGCAGGCCTGCTCACGGTCGGCGACGGCCGGGTGGAACGCACCCACGCCCTGCTGTGCGCGGCCGTTCACGATGCCGCCACGGCCGCCGAGCGCCGCGCCGCGCAGCTGGCCGTGGCGGACGCGCTGACCGGACCGGGCCCTGCGGATCTGCGTATCTGGCACCGGGCCATGGCCGCCGAGTGCCCCGACGAGGAGCTGGCCGCGGCCTTGATCGCGGCGGCCGCCGGCTCGGATCACGGGCACATGACCGCCGCGGCCATGCTGCGGCAGGCCGCCGCCATCACGCCGGATCCGGAGCGGGCGGGGGAGCGGCTGGCCGCGGCCGGTCGATCCGCCTGGGCGGGCGGCGATATCGCCTCCGCGCGCGGCCTGCTCGATCGCGCCACCGCCCGGCTCGGGCCGGAGCAGGCCGCGGTGGCCGGGCGCGGGCTGGCCGGGCTGCTGGAATTCGTTGCGGGAGAACCGGAGCGGGCGAGCCGGCTGCTGCTGCGTGATGCCGAGCTGGTGGATCCCGAGACGGCCGTGCTCCTGCGGATCGACGCCGAACGCGCGCGCTGGGTGGCCGGGCACGGCGTCCTCGATCTGGATCCGGCGGAAATTACTGTGCAGGAAGGTTCGCGCTTCCACACCATGGTCCGTCCGCTGCCGCCGGCGCCGCTGGTGCTGATGTGGGGGCTGGCGGGCGCGGCCCTGGAGCCGTACACCCAGGCGGCGGCGTACCTGCGGGGCAGTTCGGCGCCCGCCGCGGTGTCGCTACTACCGCAGCTGGCGATCATCCAGTTCGCCAATGGCCGGTTCGCGGCCGCCGAGCAGACCCTGGCCGAGGCGTTCGAGCTGGCCGCGGCGGGCGGGGTGGAGAACCTGCTCGCCCACTGCTGGGCCCTGCGCGCGAAGATCGCCGCGCTGCACGGTGATTCGGATACGGTGCTGGACAGCGCGGACCGGGCGCTGGCGCTGGCGCGGCCGCGCCGGTCGCATGCGCTCATCGCGTCGGCGCACTGGCATCTGGGCTTCCACGCGCTGAGCCTCGGAGATCCGGAGACCGCGTACCTGCGGCTGCGGACCCTGGCCCAGCCGGGCCACGACGCCCGGCATCCGACCTACGCGCGGCTGGCCGCGGTGGAGCTGGTGGAGGCCGCCACCCGGGTCGGCCGGCAGGCCGACGCGCTCGAATATTACGGGGAGATCCGGGATTGGGCGGTGCGGTCCCGCGCGGATTGGGCGCTCTCGGCCGCCTACACCTGCCGGGCCCTGCTGTGCTCCGGCGATCGGGCCGACCACTACTTCCGGCGTGCGCTGGCCGTCCGGCGCACCCGCCACGATCTGAATCATGTCCGCACCCAGCTGCTCTACGGCAAGTGGCTGCGCCGGGCCCGCCGGCGCGCCGACGCGGCCGAGCAATTGCGCACGGCCGCCGAGGCGTTCGAGGGCATGGGCGCGGCCCAGTGGGTGCTGCGCGCCCGGCAAGAGCTGGAGCTGACCGGCCGCCGGGCCGCACCGGTCACCGCGCACGGCGAGACCTCGGTGCTGACGGCGCAGGAGCTGCGGGTCGCGCGGCTGGCGGCGCAGGGCCTGACCAATCGGGAGATCGGGACCGACCTGTTCCTGAGCCCGCGTACGGTGGGCCATCACCTGTCGCGGGTGTTCGGGAAGCTCGGGCTCAGCGGCCGGGCCGATCTGGTCGACGTGGATTTCGACAATGGCATGCGAATCGTGCGGCCGCGCTGAAGTTCTCGTATCGGAGTGATACTCCCGGGCGTCATTCCAGGTGGACCGACTCGCCCCAGTAACGCGGGTCCCAGTTGATGAGGATCATCCCGGCCACGCTGCCCGCACAGCCGCCGCAGGCGTGTACCTGGATCAGGTTGTCCACATCGGTGTCTCCGGCGAGCACGGCGCGGGTGGAAAGCCACACCGCCCGCAGGTGCAGGGCGGCGGGCTTTCCACAGCGCACGCATTCCGGCAGCCCGCCTTCCGGATCGTTGCGCCCTATCCGGACTTCCGGGGTGACGGGCGCGCCGGGCCCGAGGGCGTCGTCGAGGAGCGGCGAAAATTCCTTGCGCTCACGGTCTTCCACCTCGGCAGGCTAACTATTTCCGGCGGTGTCCGCACCCCGGGCCGCCGGGATCGGCGACCCCCCTTCGGCGTCGATCCGGGACGGCGTGGGAGCTTGTCGGATCAGTTTCCGGTGGCGGGCGGGGTCGTGCCCGGGGTGGAGGCGCTACCGGTGATCAGCGACTTGATGACGTTGGTGAGGATCTCGGCCGATCCGGTGGTCGGCGTGGCGGGGGTGGTCGGGGCGGTGCCGTCGGCGGAAGCCAGGCCCGCACCGGCGAACAGCAGACCGGTGGCAGCGGCGGCCACACCCAGAACACGGATCTTGCGCATGAAATCTCCTTGGAATCAATCGAATCAGCGGAAATTCAGCTGATGGCGAATGTTTAGCACGCATTCTTCTGGGAATGCAATGGATATCGAATTGGGCGAGTCGCCCGATTTTGGATCGAATTCGCGCAGCATTTTAGCCGACGGTATGCGAATCAAAATCGGTCGCTGTATCGGTCATCGTATCGGTCATCGATGAAGGACTCGGAATCGCATATCTCCCAGGTGATCTCAGTCGATGGGACGGCGGCGAAGTCGAGTTTGTCCGGTTCTCGGGGGCGAGGTAGCTTGCAATGTGCGCGATATCCGGTTGCTCCAGGGGAGGGAACGAGAACAGGCCGAGTTGTCTCGTGTATCGAGCGAGGCACGCGCGGGTCGCGGTGGGGGATTGCTCTTGTGGGGTGAACCGGGAATCGGAAAAACCGCACTGTTACGCGATGCCGAACTGCGTGCCACCGATTTTCGAGTGGTGACCTGTCGTGGATTTCCCGCCGAATCGGAGCTGGATTTCGGCGCGCTGCACGAACTGCTGCTCTCGCTGATCGATCGGGTCGCCGCGCTGCCCGTCCCGCAGGCGCGGGCCCTGGCCGCGGCCCTCGGCCGGGACGCCGGGCCGGCCGACCGCTTCCTGGTGGGCGCGGCCCTGGTGACACTGCTGGCGACGGTCGCCCGGGAACGGCCGTTGCTGCTCATCGTCGACGACGCCCAGTGGGTGGATGCCGCGACCGGGCAGGCGCTCACCTTCGCGCTGCGCCGCCTGGGCGCCGCCCGGGTGGCGCTGCTGGCCGCGATGCGCGAATGCCCGGCCACCACGGTGTGGGAGCCGCTGCCCGTGCTGCCCGTCACACCGCTGACCGAGGCGCACGCGCGACGGCTGCTGGCCCTGCGCTCCGGCGGCATCGGCGAGCCCCGCGCGACGCGCATGCTGCGGCTGGCCGACGGGAATCCGCTGGCGCTGCAGGAATTTCCCATCGACTCCGAGGACGGCGCCGGAATCGGCTGCGGACCGGCGCCTTTCGGCCCGCGGCTGCGTGCCGCCTTCGCCGATCGGCTGGCCGCCCTGGAGCCGCGGGTGCGCACCCTGCTGACCGTGGTGGCCGCGGAGGATCGGGGCACGCTGTGCCCGGTCGCGACGGCCGCGACCGAACTCGGTGTCACCGCGGCGGATTGGGAGTCGGCGGTGGCGGCCGGGCTGCTCACGGTCACCGACGGGCGCGTCGAAATGCGGCACCGTCTGTTCTGCGGCGCGGCCTACGACGCCGCGTCCACGGCCGAGCGCCGCACCGTCCACCTGGCCCTGGCCGATGCCCTGCCCGGCCCCGAGAACGGCGACCTGCGTACCTGGCAGCTGGCCGCCGTCCTCGACGGCCCGAATCCCACGCTGGCACAGTCGCTCGCCGACGGTGTCGAGCGGGTGCGGGCTCGCGCCGGAACGCTGGCCGCGGCCGCGGTGCTGCGCCGTGCCGCGGCCATCACCCCGGACCCGGACACCGCCGGGGTGCGGCTGGCCGGTGCGGCCCGATTCGCCTGGGAGGGCGGTGATATCGAGTCGGCCCGGCGTCTGCTCGCCCTCGCCGAGACCCGCACCACGCCCGCCGCGATCGCCGCGGCCAGCGGCGGGCTACCCGGCCTGCTGGAATTCGCCACCGGCGACCCGGCCCAGGCGCACATCCTGCTGCTGCGTGATGCCGAGGCCATCCGCGCATCCGCCGCGATGCCGGAAACCGCTGCCGTGAGCCCGGATTCGCCATGGCAGGGCGGCGACCTCGCGGCCGGCCTGCGGCTGCTCGCCGACCGGGCGGCCTGGTCGGTGGGCCGCGCGGCGGACCTGCCGCTGGACGGTCAGCTCGAGGCGGCCGGGGCCGCGCCCTCGCCCATCGCGGCCGCACGTCTGCTGCCGCCGGCCGGGCAGTTGCTCGAGTGGGGTCTGGCCGAGCGGGCGCTGGAGCCGTACCTCAGAGTGGCCGGGGGCCTGCGCAATTCGGGCGGCCGGTCGGCCGCGCTCGGCGTGCTGCCGCAACTGGCCGTGGTGCAGTTTGCCACCGGTCACTGGGAGGCGGGGGAGAGCACCCTGGCCGAGGCGTTCGACCTGGCCGCCGGCGCGGGCGCGGCCAATATCCTGGCCCAGTGCTGGAACCTGCGGGCCCGGCTGGCCGCCCAGCGGGGCGACGCGGACACGGTGGCCGAGAGCGTGGATCGCGCGCTGGCCCTGGCTCGCCCGCACGCGGTGTCGGCGCTGATCGGCGGCGCGTACTGGCATCACGGCTTCCACTCGCTGACCGCCGGGGATGCCGAGTCGGCCTATCGCCGCCTGCGCGCGCTGTACCTGCCCGGCCACGAGGCCGCGCATCCCACGCTGGCCCGGCTGGCGACCCTCGACACGGTCGAGGCCGCGTGCCGCGTGGGCCGTTTCGACGAGGCGGCCGAGTACGCGGAGCTGATCGCGGCCTGGACGCGGCGCACGCGAGCTCGCTGGGCGCTGACGACCGCCTATTCCTGCCGGGCGCTGCTGGCCGACGAGAATCGCGCCGAGCACTACTACCGCCGCGCCCTGGCGGTCGGCGACACCCGGCATACCAGCTTCGGCCGCGCCCGTACCCAGCTGCTCTACGGCAAGTGGCTGCGCCGGGTCCGCCGCCGCCGGGACGCCGCCGAGCAATTGCGCGCCGCCGCCGACGCTTTCGACCTCATCGGCGCCACCGCCTGGGCCACCCGCACCCGCTCCGAGCTGGACCTCACCGGCACCGGCGCCAAGCCCGGCGCCGGCTCGACACCGCTCACCGCGCAGGAGTCCCAGGTGGCCCGGCTGGCCGCCCAGGGGCTCACCAACCGGGAGATCGGCGCGGAACTGTTCGTCAGCCCGCGCACGGTCGGGCACCATATGTCCCGGATTCTCGAGAAGCTCGGCCTCACCAGCCGTTCCGAGCTGCGGGGCATCGACTTCGACAATGGCATGCGCCTGACGCGCCCGCACTGAGGCGTGGTTCCGGCCGCCGCGAACGCTGATAGCTAACGCCCAGCAGCAATTTTCGGATCAGGTCCGGGTGAGCTCGAACAGCCGGAAACGGCGAGTGCCCGCGAGCCGCTGCTCCATGGCGTAACCCGGCCAGAACTCCAGCGCCCGCCGCCACGCGCGATCCCGCTCGGCGCCCGTCAGCTGCCGCACCTCGACCGGGAACCGTTCCCCGCGGACCAGCAGTTCGGCCTGTTCGGCGCCGCGCAGATTGGCCGACCAGGACGGCTGTTCGGGCAGGCCCCAGTTCGACGAGACGATCAGGAAGCGCTTCTCGTCGTACGGGTCCGGGACATAGAGCAGGCTGACCGTGCGCGGCAGGCCGGTGCGGCGGCCGGCCACCGTGAGCTGCAGCGCGGGCAGGCCCGCGACATCGAGTATTCCCTTGCGGCCGTGCGTTACTCGCCGGGTGAAGCGTTCGAGCGCGAACACCGCCGGCGCGATGCGCATGACGGTCCGGCGGCGGGCCAGGCCGCGGCCCAGCCGCGGGAGCGGATTCCAGCGGGCGGGCGCCTCGGGCCGGCGCCGCCATTCAGCGAATGCCATGCCCCGATTATGTTGCTAGGGCGCCCAGCGCGCCCGATCCCAGTCGTCCTGCCAATCGTGCGCGTCGGCCGGGGACCGGTCGTCCGGATGCGCGGGCGGCGGGGTCTCGTCCTGGTCCTGTGGCCCGGAATCGTCCTGTTCCCGCCCCGATCGACCAGCCTCGTCGGGTGCGGGCCGGACATCGCTGTGCCGCCGCCCATTGGCGTGCTGCAACTCGGGAAGTTCTTCGCTCATGACCATCCCTTCGTGCCGGTTATGCACAAAAGGTATCGAATGGGCGATTTCCCAGCTAACTCAGGGCTAGCTTCAGGTGTCGCTGCTGCCCCGGAACCACGGATCGTTCGAATTGAGGGCGGTGAGCAGGCGGCGGATGGCCGCGACCCGGAGCTCCTTGCCGGGCAGTTCGTCGAGCGCGCACTCCGGGTCGGCGGGCGGGCCCAGGTGGGTGCAGCCGCGCGGGCAGTTCTCGATGGCGTCGGCCAGATCGGAGAACGCCTGGATGACGTCGTCGGGGGTGATGTGCGCCAGGCCGAACGAGCGCACGCCGGGCGTGTCGACGACCCAGCCGCCGTCGGGCAGCGGCAGCGCCACCGACTGGGTCGAGGTGTGCCGCCCCTTGCCGACCCCGGACACCTCGCCGACGGCGCGCTCCGCCTCCGGAACCAGCCGGTTCACCAGGGTCGACTTGCCCACCCCGGAGTGCCCGATGAACGCGGTCAGCTTGTCGTCCAGCAGGTCCAGCACCGGCTCCAGCGGATCCTCGATGCCGCCGTAGACGATGGTCAGATCCAAATCCTCGAAGGCCGAGGCGAATTCGGAGTCGGCGGCCAGATCGTGCTTGGTCAGGCACAGAATCGGTTGCAGCCCACCGACATACGCCGCCACCATGGCCCGCTCCACGAATCCGGTGCGCGGTGGCGGATCGGCGAGCGCCACCACGATGAACAGCTGCTCGGCATTGGCCACCACCACGCGCTCGAACGGATCGGTGTCATCGGCGGTGCGGCGCAACACGGTTCGCCGATCGACCACCCGCACGATGCGGGCCAGGGTGTCGGGCTTGCCGGACAGGTCGCCGACCACGTCCACCTGATCGCCGACCACGATCGGCGTGCGGCCGAGCTCGCGTGCCCGCATGGCCGTCAGCGGCCGGTCGGGATCCCCGTCCAGCACGCACCCCCAGCGTCCGCGGTCCACCGCAACCACCATGGCCGCTTCGGCATCCAGGTGCTGCGGCCGGGTCTTGGTGCGCGGACGCGAGCCCTTGCCCGGGCGTACCCGGACATCGGACTCGTCGTACTCGCGCCGCCTCAGTGGTCTGCTCCCGACGAGCCGAGCATGCTGTCCCAGAGTTCGACGAAGTTCGGCAGCGTCTTGGCGGTGGTGCCGATGTCCTCGATCTCCACACCCGGTGTCACCAGGCCGATGATCGCGCCGGCGGTGGCCATCCGGTGGTCGGCGTAGGAGCGCCACTGCCCGCCGGTGAGCGGGTTGGGCACGATGGCCAGCCCGTCCTCGGTCTCGGTGACCTTGCCGCCCAGCCGGTTGATCTCGGTGGCGAGCGCCGCCAGCCGGTCGGTCTCGTGCCCGCGCAGGTGCGCGATGCCGCGCAGCCGGGACGGCGAATCCGCCAGTGCCGCAAGGGCGGCCACGGTCGGGGTCAGCTCACCCACGTCGTGCAGGTCGATGTCGATGCCGGCCAGGCGCTCGGGCCCGCGCACGGTGAGCACGCTGTCGAAGAAGCGCGCCTCGGCGCCCATGCGCACCAGGATCTCCCGGATCACGTCGCCCGGCTGGGTGGTGAGCCGCGGCCAGTGCGGAATGCTCACCTCGCCGCCGGTGACGGCCGCCGCCGCCAGGAACGGGGTGGCATTGGACAGGTCCGGCTCGACCTCCCAGTCCACCGCCCGGATCGGGCCGGGGGCCACGGTCCAGGTCTGCGCCTTGCGCGGATCGTTGGGCGCGTCCACTCGGACATCGGCCCGCCGCAGCATCTCCACGGTCATCTCGATGTGCGGCATGGACGGCAGCGCCGCGCCGTCGTGGTTCACGGTGACGCCCTGCTCGAACCGCGCCGCCGACAGCAGCAGACCGGACACGAACTGCGAGGAGCCCGAGGCGTCGATGGTGACCGGACCGCCGCGCAGCGCGCCCATGCCGTGCACCACGAAGGGCAGCTGGTTGCCGTCGATGTCGAGGCCCAGTGCACGCAGCGCGTCCAGGATCGTGCCGAGCGGCCGCATCCGCGCCTGCTCGTCGCCGTCGAAGGCGACATCGCCGCGCGCCAGCGCCGCGACCGGCGGCAGGAAGCGCATGACGGTGCCCGCGAGCCCGCAATCGACCATGGCGCTGGTGAATTCGGCGGGCGGGGTGACGGTGAGCGTCTCGCCCTCGCCCTCGATGCCGGTGCCCATGGCCCGCAACGCCGCGATCATGAGGTTGGTGTCCCGGCTGCGCAGCGCGCCGGTGATGGTGGACGGCCGATCCGCCAGCGCGGCGAGGATCAGCGCCCGATTGGTAATGGATTTGGAGCCGGGCAGGGTCACGGTCGCGTGGACGGGAACTCGGACGTGGGGCGCGGGCCAGAAAGTCACATGGCCATCTTCGCACTCCCGCGTCCCCGATGAGTTACCCCGAACTCACCAGATGGTTGTTCCGTCGAGCATGGACAAGCCTAGACGTATACGTATATGAGTACGTATACTGAGTCTGTGATCGATCCATTCAGCCTCGTAATCGGTGGCGCGCTCGTCGGCGGCGGCTGGCTCGCGGGCCGATTTGGCTCCCGCCGCAGCAAACCCGGCACCGCGGCCGGCCCGGCCGTCTGCGGCTGCGGCCACGACCTCGCCCTGCACGACCGCGAAGCGGGTCATTGCCACGCCGAGACCTTCCGTAAAACTGGCGTCGGTATCAAGGCCTGGGCACGCTGCAACTGTCAGCGCTACACCGGTCCCACCCCGCTCGAAGAGTTCTTCGCCCCCACGCCCCTGCCACCGGCTCAGTGAACGCGCGATGCCGGTCTCCATGGTGGAGACCGGCATCAACTGCCTGTGACGCTCGGCATTTCAGGGAACCGCTGAGCGCTGTTCCTGTGGTGGTCGGGGTTTCACCCCTGAGAGTCCCGAGGGTCGGCTCTCCCTACTTGGCGCGCCCGTGAATCAGCGGCACGATCTTGCGCAGCAGCTTCATGGTGCGGTCGGTACGGGTGTAGGACAGCAGCGCCATGCCGGGAATCGCGAAGCGCTGCACCGCGATCGAGTGCGGACGCGAGAATTCCAGCAGGCCCGGCGCACCGTGGATGCGGCCGATGCCGGAGTCGCGCACGCCACCGAACGGCAGCCCCGAGATCGCCGCGTAGGACAGCACCGAGTTCACCGAGGTGCAGCCGACCTGGAGGCGCCGGGCGATCTCCATACCCTGATTCTTCGAGTACACCGCCGACCCGAGCCCGTACTTGCTCTTGTTGGTCAGCTCCACGGCCTCGTCCACGCCGTTGACGGTGCGGATGGTGACGGTCGGCCCGAAGGTCTCCTCGCACACCGCATCCGAGGACTCGTCCACGTCGACCAGCACGACCGGTTCGATGAAGGGCCCCTTGACCGATTCGGGCCCGCCCAGCACGGCCTTGCCGCCGTTCTTCAGCGCGTCGTCGATGTGCCGCCGCACGATGTCGACCTGGCTGGGCATGGTCATCGGCCCGTAGGAGGCCTTGGCGTCAGAACCCGGCTTGATGTCGGTGAGGATGCGCTTGACCTCGGCGACGAACTCGTCGGCGACCGCCTTGTCCACGTACACCCGCTCCACGCCCGCGCAGGTCTGGCCGGAGTTGGCGGTGGCGCCCCAGGCGACCGCGTCGGCGGCGGCCTTGACGTCGGCGTCCGCGGCCACGATCACCGCGTCCTTGCCGCCGCACTCCAGCAGCACCGGCGTGAGGGTCTCGGCGGCGGAGGCCATGATCTTCTTGCCGGTCGCGGTGGACCCGGTGAAGGCCAGCTTGTCGACGCCGGACTCGACCAGCGCCGCACCGGTCGCGCCGTAGCCGTTGATGGTGATGAAGACACCGTCCGGCAGTTCCGGATTCGCCTCGGCGAACGCCTTGGCCACGAAATTGCCGATGCCGGTGGAGAATTCGCTCGGCTTGAAGACCACGCAGTTGCCGGCGGCCAGTGCGTAGGCGATGGAGCCGTTCGGGGTGTAGATCGGGTAGTTCCACGGTCCGATCACGCCGACCACGCCGAGCGGGCGGTACTCCAGGTGGGCGGCGAAATTGGCCATGAACGCGCCGGGCGCGACCTTCTTGGGCTTGAGCACCTTCTCGGCATTGGAGGCAGCCCACTTGATGTGCTCGAGGGCCAGCATGAGCTCGAGGAAGGCGTCGTCGAGGGGTTTGCCGTTCTCGGCGTGGATGAGTTCACTGAGCTCGTCGGACTTCTCGACCAGCTTGCTGCCCCAGCGCAGGATGTGCTTCTTGCGCTCGGCGTAGGTCAGCGCGCCCCAGGTGGTGGCGGCGGTCCGGGCCTTGGCGACGGCCGCGCGCACCGCCGCCTCATCATCGATCTTGTAGGTGGCGAGGGCCTCGCCGGTGGCAGGGTTGACCGAAGTCAGCGTGTCGGCCTGATCGAGCGGGGCGGTTTCGGTTGCAGTCATGATTGGCGGCGTCCCTTGATGAGAGTGTGATGAGACGAACGTCTCATACCGTCCAAGTGATGTCAATTGCCATCACATCGCGGGCGATTCACTTCTGGTGACTGTCGGTACGCGATGGCAGCATGGTCGTCATGTGCGGTAGATACGCGACCACGACGAATCCCGCGAAGCTGGCCGTCGAGCTCGATGCTATCGACGAGACCGGCGACAAGGGCTTCGATCCGAATTACAACGTGGCCCCGACCAATCAGGTGCTCACGGTCGTCGAACGCCATGACCGCGACCATCCGGAGGACCCGGCCACCCTGCGCATCCGGGCGATGCGCTGGGGTCTGATCCCGCCCTGGACCAAGGCCGCCGAACCCGGGATGCCGGTGAAGGGCAAACCGCTGTTCAATGCCCGCGCCGACAAGGCCGCCACCACCGCCTCCTTCCGTGATGCGGTGAAGAAGCGCCGCTGCCTGGTGCCCATGGATGGCTGGTACGAGTGGGTCACCGAGGCCGATGCGCTCGGAAAGGCCGTCAAGCGGCCGTATTTCATGTCGCGCGCCGACGGGGGACGCCTCTACATGGCGGGTCTCTGGTCGGTCTGGCGTGACCGCAGCCAGGGCGACGGGGCGCAGCCCCTGCTGTCCTGCACGATCCTGACCACCGATGCGGTCGGTGATCTGACCAAGGTCCACGACCGCATGCCCCTGCCGATGCCGCGCGAGCACTGGGACGCGTGGCTGGACCCCGACCACCCCGCTCCCGAATCGCTGCTGGAAACGCCTTACCCCGCAGCGGTTTCGGACATTCTGGTGCGCGAAGTGCCGTCGCTGGTCAACAGCGTCAGGAACAACGGCCCCGAACTGCTGGCGCAGGTGGACGAACAGGCCGGTCAGATCAGCCTGATCTGAACGTCTTCACTTCCTCTTCCAACACTGTGCCCCGCTGCGGAATGCAGCGGGGCACGGGAGCTTGGAATTCGTCTCAACCGCACTTCACGGTCGGCAGCCCGATATTGAGCGTGCACTTCAGGGTGTCGGCCATCGAGTCGATCATCCTGGTGATGATGTTGCCGCCGAGCTTCTCCGCCTTGTCGACGCGCTCGTCCTTCTTCTGCTGCTGCCCGCCGCCCGGGGCGCCCGGGTCGGGGTAGCTCGGATTGACCGGAGCGGCGTGCACCGGCGCGGCCGTCGCGAGCGCGATCGTCAGCGGGGCGGATCCCAGTGCCAGTACCAGCGCTCCGGCGGCGACGGCCGTGCGAATTCGCCGATGGTGAGACATAAACCGCATCACATCCTCGGGTTCGTATAGGACCTTGCGGACAAAAGGTTCACAACAAGCTCACTGCGCGCTCCCAAGTAACTCACAGAAATATGGCCGAATTGTGAAAGGGCAATGCCCCCGCCGCGTCTTCGCGTCGGGGGCATTGCCGATTCGATTGTCGTCCGGCCGATCAGACCGCGGCGGCGTCCGCCGCCTCGACGGCTTCCTTTCTGGCCTGGATGCCACCTGCGCTGCGCAGCGGCACCTCCTTCCAGAACAGCACCAGGATGAATCCGAGCAGCGCCACGAAGGTGGCCGACAGGAACACCCGGTCCATGGACTTGGCGAAGCCCTCCTTGAAGGGGTGCGCCAGCGTCGGGTTCAGCTGCTGGATCACCGAGCTGTCGTTGAGCACCTGGCCCACGACCGTCGGGGCGGTCTCCGGGTTCGACAGGCCGAGGACGACCTTCTTGTCGACCGAGTCGGGGCCCTTCACCGCGTCCGTGGCGGCCTGCGTGTAGGCCTGGTCGCTCCGGACACTCTCCAGCGAGGTGGTGATGTTCGGAGCCAGCTGGGTGAACAGCACCGACAGGAACACCGCCACACCCAGGGTGCCGCCGATCTGCCGGAAGAAGGTCGCGGCCGCGGTGGACACGCCCATGTCCTTGGGCGGCAGTGCGTTCTGCAGCGCCAGGGTCAGCGGCTGCATCAGGTTGCCGAGGCCGAAGCCGGTGATGGCCATGAAGATCATGACGACCCACAGCTCGGTGTCGGCCGACACCAGGTGCAGCAGGAACAGGCCCGAGGTCAGCAGCGCCGCGCCCACCGGCGGGAAGTACTTGTACCGTCCGGTCCGGGCGATCAGCTGGCCGGCCAGTATGGAGCCGGTCATCATGCCCGCCACCAGCGGCAGCATCAGCAGACCCGCCTTGGTCGGGCTCGCGCCCTGCACCACCTGCAGGTACTGCGGCAGCAGGGTGATGCCGCCGAACATGGCCGCACCGACCACCACCGAGATGACCACGCCGAGGGCGAAAGTGGAGTTCTTGAACATGCGCAGCGGGATCAGCGCCGCGTCGCCCTGCTTGGCCTCGACCGCGATGAAGGACAGCACGCCGATCGTGCCCAGTGCGTAGCAGAGGATCGCATGGCTGCTGGTCCAGCCCCATTCGCGGCCCTGCTCGGCGACCACCAGCAGCGGCACCAGGCCGACGATCAGCGCCGAGATGCCCATCCAGTCGATCGGCACCTTGGTGACGGGGCGCTTGGGCAGCTTGAGCACGCGGGTCACCACGGCCAGCGCGATGATGCCGACCGGCACGTTCACCAGGAACACCCAGCGCCAGCCGGTGACGCCCAGGATCTGGTCGGTGCCCGACAGGATGCCGCCGACGACCGGGCCGACCACGCTGGAGGTGCCGAACACGGCCAGAAAGTAGCCCTGGTAGCGGGCGCGCTCCCGCGGGGACACGATGTCGCCCATGATGGTCAGCGCCAGTGACATCAGACCACCCGCGCCCAGGCCCTGGAAGGCCCGGAAGGCGGCCAGCTCGTACATGGAGGTCGCCATGGAACAGGCCAGTGAGCCGACCACGAAGATGGAGATGGCGGCCAGGTAGAACGGCTTGCGGCCGTACATGTCCGAGAGCTTGCCGTAGAGCGGCGTCGCCAGGGTCGAGGTGATCAGGTAGGCGGTGGTCACCCATGCCTGCGCCGAATAGCCGTGCAGCTCATCGGCGATGGTGCGGATGGAGGTCGACACGATGGTCTGATCCAGGGCCGCCAGCAGCATGCCCATGATCAGGCCGCTCATGATGACCAGGATCTGCTTGTGGGTGAAGCCGGCCGAATTGAGTTCCGGCTCCGCCACTTCCGTTTGTGTAGTCACGAATTGCTCTCCGCGGGTGCGTAATAGGACTGAAGGTCTTTGTGGGCCGCGATATCGGCCAGCATGCGCTGCCGGGTCTCCTCGTAGCCGTCGACGAAGCGCCGCAGCAGGGCGGCGAAGGTTTCCCGTTCATCGGGATCCCAGCCGACCAGCATGTGGCGCAGCGAGTCGTTGCGGCGGGCCCGGATCTGGGCGGCCACGGTGCGGCCGGTGTCGGTCACGTCGAGGACGCTGACCCGGCCGTCGGCCGGATCCGCGCGGCGCTCGATGAGTCCGCGCTTGACCAGGCTCGCGACCTGCCGGCTGATGGTCGAGGCGTCGGAATAGAGGGCCTCGGCCAGCGCGCCCGAGCGTTTCGGGCCGTCGTGGATCAGCTGGAACAGGATGCTGAACGCGGCCGGTTCGATCTCGCCCTGGGTCATGGACGCGACCTGCGCATTGGTGCGGTCGCGCAGTTTGGTGAGCCGGGCGATCTCGTAGGCGATGGCGTCGACAAGGCCGTCGTCGATGTCGGTGGGGGTAATCGCCGGGTCATCGTCGGTCACGGTCGGTCTCACCTCCTTGCGTCGGTCAACTGCTTGTATGCGTCAACTAGTTGTACGGCGCAAGTATTCCGACATAGTTGTCCCTTCGCAAGTTTTTTCCGGAGGTTGTGTCTCCGCTCACGGGAGAATCGGACAATTCGCCCTTCTTGGGCAGGTCAGGCCACCGCGACCGCGGCCGTCACCGCTCCCGTGAGCCGGACCAGATCCGCCGGGGCGAGCTCGATCTCCAGCCCGCGCTTACCCGCGCTGCACAGCACCCGATCCCACTCCAGCGCCGACTCGTCGACGACGGTCGGCAGCCGCTTCTTCTGCCCCAGCGGCGAAATCCCGCCCAGCACATACCCGGTCGTCCGCTCCGCCTTGGCCTTGTCGGCCATGGCGGCCTTGCCGCCGCCCAGCGCCGCGGCCGCCGCCTTCAGCGACAGCGTGGTCGGCACCGGCAATACCGCCACCGCCAGCCCGCCCGACCCCAGCTCGATCACCAGCGTCTTGAAGATCTGCCCGGCGGTAACCCCGAGCTCGCCCGCGAGCGCCTCCACCGCCTCCGCCCCGTACGAATCACTGCGCGGGTCATGGGTATACGAGTGCACCCGGTGGTCCACCTTCGCCTGCATCAGAGCCTTGATCGCCGGGGTTGGAGCTGCAGCCATGGGCTCACCCTAACCAGCCGGCGCAACCGGATTTCCGGTGCTGGGAACAGGGTGAGCGCCACACCTGTTGCACGCGATACGCGCTTCGCAGCAACCGCAGGGCCCACGGTTCGCGGGCGCACGCATCCCATTCATCCAAGGAGGAGTCGGTGACCGTTCTGGTCGAAGAGCCCCCGGTGCGGACCGGGCCGCTGCTGTTCCGCAGGGGAGCCGCCGACGTCGCGCCCCCGGCCGGTTTCCTGGCCGAATCCCTGTTCGCGGTAGATTCAATTGCTACGGCGATCGAAGGGATTAGCGTGACGAGCGACGACGACATGGTCGATCGCCAGCGTGATGACGACGCGGACAGCGAGCGCATCGACGCCGGCGACGATCAAGCGGTCGACTATGACGAGGTGAGCGAACCCGGTGCCAGGAGTACCGAATCCGCGGCGGAACTGGCCGCGCGATTCGAGCGTGACGCGCTCCCGCTGCTGGACCAGCTCTACGGGGCGGCGTTGCGCATGACTCGCAACCCGGCCGATGCCGAGGATCTGGTGCAGGAGACCTTTGCCAAGGCCTACCAGGGGTTCCGCTCGTTCCGCGAGGGCACCAACCTGCGGGCGTGGCTGTACCGCATCCTCACCAATACCTACATCAACTCGTATCGGAAGAAGCAGCGCCAGCCCGCGCAGTATCCGACCGACGAGATCACCGACTGGCAGCTGGCCTCCACCGCCGAGCACACCTCCACCGGTCTGCGCTCCGCGGAGATGGAAGCCCTCGAGGCGCTGCCGGACGACGACATCAAGGCCGCTCTGCAGTCGCTTCCCGAGGAGTTCCGGATGGCGGTGTACTACGCCGACGTGGAGGGCTTCCCCTACAAGGAAATCGCCGAGATCATGGGAACTCCCATCGGTACCGTGATGTCCCGTCTGCACCGTGGCCGCAAGCAGCTCAAGGGCCTGCTCGCCGACGTGGCGCGGGAACGTGGATTCAATCGGTCGGGCAGCGATGCGGCGCGTGAGGAGGTAACCCAGTGAGCGACGAGATGGAAGAACTGGACTGCTCGGCGGTGCTCGCCGATGTCTGGCTGCTCCTGGACAACGAGTGCGACGACACCGTGAAGGCACGGTTGCGTGAGCACATCGACCGTTGCTCGCCGTGCATCGAGGCCTACGGCCTGGAGGAGAAGCTGAAGTCGCTGCTGAATCGCAAATGCGGCGGCGACCGCGCACCCGATTCGCTGCGCCAGCGCCTGACGCTGGAGATCCGGACCAGCTACACGAGCGTTGAAACGCGTGTCGTTACGGAGCCGGAGAACTGATTTGGTGGCGACCCGGGTAACTCACCGGGTACGTCCAAAATAGGTTCGGTACTTGGCCGCCGGCACGGGTGCGAGAGTCGGAACGGCAACCGGCTGCCCGCTGAAGTCCCGGAGAGGCGGAACTGAGCGGCACCACTTCCCACTGGGAAGTGGTGCCGCTCAGCAGTTTTCGAGCTTTTCGCTACGGCTCAGGCGTTCGGCCGCTTGCCGTGGTTGGCGGCATTCTTCTTGCGGCCACGCTTCTTACGTCCACGCTTACCCATAGGTAATCTCCCTTCAGTCGGCCGCCATTCTTTCATGTGTGGTTGGCTGTACCTTCAGGGGCTACGGGTCAACTCGAACGTGAGAGGTGTACATGGCTGAGGAAGTGAAGGCCGAGATGGTGTCGACTGTGCTGAACATCGAGGTCGCTGTCGGCGACAAGGTCAACGTCGACCAGACCCTGGTCCTGCTGGAGTCGATGAAGATGGAGATCCCCGTCATCGCCGAGATCGAGGGCACCGTCGCCTCCATCCACGTCAGCCCCGGCCAGGTGCTGCAGCAGGGTGACCTGATCGCCGTCATCTCCTGAGCAACGAGCCCCTGACCTGCTCCTGACGCGCCCTTGCCGTGTCGCGTGGGAACATACACGCGACGTGGGAACAGAGGAGCGTGGGTGAATGTCGACACTGAGTGAGTTACTGGCCGAGCACACCGATCTACCGGGTGCGGCCGTCGACCATTTGCAGCGGGTGGTGGGGGACTGGCAGTTGCTGGCGGATCTGTCCTTCGCGGATCTGCTGCTCTGGGTGGGCACGGGCCCGATCAGTGCGGGCGCGGAGGTGGTGTGCGTCGCCCAGTGCCGCCCCACCACCGCGCCCACCGTGCACCTCGAGGATCTGGTCGGCACTCTCGCCACCAAGGAGGCGAATCCGCAGGTGTTCGAGGCCCTGCTGACCGCCGATATCGCTCGTACCGAAACCGATACCGCCCTGACCGGCGTCTATCACCCGCATCCCGTGCACGCCATGCGCGAGGCGATTCCGGTGCGGGTCGGTGACGACATCATTGCCGTGCTCGGCCGCGACACCGATACCCAGCGTCGCAAGATGCGCTCCAGCCTCGAGATCGCCTACATGTCCTGCGCGGACGACCTGTGCCAGATGGTCGCCGACGGCACCTGGCCGGCGCTCGAGGACCGCACCGGCGCGCACTCCAGCCCCCGCGCGGGCGACGGTTTCATCCGCCTCGACACCGAGGGCACCGTCGTCTACGCCAGCCCCAATGCCCTGTCGGCCTATCACCGCATGGGTTTGCAGAACGACCTGGTCGGCCAGGATCTGGCGCTGACCACCCGCTCGCTGATCACCGATCCGTTCGACGCGCAGGAAGTCGTCGGCGACATCCAGGCGGCCCTGGCCGGAAAGGCCGGGCGCCGAATGGAAGTCGAGGCGCGCGGGGCGACCGTGCTGCTGCGCACCCTGGTGCTGCGCCCGCACGGGGAACTCGGCGGGGCCGCGGTACTGGTCCGCGATGTCACCGAGGTGAAGCGGCGCGACCGCGCGCTGCTGTCCAAGGACGCGACGATTCGCGAGATCCACCACCGGGTGAAGAACAACCTCCAGACGGTGGCCGCGCTGTTGCGACTGCAGGCCCGCCGCACCGAGAACGAGGAGGCCCGCCTGGCCCTGACCGAATCGGTCCGCCGGGTCACCTCGATCGCCTCGGTGCACGAAATGCTGTCCATGTCGGTTGACGAAGAAGTCGATCTGGACGAGGTGGTGGATCGCCTGCTGCCGATCATGGCCGATGTGGCGACCGTGCACACCGCCCGCATCAAGGTGCGCCGCGCCGGATCGCTCGGCGTCTTCTCCGCCGAACGGGCGACGCCGCTGGTCATGGTGCTGACCGAGCTGGTGCAGAACGCCATCGAGCACGCCTTCGACGCCGGCGAGAACGGTACTGTCACAATCCGTTCCGAGCGTTCGGCCCGCTGGCTCGACGTCATCATCAGCGACGACGGCCGCGGCCTGCCCGACGGATTCAGCCTGGAAGCCTCCGACCGGTTGGGCCTGCAAATCGTCCGCACTCTCGTGACGGCGGAATTGGGCGGGTCCATCGGACTTCATCCCGGCGCCGATGTCGGCACCGACGCGGTCCTGCGAGTTCCCCTCGGCCGTCGCTCCGCTCGCTGAAACATATTGCGCGGCGGACAAGTTCGGGCGTAGTGAAAAATCTGCGCCCGAACTTTCGTTCGAAGAGTCAATCCCGTTGAACGGGAATTCCTCTCGTGATCGGAGTCGGGCCGGCCCCTTTACACACTGAAGCCCGGCACCTGAATTGGTGCCGGGCCGAATTGCGTTGCGGCCGCGAGGCTGGGGCCGGCCGTAACGCCTGTCGCCTAGCTGGTTAGACGACGGTGCGGGTACGCGTACGCGCGTTGCGGCGCTTCAGCGCGCGACGCTCGTCTTCGCTCATACCACCCCACACGCCGGCATCCTGGCCCGACTTCAGGGCCCAGGAAAGGCAGTCAGCGGTGACGGGGCAGCGAGCGCAGACCAGCTTGGCATCGGCAATCTGCGCGAGCGCCGGACCACTGTTTCCCACCGGGAAGAACAGCTCGGGGTCCTCGTCGCGACAGATGGCCTTGTGGCGCCAGTCCATTCCTCTGCTCCTTTGCTAGGGCGCGCACGGCGCTGCCCCTCGGGTTTGTGGTCCGTTCACTTGTGCGACTCGAATGTTTCCGCACGGTTGCTTGTGAATGCTTTCACGAACACCGTAGATGTCAATAGATACCCGGTGCACCGTGGGGAAGCTCACGCTGTAAGACCCCTACATGGGGATCCGCCGTGTCATTTGTACTCGGTTGAGCCAGTTTTCGCAGCGCAACCGCGATGTTTCTAGGGCGTGTCGAACCGGCTAGGGCTTCGGCGCGACCACATCGAGGATATCCGGGACGGCTGTGAAATTCACCATGTTGCGGCGTCCGATGAAGTCGCCGTCGATTTGCAAGCCGATCGGTTCGGCCGCGGTGACGGTCACGGCCGGCACGTCGTCATCGCGAAACAAGGTGCGGCTCTTGGGATCTCCATGGGTTGCCAGCAACTGCCGGGCGACCAGCAGGGTGGGCAGAACGCCCATGGTGCGCATGGCAAACACTCCGAGACCCGATTCGAATGTGGTCCCCGGGTTGGTGACCACGGGCGTGTTGTCGAGATAAGTCCAGGGACTGGCATTCGTCACGAATGCGTAATGCACATCCGTGACCGGTTCGTTACCTGGAATGTCGAGACGCACTTGCGGGGTATGCCGTTTGGCGCGAAAGAACTGCCGGATCGTAGTGCGCAGATAGCGAGCGGGCGTCGCGATTTTGCCATCCGCGCGCTTGGCGTCGATGGCCTCGCACACATCCGCGTCGAGCCCGACACCGGCGCTGAAGAGAAACCAGCGATCGTCGGCGACGCCGAGCCCGATGCGGCGGTCCGCGTCATCGGCCACCAGATCGATGAGCTGATTGGTGGCGGTCACCGGATCCGGTTCGATGCCCAGCGAGCGCGCGAACACATTCGCCGAACCGCCCGGGATGACGCCGAGTCGCGGCAGCCACTCCCGCTGCGGCTCACCCGGCAGCGGGAGGAAACCGTTGACGGTCTCGTTCACCGTGCCGTCCCCGCCGTGCACCACGATCAGGTCCATCCGGGTGTCGGCGGCCCAGCGCGCCAGCTCGGCGGCGTGCCCCCGGTGCTCGGTGTGGCGAACGGTCAGCTGGGTGCGGCTCTCCAGTGCGTGAGCGAGCAGATCGCGAGTGGACCGAGTGGTCGAAGTGGCATTCGGGTTCACGATAAGCAAGGTCCGCACGGTGCCTATTTTGCCTCCGCTTCGCTCCGGCGGGTTCGCGGCCCCGAAGTCTCGTTCTTCCCTCCTCCGCTCCTCCGCTTCGCTCCCCCGCTCCGTCAGTCCAGAACGAGACGGCCGCGAACCTTGAAGTGCCAGTTCCGAACTGATTTCGGCCGGACGGGTGCACTGCGCAACGACGCTCGGTCGTAGGCTGGGCGGGTGGCTGAGCAGAACAACGGCGAGAACAAGCCCGCGGGCGAGAGCGACGTGGTGCCCGCGACGGTGCGCGTGGCGGGCGCGCTGGTCGCCCTGGAGGGCGCGCTGGGCCTGGTGGCGATGGTCGTGCTGATCATCGTCGGCGTGAACGGGTCGGCGCAGAGCCCCAAGAACAGCTATCTCACCGCCGGGTACGCGGCCGTCCTGGGCGGCGCGGTGCTGGCCGCGGGGATCGGGCTGATGCGCGGGAAGCGGTGGGGGCGGGCCATCGCCACGCTGACCCAGCTGCTGCTGCTGGGTGTCGCGTACTACATGTTCACCTCGGACCGGCCCGAGTTCGGGGCGCCGCTGGGATTGCTGGCGCTGGGTGCGCTGGGTGCGCTGTTCGCTCCGGCCTCGAATCGGTGGATGGCCGCGGGCTACGGCTCCGTCGAGGAATAGCCGCAGCGGTTTGCGCAGAGTCGCCGTAATCGTTGCTCAGTGGCCCGTGAGCGAGTTTTCGGACGCTCGCCCACCACTCGGGTGAGCGAGCGCTTTCCAGCGATGCTGCGGCGAATTCGGATGCCGCGGCGAATTCAGTCGTCGGCGTGCGTCGCCAGGCGGGCCAGGGCCGCGCCGCGCAGGCGGTAGCCGGTCCACTCGTGCTGGTGCTCGGCCCCGATGGATTCGTAGAAGTCGATGCTCGGGGTGTTCCAGGTGAGCACCGACCAGTCGACGCGGGCGTACCCCTGCTCGACGGCCTCGCGGGCCAGCGTCGCGAGCAGGCTCTTGCCCAGCCCGCGGCCGCGGACCTCCGGCTTGACGTAGAGATCCTCCAGATAGACCCCGTGCACGCCCTTCCAGGTGGAGAAGTTCAGGAACCAGATGGCGCAGCCCACCACGCCGTGATCGGTCTCGGCCACGTGGGCGTACAGCGCGGGCTGCGGCCCGAACAGGGCCGTTTCGAGCTGGGCCGCGGTGAGGGTGCACTCGTCGGCGGCCTTCTCGTACTCGGCCAGATCGTGGACGAGCTGGACGAGCGCCGGGATGTCGGCGGGGGTGGCGCGGCGAATCATTCGGCGGCCCCTTCCTACGGGTTGAGCGGCGGAACCAGATTGTGCGCGAGCACGGTTCGAGCCTGGTGATCGTGTCCCAGCACCGTAACCGCGGCGGTGGACAGGAAGAATCGGCGGCCTTCGATCACCTCGAACTCGGCCCAGCGGGCGATGAGCGCGCGGGAGAAGTGGCCGTGGCCGACCAGCACCACATCGCGGGTGGCGAGCTCGGGGATGACGGTGGCCAGCACGTGGTCGGCCCGCTTGCGGACGTGCTCGGCGGTCTCGCCCTCGGGGGCCTCGCCGGTCCAGATGGTCCAGCCGGGGGACATCTGCTGGATCTCGGGTGTGGTGAGGCCCTCGTATTCGCCGTAGTCCCACTCCACCAGGTCGTCGTCGACGACGACGCCGGGGAGCCCGGCCAGCGCCGCGGTGCGCAGCGCGCGCTGCCGGGGGCTGCACAGCACCAGCGGATTCCGCAATTCCATGTCGTACAGCAGTTTTCCGGCGGCCCGGGCCTGCGCCTCGCCGATCTCGGTGAGGGGCACATCGGTGCGGCCGGTGTGGCGGCGCGCGGCCGACCAGGCCGTCTCCCCGTGTCGCAGCACTACCAACCGGAATTCGCCACCACTCATGAATTCGATCATGCTCCACCGCCTCCCCGAATACCTAGCGGGCGGCAGAGACCCGTCGGAATCGGGCACCCGTGGGCGGCCGGGTCAGGAGGCCGCGCCGACGCCGTACACCTGGGTGCCCCGGCGCTCCAGGAAGACGGTGCCCGAGACGCTCAGCCCGATGGGCTCGTTGTGATAGTCGCTGCGCTGCAGCGGGATTCGCGAGACCTGCGCGCCGGTGCCGGGATCCAGGACGGCCAGGCCGTCCGGGACCGGGGCCACCAGCTGGCCGGCCATCAGCGCCGGGGTGCCGAGCACGTGCTGGGCGCCCCACTGGGGGTCGAGGGTGGTGGGGTTGAGGGCGATCAGGCTGTCGCCGGTGAAGACGAAGAAACCGGTGGACAGGCGCGCCACCATGGCGGTGTCCGTGAAGGCCGGAACCTGGTGGGTGGCAAGCAGATTGCCGCTGACGTCATAGATGGTCAGCACCGGCGGGGTGGTCGGGGTGGCGGGGAGGTAGAGCGCGGTCCGGGTGTCGGACACCGCGATCACGCGCGCCCCGTCCACCGCGCCGCCGGGCTCGTTGAGCACGTGCGTGCTGTACTCCTCCGGCACCGTGCCGTCCTTGGGCGCGGGATTGAGGATGGACAGCCGGTCGGCGGAATCCTTGGGGCAGCGTTCCAGCACCGCGACCCGGCTGGGCGCCGAGCCCGCCGAGAGCAGCCGGCAGTCGGTGCGCGGCTGGGTGTGCGGATTCACCGGGGCGTCCACATAGCCGTATTCGAGGGTGCGGACCAGATCCGAGCGCCACATCTCCAGGCGGTCGTCGCCCAGCGCGAGCACATAGGTGCCGTCCGGGGCCAGGGTGATCCGCTGGTCCATGTAGCTGGACCGCGCCGCAACCCGGGTCCCGGTCTCGGCGTTGAGCAGGGTGGTCTGACTGCAGCCGCGCTGATCCCGGTAGGTGGCGATGACCGTCCCGAACTGGACCTCCACCGCGCACAACGGCATGTCCCGCTGGTACTTCCAGACCTCGTCGCCGGTGCGGGCATCCCGCCCGGTGACGGTGCCGTCGTCGGCGGTGACGGCCACCGCGCCCACCGTCAGCGAGCGCATGGCCGCGCCGTCCGGTGCCTGCCACAGCTCCTTGACCTGCGCAGGCACCGAGTCGGCCGCCGGTGGCGGGGTGAGGGTGTGGTTCGCGGACTGCGCGTGGGTGCCGCGCACATCGCTGGTCAGCGCCACGACCGCTGCCGCGATCGCCACCAGGGCGGCGATCGCGACAGCGGTGAGAATATCGGCGCGCGTCCGCCGCTCGGGTGCGAGCACGACAGCGAGAGTAACCGATCCGGGCGGCTAGGCCGAGGCCGCGACCGCGGTATCGGTCACCACCACGGCGGCCTCGGCGTCCACGTCGGCCTTCTTCCGCCGCGTCCGCCGCACCGGAGCCGCCGGCGCGGGCTCGTCGGAACCGCTTGCCGCAGTACCCGACTCGACCGCTTCGACCTCCGCCTTGACGGCCTTGCGGGCCCGCTTGCGCGGCGCGGCCTTCGGCGCCTCCGCGACCACCTCGGCACCGTCCGCCGCCTCCGCGACCACCTCGGCCGCACCGTTGGCGTCCACGGTCGCCGCGGCCGCCTTACGAGTCCGCTTGCGGGGCGCGGCCTTCGGCGCTTCCGCACCGTCCGCCGCTCCGGCGGTGGCCTCGGCGGCGCCGTTGGCCTCGACGGTCGCAGCCGCGGCCTTGCGAGTCCGCTTGCGCGGCGCGCTCTTCGGAGCCTCCGCGGCGACCTCGGCGTCGGCGCCGGTGGCGGTCTCATCGGCGGTCGGCGCGGTGCTCGCGGCGCGGCTCGTGCGCTTGCGCGGCGCCCGCAGGGCGGGTCCGGCCGAGTCGCCATCGGTGGCAGCCGATTCCACCGCGACGGCGGAACCCTCTGCGCCGGTGCCGGATTCGGCCACGGCGGCCTTGGTGCGGCGGGTGCGCTTGCGGGGCGCGTCCGCTTCGGCGGTCACGGGAGCCGCTGCCGCGACATCGGTCTCGGCGACGACGGCCGACTCCGTGGCGACCGGTGCCTCGGCGGCAGCGATCGGGGCCTCGGCGGCAGCGATCGGGGCCTCGGCGGCAGTGACCGTGGCCTCGGCGGCTGCCTTGGTCCGGCGGGTGCGCTTGCGGGGCGCGTCGGCCACGACCGCGTCGGCGTCGGCGACCGGCTCGACCGTCGTGGTGGCCCCGCTCGCCTCGACCGGCGCGGGCGTCTCGGCGACCGCGGCCTCCGAGACGACGTCGGCGGCCTCGGTCACGCCGGTGCCCTCGGCGGAACCCTTGCCTCCGCGACGGGTGCGCTTGCGTCCCCGGCGGGCGCCGTCCCCGGCATCCTCGGAGACGACGTCGGCAATCTCGGCGGGGCCGTCGGTGTCGAGTTCGGTCTCGACCGTGGTCGCGACGATGGCGTCGGCCGGGGTGTTGCCGCCCTTGCCACGGCGGCGACGGCGGCGACGGCGGCCGGACTTCTCCGGATCACCGGTGGCCGAATCGGCCTCGGCGGCGGGGGTTTCGGTGGTCACCACGGCCGCGTCGCCCTCGACCGGGTGGCCGCCGCGGGTACGACGGCGGCTGCGGCTGCGGGTGCCGCGGCGTTCGCGCTCCACCACGACGGCATCCTCGTCGCGCTCGGGCTTGCGCTTACGGATGACGCCGGTGACGCCCTCCGGGATGCCGAGCTCCTCGTACAGGTGGGGGGAGCGGGAATACGTTTCGACCGGTTCCGGGATGCCGAGGTCGAGGGCCTTGTCGATGAGGCCCCAGCGGTTCAGCTCGTCCCAGTCCACCAGGGTGACCGCGACACCGGTCTTGCCCGCGCGGCCGGTGCGGCCGATGCGGTGCACGTAGGTCTTCTCGTCCTCCGGGCACTGGTAGTTGACGACGTGGGTGACGTCGTCGATGTCGATGCCGCGGGCGGCCACATCGGTGGCGACCAGCACGTCGATCTTGCCCTCGCGGAACTTCTTGAGCGCCTTCTCACGGGCGATCTGCCCCAGGTCGCCGTGCACCGCGCCGACGGCGAAGCCGCGCTCGGCCAGATCGTCGGCGACCTTCTGCGCGGTCCGCTTGGTGCGCGCGAAAATCATTGTCGCGCCGCGGGTTTCGGCCTGCAGGATGCGAGCCACCAGCTCGCTCTTGTCCAGCGCGTGGGCGCGGTAGACCAGCTGGGTGATCCGGTCGTGCACCGCGGACTCATGGTGCTCCTCGGCGCGGATGTGCGTCGGCCGGTTCAGGAAGGTGCGGGCCAGGGTGATGATCGGACCCGGCATGGTGGCCGAGAACAGCATGGTCTGGCGCTGCTCGGGAACCATATTGAGAATGCGTTCGATATCGGGCAGGAAGCCCAGGTCGAGCATTTCGTCGGCCTCGTCGAGGACCAGCACCTGCACCTTGCCCAGGATCAGGTGCTGCTGCTCGGCCAGATCCAGCAGGCGGCCCGGGGTGCCGACGACCACGTCGACACCGGTGCGCAGCGCCTCGATCTGCGACTCGTAGGGGCGGCCGCCGTAGATCGACGTGATGCGCACCTTGGTTCCGGTGCTGTCGTCGAGATACTTGGCGGCGTTCTCCAGATCCTGGGTGACCTGGATGCACAGCTCGCGGGTCGGCACGATGACCAGCGCACGCGGGGTGCCGTCGAGGGCCTTGGTGCCGGAGTCGCCGGTGGCGATGCGGTGCAGCAGCGGCACGCCGAAGCCGAAGGTCTTACCCATACCGGTGCGGGCTTGGCCGATGAGATCCTCACCGGCCAGCGCGAGCGGCAGGGTGAGTTCCTGAATGGCGAAAGTGCGTTCGATGCCGATCTCGGCGAGGGCCCGGACGATTTCCGGCCGCACGCCCAATTCGGCGAAAGTGGGAGCGAGGTGGGTGTCGTCGAGTTCCGCGGTCAGCAGCGTGTCCGCCACACCCGGTTCCTGCTCTACGGTGATCTTGCTCAGGTTCTTGCCTTTCCTCGTTTATCGCGTCTCGCGCGCACGAGGCGTGGGGCGGACCCGGTCGGTCCGCGACGACCACTTGATCCGTTCTCGCCGCTGCGGGATGCCTCTCCGGTGGATGGGCGTCGACCTGGCGCGGCGGTGCAGTGCTGCGGATCGGAGTGCGCGCACATTTTCCATGGACTACGGGTATGAATTCCGCCGTCCGCGGAGATTGTAGCGTGATACGGCCTTCGCCCTGATTTCCGCCACCGCTAATGTGTGGCGTTATTGCGCTGGTCGGCGCGCTTATCGGTAGCGAAAGACGGTCTGATCCGGGGTTTCGCATTGCCGTTAATGATTGTGGCGCACCATAATTCGTCCGGGGGCAACCGTGTCGGCCACCGCGCGGACAGTTGGGTTGCTCACATAGGTGATACGCCGTGTAGCACTATCTGCGAAGGTATTGCTGTGAGCTTGGCAGACACCGTGAGCACCGCCGCCCGCAACATGTGGTCGCTGACCTTCGGCGACGGCATCGAGGCCCCCGAACCCACCCCGTCGACGGTGCTGTCCGACGCGCCGCATCGCGAACTGCGCCGCTACGACGGCGCCGGCCCCGACGATCCGGCCGTGCTGCTGGTCCCGCCGCTGGCCGCGCCCGCCTTCTGCTTCGACCTGCGCCCCGATCAGAGCCTGGCCCGCTTCCTGCTGGAGACCGGCCGCGCGCCCTACCTGGTCGACTACGGCGACATCACCTTCGAGGACCGGCGCATGGGCTTCGAGACCTGGATCGACGACATCCTGCCCGAGGCCATCCGCGAGGTCTCGGCCGATCGCGGCGGCCGTCCGGTGGATCTGGTGGGCTGGTCCATCGGTGGCGTCCTGGCCCTGCTGACCGCCGCGGCCGATCAGGCGCTGCCCATCCGGTCCATCACGGCCGTCGGTGCGCCGCTGAGCTACGACCACATGATCGGTGCACGCGAACTGCGCACCCTGGCCCGCATCGACGGCGGCCGCACCGCCACCGCGGCCATTCGCGCCGCCGGCGGGGTCTCGGCGCAGCTGACCCGGATCGCCTACCGCGCCACCGCCTGGGATCGGGAACTCAAGCGGCCGTTCTTCATTGCGAGCAATCTCGCGGACACCGCGACCCTGGCCCGGATGGAGACCATCGACCGGTTCCAGAATTCGCTGCCCGGCTATCCGGGGCGTTTCTACAACCAGCTGTGGGGCCGCTTCATCCTCAACAACGACATCGGCAAGGGCGTGGTGCACCTGGGCGAGCAGCAGATCGCGCTGGCCGACATCACCCAGCCGGTGCTGCTCGTCGGCGGACCGAACGACGTGATCACCCCGGCCGCCGCAGTGGAGCACGGGACGACGACGCTGACCGGCTCGCCGGAGGTGCGGTACGAGACCGCACCCGGCTCTCACCTCGGCATTCTCATCGCCCGTGACACCACGTGGACCCATCTGGACAAGTTCCTGCGCAACCAGCCATGAATTGCGTTGTGTCGCAAGGCCTTACGAACGTATCGAGGGTACGCTCCGGGTGTCGTCGCCGATGGGTGAATGTGCGTCGTTTCCGGCCGCTAGGGTGGGGTCCCATGGGAGCAAACTCGTCCACTGCGCTCGGCGCTGCCTCGGAGTCTTCCGACGGCCGTATTCCTTCGTCTTCCGACGGCCGCATCTCCGCCGAACATCCTGGAGCCACCGACCTCTTCGCGGTCCTCGCCTACGGTGAGATCTCCGCCTTCTACCGTCTCGCCGAAGAGGCCAAGCTGTCGCCCACGCTGCGCGGCCGGGTGGCCGTCGCCAAGATGGCCGGCAACGAGATGGAACACTTCAAGACCCTGGAGCAGGCGCTGGCCGACCGCGGCGTCGACATCTTCGACGCCATGGCCCCGTTCGTGCGCGCCCTGGACGCCTATCACGCCTCCACCGACCCCTCCACCTGGCTGGAGTCGATGGTCAAGTTCTACGTCGGCGACGGCATCGCCGCCGACTTCTACACCGAGATCGCCGGCGCCCTGGCTCCCGAGGTCGCCGACGTGGTGCGCGACGTGCTGGCCGAGACCAGCCACTCCGAGTTCGTCATCGAGGAGGTGCGCACCGCGGTCGCCCTGAACCGGTCCGAGCGGGACCGGCTGGCGCTGTGGGGCCGCCGCCTGCTGGGCGAGGCCATCACCCAGGCGCAGTACGTGATGGCGCAGCGCGACGGGCTCACCGAGCTGGTGCTCACCGCCACCGGCGATCTGAACGGCGTCGCCACGCTGTTCGAGCACATGCAGAACAGTCACGCCGAGCGCATGCGCGTACTCGGCCTGAGCTGACGCTCCCGTTCTTCCTGCCGTCTGCGCTGTTCCCCGACAGTGCCGTGGGTGCTGTTCGCTGACAGCGCAGGCGGTCGCGGCCGGACGCTGTCCCGGCTGCGCTAGCGTGATCAGGACAGCACAAGGACTCTAGGTTCGGAGGTTGGCCGTGGAGGTCAAGATCGGCATTTCGGATAGCCCGCGTGAGCTCGTCATCAACAGCTCGCAGACCCCCGCCGAGGTCGAGGCGGCCGTCACCGGCGCGCTCCAGGGTGAGGGTGGCGTCGTCACGCTGACCGACGAGAAGGGCCGCAAGTTCCTGATCCAGGCCTCGAAGGTCGCCTATGTCGAGATCGGCACCCCCTCCTCGGGTCGCGTCGGCTTCGCGGCCGTCTAGCCGAACTCTCGGGGACTTCCTGAAACCCCTAGTGGCATAAAAGAATTGCCCCGCCGAGCAGCTCGGCGGGGCAATTCTTTTGTTGTTGTCGCGGATTCAGGTTTCAATCCATCGGGTGCAGCGGCACGTGCTTCAGGCCGCCCCAGCACAATGCGACAGTGGTGTCGACCGCGTCGTCCTTGCTGATCGGCCGGTCCGCCTCGAGCCAGTAGCGCGCGCTCAGCTGGCTGGCGCCGACCAGGCCGACGGCGAGCACCCGGGCGCGGTAGGGCTCCAGGCCGGAGTCGTGGGCGACCAGGTCGAAGACCGCGTCCACGCAGGCCTCGGTGGCCTGCTCGACACGGCGCTGCACCTGCGGCTCATTGGTCAGATCGGATTCGAAAACCAGTCGGAAGCCCTGGGTTTCGTGATCGACGAAGTCGAAGTAGGCCTGCACGGCGGCGCGCACGCGCTGCTTGTTGTCGGTGGTGGAGCGCAGCGCCTGGCGCACGCTCGACACCAGGGCGTCGACGTAGTTCTGCAGGACCGCCAGATACAGTTCGAGCTTGCTCGAGAAGTGCTGGTAGAGCACCGGTTTGCTGACGCCGGCGCACTGCGAGATCTCATCCATGCCCGAGGCGTGATAGCCGCGTAGCACGAAGACCTCGCTGGCGGCCGCGAGTAGCTGCGCCCGGCGCGCCTCACGGGGCAGGCGGGTTCCGCGCTTGCTCCCCGCCATGGCCTCGGATGACATGCGGTGCGACGTCATCCGGTCCACGAGGTCAGTCATTGCCTTTTCTCCCAGTTGATTCCCGGTGGGAAGGATGTCACCGGTATCCCACGAACGATACTCGCTCATGGGGCCCGTGCCGATCCAGGTTCCGAATTTTGGTGTGCTGGTTGTTGTCGATCAGCACCTGTGATGGTCGAGTGGGACTCGCATCGATTATGCGAGGCCGATCACAACTGTGTAGCACATGTTCTGATTTGTGAGCTCTGCCGCATTGGCGTGAGATATCTCGCAGCAATGGCAGCGCGCGGCGACGGCCCTTCCGTGCGTGGGGGCGGGCTATGAGAGTCTGTCAGTCGTGACCGACCATGGGGGCAGTAGTTCCGGCGGGCCTGATTCGGGCCGCCCCGTGGGGGCAGGTGTGCCGAAGACCGTCGGTAACAAGCGCCGAGGAAGACCCAGCGGGCCGGTCTACGATCCGCTCGGTTTGTACACCGGCGCCAGCGCATCGCAGACCGGCCCCTCGGTAGCTTCCGGGCTCATCACACCGCCCGAACCCGCACCCGATCCAAGTCAGCCCGCCGGTGATCACCTGCCGCTGCCGCACCAGCCGCTGCGCGCCCGCTGGGATCCCACCGCCCCGCCCGCCGACACCCGCAACCGGCAGCGTCCCGAGCGCGAGACCAAGAAGCAGAGTCCGCTGGGCCGCTTCGTGAGCACCTACGGCTGGCGCGCCTACGCCCTGCCCGTGCTGCTGGTCATCACCGTCCTGGTCGCCGTGGACGCCCTGCGCCACACCGGCGACGACAGCACCGGACTCCCCGGCTTCGGCCGCCTCAGCGAGCACACCGACAAGCCCAGCGGCATCATCGGCGGCGCCCCCAAGGGCGACGGCAAGTACGCGGCCGATCTGCCCACCGGCGCGGTCCCGCCCGGCGGGGGCTACACCGACACCGGCACCGGCAACTGGCACGTGGTGCCCGGCAATACCGCGCAGGTCGGCACCGGCTCCCAGCACGTGTTCACCTACACCGTGGAGATCGAGGACGGCGTGGACACCGCCAGCCTCGGCGGTGATCCGGCCATCGGCCAGATGGTCGACGCCACGCTCGCGAATCCCAAATCCTGGACCCATGATCCGCGTTTCGGCTTCCGGCGCGTGGACACCGGCACTCCGGATTTCCGCATCTCGCTGACCTCACGCGACACCACCCGCAAGTCCTGCGGTTTCGAGATCCCGGTCGACTCCTCCTGCTACAACGCCGATCTGGGCCGCGTGGTGCTCTCGGAGGTGCGCTGGGTGCGCGGGGCGCTGGCCTTCGAGGGCGATGTCGGCTCCTACCGGCAGTACCAGATCAATCACGAAGTGGGACATGCCATCGGCTACCACGAGCACCAGCCGTGCGAGGTCGACGGCGGGCTGGCGCCGGTCATGATGCAGCAGACCTTCGGGACCAGGAACAACGACATCGCGAAGCTCGATCCCGAAGGCGTGGTGCCGATGGACGGCAAGACCTGCCGCTTCAACCCGTGGCCCTACCCGCGGGCCTGAGCGCCCTCCACCGCGACGGCGGGCACGGATTCCGTTGCGGCCGAAGGCCGGTGCCGGGCGACGCCCAGACCCGCCAGGGCGCCCAGGGTCGCCGCCGCGGCCGCGGTGAGCAGCGCCGCGCGGAAGCCGTGCTGAACGGCCGCCGTCGAGGTGTAGCCGCCGGTGACGGTGAAAACCGCTGAGGTGACCGCGATTCCGAAGCTGCCGCCGAGCTGGCGCAGGGCGTTGTAGATCCCCGACGCGGTACCGATGGACTCCGGTCCGACCGAGCTGATCGCCGCGTTCTGCACCGCGGGCATGGCCGCCGAGATGCCGATACCGGTCAGCAGCATCGGCCCGATCAGCGCCGGGTATCCGGCCCCGGCCCCGGCGGCCAGGGCGATCCAGAGCAGGCCGATCCCCGCCAGCAGCAGTCCGGCCACGATCAACCGGCGTTCGCCGATCCGGCTCATGCGCGCGCCCGCCAGCGGCGCGACCACGAAAAGCGTTGCGGTCCAGGGCAGCAGGCGCAGCCCGGAGCCGAGCGGGGTGTTGTGCAGCCCGGCCTGCAGGTACTGGGCGAAGAAGAACGCGGTGCCGAAGATCGCGGCGGTCATCAGGAGCCCCGCCAGATTGGCGGCGCCGAAGCCGGGGCGGGTGAACAGCCGCATGGGCACCATGGGCTGCGGCGTGCGCAGCTCCCAGCCGACGAAGGCCGCCAGCAGCGCACCGCCGCCGAGCAGCGCGCCCAGGATCTCGGCGCTGGTCCAGCCGATCGCATTGCCGCGCACCAGTCCGAGCACCAGCCCGAGCACGCCGAGCCCGGACAGCAGCACGCCGACGGTGTCGACCTGGGCCGCGGGCCCGGTGCTCTCCGTGACCCAGCGGCGGACGGCCGGAATCAGGGCCGCGCCGATGGGCACATTGAGCCAGAAGATCCACTGCCAGGTCAGGCCCTGCACCACTGCCCCGCCGACGACGGGTCCGCCCAGGATGGCCAGCCCGGTGACCCCGGCGAAGATGCCCATGGCCCGTCCGCGCTGGGCGGGCGGGAAGGCCACCCCGAGCAGGGCGAAGGCGGCCGGCATGATCATGGCCGCACCGACGCCCTGCACCGCGCGGGCGGCGATCAGCGCGCCGATGCCGGTGGCCAGCGCGCAGGCGGCGGAGGAGACGGTGAACAGCGTGAGCCCGGCGATGAGCAGGCGGCGGCGGCCGATGCGGTCGCCGATCACCGCGGCGGTCAGCAGGAACACCGCGAGTGCGAGCGTGTAGGAGTTGAAGGTCCAGCCGAGCGCCTCGAGCGACGCGCCGAGCTGGACCCGGATGGTGTTGAGCGCGGTGGTGACGACGAGTGCGTCGAGCCCCACCATGAGTGACGCCACCGAGGTGAGGGCGAGCGTCCAGCGCTGGTGAGTGGTCATGGGGGAGTGACCTTTCGGGTCGGTTCGGGTGTCACGGGTACGTACTCACCGGCTCGCGAAAACTCATCGGCCGCTGGTCGGCGGCCTAGCGCTCGACGGCTCGGCGACGCCGTGCTAGCAAGGTGGGATGACCGCCACCGTCGACGACGTGGTCGCCGTCGCCGATTCGCACCGCCCCGAACTGCTCGCCTACTGCTACCGGATGACCGGCTCGCTGCACGATGCCGAGGATCTGGTGCAGGAGATCCTGGTTCGCGCCTGGCGGTCGGCGGATTCCTATGACCCGCAACGGGCTTCGCTGCGCACCTGGCTGTATCGGATCGCCACCAATGTCTGCCTGACCGCGTTGAAGAGCGCGCAGCGGCGAGCGCTGCCGGTCGATCTGGCACAGCCGAATCCGGTGGTTGGGGCGGAGCGTCTCGATCCTTCGCCCGAACTGCCGTGGCTGGAGCCGTTCCCGGACGCACTGCTCGGGGACGGCGATCCGGCGGCGGTGGTGGCGGCCCGGGAGAGTGTGCGGCTGGCGTTCGTGGCCGCGCTGCAACACCTTCCGCCGTTGCAGCGCGCGGTGCTGATTCTGCGGGATGTGCTGGCGCTGCGGTCGGCCGAGGTGGCCGGGCTGCTCGACACCAGCACCGCCGCCGTCAACAGCGCCCTGCAGCGGGCGCACGCGCAGCTGTCCGGCATCCAGGCGGGTCCCGCCGAACTGGGCGACGACGAGCAGCGTGAACTGCTGAAGCGCTACGTCGAAGCGTTCGAGGCCATGGACATCGACGCCCTCAAGCGCATCCTGCGCGACGACGCCATGCTCCAGATGCCGCCGTTCCTGGCCTGGTTCCAGGGCCGCGACGCCGTCACCGCCTTCCTGGGCCGGGTCTTCGCCCGCGGCGAGGTCTTCCGCCTGCTACCCACCCGCGCCAACAACCGCCCGGCCCTGGCCGCCTACGTCAAGCACGGCGATGTCTTCGAGGCCGCCAACCTCCACGTCCTCACCCTCGACCGCGACGGCTTCGCCCGCCTGGACCTGTTCCACTCCCCGGACCTCTTCCGGCTGTTCGACCTCCCCGCCCGGCTGTGACGTGACATCCGTAGGCTTGGGGAAGAACGCCCCGCCCTGCGGTGTTGCAGCAATGGCCGCGAGTATCCGGCGAATTCGATTGAGGAGTCCGAAGACGTGTCATCGCATCCCTCCCTGCCGCCCCTGGTGGAGCCGGCGGCGGAGCTGACCCGGGACGAGGTCGCCCGCTACAGCCGCCACCTGATCATCCCGGACCTCGGGGTGGACGGTCAGAAACGCTTGAAGAACGCCAAGGTGCTGGTGATCGGCGCCGGCGGGCTGGGCTCCCCGGCGCTGCTGTACCTGGCGGCCGCCGGTGTCGGCACGCTCGGCATCGTGGAGTTCGACGAGGTCGATGCCTCCAACCTGCAGCGTCAGATCATCCACGGCGAGTCCGATATCGGCCGTTCCAAGGCGGACAGCGCCCGCGATTCGATTCTGGAGATCAACTCCGGAATCACCGTGGAGCTGCACAAGATTCGCCTCGAACCCGACAATGCGGTCGAGCTGTTCAGCCGTTACGACCTGATCGTCGACGGCACCGACAACTTCGCCACCCGCTACCTCGTCAACGACGCCGCGGTCCTGGCCGGCAAGCCCTACGTGTGGGGTTCGATCTACCGGTTCGAGGGCCAGGTCTCGGTGTTCTGGGAGGACGCCCCCGACGGCCGCGGCATCAACTACCGCGACCTCTACCCGGAGGCTCCGCCGCCGGGCATGGTCCCGTCCTGCGCCGAGGGCGGCGTGCTGGGCGTGCTGTGCGCCTCCATCGGCTCCATCATGGTGACCGAGGCGATCAAGCTGATCACCGGTATCGGCGACCCGCTGCTGGGCCGGCTCATGGTGTACGACGCACTGGACATGAGCTACCGCACCATCAAGCTGCGCCGCGATCCGGAGCGTCAGCCCATCACCGAGCTCATCGACTACGACGCGTTCTGCGGCGTGGTGTCGGAGGAGGGCCAGGCCGCGGCCATCGGCTCCACCATCACCGCCCGGGACCTGAAGGAGATGCTCGACGCCGGCAAGGACGTCGCCATCATCGACGTGCGCGAGCCCGTCGAATGGGACATCGTCCGCATCGAGGGCGCGACCCTGATCCCCAAGGACCGCATCCTCTCCGGCGAGGCCCTGGCCGAACTGCCCCAGAACACCCCGATCGTCCTGCACTGCAAGACCGGAATCCGCTCCGCCGAGGCGCTCGCGGCGCTCAAGAACGCCGGTTTCTCGGACGCCACCCACCTCCAGGGCGGAATCATCGCCTGGGCCAACCAGGTCGACCCGTCGCTACCGGTCTACTGACCGAAAGCGTTGATTTATCGGGACGTGACAACTGATTTCGGAAGGATCCGGGTAACTCACCGGGTACGTCCGAAATCGGTGACGCGCCCGACCGCCGGTCGCCGACGACACTCCGACGGCTCCCAGTCTGGCCTTAAGTCGCGGGGAGGCGGTACAGCGGTACCGTACGCGCGTGACCATGACTCCTGTGGAACCTCCCGAGCATGTGCGCTCGACCTTCGGGTTGCGCGAGGAAGTGCCGGTTCCGCTGGGGAACTGGGACGGCGGCTGGCGTTGTGGTGATGTGGTCCTGAGCCCGGTGACCGATCACGCGCGAGCGGCGTGGTCGGCGAAGGTGCGCGAGACCCTGCGGGTGGACGGGCTGCGCATGGCGCGGCCGGTGCGCGCCACCGATGGACGGTATGTCGTATCCGGTTGGCGCGCCGACACCTTCCTCGAGGGCATGCCGGAGCCGCGGCACGACGAAGTGGTGTCGCTGTCCTTGCGCCTGCACCAGGTGACCGCGCGGCTGGAGCGTCCGCGTTTCCTGGCCGCGCAGCCGGTCGCGCCGTGGGTGGATGTGGATGTCTTCGCGGCCGCTGATCGCGCTGCGTGGGAAGCGGTTCCGCTGCGCAGTCTCAAGCTGGGCGGCATGCTGCAGGCCACCTCCCCGGACGGCGACCGCAGCCAGATCCTGATCACGCAGCTGTCCACACTGCGCAAACCGGTGACCACTCCCGCGCAGCTGGTGCACGGCGATCTGTTCGGAACCGTCCTGTTCTCGGGCGGTTTCGCGCCCGGTCTCACCGACATCACCCCGTACTGGCGGCCGGCCCCCTGGGCGGCGGCGGTCATCGTGGTCGATGCCCTGTCCTGGGGCGGCGCCGACGACGGCCTGCTGGAACGCTGGGGCGATCTCCCCGAATGGCCGCAGATGCTGGTGCGCGCGGTCATGTTCCGCCTCGCCGTGCATGCCCTGCACCCGCGATCCACCCCCGAGGCGTTCCCGGGCCTGGCCCGCACCGCCGACATGATCCGCCTGCTGCTGTAGGGGATGAACAGACCGAAAGGCCGCGCCGGGCGACGAATCCGGCGCGGCCTTTCTGTTCCCCTGAGGATGGGGATCTCTGGAAGGGCGCGCTTCCAAAGTCATTGCCTGAGAGTTGGGCCTCCTCAGACGTTGGCGTGGGCCAGGGAGGGTGCGCGTCCGACCGCGAAGGACGAGCGCAGATAGAACCACCAGCAGATCGCGCCCATGGCGAGGTAGGCCACCACGTAGCCCCAGAAGGCCGGATTCATGCTGTGGTAGTGGGTGTTCGACAGTCGCAGGGCCTGCTGCAGGATCCAGCCGCCCGCCGCGCCGATCGCGCCGATGACGCCGATCGCCGCACCCGCCTGCCGTTTCGCGGAGATCAGCGCCGCCCCGATGTCCTGACCGGTCTCCGAGGCGTGCCGCCGCGCTTCAGCGGTGAAGATCATCGGGATCATCCGGTAGGTCGACCCGTTGCCGATGCCGCTGAACACGAACAGCAGCAGGAACGAGATCAGGTACAGCGGAAAGTTCTTGGCCGACAGCGACGCCACGATGAGCGCGGCGGCGACCGCCATGCCACCGAAGACGTACAGCGTGATCTTCGCGCCGCTGAGCTTGTCGGCGATCCATCCGCCGAAGGGCCGGCTCATGGAACCCACGAGCGCGCCGAGGAAGGCCAGGTTGCCCAGGGTGCCCATCCAGCCGATCTTGGCCAGGCTCGGGAAGTTGGCCTTGAGCAGGGTGGGGAAGGCGAAGGAGAAGCCGATGAAGGAGCCGAAGGTGCCGATGTAGAGGATGGCCATCACCCAGGTGTGCCGGTTCTTCAGGGCCAGTTTGTAGGACTTGCCATCGGATTTCGCGCCGGACAGCGAGTCCATGTAGCGCAGCGCGCCGAACAGGGCGACGAGGATGAACGGAATCCACATCAGCACAGCGAGAGTGATGCCGAACCGGTAGCCGCCCGGGTTCTTGGCCATGATGTGGGTGCCCAGCGTGATGATGAGCGGCACGAACAATTGTGTCTGTGCCACACCGAGATTGCCGCCCGCGGCATTGATGCCCAGCGCCGCGCCCTTCTTACCCTCGGGGAAGAAGAAGTTGATATTGGCCATCGACGACGAGAAGTTGCCGCCGCCGACACCCGCGAGTGCGGCCAGCACCATGAACACCCACATGGGTGTGCTCGGCTGGTTGATGAAATACGCCAGACCCAGCGTGGGGATCAGCAGCATGGCCGCGCTGAAGGCGGTGAAGGCGCGGCCGCCGAAGCGCGGGATGGCGAAGGTGTAAGGCACGCGCAGGGCCGCGCCGACCAGGGTCGGGGTGGAGGTGAGCAGCAGCGCGTTGTTGACCGAGTCGGGATTCTTCGCGCTCAGGAAGGCGAATCCGGCCGAGCCCATGGCGGTAACCACGCTGGCCCACAGCACCCAGACGCTGAATCCGAGGTTCTCCGCGAAAACGGAGAACATCAGATTTTTCCGGGCGGTTTGTTTACCCCCGTTTTCCCAGAATTCACTGTTATCCGGTTCCCAGCGGTCGATCCACCGTCCGCGTCTTTGGAAGGCGAGGGTCGTTTCCGGTGCCTCTACTACGGTTGCCATGAGCAGCTGTCCTCTCGGCTGTCGCGACCGCCCTCATCATGGGTTCCCGGTCATCGGGGAACCGCTGCGGTCGCGTCCAACCGTAGGAAGCGCTTTTTACGTCCGAGTGTTTTTCCGTGACGGAGACGGTAATTCGACCTCACCCGGCGGCGTGTCGCGTGGTGACCTTTCGGTTACTCGAATTTCGTATCAAGCGTCCGATATTCGGCCATGAGCGAGTCGAGGAAGCAGTTGGCGGTGCGGGCCGCCCGTTCCGGATCGCCGTCGATGACCGCCTGCACCAGTTCGGCGTGCTCGTCGTGGTACGTCTCGCCCTCGCGCTCGGACCGGAAGCGGATGCCGGCCGCGATGACGGGCAGCAGCGAGTCGTAGAACTCCAGGTATACCGCATTGTGGCTGGCGACCACGATGGCGCGGTGCAGTTGCACGTCGGCCTCGATGGCGGCGTCGAAGTCGGTGTCCCAGTAGCGGTTTCGTTCTTCGAGCACGCGTCGCAGGGTCGCGATGTCGGTGTCGTCGCGGCGTTCGGCGGCCAGCCGGGCGGCGGTGGTGTCGAGGGCCCGCCGCAGTTCCAGGACATCGCGCTGCTGGGCGTCGGCCAGGTACTCGGTGAGGGTGCCGCCGAGGGTGGAGGTGGAGATGACGTAGGTGCCCGAGCCCTGTCTGCGCTCGAGCATGCCGGCGTGCACGAGGGCCTGGACGGCCTCGCGCACGGTATTGCGGCCGGTGCCGGTGAGTTCGGTGAGCTCGGGTTCGGTGGGGATACGCGAGCCGACGGCCCAACGGCCGGAACGGATTTCGGCACGAAGCTGCTCGGTCACCTGGGCGATGAGGCTCGTGCGCCGGACTGGTTGCACGGGTGACAGCGTACCTTGCCTCACATTCGTTGCATCACATCATCGGGTCATCCTATGATTTCCGGGTGACTGCGACGATGGATGAGACGATGGCCCCGGTGCGGGGCCTTTCCAATGCCCCGAGCGAGACGACCGGGATCCGCCCCGAAATGTCGAAGCGCGCCCTGTTCGAGGGCCGCCTGCTCGTGCTCGTCGCCATCGTCATGTCCGCTCTCACCCTTCGCGTCGCCGTCACCGCATTCACTCCGCTCGCCGCCCGCATCGGGCAGGACATCGGCTACTCCACCGCGGTGGTCGGCGTGTTCGGCATGCTGCCGACCGCCATGTTCGCCCTCGGCGGGCTGCTGACCCCGGTGCTGTCGCGCCGCCTGGGCCTGGAGACGACCGCCCTGGTGGCCATGCTCATGACCGGTGTCGGCTCGGTGATCCGCGCCCTGGTGCCCGCCACCTGGGAGCTGCTGGCCTTCTCCGCGCTGGCCCTGGCCGGCATGGGCATCGGCAATGTGGTGATCCCGCCCCTGGTCAAGCGGTACTTCTCGGATCGGCTGGCCGCGCTCAGCTCGGTCTACATCGTGATGGTGCAGCTGGGCACCGTCTTCCCGGCCCTGATCGCGGTGCCGGTCGCGGACGCGCACGGCTGGCGGCTGTCGCTGGGCATGTGGGCCGCGCTGGCCTTCGCTGCCGCGCTGCCGTGGATCGCGGTGCTGCGGGTGCGGCGTGACCACGCCCGCTCCGACACCACCGAATTGCCTTCGGAGGCGGTCGAATCCACCGGCAAGGTGTGGCGTTCGCCGGTGGCCTGGGGCATGGCCTTCATGTTCGGCATGACCTCGCTGATCACCTACTCGCTGTTCACCTGGATGCCGACGATCTTCAGCGACGCCGGCGCCAGCGCCTCCTTCGGCGGCAGCATGGTCGGCATCTTCGCCCTCATCGGCCTGGTGGCGGCGTTGAGCGCGCCGATCGTGGTGGGCCGCATGGCCAATCCGTTCCCGGTCGTCATCGGTTGCGCGGTGTTCTTCTTCATCGGCTTCGCCGGTCTGCTGCTCGCGCCGATGAGCGCCCCGCTGCTGTGGGTGCTGGCGGTGGGCCTGGGCCCGTCGACCTTCCCGATGGCGCTGACCCTGATCAACCTGCGGACCCGCACCGGCGCCGGATCGGCCGCGCTGTCCGGCTTCACCCAGGGTGTCGGCTACTCGGTGGCATGCGTGGGCCCGCTGCTGTTCGGCGCGCTTCACACGATGACCGGGAGTTGGCTGGCGCCGTTCGGCTTCCTGGTGGTGGCGGTCCTGATCCTGATGGCGGGCGCCTGGGTGGCGTGCAAGCCGCAGATGCTGGAAGACACCTGGAAATAAATTCACCGTTCGAGTTGCCGAGCCGTGAGGTTGGGGCCATGATTTTGTGGCAAGGCTCTCAACTTCCGGCTCGGTTACGCGTTTCTTCGCGTTTCCTCGCGATTTGTGGCCGCCGGAAACCCTTGTGTCACATGGTTGAAACATAAGGACACTTCTCACGCCGGTTGCCCGATATTCGTGAGCAACCGTTGATTTGCCGGTCATTTCGCGCAGCATCGACGCAATACCGATTTCCTACCTTGGGGCCATCCAGATTTCAGGAGGGCCTCTTGTTGACGACGCTGACCCGCAAGCGCGACATCGAGCATTGGGATGCCGAGGATGTCGTGGCTTGGGAAGCCGGTGGTAAGGACATCGCTCGCCGCAACCTGATCTGGTCGGTGTTCGCCGAGCACGTCGGGTTCTCGGTGTGGTCGATCTGGTCGGTCATGGTGCTGTTCATGCCGACCGACAAGTTCGGCATCGACCCGGCCGGCAAGTTCTTCCTGGGCGCGATGCCGACCCTGGTCGGCGGCTTCATGCGGATTCCGTACACCGTGGCCACCGCCAAGTTCGGCGGTCGTAACTGGACCATCGTGAGCGCGCTGCTGCTGCTGATCCCGACGCTGCTGACGCTGTATTTCATCAACCAGCCGGGCACCTCCTACACGACCTTCCTGGTCGTGGCTGCCTTCGCGGGCTTCGGCGGCGGCAACTTCTCCTCGTCGATGTCCAACATCAACGTCTTCTTCCCGCAGCGGCTCAAGGGCTGGGCGCTGGGCGTCAATGCGGGCGGCGGCAATATCGGCGTGCCGGTGGTGCAGCTGGTCGGCCTGGCGGTGATCGCCACCCTGGGCAACCACTACGGCAATGCCTCGGTGGTGTGCGCGGTCTACCTGGTCCTGATCGTGGTGGCGGCGCTGGGCGCGGCCCTCTACATGGACAACGTCAAGAACCAGAAGGCCGACCTGTCCTACATGCTCAAGGCGCTGCGGGTGCCGCAGTCCTGGGCCATCGCCTTCCTCTACATCGGCACCTTCGGTTCCTTCATCGGCTACAGCTTCGCCTTCGGCCAGGTGCTGCAGATCAGCTTCAAGGCCGGCGGCGCGAGCGTCGCCGCGGCCACCCTGCACGCCGCGCAGATCGCCTTCATCGGCCCGCTGCTGGGTTCGCTGGCCCGCCCCTACGGCGGCAAGTGGGCCGACCGCATCGGCGGCAGCAAGGTCACGCTGCTCACCTTCGCCGCCATGACGATGGCGGCCCTGCTGGTCACGGTGGCCTCGACCCTGGGTGATCGCGCCGGACACCCGCAGGGCGGCGTGCTGGTGGCCATGATCGTCGGCTTCACCGCGCTGTTCGTCATCTCGGGCTTCGGCAACGGGGCCGTCACCAAGATCATCCCGTCGGTGTTCGAGGCCAAATCCCGCTCCCTGGACGGTGATTCGGCCACCCGGGCGGCCTGGGCCCGTAACACCTCCGGTGCGCTCATCGGCTTCGTCGGCGCCATCGGCGCGCTGGGCGGTGTCGGCATCAACCTGGTGCTGCGCTCCTCCTACGCCTCCACCAAGTCCGCGACCACCGCGTTCTGGGTCTTCATGGCCTTCTACGTGGTGTGCGCCGTGGTCTGCTGGGCGGTCTTCATGCGCCGCCCGAGCCTGCGCTCGCTGACCTCCGAAACCACCGACGCCGATGTCGTCGTCGAGGCCGAGGCTCTGGTCCTCGAAGCCGAAACCGGCTCCGCCGCAACCGATTCCTCGTCCACCTCGTCGGCTCGCGCCTGACGTCCATTCGCGAAAGGGACTGTCATGACCCACAGCATCGAACGCAAAACCGTTGTGGTGGTCGGCCACGGCATGGTCGGGCACCGCTTCGTGGAGGCGCTGCGCTCCCGTGACGAGGCCGGAACCTGGCAGGTCATCGTCCTCAGCGAGGAGAAGCTGGCCGCCTACGACCGCGTCGGCCTGTCCTCCTACGTCGGCATCTGGGAGGCGTCCGCGCTGGCGCTGCCCGGCAACGACTACGAGGGCGACACCCTGGTCGACGTCCGGCTCGGCGTGAAGGCCGACGCCATCGACCGCATCGCCCGCAAGGTCACCACCTCCACCGGTGAGGTGATCGGTTACGACGCACTGGTTCTCGCGACCGGCTCCTACGCCTTCGTGCCGCCGGTGCCGGGCCACGACGCCGAGGGCTGCTTCGTCTACCGCACGCTCGAGGACCTGGACGGCATCCGGGCTGCGGCCGAGGCGGCCGGTCCGGGCGCGGCCGGCATCGTGGTCGGCGGCGGTCTGCTCGGCCTGGAGGCGGCCAACGCGCTGCGCCTGCTGGGCATGACCCCGCACGTGGTCGAGTTCAACAAGTGGCTGATGCCGGCCCAGATCGACGAGGGCGGCGGCGCCATCCTCGAGAAGCTGGTGACCGAGCTGGGCCTGGCCGTGCACACCGGTGTCGGCACCTCCTCGATCGAGACCGTCGAGGGCGCGCCGGTCGCCGAGCGGCTGTCGGTCAAATTCTCCGACGAGAGCGAATTGCGCGCCGCGGTCGTGGTTTTCGCGGCCGGTGTGCGTCCCCGTGACGAAATCGCCCGTACCTCCGGGCTGGACGTCGGCGAGCGCGGCGGTGTCCTCACCGACCTGAGCCTGCGCACCTCGGACCCGAACATCTACGCGATCGGTGAGGTCGCCGCGGTGGAGGGCGTCTGCTACGGCCTGGTCGCCCCCGGCTACAACACCGCCGAGGTGGTCGCCGACCGCCTGCTCGGCGGCGCGGGCGAGTTCCCGGGCGCGGACCTGTCCACCAAGCTGAAGCTGCTGGGTGTGGACGTGGCCTCCTTCGGTGACGCGCACGCCCGGACCGAGGGCGCGCTGTCGGTGGTGCTGCACGACGCGGCCAAGGGCACCTACGCCAAGCTGGTCGTCTCCGATGACGCCCAGACCCTGCTCGGCGGTGTGCTGGTCGGTGACGCCACCCAGTACTCGGCGCTGCGCCCGCTGGTCGGCCGCCCGCTGCCGGCCGATCCGGCCGCGCTGATCTCCCCGGCGGGTGCGGAACTGGGCGCGGACGCGCTGCCCGACGACGCCCAGATCTGCTCCTGCAACAACGTGTCCAAGGGCTCGATCTGCGGCGCCATCGCCGACGGCGCCTGCGACGTGCCGGCCATCAAGAGCTGCACCAATGCCGGAACCTCCTGCGGCGGTTGCGTTCCCATGCTCAAGAAGCTGCTGGAGCAGTCGGGTGTGCAGGTCTCCAAGTCGCTGTGCGAGCACTTCACGCAGTCGCGCGCGGAGCTGTTCCACATCATCCAGTCGACCGGCATCCGTACCTTCTCGGGTCTGATCGCCAAGTACGGCACCGGAACCGGCTGCGACATCTGCAAGCCGACCGTCGCCTCCATCCTGGCGTCCACCTCGAGCGACCACATCCTCGACGGCGAGCAGGCCTCGCTGCAGGACACCAACGACCACTTCCTGGCCAACCTGCAGAAGAACGGCACCTACTCGGTGGTGCCGCGCATGCCCGGCGGTGAGGTGACCGCCGAGCAGCTCATCACCATCGGTGAGGTGGCCAAGGAGTTCGACCTGTACGTGAAGGTCACCGGTGGTCAGCGCATCGACCTGTTCGGCGCCCGCGTCGAGCAGCTGCCGCTGATCTGGAAGCGCCTGGTGGACGCGGGCATGGAATCCGGCCACGCGTACGGGAAGTCGCTGCGCACGGTGAAGTCCTGCGTGGGTTCGACCTGGTGCCGTTACGGCCAGCAGGACTCGGTCGGCATGGCCGTGCTGCTCGAAAAGCGTTACCGCGGTTTGCGTTCCCCGCACAAGCTGAAGCTGGCGGTGTCGGGTTGCGCCCGCGAGTGCGCGGAGGCGCGCGGCAAGGACGTCGGCGTCATCGCCACCGAGCACGGCTGGAACCTGTATGTGGGCGGCAACGGTGGTCTGACCCCGAAGCACGCGGTACTGCTGGCGGGCGAGCTCGACGACGAGACGCTGATCAAGTACATCGACCGCTACCTGATGTTCTACATCCGCACCGCCGACCGGCTGCAGCGCACCGCGCCGTGGCAGGAGGCCCTGGAGGGCGGCATCGACTACCTCAAGCAGGTCGTCTGCGAGGACAGCCTGGGCATCGCCGCGGATCTGGAAGCGGCCATGGCCAAGCACGTCGAGGGCTACAAGGACGAGTGGGCCGCGGTGCTCGAGGACGAGGGCAAGCTGTCGCGCTTCGTGTCCTTCGTGAACGCGCCGGAGGAGTCGGACCCGACCATCGGTTTCGACGAGACCGGCGAGCGCAAGGTGCCGGTCCTGCTCGGAATCCCGGACATCCCTGTCAATGCGACCCACACCACAGAGACCGCCACGCACGGGAAATGACTGCTTAACCGCGAGGAAACAGGGCGCCGGTACCAATAGGTAGGGCGTTCGGAGGAGAGTACCGATGACCGTGATCGACACACCCGGCACCGCAGTGACGACCGTTTCCGGTTGGACTCAGGCCTGCCGGCAGGACTATTTGATTCCCGGCCGCGGCGTGGCGGTCCTGCTGAAGGGCGGCCGCCAGGCGGCGCTGTTCCTCACCGCCGACGGGACGCTGTTCGCCGTCGGCAATATCGATCCCTTCGGGCGCGCGGCGGTCATGTCGCGCGGCCTGGTGGGCGACCGCGGCGGTGTGCCGGTGGTGGCGTCGCCGCTGCTCAAGCAGGCCTTCTCGCTGATCGATGGGCGCTGCCTGGACGATGACTCCATTTCCTTGCCGGTGTACGCGGTCCGTGTCGCGGACAGCGTGGTCTCGGTGTCCAACGACCCGGTCCAATTCATCGGCGGTACGGCATGACCGAGGTTGACAGCGGTACCCCGCTGGCCGGCTTCACGGTCGGCATCACGGCCGCCCGGCGCGCCGAGGAACTCGGCACCCTGCTGGCCCGCCGGGGCGCGAATGTTGTTTCCGCCCCGGCCATCCGGATCATTCCGCTGGCCGACGACACCGAGCTGGAGCGGGTGACGCGGCAGCTGGTCGCGGCCCCGCCGCAGATCACCGTGGCCACCACCGGCATCGGCTTCCGCGGCTGGATGGAGGCCGCGGAGGGCTGGGGCCTGGCCGAGGAGCTGCGCGCCACCCTGGGCTCGACCCGCATGCTGGCCCGCGGCCCCAAGGCCAAGGGCGCCATCCGCGCCGCCGAGCTGCGCGAAGAATGGTCTCCCGCTTCGGAGTCCAGCGCCGAGGTGCTGGATCACCTGCTGGCCCAGGGGGTCGAGGGGGTCCGGATCGCGGTGCAGCTGCACGGCGCCACCACCGAGTGGGAGCCGGTGCCGGACTTCTGCGAGGTATTGCGCTGCGCCGGAGCCGATGTGGTTCCGGTCCCGGTCTACCGGTGGATTCCGCCGGAGGACCGTACTCCCATGGACCGCCTCATCGAGGGCATCGTCACCGCCGGACTGGATTGCGTGACCTTCACCAGCGCTCCGGCCGTGGCGTCACTTCTCATGCGCGCCAAGGAGACCGGGCTGCTGGAGGCCGTCCTGCACGCCTTCCGCACCCGGGTGCTGCCGGCCTGCGTCGGCCCCATCACGGCCGCGCCGCTGGAGGAGCTGGGCGTCACGACGTCCATGCCCGGCCGCGCCCGTCTGGGCGCGCTGGCCCGCCACGTCGCCGAGGAACTTCCCCGGCGCGCCAACCGGATTCAGGCCGCCGGGCACCTGCTCAGCGTCCGCGGCGGTTGCGTCGTCGTGGACGGTCAGGTGCGCCAGCTGGCCCCCGCGCCCATGGCGCTCATGCGTTCCCTGGCCCGCCAGCCGGGCCGGGTCGTCTCCCGTGAGGACCTGCTCGCCGCCCTGCCGGGGGGCGGCGACGACACCCACGCCGTGGAGACCGCCATCGCCCGTCTCCGCGCGGGCCTCGGCACCCCCAAGGCCATCCAGACCGTCGTCAAGCGCGGCTACCGGCTGGCTCTCGACCCCGCCGAGTGCACCGACAATCCGCACCCGGAGGGCCCGAATCAGGCTGCGCGCCAGCCGGTTCCGGCGCACACCCAGGGTCTGGGCGCGCGCCGCGACCTGCCGCCGCGCATCCCCGGCACCCGTGCGCCGCACGCGGAGGTCCCGCCGCCCGCCGCGGCAGCCCGCCGCCCGATCGCCCCGGTGAACGGGACGGGCCGTCCGGTTGGCTTCCCGGCGCAGTCCGCCGCCCGCCCCGCGGTGGCCGCGCGCCCCGGCCGTCCGGCCGGGAGTGCGTGGTGAGCGCGCCGGCGCTGGTGCTCGTCGCGCACGGCACCCGGAGCGCCCGGGGTGTGGAGATGATCGCCGAACTGGCGGGAGCTGTTGCGCGGGAGCTGGGTGCGTCGGCGCTCGCACACGGTGTCCGCGGCGGGATCGCCGAGACAGGTGCCGGTGCCGATTTCGGGGCCGCATCGGCATCGTTGCGTGAGATCGCGATCGCCGGTACCCCGCGGGTGCGCACCGCGTTCGTGGATGTGCTGGGGCCCTCCCCAGCCGAGGTGTTGCGGGATCTGGATCCGGTTCCCGCCGTGGTGGTTCCGGCCTTCCTGGCCTCGGGCTACCACGTGTATCAGGACGTGCCGCGAGAGGTGGCCGCGAGTGCTCATGACGCGGTCGCGGTCACCCAGGCGATGGGTCCGGATCCGGCGCTGGCCGAGGTGATGCACCTGCGGCTGCGGGCTGCGGGCTGGCGGCCCGGGGACGCGGTGGTGTTCGCCGCCGCGGGTTCCTCGGACGCGCGGGCGCGCCGGGATGTGCAGCGCGCGGCGCGCCTGCTCTCGGAGCGTGTCGGCACGACCGCCCACCTGGCCTATATCGCGACCGGTGAGCCCAAGGTGCCGGAAGTGGTTGCGGCGGTGCGGGCTTCGGGCGCGCGCCGGGTCTTCGTGGCCTCCTATCTGCTCGCCCACGGGCTGTTCCACCAGCGCCTGCACGAGGCGGGTGCGGACGGTGTCGCCGAGCCGATCGGTGTGCACCCGGCCGTGGTGCGCTTGCTGACCGATCGCTACTTCGCGGCAATAGATTCGCTGACGGCCGTCCGGGTCGCCTGATCGGCAGGGTCCGGGCCCGGTCGGATTAGGGGCTCGCCCCGATCCGTTAGGGGCCCGGCCCGATCCGAATCGCCCAATTCCCCTATCACTTGGTGATTTTCGATTCGCATGGCAACCTTTACCGCAATTCGGTAAAGACCCTGGAGGATCCCCACGTGAAGAAGTTTGTCGTCGCCGCTGTGATCGCGGGCGGTATCGCCGGCCCGGCCGCCACCGCCGCCGCCGATTTCCCCACGATCTACGACCCGTGGACGGCGTGCATCCAGTCGGGCCAGACCTACGACCAGTGCCAGGCGCTGGTCAACAACACCCAGCCGACGGATCAGGGCGCGGGTTTCGGCTGGACCGGTTCCGCCGCCGGCCACTGAATTCCAAAACAATTTAATTTCAGATTCCGGGCCGACGCTGAATAGCGTCGGCCCGAGTCGTGTCCGCGTGATCCGCACCACAGTAGCTACTCCTCAACAGTGGTTAAGGCGCTCCGCTTATGTGCCGTCTTGCAGCCTGATCCGTCTCGCTCACCGGTATTCGCCGGTTCCCTTCGGTTCGGCGGCGATCAGGATGGCGGGATGCCGCTCGAATATCCCGCCCGCCGCGCCGGACTCGCCTCGCAGGCGGCGGTGCGCGCCAAGCGCAAGGCCGAGTGGCTCGCCCTCTTCGCGGCGGACGCGCGTGTCGAGGATCCGGTCGGCATCTCCCCGTATGACCCGGTGGGCGAGGGGCACGCGGGCCACGAGGCCATTGCGGCGTTCTGGGACAAAGCGATCGAGCCCAGCCGAATCGAATTCGAGTGGGCCGATTCGTTCGCGTGCGGCGATGAAGCGGCCTTCACCGGGACCATTCGCAGCGCACGCCCCGAGGTGGTCGTCGAGGTTGATCTCGTCGCCGTCTACCGGGTGGATGCGGACGGGAAAATCGTTGCGCTGCGCGCGTTCTGGGAGCTGGACCGCGCCCGCGTCACGCCGATTTCGGAGTAGCCCTCCGGGGGGATCAGCCCTTCGGGGTCTGCAGGGCCGGGAACCAGATGTCGGTCAGCACACTCGCGGCTTCCTCGGCGGAGACGTCGATGGTGCCCTGCATGGCCCAGCGGGTGAAGAAACGTTCCAGTTGGGCGACAAGGAGTTCCACGCGCAGGCGGGCTTCGTCCTGGCGGTCGGCGGGCCAGCGGGAGAGGTAGGAGCTCATGACATTGGGGAGGGCCATGATGCCCTCTCGGGCCACTTCCCGGAATTCGGGTTCCAGCGTCGTGGCCTCGTCCCAGGCGGGCAGTAGGTCCTTGTATTCCTGGAACCAGTCGATGGCGCGCCGCATCCAGGCGGCGAATTCCTCCCGCGAGCCGGTGTCGAGCACGTGGTCGAGGTCCTCGTAGAAGTGCTGGACGCTGGGCAGTGTGCCCTGTTCGGCGATCGCGCGCAGCACATCCGGTTTGCCGGTGAAGTGCAGGTAGAAGGTGGCGCGGCTGCAGCCGACGGCGGCGGCGATGTCGTCGACGCGGACCGGCGCGTACCCCTGCGTGGTGAACAGCTGTTTGGCCGCGTCGATGAGCCGGCTGCGGGTCAGCCGTTTCTGTTCGTCGCGCAGCGATGTGCGCCGGGGCGTGTCGCTCTGGCCAGGTGTCTCGGGGTGGTCTACGTCGGATCGGGTCACGACTGAATGATAGACGCAAGTTCACTCACTAGACACACTGTCTAGCGAGTGTTAGCGTGTGTGGCACATCACGTCCGGCAGGGCTCTGTGACCCGTCGCCGAACCAGGAGAGTGAATTGGCTGCGCTATCTGCACACAATCGTGAATTGCCCAGGGTCTGCGTCATCGGCGCGGGCCCGTCGGGCATCACCGCCGCGAAGCGGCTCGCCGAGTACGGCATCCCGTTCGACTGCTACGAAGCCTCCGATGAGGTGGGCGGCAACTGGTACTACAAGAACCCGAACGGCATGTCGGCCTGCTACCAGAGCCTGCACATCGACACCTCGAAGTTCCGGCTGCAGTTCGAGGACTTCCCGGCGCCCGAGGAATGGCCGGACTTCCCGCACCACAGCCAGTTGCACCAGTACTTCAAGGATTACGTCGACCATTTCGACATCCGCGATCGAATCGTCTTCGGCAACAAGGTGATTTCGGCCGAGCGCGGCAGCGACGGCCTGTGGACGGTGACCACCGATCAGGGCCGCGTCGAGACCTACGACGCGCTGATCGTGGCCAATGGCCACCACTGGGATCCGCGGACGCCCGACTACCCGGGTGAATTCGAGGGCACGCTGATCCACTCGCACGCCTACAACGACCCGTTCGACCCGATCGATATGCGCGGCAAGCGCGTCGTGGTGGTGGGCATGGGCAATTCGGGCCTGGACATCGCCTCGGAGCTGTCGCAGAAGTTCATCGCCTCGAAGCTGTGGGTCTCGGCCCGCCGCGGCGTGTGGGTGCTGCCCAAGTACGTCAACGGCAAGGTCGGTGACACCCAGGTGGTGCCGGCGTGGATGCCGTCGAAGGTGGCGCTCAAGCTCAAGCAGCGTTTCGTGGTCAAGAACCGCGGCCGCATGGAGGATTACGGCCTGCCCAAGCCGGATCACCTGCCGTTCGAGGCGCATCCGTCGGCGAGCGAGGAGTTCCTGCACCGGGTCGGCTGCGGCGATATCGATTTCAAGCCCGCGATCACCAAGCTGGACGGCAAGACCGTGCATTTCGCGGACGGCTCGTCCGAAGAGGTGGATGCGGTGGTGTGCGCCACCGGCTATCACATCAGCTTCCCGTTCTTCACCGATCCGGCGCTGCGGCCCGACGACAACAACAAGCTGCCGCTGTACCGCCAGATGATGAAGCCCGAGATCGACAATCTCTTCTATCTCGGCCTGGCCCAGCCGATGCCGACCCTGGTGAACTTCGCCGAGCAGCAGTCCAAGCTGGTAGCGGCGTACCTGTCGGGCAACTACCGGTTCCCGTCGCAGGCGGATATGACGGCGGCGGTGGCGAAGGCGGAGGCCGAACGCGCCGAGCGCTATTACAACTCGCCGCGGCACACCATTCAGATCGACTTCGACATCTATGTCCGCGAGCTGAAGAAGGAACTGGTGGAGGGCGCGCGCCGGGCCGCCGCCGCGGGCAACACGCTGCCGGTGCGCAGTCGCGCGCTGGTGCGGGCGTAGAGGGGAGTGGTCAGGATGAGCAATGTGGCTGGATTCTGTGCCGACGAATTCGAGGCTGTCCGTGCGGCTTTCACCGAGCAGGTGGAGTCGGGCGCGGAGCTGGGCGCCTCGGTGTGCGTGACCGTGGACGGCGAAACGGTGGTGGATCTCTGGGGCGGCTGGGCCGATCCGGAGCAGACCAGGCCGTGGACCGCGGACACCCTGGTGAACACCTTCTCCATCACCAAGACCATGGTCGCGCTGAGCGTGCTGCTGCTGGTCGACCGCGGTGAGCTGGACGTGCACCAGAAGGTGGCCCACTACTGGCCGGAGTTTGCGGCGAACGGCAAGGCCGATATCGAAGTGCGGCACCTGCTTTCGCACACCTCGGGCGTCTCCGGCTGGGAGGCCCCGATCGTATTGTCGGACATCTACGACATCGACGCGGCCTCGGATCGGCTTGCGGCGCAGGCACCCTGGTGGGAGCCGGGCACCGTCTCGGGCTATCACGCCATGAACTACGGCCACCTGCTGGGCGCGGTGATCAAGCGCGTCACCGGCCGCCCGCTGGGCAGCTTCTTCGCGGAGGAGCTGGCGCGGCCGCTGGGCGCGGACTTCCACATCGGCACGCCCGCAGCCGATTTCGACCGCATCGCCACCCTGGTGCCGCCGGATCTCCCCGAGTTCGATCAGTCGCTGCTGCCGCAGGACAGCGTTATGTTCAAGACGCTGTTCCAGCCCCTGCTCGACTTCGCCGAATGCGCGACCCCGGGCTGGCGGCAGGCGGAGCTGGGCGGCATGGGCGGCCACGGCAATGCCCGCTCCATCGCCCGGCTGCAGTCGGTGATCAGCAATGGCGGCGAGCTGGCCGGCCGGAAGTTCCTGTCGGACAAGACTATCGACCTGATCTTCGAGCAGCAGTCCGATGGGGTGGACCTGGCCATCCTGCTGCCGCTGCGCTTCGGCATCGGCTACGGCCTGCCGCACGCGCAGACCGCCCCGCAGGTGCCGGACGGCCGCGTCTGCTGGTGGAACGGACTGGGTGGCGCGCACGTCGTCAACGACCTGGACCACCGCGTCACGTTCGCCTACGCCATGAACCGCATGGCCCCCGGCCTGATCGGCTCCGAGCGGGCCGACGCCTATATGAAGGCGACCTTCGACACAGTGAGGGGACGTGCGTGACGGGCCTCACTCGGGCAAGCTGCGAAGGTTCGCGCAATCGGATTCGAGGACTTGATTCATGACCAACGCTGTTGATCTGCAGGCTCTGGCCGCGCAGGTGGCCGGGAAGCTGACCGGGCCGGGTGGGCCGTTCGAGATGACGGTCGAGCCGGTGCTCGGAGTGCTGCTGCCGGTGTTCAAGAACCGGCACCGATCGCTGCTGGAGTTGCTGGAAGCTTCCAGGGAGCTGGGTGATCGCGAGTATCTGGTGTCGGCGCGGA
>NZ_JBHZAF010000008.1:0-442011 GCF_042754085.1 Nocardia sp. NPDC059236
CGTCGTCGCGCCATGTCGTGATCTCGTCCTCCTGCACCCATTCTGGTGCATCAGAACTCCCACAACCGCTGGACCTGCTCAGCGGGCTCCAGTCAAACCGAGTGTTCACCGGAATGACGATCGCGCCCAATCGCAGAGCCGCGAACGCGACAGCTATGTACGCGGGGGAGTTGGTCGCGGTCACCGCCACTCGGTCCCCTCGCTGTACACCTGCCCTCTCCAGTGCGGCTGCAATGTGCGCGCACCGGCGGTCGAGTTCCGCCCATGTCCACCGTGTGGTCCCGGCCAAGACGGCTTCCCGATCTGGTACCCGACACGCATTTTGTATGACAGCGCCACTGATCGTCGGCATCGTCTACACCCTTCTAATCTGGCCAACGCCCAGCAGCGCCCTACAGCGCGCCACCGGCGTCCACAATGTGCGTCGTTCCGGTGACGTACCTTCCAGCGTCGGAAACGAGGTACAACACGGCATTGGTGATGTCGATCGGCTCGGTGAGAGCGACGGGCATTCTGTTGAGGGTGCGCGCCGCGGCCTCGAAGTCGTGGCGGGTCGGAGCCTCCAGGTCTGGCCGGAACAGCTTGTAGGTCGCGTCGTTCAGCACCATGTCGGTAGCGACTGTCGTGGGATGCACTGTGTTCACGCGAATACTCTGTGCTGCCAACTCTTTTGCGAGAACCTTCATCAGCCCGACCAGCCCGGACTTGGCGGCTGCGTAGTGAGCGATGTTCGCGTTGGCGACGAGCGCGGCGAGTGAGCTGATTATGACAATCGATCCGCCACGTCCGCCGGCGACAATATGTGGTGTCGCCGCACGGACGGTTCGCCACACCCCGGTCAAGTTGATGTCGATCATCGTCGTCCAGGTCTCCTCGGACATCTCCAGAGTTGGTGCCGGCGCCGATATGCCCGCATTGGCGACGACGATGTCGAGCCGACCGAGTTCCCCCACCCCGGCTTCCACCGCGGCAGTGAGTGCCCCCAGATCACGAACATCGGCGACGGTAGCCGCAATTCGCCGACCGGCGGCTTCCACCTCTCGCACGGTCTGGTCGAGATCTGGTCGGGTCGCCATGGGGTACGGCACCGACTCGATCGGAGCGCATATGTCGAGTGCGATGATGTCCGCGCCCTCGCGTGCCATCTGCACCGCGTGGGTCCTGCCTTGGCCCCTTGCTGCGCCGGTGACGAGCGCGACTTTGCCGTCGAGCGAACCCATCCGTACTCCTTCTCTTCGTCTCTTCATGTTTCGGTCTCAGCAGTCGGCCGGCTGGCCGACTGGGCGTAAGACAATTTCGTTCACGTCAACGGTGGGCGGCTGGTCCAGCACGAACATGACTGCACGCGCTACGTCGTCTGGATCGAGCATCGGGCGTTGTCTCAATTCGTCACGCAAAATGCCGGTGTCGATGACACCCGGTTGGATCACCGTCACACGCACCCCGGTCCCCACCGCCTCGGCTCGAACCGATGCAGCAAGCGCCGACACGGCCCATTTCGTCGCCGAGTACAGCCCGGGCCGCATGATCCGGCCGGAAACGGATCCCATGATGACCAGATGGCCGCCGGACTCTTCGAGCCGAGGCAACACTGCTCGCGCGCTGAGTGCGGTCCCGAGCACATTCGTCAGAACCATGCTCTGCCACTCGTCCGGATCTGCCCCGCCGTGCCCGAAAAACGACGCTGACAACGCGATCCCGGCATTGATCACCGCGCCGTCGATGCCGCCGAGCCTCTCCGCCACCCCGTCGACGGCCTTTGACACTGCGATCCAGTCTGTGACATCGGCGCTGACCGCCACGGCGGCAGCTGGTCCCACCTCGTCGACTATCGCGGCAAGTTTGTCCGCGCCGCGGGCCAGCAGAGCCGTGCGGTACCCCGCCGCGACAGCGTGGCGAGCCACTGCGCTCCCCACACCCCCCGAAGCACCTGTGATCAGCAAAGTTCGCCGATTTCTTGTGGGCTTCAGGGGGTTGGCTCTCGGCAGAGCGGGCTTCCCGGAAGTCAATGAACTCTCCGGACGAACCCGTACTCGGATTGCCCATAGCCGATAGCACCGTTCGCGGTGCGGACCTCGAGGATCTCGTCGAACGCGCTGAACGTCGGCCCGTCGCGACGCGGCAATCCGATCGGGCACCATCCGCCCCACAGACGCCGTTGGTCGCCGAGCACCAACTCAGTGCCATCAGCGAGGTCATACCTGGTCTCGATCGCGAATCCCGCGATGTCCTTGGGGATGTGGACGTCGACGACCGGAATGGTGCCGGCGTCACTGATAATGCCCCCACCTGTTCTTTGTGAGCCGTCCGGGTGCAGATGCTTGATCACCGCGATATCGAAATCATCAGTGGTGACCCACAAGTAGTAGTACTCCGGGAACTGAATCGAGTCGTCACGGTAGCCCCAGGTGCGGGTTCGGTACCCGAGCGCGGCGATGGGGTAGGTCACACCGTCGAGAACGAAGAACCCCGTCATAGTCAACGGGTGTTGGAAATGTTGGAGGGGCTCCTGATCCTGGTAGCGCGGAATCGACCCCCCGGACCCGAAGTCGATCGGTCCACGACGCGGGGCCAGTATCAATCGTCCTTGCAACCGCGGATGATCGATGACGATTTCGCTTTTCATATCGAACTTGATCGAGTTGCTGTCGAACCGCGAGGCCCGAGCAGGCAACGGCTCGCGCAAATCGAAACTTTTGCCCTTGATCATGAGATTGAGCTGAGCTTTCGTCGTCTCGTGATTCGGCGAGGAGTTCCAATGAAAGAACCCGTACGCCTCGTTTGCGACATCCCAGAACGCGAGATAGATGTGGTCCTTCCAAGGCGGAGCGCCGGCGTCCACCGACTCTCTCGCGGGGTAGCTGTTCGGACCCCATACCGGGTCGAGGTCGTAGAATTCTTGATCTACCGGCGGAGCGAATGATTGTGCAAAAGACATTGGTCTGTCTCCCAAATCTTGCATCGAATATTTGACGATGAAATTCACGCGTGGATCAGGCCGGAACGCTCCGCGCGGACGCAGACCGACGTTCGAGAATCTGGATCGTTCCAGCAGCACCGTCGATTCTGACCCGGTCGCCAGTGCAGATGTGCCGAGTCGCCGACTTCGTGTTGACCACGCATGGAATGCCGAGCTCCCTTGCGACAACGGCCGCGTGGCTCATTACGCCGCCGATGTCGGCGACCAGCGCCGCAGACAAGAACATGAGCGACGCCCAAGCCGGGTCGGTATCTCGCGCGAAGAGGATCTCACCTTCCTCGACGATCGCCTGGGCCGGATCGAGGACCACACGCGCGATACCTTCCACGATTCCCGGGCTCGCAGGTGTGCCGGAGATGGCGCCGATGACCTCGTCTGGTTCCGCTACCACCGGAGTCGGCATTCCACGCCAAGCATCAGGCACGTCGATCGTTTCGTATCGCTCGCGAAGCGCCCTACGAGCGCGAACCAGATCCCGGGCCCCTGGGACGTGCAGATCGCGGATCTCATCGACCGTCAGATAAAATACGTCCTCGACATTCGCAATCTCACCGCTAGCGACGAGGAATTCGCCGCTGCGGCGGATCGATGCGCGCACCACATCCAGTGCCTGCATGAAGGCAGCCTTGGACACACCGCGCATCGGCAGGTAGTGCCGAGACATCGCCAGTACAAAGCGAGCGTGAAGGTGCCGGCGCCGAGGAAGCGATGCCAGCAGTTCCCGCTCGAGCCGACGTCGCCTCGAAATCCGGTCGACCGAGGATAGACGTGGATCGTCGCTATCAGGTCGGCTGCGGTACTGAGCGATCTGGCTAATGACCATGGAAGGGTCCTCACGCCAGCTTTTGTTCGATAGTTCGCCTTCACGCCAGCCGTGGAACCCATGACGGGCAAGAAACTCATCGAGTGTCAGCCGGTCACGCGAGCAAAGCCACATGTCCTCTACCAAGGCACTTTCCTCATGCCCTCCATAGCCTGCGACGATCTCGTGGGCAGAAACATCTGTGGCGGACGCAATACGTCGCAACATTTTGGCGGTGGTGTGAAAGGCCCCCATAGTCAGGTTGACTTGCAGTGCCAAACTCGTGGTGAAGAGACTGATGGCCTCATCCAGAATCTCGATCGTCCGACGAGCATCAGAAGTCTGCAACTCTTCCAGGGCAGTGCGCCAAAACTGGTCGACCCGCGATCGATTCGCGCGCATACGACGCGGGACTACAAGGAAAGGCAATGGCGTGCGCAACAACGATCGGGGATGGTAACGCCTTTTGGATGCGGGTTCCATCCCACCCGGAACCGTAGAGAAGAACTGTCCTATAAGTTCGGCGCCGCTCATCCCCGGCACACGGTCCGCCCACTCCGCCAATAGATCCACACGGAGGGCAGCGCGGCCATAGAACACTCCGACGATCCAGTCCTGTGGACTGGACGGAATCAGAGCCTCTGTTCGAGATAACGCACCGAGGAACCTGAAATGGTTCCGGTTGACATGTTCACTGACAGGTAACCAAACCGACCATGTCATTGGCGTTTCGACACCGGGGATCGACTCCTGCATGTTGGTCACGGTCCATAAACCATCCCGTGCCGCATGTCCGTGCAGCATCGTTGGCTCATCGAGGTCGACCTGCGTCATTCCCGACTGCGCCGTCGCGCGCGTGCCGCGAGACCCGTTGCTCCACACCGTCTCTGCGCGCGTTTGCAGGAGGAAGAGTTCGCGATCGCTGTCCGGCTCGCCGACCATCGCCCACTCGACGTCTTGCGGTGCGCCGAGGGCTTCCTGAAGTGTCAGTCCCACACCCGCGATCAGGGCCAACTCGGCAGGCGAGAGCGCGGGCCGGTGCCGATCCGCTTCCTCTACAGGAACCTTCTCCACCCGGCTGGACACTTCGGAGTATCGATGTGCAGTATCTTTGCCTCGAATCTCGGAGCGGATGATTCGGCGGTCGGATACCGACGCCCAATAACTGTCCGACGTGACATCACCCTTCACGACGCCTTCGCCGAGGCCATAGGCCGCCTCCACGTAAACGGATGACCGATCCCCTGTCGCAGGGTCGAGGGTCATCATCACGCCGGCGACATCGGCGGGCACCATAGCCTGGACGATCACACCCATCGCCAGATCGTCGGTGACGACTCCGAGCTGCTGCCGATACTGGATCACCTGTGCCGTGAAGAGACTGGCCCAGCACCGAACCACATTCTCCAGGACCGAATCAACTCCCTTGACCCACAAATAGGTGTCCTGTTGGCCCGCAAAGGATGCGTCAGCGAGATCCTCGGCCGTAGCGCTCGAGCGCACGGCGACCGCGGCTGGTTCACCGTTGCTCATGTTGGTGTAGGCGTCGAGGATCGACGCACGTACGTCCTCTGTGATCAGGTCAGCGGTAAACAACTCAGCGATACGGGCGGATTGCGCGGTGACTTCGTCCAGGCCCTCGCCGGAGCGCAGGATGGCCTCAATGTGAGACGCAACATCTCCATTGACGCAGCTGCGGTACGCGTCAGTGGTGATCACAAACCCGGTCGGTACATTGAGACCAAGCCCCGACATCGCCGCGAGGCCCACTGCCTTCCCACCGACTTGATGCCGAGACCTGTTGTTGCACTCCGCGATTGACACGATGTGTTCCATGACAGCTCCCGACTGGTTCGATTAGCGGTGCCGATCACATCCAGGTACTCGTTGTGATTCACGGCATAGCCATATTAAGAGATGAGTCATCTCACAAGCAAGCCTTGATGTACCAGGGGCGGCATGGATAGGCGACAACCGAGTTCGCTTGTCCTCCGGGTTGGGCTGGAAGGATGTCGCCGTGCCCCGCTCTGCCCTTGCGAGCTCGACGCCGTCGTGCGAGTTGCACGCAACCCCGATTTCCGGGGGGCGACCCCGCATCAGATTGCGGCCGGCTTTGGGATCCACCTGACGATGTTGTCGAAATGGCTGCGCAAGGCCGACCTCGGCGAGGAACGACCCAACACAGGCTATGAGAACGAGGGCATCGAGCCGACCGCAGTCTGTGCGGCAAGAGCAAGGCCGGCCCACCAGTCCACGACGACCTGGTCTGTCGCAAATTTCTCGACCGAAGCGTCGCGCGCGGACGTGGCCGGACTGTATTGGCATGCCGAGCGCGGATCGCAGCCGCCTCGGAATGGCCGGGTCGATGGGCGATGTCAGCGCGGCCGGCGACCATGCTTCATCGGAGGCTGGTCAGCACGTCCACGTGATCTTCACCGTGAACTGAGCATCACTCAGGGAACAAGAATCTCACGTAGCTGTCGTCGCTGTGCCGGCCCGATACCGATCGATTCGAGATAGCCCCCGAAGGACCCGTGCACTTCAGTGGCTGCACTGAACGCGCTGTCGAGGTACTCGGATCGCACACCGAGTAGCAGGGACGATAGATCTACATCCACTCCGCGGCGGCGCTGAACAGCGCGCAAGTGGTCGACAGCCTCATTGCTTCTGAGGAAGTCCGTCGCAATTGCAGCTCGGTCCACGCCCGCCGCTGCAAGCACTGTGGCGACAACCCAACCGGTTCGATCCTTGCCGGCGGCACAGTGCACGAGCACCCCGCCCGACTGCCGCTCATCGGTCAGTGCGTTTGCGACGGTGCGTATCGCGTCGGACGCGCCCTCCGACCGGATGAAGGACCGGTACGCCTTCACCATGTATGAGAAACGCTCGCCGTCGTCGACCAAGCGTGGCTGTGTGTGTAGAGCAGCGGCGGGCCCGGCATCGCGATGGAACGAGCGGACAACGACCTCGACGCCGGCGGGAACCGCATCCGCACCGTCGGTGTCGATCTCCCATCGGCTGCGCAGGTCCACCACCCGCCCGATTCCCAGATCGATCATCGTGCGCTGCCCGAACGTATCCAGACGATTCAATGCTGACGCCCTGAACAGGACACCAGAGGCTATTCCGGGCTTCGCGCTGTGCGATGACCCGACGTCACGGAAGTTCCAGGCACCCGACAGCTGGGTACCTTGCCCTGCCCTGCTCGGTGTCGGCACGTTCACGACGACGCTGTCTTTGCGATCGACTCGATCGGCACCTCGATGAACAACCCGGTCGCGTCGGCGAGGAGGGTGCCGGTCTCATCATGCGCCGTCGATTCGATGTAGAGCTTGCGCCCGTCACGGCGCGCCAGTCGACCGCGGTACTCGACCTCGCGACCGATACGCACCGGCGCCCGGTATGACACGGTCATGGTTGCGGTGTACCCGGACAACCCATTCATCGTGGACAACACAAAGCCCATCACATCGTCGAATACTGCTGCTACCGGACCCCCGTGCGCGAAGCCGGGCATTCCGGAGCACCCGGCATCGAACGTGACCCGGGCAACCACATCGTCGCCGTCACGACAAAAGCGAGCAGCCAGTCCGAGCGGGTTGTCCTTGCCCGACACCGGGCACCCCGGGTGGTGATCCATTGCCGCACCGTCGAGCGGCGGTTCTTCGGGGATCTCGCTACGGAGATCCTCTGTCGATCGGCGCAACCGAGGACTGGACACTACGGCCTGCGTCAGGTCGCGCGCCACTTCACGAATTCGATTCAACAGATCGTCGTCAACGTCGTGTTCGAGGAATCGATGCCCGAAGTTCCTCAGCGCAGCAGCCGCGTCGGCCCGAGTAGTGGCCGCGGTCATATCAGTCTTCACGCGCTATCTCCTCGCAACCCGAACAGCCAGCTCAGCATTTTGGTATGCAACGTATCATAATGCGGGAGATATCGCAGCCGGTTGGCGGGCCCTGCACGCCCGTGAACGGAAACGATCACTTATCGAATATCCGACATCGACCATCTCCGTCCACGTGTCCAAACTATGCAGTCTACCTGCAGAGTTGATGCCGAAGAGCTCTTCCGAAGCCTCCTCCGTGGAAACGATCGTTTACAAGATGATGGTTTACGGTGTACGGTCGAAGGCAGGAGACCAGGCCGATCTGCACAGGTCGCCGATGCGGGCGATAGCCGCCCTTCACCGATCGGCCGGCCCCCAGTCAGCCATGACCGCAGGAGTGATCACTATGGGCTATCCCATCCCGTCCGACGCCCGGTTCAAGGGCGTGTTTCAGCCGATGCGCTTCGAGGCCACCGTGGAAGAGTGCATCGTCACCCACGGCGAGATTCCCAAGGACTTGTCCGGCGGGTTCTACCGCACCGGGCCCACCTGGAAGCGGCCGACCAAACAAGGCACCAACGGAATCTTGTCGATGGACGGCATGGTCCAGGCCCTGGTCCTGGACAACGGGCGGGCAGATTTCCGTAATCGCTGGATCCGCACTCCCAAGTACCTGCTCGAGGAGAAGCATGGCCGAGGGATGTTCGAGTGGACCGACGGCGACTTCCACGATTGGCGTGTGTGGGGATACGGCGACGTCAAACGTGATCGTTACACGACCGGTGTTCCTCAGGGTACGAACAACGTCAACGTCTTCCCGTTTGCCGGAGAGGTAGTTGCCTCGGGCGAACAGGGAGGCCCGCCCATCGCGCTCGACCCCATCACCCTGGAGACCAAGGGCATCGTTCCGTGGTCCGCCAAACTCGGTTCTGGGATCCATGAGAAGTCCAGCTATGGCGATGCTTCGTTCACAGCTCACCCGAAGTGGGATCACGAGACCGGTGTCCTGTACGGATGGTCCTACCGGGACACCGCACCGTACGTGACGCTGCACTGCGTCAGCCCCGATGGTTCGGTCGACAGCCGTGACCTGCACGATGCCCCATACAACACGGTTGCCCACGATATCTGGCTCACCGAGGACTACATCGTGATGCCGTTCCAGCCGATGGTGATCGACAAGACCCGCATTACCGCTCGCGAGTTGTCGGTCTTCGGTTGGGAGCCCGAGCTGCCGATCGTTCTCGCACTGATTCCGCGGAACGATATCCACGGCGCCATTCGCTGGCTGACTACCGATCTCGAACCGCAATATGTGATGCACACGATGTCCGCGAACTCGACCGGTAACGTCCTGACGCTCGACGCTCCCATCTTCAATCGCCCACCGTTCCCGTTCGAGCAGGACTTCGCGGCCGGCGATGACGTCGCACTGTTCTTCAGCATCGCCAAGAGCGCCTTGGGCCGATGGACGATCGATCTGGACACTGGCGCCACAAAGGCCGAGTTCTTGTCCGACCGGCCCTCGGAGCTTCCGAAGGTCGACGAACGTTTCTATGGCAAGCCCTACAACTTCGGCATACAGGTCGGCGGCGTGAACAAGCGCAATGGGATGTCCATGAACAGCCTGGTTGTCACAAATATGCGCACGCTGTCGGACCAGGAATATGTGATCCGCACCGATCAGCCGGCGGGTGTTCTCGAAGCCACCTTCGCGCCTCGGCGACCAGACTCACCAGAAGGAGACGGGTACGTCATCGTGCCGGTGTCGTGGTGGGCGGAGAACCGCGGCGAATACCTGATCTTCGACACCGACGACATCACTGCGGGCCCGGTGACGCGGATCGAGTTGCCCTTCAAGTTGGGCTGGACCGCGCATGGGCACTGGGCCGACTTCCGCTGAGTCTCCGAACCTGACTATTCGACGAACGGAACCATCGATGACCACTGTGGAAACCTCCGAGACAGCTGTACTCGACAGATTGCTCGACGACCGATGGAGCTGCCGCGGCTTCCGGCCGGATCCCGTGCCCCGCAGCACGATCGAGCGGATTCTCGATATCGCACGAAAGTCGCCGTCGTGGTGCAACACCCAGCCTTGGCACACGATCGTCACGGAAGGCGCAGGTACAGAACGATTCCGGCGGGCGCTGTCCGGACATGCCGCAGCCACGTCGGGCCTCGCGCCGGACTTCGCATTTCCGGAGCGCTACGTCGGCGTCTATCAAGAACGCCGTCGGGAGTGCGGTAGGCAACTGTACGAGAGTGTGGGCGTCGCACGCGGTGACCGAGACGCGTCTGGACGCGAGGCCCTGCGCAACTTCTCGTTCTTCGACGCACCGCACACCGCTGTCGTGACAACTACCGCCGACCTTGGCGCCTATGGGGCGGTCGATTGCGGACTGTACGTACAGACCTTCCTGCTCGCGGCGCAGAGCCTGGGGCTCGGAGCCATCCCGCAGGCGGCGTTCGCCGCGCACTCAGGGTTCATCCGCGACTTCTTCGGGCTCCCGCACGATCGGCTGATCGTGTGTGGGATCTCCTTCGGGTACGCAGATCCGGATCACCGAGCCAACCAGTTCCGCACTACTCGCGCACAACTTGCGGACACCTACGACTGGATTGATTCCTGATGGTCGACGAGTAGGTACTCCTCGACACCGGCGCGCGATCGAGCGCCCGCGGCCATGGCGTCGCGGGCGCTCATTTGCATTTCCTCCGGGCCGATTCGGCCATGTGAGACCTCATGCAGATTGACACCGTTCCGCAGAGCCCTTATATTGAGACAGCAAGGCTCAAAATTATTTCACGCCTTTAACCAGTCGAATGGAGTCCACGCAGCACCCGAACGGCTCCTGTGTGCGGGCGTGGGTCAGTCCGAAGGGAGTACACAGTGACGACCACATCTCCGAATGTGACCGCCGAGAACAATTCGGGGTGCGACCTACTCGATGACGCTCTGCGAGATGCCAACATCCCCACTCTGATCGCCGTCCTCGTGCATCTGACCGGCGATGACAAGTGGCTGCGAGCGCCCTACGCCCCCAAACGCGCGAGGGGACTGGACGATAACGACGACGGCGGTCTCCCCGACGAGATCCAAACCGAGATCAGGATGGCGCTGCGCTGCGCCGTTACCGAGTACGACGCCGGCCTGCTTACGACGACTGCACCGAGTGCCGAACGCGTGACCGAGATTCTCAGTGCCGTCCTTCACGAGCAAGTACCCGTTGAGTATGGGCCGCTACTCAGCGAGGAGCTCGGCATCACCAGCCGCTCGGTAGCGCTCACCGCACAGCCGGCCGAGTCGGGATTCTCCGTCGGTGTCATCGGTGCCGGCATGTCCGGAATAGCTGCCGCACGAGAACTGCAGGCGTCGGGTATCCGGTACGAGATTCTCGAGAAGAACGACGGTGTCGGCGGTACTTGGTTCGAGAACTTTTACCCCGGATGTGGCGTTGACACGCCCAGCAGTCTGTATTCGTATTCGTTCGCACCCAAGAGCGACTGGTCGCGCTACTTCGCCAAACGCAACGAAGTCTCCGAATACTTCGAGGACACGGCCGAAACGGCGCAAATCCTGGATAACGTCGTATTCGGTGTCGAGGTGACATCCGCGACATGGGACGACGACAACAGAATCTGGACCGTGATCGGGCGAACCCGATCGGGCGAGCGGATCGAGCGCACGTACAGTGTGCTCATCTCGGCCGTTGGTCAGGTCAACCGACCCAGCATCCCCGAGCTCGACGGCATTGACACCTTTCAGGGTGTCGCGGTCCACACCGCGGCGTGGGACACGAGCATCGATGTAACGGGCAAGAACGTCGTGGTTATCGGAACAGGTGCGAGTTCCATGCAGCTCGTCCCCGCGATCGCCGATGCCGTCGGAAGCGTCACCATCTTCCAGCGATCCAAGCACTGGGTACTGCCTCACCCCAACTACCAGCGGCCGATCACCGACGAAGTCAAACTCGCCAATGACCTCATCCCGTACTACACACGCTGGTACCGGCTACGCGCGTTCTGGAACTTCGGTGACCGGCTGCACGATTCACTTCAGATCGATCCCGACTGGCCGCATTCGGACCGGTCGATCAACAAGACCAACGAGAGTCACCGTGTCTTCCTGACCGAATACATCAAGCAGCAGCTCGGAGAGCGCCAGGATCTGCTCGATGTCACGCTGCCCACGTATCCCCCGTACACGAAACGTCCTTTGATCGACAACGGCTGGTACGCAACGTTGACGCGTTCCAACGTCCACATCGTGGAGTCGAGCGTCACGCGAGTCACCGAAACGGGCGTCGTCGACAGCGATGGCAACGAGCACCCCGCGGACATCCTGGTGTACGCCACCGGGTTCAAGATCCAGCAGTTCCTGTATCCGATGGAGGTGCGTGGTCGCTCCGGGCGATCGCTGCGCGAAACATGGGGGCCGGACGATGCGCGAGCCTACCTCGGCGTCACCGTGCCGGACTTCCCGAACCTGTTCATCCTCAACGGCCCGAACACCTTTGCCGGTCATGGTGGCAGCGCGATCCTCGCCACCGAATTCCAGCTGCGGTATGCACTGCAAGGAATCGAGCGAATCGCCTCGGGTGCGGCGGCATCCGTCGAGGTGCGACAGGAAGTTTGTGACGACTACAACAGCAAGATCGACGCAATGATGGATGCCATGATCTGGTCCCATCGAGGCACCGAGACGTACTTCCGGAACAGCGCCGGCCGCGTCGTGGTGAACAGCCCCTGGAAATACATTGATTACTGGCGCTGGACTCTCGAGTACAAGTCCAGCGAGTATATCGAAAAGGGCTGATTGATCCCGATCAGGATCAGGAGCATCGGGGCGACCGCAACGCTATGGCGAGCGTCTCGATGCATCCCTGGCGATTCGGTAATCGCCGGGGTGGCAGGTTGAACCAGAGCGCCTGACCGCTGATGCTGCCGGTGGAGGTGGTGCCGGTGGCTCGTAAGCCGGATGTGTTCGTCAGAGCGGTGACTTCGGAGGAAGGCCGCAAACTGGCCGAGATCGCCCGCCGCAGCAGACAGCCGGTACAGATACGGCGCGCGGCGATGGTGATGGCTTCGGTGCAGCATCAACCGGCGGGGTTCATTGAGTTGATGCAGGTGTCGGAATCGTGTGTGCGGCAAGTGATCCGCGACTTCAACGTCAGATCGCCCGGTGCTGCCCCTCGCGACTTGGGCTGGCCGTTCTCCACGTGGAGTCTGTCGAAACTGCGGTATGTATTGCATGTCAACGCAATCGCTGACAGCAGTCGCGAAACGCTACGGCTGATCTTGGAGGCCGGTGGCGTGTCGTGGCAGGCGACCAAGACCTGGAAGGCCAACGACCTGAACTTCAGCGAGAAGATGGCCCATGTGCTCGACCGCTGCGACAACCCGCCCGCCGATGGGCGCGTGGTGTGCGTCGATCTACAACCTCGTCCCGGCCGCGGCTGGTCCAGCCGCCGCAGGCCCGAACGGTTGCGGGCCACAACCGCACCCGGGGGTGCCGCACATGTTCGGCCCGGACCTGCGCACCGGGCAGTTGTACTACCGCATCCGGGACCGGAAGCGGTGGACGGAATTCCTCGCCTCCTCGAGACTCTGCGGGCTCGCTGGCCGGGTGAGAAGTTGTGCCTGATCTGCGACAACTACTCGGTCCACAAACGCCGCGAGGTCCGCATATGGTGCGCGGACAACGCCGTCGAATCGGTGTTCCTGCCGACCAATTCATCTTGGCTCCACCGCATCGAGTGCGAGTTCGCCGCACTGCGGTACTTTGCGCTCAACGACACCGACCACCGCAGCCACGGCGAGCAGGAAGACGCGATCGGCGACTACACCCGCTGGCGCAACCAGCACGCCGAACCGCGGTCCGCGACTTCGCATTCGGCTCCTAGATCCGGGCACCCGGATTACCTACCGAACGCTTGCCGCAGTGCGTTTCCAGGGAGCCTCTCGTTCTGACTACTCGCCGGTAGCCCAACGATGGCCGCAATCCGTGTACTACCTTGCGGACCAGAGTTCTTGGACGTGCGATCAGTGTTTAGTGTTCGCACACAATTAACGAGACGTAACGGTCGATCAAGACCGTGACGTGCCGGCTCACACTACACTCGCTTTCACCCCTCCAGATCGAGGGCTTCACCGTTCGAGCCTGTCAGCGCCGATACGGTGTCGCGCTCCGTGCCGCGATGCACGGAATCACCAGACGTCCGGGATCGACGCTGTGAGCTGTCGGCATGTCCCTGCCGGCGGCCGCGTCCGGCACCGGCACGACCCGGGAGGAATCCGTGGTCCACCAGCACACCCGCACCGCCATCTCGACCGCACGCGCCATCGGCCCTGTGAGACAGCTCGGTTCGCTCGATCTGCACCTGCTCGATACCGAAACGTCCACTACACCACTGCATATCGGCGCGATCACGCTGCTGGACTCCGCGTCGGCGCCGAATGGACCGCTCGATTCCGAAGCACTGCGACAGCTTTTCGCAGAAAGGCTGCCCCTCGTCGCGCCGCTACGCCGCCGGGTGCGCACAGTCCCGTTCGGATTGGACCTGCCCTACTGGGAAGACTGTGCGCAGATCGACCTGAAATACCACGTCCGCGACATCCGGCTGCCCGACGGCGCCGATGATCGAGAACTCGCCGACTACGTCGCGCGCCGCCACGGTCAGCCGCTCGACAGGTCGCGCCCGTTGTGGGAATGCCACCTCGTATCCGGACTCTCGGGCGGACGGCAGGCCGTCTATACGAAGGTGCACCACGCGGTGATCGACGGCGTATCCGCCGCCGAGATCATGGCCGCAATATTTGATATCTGCCAAACACCCTCCGCCGCACTGCCCTCGACTCGGGAGCTACGTCGCGGCCGGACACCGTCGACCGTCGAAATGCTCGCGCGCAGCCTCCCGAACGCACTCACCCGACCGGCAACCCGATTCCGCGCCGCCGTGCGCGCTGTGCCGACACTGCTGCGTTCCGCCGATGATCTACGCACCAAGCACCCCGACGTCCCGTTCAACGGTCCCCTCACCAGCGCCCGCAGCGTCGCATACACATCGCTGCCCCTCGATGAGGTGAAAACTATCAAGAACAGCGTCGATGGGACGGTCAACGATGTCGTGATGGCCTTGTGCACCACCGCGTTGCGCAGCTGGATGCGCGACCGCGGCTTCGCCACGGACCGACCGCTGCTGGCCGCCATTCCCGTATCGGTGCGCACGCCCGAGCAGTTCGGTACCGCGGGAAACCAGTTCTCACTCATGCTCACCACGTTGCCGATCTCCGAGACCGACCCTCGCCATCGAGTGAAACTGTTGCGGGACAATCTGCTCGTCGCCAAACAGCGATTCCACACCCAGTCATCGAACCTGCTCCACGAAGTCACCACACTGGCGACACCACTGCTGCACGGCATGCCCACCCGAGCCGTGATGCGAGCGGCCGCGTCCACTCTCCCTCTGGTCAACCTGCTCGTCTCGAACGTCCCCGGCCCACAGATACCGTTGTACCTCGCGGGAATTCGCGTGTTGTCGAGCCATCCCGTCTCGGTGCTCACCGAGCTGTCAGGCTGCCTGAACATCACTGTCATGTCCTACGACGGACACCTCGACTTCGGAATTCTCGCCTGCCCCGACACCGTTCCCGACGTCTGGGAAATCGCCCGCAACCTCGAGGAAGCACTGGCCGAACTCCACGCCTGACCGACCAAACGGAGCAGGAAATGACCGCCGAACCCATCGAATACGAACCGACGATACCGTCGCGGCAGTCCGGCAAATTCGTCGTCCGTGCCAGGCGTGCATTGCGGCGACGGCGTGCCTTGGCAGCAGCGACCGAGGTCTTCGTCGCACGCGGCTTTCACGCGGCCACGATGGATGAGATCGCGCATCGCGCGGGCTGGACCAAACCGATTCTGTACAAGGAGTTTTCGGGGAAGCTGGAGCTTTATCTGGCGGTGTTGCAGCACCATATCGACGCATTGACCGACGGGGTGCAGCGGGCACTACGCTCGACCACCGCGAATCGGGACCGGGTCCGCGCCGCGATCCAGGCCTACTTCGACTTCGTCGACTACGAGCCGCAAGGGTTTCGGCTGGTCTTCGATTCCAACGTACCCAGCGAGCCCTCCGTACGATGGCGAGTCGGACGCGCAACAGACGACTGCGTGACAGCCGTCTCCACCCTCGTCGCGCACGATTCCGGATTGAGCCCCTACCGATCTCGCATGCTCGCCGCCGGGCTGGTCGGCGCCAGCCAATTCGCCGCGCAGTACTGGATCGACACCGGCCGTGCCGTCCCGAAGGCAGACGCCATCGCGGCGGTGATCACCCTGTGCTGGGGCGGATTGTCGTCCGTACCACTGCAGTCCACCGACTGACTCCGCGCCCGCAAAGCCCTGTGACTCGGGCACGACGATCTCGCCGTGCGAGCGCGCACTCGCGCGCCGCAGAGACCGAAAAGCCTCACCCCATAACCACTCTGGACACGACCATGCCTCAATCACCCGACAACCCGGCACCGACGACACACGATCGTGCCGAGCAATCACAGACCGGCGCCGAACCGACGACCGACAGCGGCGCGGGCCCCGACGCCGCAAACCGTCGAAACTGCACGCGGACAAGGCTTATGACATCGCTGAGCTGCGCCGGTGGGTCCGCGACCGGGGCATCGCCGTCCGGATCGCCGGCAAGGGCGTCGAATCCTCGCGCCTCCTCGGCGCCCATCGGTGGGATCATCGAACGAACCATCTCGTGGTTGACGAGCTGTCACCGGCTCAACCTGCGGTTCGAGCGTAAAGGCATCCACTTCTGCGCCTTCTTCACCGTCGCCGCGGCACTCACCTGCTACAAGAAACTCGCGAAGACGAAATCAGCGACATGAGACACCGTCTTAACCATCGCCGATGGAGATGCCCGCCGGTGCGGATCGGCGTATCAACACCTCGATGCGAGGTCACCCGGGCCCCTCTTCGGCAAAATGCCTTTAGTGCGAGACATGGCATCTGCCGGAGGGCGCCGGGCTCACGATTCGAGCGGGCTACGGCCTAGATTCAACCTCTACCGGTACGCCCGAGAGCCACGACATGAAGCTGAGAGGCTCATAGGTGCCAATTCCGTTCGGCATGAGGATGTTGCAGTTCACGCCAGGCTTTTGTGTCGCAGTGCGTAGGGATTCGGCCCGTGAGTTGCCGTAGCCGTGACTCATCGCCACCACCCCCGGCCTCAAATCATTGTCAATGAATACCCGAGCACTGATTTGGCCATACACTGTCGATACTCGGACGGTGTCGCCGTCGAAGATGCCGCGTGCCGATGCGTCCGCCTCACACATATGCAATGGATTGTCGCGGTTCCTGCCGCGCCGATACCGCGGTATATTGACAAGCCAACTGTTGTTCATGTAGGGCGTGCGGAGGCTGATCATCTTCAGCGAGTCATGCGGTTCATTTGTCAACGTCTCGAAGATTTCGCCGCACCGCTCGATCAGTCCGGACTCCGTGAACGCGGGAGGAAAACAGTCGATCAGGTGATCCGAATGCTGGAGGCACCGATCGAACAGTGAATCTTTGTCCTTCTCGGGAAACATAACGGTGTTCAACGGGCTCTGTCGCAAAGCGTCGACAGTCAGCCCCCTCATACCAAGAACCGCGTCGAACAAGAGAGTCACATCGGCATCTGGATTCGTATCAAGCGGGGAGCTGATGCCCATCTCCTGTGCGATGCGCGCAAGGATCCACCACGCATGCCGGCGGTCGTGTGTCGGCGCCACAACCGCGTCTGTGTATGAAACGTGGGGTTTGGTCTGCATCCCAGATCCGGCAAGGTTGATGTCGGGACGCTCGAGCCAATCCGTCACCGGCAGGACGTAGTCGCACATCTCACCAGTTACGCTGCGGTAGATATCGATGGCGACCAAGAGATCGAGCTTTTCGAATGCGGCCCGCAAGCGTTCCTCGCCTCCTGCTGTGATGAGCGGGTTCCCGCTCCATAGGATCAAGGCACGAATGTCACCGTTCTCGATCAGGTCGGCCAACAGGGTCGCCGGCAGCTGCGAGTAACCGACCGGGTCGGGGAGTTCAAGCGGACCGACGGATGTCTCGATGACCTGCATGGCCGTAAACGGCGGGCAATGGTCGATCAAGCCTGTCGGCTTGAAGGTTCCGCCTGTTCGGCCCAGGTTCCCGGTGACGAAGTTGATCATCTCGGTGAGCCAATAGCAAAGCACACCTTGACGACTTTGGTTGACACCGGTCGACATATAGACGATCGCTGAAGGGGCGGCACAGATCTCGGCAGCAACCTGCTTCGTACTTGCTGCAGGAATACCGGTAACATGCTCGACATTCTCTGGCGAATAGGATTTCACAAACGTCATCAACTCGTCGATGTGCTTACCTCTGGCACGCATAAGGTCGTGATCGAACCCGCCCAATGATTGGATCTCATGGAGCAAGGCTGCGAGAAAATACACATCCGAGCCGGGTTTGATCAGCAACGTCGGCCCTGTCTCGGCCGTCGAGGACTCAACCCGGCGTGGGTTGACGAATCGCACTTTGCCGCCCCGCTCGATGACCCTCCGTAATACGTCCAGGTTGTCCTGGGGAGCCGACATCATTGACCAACGCGACACTCGCGGATTAGCGCCGATGCACAGCAGATAGTGCGTATTATCAATATCGGGAATCATGAAGGAGCTGGTCGAGCCGTAGATGTGTGCAGCACCTGTGGTCTTGTTCGCCATGTCCTGTGTGGCACCGCCGAAACGCATCTTCGTTCCAACCGCCTCCAAGAATGGGTCGTAGCACATAAGGCCGGCGGAGTCAAACGTAGAAGGGTTGCCGTGAAAGACTGCAATGGCGTCGGGCCCATGCTGCTCGCGGATGTCCCGCAGCCGTGAACCGATGTCCTGCAAGCACGAGTCCCAATCAGTCCGCACGAAATTTCCCTCAGGACGAGACTTCTCGCTCGTACGTCGCTGAGGCCAATTGGCTCGATCGGGATCGTTGTGAACGTCGAGAAATCCGAGTCCTTTATGACAAGCGATTCCTCCGGTCGGGTGACCGTGGGTCGGCCGAAGCTCGATCAGTTTGCCACGGTCATCAAGTTCGGCGGTCAGAGGGCAATTCGGCTCGCAAATACGACAGAATGTGCGCTTCGATTGAGTCATTGAGCATCTCCTGCAATCAATGCGGTATGGAGGAGGTGATGGCGTTCGGCGATCTTTACTCGAGGTCGACCGTGTCTGCGCCCCTCACGGCGCTCCTCGCGGTCGATGGCGTGCCATCCCTCCAGTAGAACAACAGATGTCCGCTTTCGTACCTGTGCAAGCACAGCATCGCGGGACAAGGCAAACCGCTCGGGGGACCGGACCGCTACTGCGTCCGCCAGGACATGTCCGACAGTCTCTGCAGCACATTTCTTGTTGCTGCCGATAATTCCCTGACAGCCGCGTTTCGCCCACCCGGCAACATATACACGCGGAAGCACGTGCCCCTCGCTGTCCAGCACACGGCCGCAGTCGTTGACCACCACGCCCCGGACATCATCGAACTGCAGCCCGGGGAGAGGACGGCCGCGAAAGCCTACTGCGCGGAGCACCAGACCAGCATTGACAAGATAGGAATCGCCAGTAGCGCGCGGGCGAACCTTGCCACTACTGTCACGTTCCAGTCGATTGTGCATCACTTCGACCTGCTCGACCCTGTCATTCCCTAGCAACTGGACCGGCGACTCCAAAAACCGCAACACGATGCGCTTATTGGTCGAAGTCAGTGGACGCTCGGCAAGCCGGTGCAGTGTCCTTAGCTTTCGGCGGATCGCGTGGTCGCTAATGTCCTTTTCGATGGAGTCCACACTCGGCAGGCCTTGTTCATCGACCACAACATCGACGCCGCTGAGCCGTTCGAGCTCCTCCAACTCCGGGTTCTTGAATGCCGCCTGCTCGTGACCTCGACGCCCCAGCACCACAACCTCCCTGATCCGCGATCGGCGCAACGCATGGAGCGCGCTATCGGAGACGTCTGTGCGCTCGAGCTCGCGAATCGGCATGGCCAGGATCCGTGCGACGTCGAGGCCGACGTTCCCGTTGCCTACCACAACAGCACGTTCGACGGACAGATCGACGGGCAGATCGCGGTGGTCTGGGTGACCGTTGTAGAAGCTGACGAACTCGCGGGCAGACCAGCAACCTGGCAAATTCTCGCCGACTATCCCGAGCCGTGTGTCGTCCGTGGCCCCGGAGGCGTATAGGACGGCGTCGTACCACGAAACCAGTTCGCTGTGATGGATAACCGTGCCCACCTCAACGTTACCGAGGAATCGCACTCGCTGATCTTGCAGCAGAAAAGCAAAGTGGCGGTCGATGACGAGCTTCTTCTCAGGATGATCCGGTGCCACCCCCGACCGCGCCAATCCCCATGGGGTTGGTAGTCGTTCGAACAGATCGACCTCCACGGCGAACCGTCCCTGTTCGAGCAAATGCTCGATTGCGTAGAGGCCGGCTGGGCCAGCCCCGACTACCGCTATGCGCAGCGGTTGCTTGGACATCTCAACCCCCGATTTCGAAGTACTCGCGGTTGACCGTGGCGTAATGCTCCCATTGCGGAGGCAAACTGCCTTCCTCGTGAATCGCGAGGACAGGGCACACATCCCGGCACGCCCCGCAGTTGATGCAGGTAGCCGGATTTATGTACAACTGCTCCGCCTCGTCGAAGTCGTTATCCTCAGGACCCGGACTGATACAGTTGACCGGACATATTTCCAGGCAAGAGTAGTCCGCGATACACGGGGCTGCGATTACATGGGCCATTATTTGTTCCGTTCCATGGTTGTGCCGTCCGCGAGAACGGCTCCCTGCGCGTTCGCCTTGATGCAGGGCTGCTTCCGCATAGCACCTGCGCCACGAAACTCTTCAGCGCGTACATCACTCGACGGTAGGAAAGCTGACACCACTCAGGCCGGCCCATGAAAAGGTCCGATACAGTCGGAGTCGGCTAGCCCACTCTGCTACAACAATTCCCGTCCCACCATCGAGTCGGCCATGGATCATGGCGGCGCACACGGTACAAGGTCACCGAGGAGTACTTCTCATGCAGTGGCAGGCCTCACGGGTCGAGTTGATTGTGAGATAGGTAATATCTTAATAAATGAGGTCCGTCACAGTCAACCCCTTTCCGATTCTCGTCCCGCCCATCTCTGCGTGGGGATTCCAAAGCTGGACCCTGGGCGTCGAAGCGTTGGGCGGTAGTAGGCACGACCGACCTGCGCTGAAGACCGACTGGTGCTCAGCCCGAGGAACTAGGAACCCTGCCGGCCTGCGATGAGTTACAGCGGCAGTCGCACGACCCGCAGCGGAGAGAGCTCGGCGCAGCGCGTTGCACGACGCATGTGTACGAGCGTTGAATCAGGCGGTCAAGTTCAAACGGTGCCGCACCACCGACCTCCGCTCCACGTGTCAGCGTTCATTGGGCAACGGCTCTGGCACAAAGTTGCTGGCGCCCTGGTGATTTGGGAGTCGAGCTGGCTGTGGCCGAGCATCTGGTATCGAGGCTGGCGATCACGGGGGAGACGATGGCCGAAATTCTGGCCGAGGCCGGGGGCCAGAATTATCGATCCGATCCGATATACACGGCCAGACGGAATATCTCACAGTCGCAACAGGTTTCGACCTCACGGTCGCTGGTCGGTGTGATGCTGGTGCCGCAGCGGGTGCCCGGGATTGACGCCGCGGCGGTGCTGCAACAGGACTACTGCGACAGTCGAGGCTGGTCGTGGGTTGCGGGCCGGGCAGGTCGCTACGGAGCTGGGAATACCGACCATCGATCGGGTCGAAGGTGAAAGCGTTGCGCCCGAGGTTGAAGCGGTTGGTGGCTCGGGGCTGGCTCCATCGGCAGCCCTCGGGGCTGTTCAGTCAACCAATGATGGTGGCGTAACCGGTGATTGACGGCTTTACGCCGCTGTGGGGGCCGATGCCGGCTCACCGAGGCGGGCGGGACCTGGTGGTAGCGAGAGGATCACCACAAACCCCGGCTACGAGTACAGCGATTCGATGTCGGCGGCGTATTTGCGGTGGATAACGCGGCGCTTGAGTTTGGCAGTGGGCGTGAGTTCGTCACTGTCGGGAGCCCATGCACCGGGGACCAGGATGAACTTCTTGATCTGCTCGTTGCTGTTGAGACGCTCGTTACCGCGGTCGACGGCAGCCTGGATCTCTGCTCGCAACTCCGCGGAGTTGACGATTACGTCGATCGGTCGATCGGACAATCCCAATCGCGAAGCCGCGGCCGGAACGGCATCCAGGTCGAGCGTTATCAGCGCGGTCACGTATCGACGTCCGTCGCCGATCGCCACTACTTGGCCGATGAGGGAACTCTGACCCAGGATCGCCATCTCGATATTCGCTGGCGACATGTTCTTACCAGCACTGTTGATGATGATTTCTTTTTTGCGGTCGATGATCTTCACGAAACCGTCCGTATCGATCTCTGCGATATCGCCGGTGTGTACCCAGCCGTCTTCGTCGATCGCAGATGCGTTCTGTGCGTCCGCATTTCGGTAGCCGATCATGTTCATGTCCGCGCGCGCGAGGATCTCACCGTCGGGCCCGAGCCGAATCTCGACACCGGGTAGTGGCTTTCCAGCCGTACCGGTTTTGTACTCGTCGACGCGATTGAAGATATTGAGTGAGGTTTCGGTCGCACCATAGGCCTCGAGCATGGGGACACCGACGGCGCGGAAGAAATACACCACATCCGCGGCGACAGGCGCTCCGCCGATGATGGCGACTTGGAGTCGGTCGAGCCCGAGCCGCGCGAGGATCGGCTCGAACAACGACAACCCTTCACGCCTCCTGAGGCGCAGATCGTCGGTCATCTCCAGTGCGGAAGTGCTGCCCGACTCGAGTGCGCGGGCGGCCTCGAGTCCGAACTGGAGAGCGGCTCGTGTGCGCGACCGCAGTGCGGTGTCCTGCTCGGCCTCGATCTGAGCTTCAAGAGCTACCTGCAGCTTCTCGAACAATCGCGGCGACGAAAAGAGGACGTCGGGATGGGCGTCCTGCAACGCCTGAGGAACGTCGTTCATGGCCGGGCATGCTGTGATCGTCGCGCCGTTGATCAGGGCCATGTGATGACCGTTGATCCTGCCGCCTGCATGTGCCATCGGGAGGAACGACACCAGTGCGTCTTTCGGCATGGGCACGGCCGCGTCGAGTGCGCGCAGTTGCGACATCACCGTCCGGTTCGACCATTGTGCGGCTTTGGGTGGGCCGGTAGTGCCCGAGGTGTAGATGATGCACTCGACGTCGTCCGGTTCGATGCTGCGCCATGCCGAGTCGAAGTCGAACTCCGGGTCCGATGCGGCCTCGAGCTCGGCGAGCGGGACTGTGCCGGGAGCGGCTTCATCGAGAACGACAATGTGATGGACCTCGTGCACTACCGCCTCGAGCGCTGTCTGCACCTTGGCAAGAAATCGTCGTTCCGTGACGACGATTCGGGCACCCGCGTTATCAACTTGATAGGTGATCTGCTCGGGTGAAGAGCTGTTGAAGATCCCGAAGGGAACTGCACCGATATGTGCGGCGGCGTAGTCGACGAGGTGGTTCTCGACCGAGTTCGTCGCAAGGATGGCAAGGCAATCCGCTTTGCGCAGTCCGTGCGCCCACAGGCCCTCGGCGATGGACTTGACCCGTTGACCGGTCTCGCGCCAGGTGAGATGCGTTCCGCCGCCGATTGTTCGAAGCCCGGTTTTGTCCGCGTGCGCTGCGACTGTCCGTTGGAACGCCGCCGCCAGAGTACGGGCAGCGACGGGGGCGGACTCCGACGTATGTCCGTCGCCTGCTGCTGCGGCCACTGCAGTCATCGGTTTCTCCTGACCGTTCTTGGGCAAGTGCCGGATCGAGTGGGTGCGCGAGGACGACCACTCGCAGGCCACTCGACGCGATTAGAGTAGGAATGTCTCAATATTTGGCGGCTGTATCGGAGGACGGCGCGGCAGCCGTCTCGTTCAAACCGCCGTCAGGACGACCGCAGCCGCCATGCCTCCGCCGGCGCACATCGCGACGACCCCGATCCCGGAGCCTCGGCGGAACAGTTCATGGGACACGGTGGTCAGCATTCGCGCACCGGATGCTGCGACAGGATGCCCGAGTGAACATCCGCTGCCCCACGGGTTCACGCGGCTCTCATCGAGTCCGAGTTCGCGCACGGCGGCGATCGGAACGGAGGCGAACGCCTCGTTGATCTCCCAGATGTCGACCGCATTCACTGATACGCCGGTTCGGTCCAGGGCTTTCCGTATGGCCGCGATTACCCCCGTGCCGGTCTCTTCGGGCTCGACACCTACAGCGGCCCAGCCCCTGATTGCGGCGAGGGGGCGAGTGCCGATCCGGTCGGCGGCGTCGGCTCCCGCGATGACCAGGGCCGCGGCCGCATCGTTGATTCCGCTCGAGTTACCCGCAGTGATCGAGAAGTCGGCAATCTCCGGATGCAGCACCCGCAAGGCCGACAATCGCTCCAGGCTGGTGTCCGGTCGTGGATGCTCATCGGTTGCGAAAGCCGCCACCGAGCCATCCTTTTGTGTGACATCCAGAGGAACGATCTCATCCTTGAACTGGCCCGATTCGATGGCATGTACTGCCCGCTGATGTGAGCGCAGAGCCCACGCGTCCATCTCGGATCGGGAGATGCCCATTCGGCGAGCGGTATTCCATCCAACAGTGATCGACATGTCGTGGGCTGGGGCCTCTGACGTAGGACGATGCGATTCGGAGACCCAGTCGACCGTGCGATCGAGCGGTTCGGTGAGTGTTGGAGCTGTTGAGGACGACTGGACGCCGCCCGCCACGATCACATCCGCGGCACCGCAGCCGATGTTTGCAGCAGCGGTCGTTACTGCTGTCAAACCGCCGGCGCAATGACGATTGACGGCCAGGCCGGGAACCCCTCGCAGTCCCACCTCGAGTGCGGTGTATCGAGCAAGCACTCCACCGCCGTAAAGGGATTCGGCAAGGATCACATCGTCGATGCTGTTGCCCTCTGCGCCCGACCTCTTCACCGCCTCTCTGACCACTGGAATGGACAGGTCGGCGGCGGGGACGTTGCGAAGGCTTCCCTTGAACGCGGTGCCGATCGCGGTTCGGCAGGCCGACAGGACGACGACGTCATGCATGAGGGCTCCTCGATGGGGTGGAGCTGCCCAACCCCGGGAAAATATGAGACTATATGTTTCAATAACATAGTCTCAGGCCTTGCTGCACGTCAATGATCGAAAGTCGCGGTCTCATCGCCGCGCGTGTCGAAACCGATGTGTCGCGAGGCCGCTGCCGATGGAGGTCGTCCGTGGTCACGCCCGAACAGATTGCAATGAGCTTCTACCGTGCGATGGCGTCCGGTTCCCGGGGATCCGTCGAAGAGGTCGTGTGCAGGTCTTTCGCCGAGGATGCAACCTTGACCAGGCCGGAGTCGCTTCCGGGGGGTGGGGTCCTGGCCGGCCGTCGGTCGATTGTCGCCTTTCTCGGCCCGGCGGCAGGCAAGGTGCCACTCGTGGTGAATCGGATTTTCACCGACGACTCCGGGCTGAACCTTTTCGCCTCGGTGACAATAACGTTGGCGGGTCGGCCAATGGATGCCCTCGAGTGGTGGACCTTCGACGACGGGCGTGTGCACACCATCCGGGCCTTCTACTGGGACACGGCGGCAATGAGTCAGCGGTGAACTTGGTTCACACGCCTCACTTTGCGCGGTGTGGAGAGATCAGCTGAACCGCTGCTTCCGCGATCTCTTCGGGCGTGAAGCCCTCCGTCTCTCGATACCAGCGAGACACCCAGATGGCCATGCCAAGCAACAGGCGAGTGGTGATCCGCGGATCGGACCACTGAAGTACACCGGCCTTCATTGCTCGCGTAACCGCCGTCGTCCAGATCGACTCGTAGTTGCGACTCCACTCTTGCCAGCGTGCGTATGCCTCGGGCGCAAGACCGATTCCGCCGAACATGACTGCGAGATAGCGCCGGGTCTTGATTGCCGCCTCAATCTGCAGGCGAAGCAGTCCGAGCAAGGCATCCTCAGGGTTGTCGGCCTTGGCCATCAGTTCGGCGGCGCCGGCGCTGAGTTCGTGTGTGAGTCGCTCCAGCACGATTCCCAGGAGATCGTCCTTGGTCGACACGGTCCGGTAAAGGGTTGCCCGCGAGACCGAGAGGCGTTCAGCAACGGCTTCGATCGAGACGGCGTCGTAGCCGCCCTCGGAGAACAGCTGAACTGCGACGTCGGTAACGTCGGCCATGGCGATTTCGCGCCTTGGCCGTCCCGGCCCCCGGCGCTCACGCGCGACAGCCGTTGTCTCCGTGGTGGTGTCGTCCGTCATGGTCGTTGTCATCCTCGTGCTAGGACTTGCGTTCTCACAACCATGGCACATGACTCCGTCTTGTTGTGTCCCGGCACGTCGCAACCCTGCGTGGATTGTTGACCCAGCCGCCGTTGCCCGGATATATTGAGACGGTAATGTTCAAAAAGGCCGGGCTTCGTGCTCGTGCTGCGGTGCACGCTCACGGCGCGTGCTGGACCGCGATCCGGCAATCAGGAGGACAGCACTGTGACCGCATTCGGGGCGCTCGACGTCCGCTCCAGGGACGGAATCTTCGTGATCACGTTGAATCGGCCCGATGTGCTCAATCGGTTCGACGCGACACTCGAACTGGAGTTGACCAGTGCTCTCGCTTCTGTCGCCGATGATCCGACGGCTCGGGTCGTCGTGCTGCTGTCGCAGGGAAAGGTCTTTTCGGCAGGTGGCGACTTCGACCTCATGCTCGAATGCAACGTCGACCTCGAGACCCGCCTCGCGGCGCTACAGCGGGCGCGCAAACTGCTGGAGGTGATCACCACCCTGCCGATACCTCTGATAGCCGGTGTTCAGGGGGCGGCGATCGGACTCGGCGCAACCGTAGCCGTCGGCAGCGACGTTGTGGTCGCATCGCGTAACGCGCGCATCGCTGATACGCATGTGGCCGTCGGTCTGACCGCAGGTGATGGCGGCGCGCTCTTCTGGCCGCAATCGGTGGGAACGCTGCGCGCTCGGCGCTACCTCCTGACCGGGGACGCTCTCACAGCCGAGATGGCCTACGAGTTCGGTCTGGTGACCGATCTGGTCGACGAACCCAGCGAGGTGGAGTCGGCCGCGATGTCGATTGCGGAACGGATCGCCGCGCTGCCGCCGCTCGGTGTACGGGGAACCAAGTTCGCGCTGAATCAACTGACCCGGCAGCGCGCCGGGGAGGTCGTCGAAACGGCGCTGATGTGGGAAGGTGCCACGCTCGGCTCGAATGACCTCGCCGAAGCCGTCTCGGCGTTCAAGCAGAAGCGCGTCGGAAAGTACGAGGGGCGCTGACATGTCCTTGACAGTGGAACAGCGTGATCTTGTCGCGGCCCTGCGAGACTTCTGCCAACGAGAGTGCGGGACCCGGGAACAGCGCAATGCTCTGACTCATAACGGCAAGCACGCACACAGCGACGTTGTCTACGGGAAGCTTGCTGCCGCAGGGTATCTCGGGATCTCGATTCCTGAAGAATACGGCGGCAGCGGGGGCGGGCTCATGGACCAGTGCCTGCTGCACGAGGAACTCTATCGAGGTTTGGCGCCGGTCCACGCCATCGGTTCAACGCATACTGTCGCTGGAATTTACAAGCGATTCGCCACCGAGACGCAGAAGAAATCGATGCTCTCCGCGATCGCCGGCGGTGCGCCCATGTCGATCAGTATCTCTGAACCCGAAGCCGGCTCGGACGCGGCCAACATTGCGTGCAAAGCCGAGCGTGTCGAGGGCGGCTACCGGATCAACGGGCAGAAGACATGGTGTTCTGCCGCGCAGCATGCGGCCTCGATCCTTCTGGTGGCGCGAACTTCCAGGGGTGATCGGCGACAGGACGGTCTGTCGATGTTCGAGATTCCGGCGAACGCTCCAGGGTTGACGATCATCGGTATCGAGACGATGGGCGGTGCGCTGGTCAACGACCTGTACTTCTCCGATGTCTTCGTGCCGGACGCCAATGTCGTAGGCGAGGTGGGCAACGGCTGGCACCAGCTTATGGCCGGGCTCAACGGCGAACGGCTCGTTGCCGGCGTCGAAGCGCTCGGGATGGCTCAGCGGACGTTCGATGACCTGGTGGCGTATCTGCGGGAGCGCAAGCAGTTCGGCAAGCCGATCGGCTCGTTTCAGGCGATCCGGCATCGGGTGGCTGATCTAGCCATCGAAATCGAAGCGTCGCGAGCGCTGGCCTACGCAACCATCGAGGCGGTGGAGCTCGGCAATGCGCCTGCGGAGGAGATCGTCCGCAAGACGTCGATCACGAAGGTGAAACTCACCGAGACCGCGAAGACCGTGGCGCTCGAAGGGGTGCAATTGATGGGCGGGTACGGCTATGCCGTGGAGTACGGCATGGAGAAGAACCTCCGCGATGCGATCGCGCCCACGATCTACGCCGGAACGAACGAGATTCAGCGAGAGGTCATCTCGACGACTCTCGGGCTGAAGTAGCCGAATCGAACCGAGGAGAACTCGATGCCGACCAATGTAGCCAGGATCGACGGTGACCCAGGCAGAATTCGAACCACGGTGCGGGAACTCGTAACCGAGTGGCGGGACCGAGGCCGATACATTCCTCGCAGCGACTCATGGGTCCGGTCTTTCGATCTCGACTTCAGTAAGCAGCTTGCCGACCGGGGGCTGATCGGTATGACATGGCCGGTGCAGTACGGCGGGGGCGGGCTCAGCAACGTTGCCAGACTGACCGCCACCGAGGAACTGCTGCGGGCGGGGGCTCCGGTTGCGGCGCACTGGATCGCGGACCGGCAGATCGGCCCGTCGATTCTGCGTCACGGATCGGAGCGTTTGAAAGAGGAGATTCTGCCCGGGATCACCCGAGGAGATTTCCTGTTCTGCCTCGGAATGAGCGAACCCGGCGCTGGATCGGATCTCGCGGCCGTGCGCACCACGGCGCACCGGGTCGATGGAGGATGGCGACTGACCGGCCGCAAGATTTGGACAAGTGGTGCGCATCGCGCGACACACGCCTACGTCTTAGCGCGCACCGAGAAGACCGAGCGCAAACACGACGGACTCAGCGAGTTTGTAGTCGATATGTCCGAGACCGGGGTGGAGGTTACGCCGATCGTCGACATGGCCGGCGAGCACCACTTCAACGAGGTCGCTTTCGACAACGTGTTCGTGCCCGAGCATCGGCTGATCGGGACCGAAGGGCGAGGCTGGAAACAAGTCCTCGAACAGCTTTCGTTCGAGCGTGGGGGAGCGGAGCGGGTGCTCTCGACGTATCCGGTGCTCGCGGCCATGGTTGAGGAATGCGCTGTCCACGGCGAGCAGTCGGACCTTGCGGAGTTCGGCGCCCTTTACGCGCGACTCAGTGGCCTTCGCCGACTGTGCATGAATGTAGCGCGCAACCTCGATGAAGGGCGGGCGCCCGTTCAGGAAGCGGCAACACTGAAACTCCTCGGCAATGAGTTCGAACGCGACGTCGTCTCCGCAGCGCGAACGATCCTTCGGCACCAGGATTGCGGCCCAACAAGTGTGTTCGGCCAAGCCCTTATCGCCTCGCCAGGGTTCAGCATCCGCGGTGGTGCGTCCGACGTCCTGTTGTCGATTATTGCCAAGGAGGAGGCGAGGGCATGAGCGAACACGATGCTCTCCGAGAACTGGTACAGGATCTCGTCGGTGACGAGGTACCTGAGAACACCGCTGATGTGACATCGCTATGGCGGCGATTCGAAGAGGCTGGACTGCTCGATGTCGGCGTGGACGAGGACCACGGAGGGTCCGGGGGCACGATGGCAGATCTCGCCGTGATCGTCGAGACGACAGGATACTTCGGCTCCCGGGTACCGATCATCGAAACCTCGATCGCCCGTTGGGTTCTTGCAGAAGCGAGCTCCACGGAGCTGTTCACCGGTTTCGTCACGTCGGTACTGGTCGACTTGTCCGAAGAAGCTCTACTGAAAGATCCGGTGGCGGTTCCTTCTGTTGCGTGGGGGCACTGTGCCGACCACGTGGTTCTGTGCCCGAGCGAGGGCAGACCAGTTGTCATCTCGATCGCCGATACCGCCGTTGATGTCGATCCCAAGCTGGACCTGGCTCGGTCCCCGAGCGACACGGTCAGCCTTGGCCATGGGAGCGCTCGTGTCGTTCTCGAGCACGCACCCGACCCCGATACCATCCGGGCCAGGTTCGCATTGCTGCGGGCGGCGGCTGTCTCGGGAGCCGTGCGCGGTACCTACGAACTCACCCGAGACTATGTACGTACTCGCGAGCAGTTCGGCGCGCCGCTGGTAAAGATCCCAGCGGTAGCCTCGGGTATCGCCACGATCCGGACCAAGGTGCTGGAGGCCGACGCTGCGCTGCAGACGGCACTTCCAGATTTGTCCGGACAAAACCTCGAAGTGCGTGTTTCCTCGGCCTTCGCCGCGCGTGTGGTAGCGGCGCGGTGCGCAACGGAGTGTGCCCGCTTGGCACATCAGCTGCATGGAGCGCTAGGGACCACAAGTGAGTATCCGCTGCACCGTTTCACCACCGCACTCTGGGCATGGCGGGATGCTGATCTGCCCGAGCCGGAATGGGCTCGGATGCTCGGCGAGCGTGTGCTGGCGGCTGGCGAGGCGGGGATCTGGGCAGAGATTGGAGCAAGTGCGACATGACAATTGCAGACTCGAGATTTGTTGCGCCGCCGATCGGCGAGTGGGACCTCTGGCCGGACTGGGCCTGTCAGGTTCCCGCGGCCGCTGCGATGCATCTTCGGTGCAGCGAGGTCGGTCCAGGTCACGCAGTTCTCCACCTGGAGGACTCGGTGTGGCCGCTCAACCCGAACGGAGCCACGCACGGCGGGCTCGTGGCGGCCGCTGCGGATCATTCCGGCGGTGTCGCAGCCATTTCCGTGCTCGGCGCAGCAGGGCTTCCAGCAACGGCGACGTTGACCGGCGAGTTTCTGCGGCCGGCCTTCGGCCCCTTGCGGTTCGAGGCCCGAGTGGTGAAAGCCGGTAGGTCACTGGTCTTCGTACGGGTCGATGTCACGAACCGTGACGGGGCCCTGTGCACGACGTTCACCGGCACGTGGAGTCCGATGGGGTCGGCTCCTACACGGACTTCGACGGAGTCGGTGTGAAACTGTCGCCCATCCTGGATGTGCAGGAGGTGGGCTCGGGGCCGGTAGTGGTGATGCTCGCGGGCTTCGGCCTCGACCATCGATTGTGGGACGGTCAAGTGGAGAGTCTGGCCTCCACTCACCGAGTGATCTGTGTGGACCTTCTCGGGACGGGCCGTTCGAGCAAGCCATTGACTGGCTATGCGACTGTCGAACAGGCAGATCTGCTGATCGACACCCTGCACAGACTCAGGGTGGACCGGTTCTCTCTCGTGGGGCACTCGTTCGGCGGGATGGTGGCATTCGCGGTCGCCGCTCTTCGCCCCGACTTGGTCGAGCGTCTGATTCTGGTCGGCAGCAACGGAGTCCGCGCGGCTCGCTCCGACGAGTTTCCCTTCGGGGCGCCGCCCGAGAAGATGTTGGACGCTTTGGTGACAGCCGAGCGGACCAACCCGGTGGCGAGTCGTCGCCGAACCCTCGCAGCGGGCTTCGCCTCGGATCCCGATCCGGCGGTGCTCGACTTCCTTACACGGATATTTCAGGACATGCCGTCGTGGTCCGCCATCGCCTGCTTCGAGCAGATGTACGCGACCGATCAGATCGAGTACATCGGTCGGCTGACGATGCCGGTCATGCAAGTCGTCGGTGAGTTGGATCGTGTGCACCCCGCGGCCGGTGCGCAGTGGCTACAGGCACGGTTGAAGTCGGCAGTGCTGGAGATTCTGCCATCGGTTGGTCACTATCCGATGTTCGAAAGTCCCGCGGCTCTGAGTTCATTCCTGGTGCGATCACTGGCGATGCCAATCCCCAGCGAAGATACGTCCACCAGCGCGCTCAGTTGATGATGGAGCCCACCCCGAGTTGCCGCCTGGCGGAGCCTCGATTCAGGAAGTGGGATGCGGCACTGATGGTGACCAGATGTCGCGCCCAAGGCAGGAGTCGCACCGATGTCGGAGTACAAGTACATCCGCTATGACACGATTGCCAATGGAACAATCGTCCGCATCAAGCTCGATCGGCCGCGGTATCGCAATGCTCAAAACCGCGGGCTGCTCGTCGAACTCGATGACGCGTTCGGTCGCGCGGAGCGCGACGACACAGTTCGTGTGATCATCTTGTCCGGCAATGGGCCTTCGTTCTCGGCCGGACATGACCTGGGCACCGGTGAAATGCGGGCAGAACGGGAACCAGGTCCCGACCAACATCGGACGTTCACGTGCAACGGTGCTACCGGTGGGCCTGTCGAGAGTCGGTATCGGCAGGAGTACCACTACTTCTTCGACAACACGCGGCGCTGGCGTGATCTCAGGAAGATTACGATCGCGCAGGTTCACGGCAAGGTGTTGTCCGCCGCACTGATGCTGGCCTGGTGTTGCGACCTGATCGTCGCCGCTGATGACACCGAGTTCGCCGACGTTGTGGGCACGAGGTTGGGAATGTGTGGGGTCGAGTACTTCGGTCATCCCTGGGAGTTCGGTCCGCGGAAGGCGAAGGAGCTTCTCCTGACTGGAGATTCGATCGGTGCGGACGAGGCGCACCGGCTTGGTATGGTCAGCAAGATCTTTGCTGCGGATCAACTCGAGGTCAGCACCGAACAGTTCGCGCGGCGCATCGCGGAATTGCCGACCATGACCGCGTTGACCATCAAGGATTCGGTGAATCAAAGCGTCGATGCGATGGGTTTCACCGCTGCGCTGAACGCGAGCTTCACAATCCATCAGCTCAACCACGCGCACTGGACCGTCGAGTCCGGCGGCACGTCTGTCGTCGGTACTCCAGCGCTGGGTCTGAGCGAACACCTCGTTGCGGCTCCGATCCGCCGATCGTCACCCACGGAGGCATGACATGGACCGAACGACTACTGCTGCATTGGACGGGATCCGAATTCTCGACTTCAGCAGGGTGTTGGCCGGGCCGTACGCCACGATGCTGCTCGCCGACTTCGGGGCGGAGGTGATCAAGATCGAGCGTCCAGGGGAGGGCGACGATACTCGTAGCTGGGGGCCGCCATGGTTCGGTGAGGAGTCGACGTACTACCTGGCGGTGAATCGCAACAAGCGTTCTTACACAATTGATCTCAAGGATGCGACGGCTCGGGACGAGCTTCTCGAACTGGCGCGGTCCAGTGATGTCGTCATCGAGAACTTCCGACCTGGGGCGATGGCGAAGCTGGGTCTCGGTTACGAGCAGGTGCGGGAGTTCAACCCGGGTGTTGTGTATTGCTCGATCAGTGGGTTCGGATCGGTGGGTGGAGCGCATCTGGCGGGCTACGACCTCATCGCTCAGGCTGCCGGCGGTCTGATGAGCATCACAGGGAATCCCGAGACCGGGCCTGCGAAAGCGGGTGTCGCGCTTGTCGATATCATCACCGGACTGCACGCGACGATAGGCATTCAGACCGCTCTGCTGGAGCGTAGCCGTACGGGCGAGGGCCAGTTGGTGGAGGTGAATCTGCTTTCATCGGTCTTGTCGGCGCTCAGCAACCAAGCCTCGGCGCACATTCTTACCGGCGTCGTGCCGAAGTTGATGGGTAATGCGCATCCGAGCGTCGCGCCGTACCAGCCCCTGACTACTGCGGATCGGCAGTTGACGGTGGCGGCGACCACGAACGGTCAGTTTCTCAAGCTCGTAACCGCGATCGGCCGAGCCGAATTGGCAGAAGACGCGCGGTATCGGACGAACGCCGATCGGGTCGCCCATCGTGAGACGTTGGTGACCGAACTCGAGACGGCGCTGTGTGCGAAGACCGCAGATGAGTGGTTCGAGATTCTCAGCTCTGTGGGCGTTCCGTGTGCACCGATCAACGACGTACGGCAGGCGATCGAGCTTGCCGATCGGTTGGGGCTGGAACCGATCGTCCGTCCCGAGAACGATCCTGATGGTGTTGCGCAGATACGTAATCCGATCTCGCTGGCGCGCACGCCAGCGCGTTATCGCAACGCACCGCCCGCGCTGAATACCACGACCGGTCTCGCAACGTAATGGTGCAGTCTGCGGCAGCGTCGTCGTCCATTCAGAAACTGAGTTTCGGATAAATGGGCTGGCCACCCGAGCTGTATCACATCCCGGAACTTGAGCTGTCGCACCCCGGTCTCCCCGAATGCCGGACGGTCGAGAAGATCGCCGATCAGGTTGGACAGAAGTCCCCGACTCCTTGTCAATCTCGTGCGAGGACCAACTTGGAGCCGGGTCATTCTTGCGGTATCACTGACGACCTACACCCTGGCGTGGTGTTTGCCGAAATCAGCCTACAAGGCATATCCGTGGTTGGCGGCCATCGCCCCCTCGCAACAGACCTTGGTCGCGTCTGTCCGGCCGAACTTGATGCGAGGCGCGGACCACGCATACCGCGGTCGGCGCCTGGGGCGATGGCTACCAGGGTTCAGTGAATGTGGCTTCCCCAGCCTCGCGTCGGGCGGGCGGCGGCTCGCGCCCAGAGCGCTGCCCAAGCATGTCGGAGTCCCGAGACCCCCACTCGGTCAAGGAATGTGGGGCGGCGGCGAGAGGGCGAGGTTCAGTAGGACTTGGGAAGTCCGAGCGTGTGCTCCGCGATGAAGTTGAGCACCATCTCTTTGGATACCGGGCCGATTTTCAGCATGCGGAGCAGAAACCAGTAATTCGACAGCTGGTACTCGAGCGCGACGCCGTTGCCACCGTGGGCCTGGATCGCCGAATCCAAGGAATGGAGGCCGGCATCGACACCGAGAACTTTGGCCATATTGCTCGACTCGCCGGGGTTGAGGTTTGCGTCGTACAGAGCGCAGGCTCGAGCTGTCATCAGCTTGGCGGATTCGATCGCGATCTTCGCTTCCGCCAGCGGATGCGCCACAGCCTGGTGGCTCCCGATGGGAACGCCCCAAACAGAACGTTCGTTCGCGTACGCAACCGCTTTGTCCAGCGCATAGCGCCCGATGCCGATGCAGATCGATGACACGAGCAGGCGTTCGGCGTTGATTCCGGCGAACGCTGCCTTCATCCCGTGATGTACCTCGCCGATAACCTGGTCAGCGGAGACCCGTACGTCCTCGAAATAGACGGTCGACTGGCGTTCGGGCACCTGCAGGGCAGTCGGAATGACCTGGCGTGAGATACCTTCCGCATCGGCATCCACGACGAACAGCGTCAACCGCCCGCGTCCGGTTCGTTCGTCGGTTCCGGTGCGCGTGACGACCAGGACGTACTCGGCTTCCTCCATCCCGGAGATGTAGTACTTCATGCCATTGATGACGAAGGCGTCCCCGTCTGGTCTCGCCCAGGTGTTGATTGCGAACGAGTTGGTCCCGGCGTCGGGTTCGGTGATGGCGAACGAGCTCATCGCAGCACGCTCCGCCAATGGGCGAAGCCAGCGTCGCTTCTGCTCGGGCGTACCGTGCTGGGCAAGAATCGTGCCGTTGACCCCGGCTGAGAACACCGCGCTCAATGCTGGAACGCCGGCGGCGGCGGTCTCTTCGACAACCATGCTGAGTTCCGACAAGCCTGCTCCGCCGCCGCCGTACTCTTCGGGAATATGTACGGCGAGGAAGCCCGCATTGCCCAGTTCGTTCCACAGCTCGGTCGGTGCGGTCTTCGCGTCGACGACCTTCTGGAAATAGTCCGGTCCGTACTTGCGAGAAATCGACGACACCGATCTTCGGAGTAGCCGCTCGTCCTGTGTGGGTTCGAGCGGAAGCGCCGGCTCGACCGGGGTGCGGGAAGGGGAAATTCTCGTCATACCAACTGCTCTCCAGGGTTGGCAAGGTCGTCCACTGGGACTGGCCGCATGATGAATTCGCCTGCGTCACAGGGGTTCTGCTGACCGGCTGAACGTGGACGGTAGCGCTGGGTGCGGGATGCGGGTGGGCTTTTGCGGATGATCGCTGCGTTCATCTTCGCTGGTGACTTTCGAGATCGACGTTGAGCACTGCTGCCTCCAGCAGGTGTATCCCGGTCGGTGGGGCGCTGGGGAGTGGGCCCTCGGGTCAGGGTAGCCGAGCCGGAGCTATTTGGAGAACGAAAATCTCAAATTGGTGTGGTGCCGGATGGGTGGTCCTGTGAGCTTCGGCTGGTTGCTGCGCTCGGAGCGGGATGGAACGGAGCGCCAGACCGATCGTTTACGCGATGGCTGAAGAGCGTTCCGATAGGTGGACGATGTCGATCGTCTTGTATGGCGGCCACTACCAGCGCAAATGACGGCGTCTTCGACGCATCTGTAGATCTTGATCGGCGGTTGGGGAGCGCTCGGCCAGCAAAATGTGAATGATCGTTGACGTGACGCAGGTAACTGTTTACGGTTGTGGGACACGCAGCGCAGTCATCTCGAGGGAACGACCCGGACCGAAACGGTCGAGCGCGATGTCGCCTCGAGATCGATATTGGCGCGCGGATTCGCCCCCTGAACCGTCACGTACCGGAGGATTCATGAAGTACGTACTCGAGCTCGATGAATGAACCCCAGTCGATCGCTTTGATTGGAGGCAAGGCGGTCGGCCTGGGGAAGTTGCTGGCACACGACCTGGCCGTTCCAGAAGGATTCGTCATCACCACCGAGGCCTACTTCGCGTGTATCACAGATGACGTCAGGGAGCGCATCGCCGAAATAGCCCAGGGGGCCCGAACCCACGACCAGCTGACCGCATCGTCGGACGAGATCCGTGCCCTGTTCACCAGGGATCGTCTCCTGTCAGGTGTCGCAGCCGAGATCCGATCGGCGTACGCAGGCCTCGGCGGCGGGCAGACGCCGGTCGCTGTTCGATCGAGCGCCACCGCGGAGGATACCGTCGACGCGTCCTTTGCCGGCCAACAGGACACGTACTTGTGGATCCGCGGTGCGGATGCCGTCGTCGATCACGTACTCAGCTGTTGGGCAAGCCTTTTCAGCGCTGCGGCCATCGGGTATCGGTCGAACCTGTCTGTGTCCACCGAAGATCTCGCGATGGCAGTGGTCGTGCAACGGATGGTTCCCGCGGATGCGGCCGGAGTGATGATGACTCTGGATCCCGCGACAGGGGATCGCTCGAGCATCTACGTCGAGTCCGCCTTCGGACTGGGCGAGGGCGTGGTCAAGGGCGACACCGGCTCCGACAGCTTCTGGGTCGACCACAGTACTTTTGAGACAACGCGATCAGAAGTTCGGGAGAAGGCTCGCGCTTATCGTGTTGTCGAGCCTTCCGATGCGGTGGTTCTGGCCCCAGTGCCCGACAACGAGCGGTACCAGAGGTCGATTTCAGACGCCGAGCTTCGCGCGATCGCGGAACTGGGGGCGCACATCGAGCAAGTACTCGGATCTCCTCAGGACGTCGAGTGGGCACTTGCGCCAGGGCGCAACGGAGTTCGGGATCTGTACCTCCTGCAGACCAGGCCGGAGACGGTCTGGAGTCGAACGCCGCGATCATCGGAAGAGTCGCCGTCGATCGCGAAGGTCGGCTTCGCTCCCGCGGACCCCAACGACGTGAATCTTCTGCACGCCACGGGTGATACCACCGCTCTGTGGACGGTGACCAACATCCAGGAAGCGATCCCTGGTGTCGAGACGCCAATGACATGGTCCTATTTCGGCGAAGGAGGTGAGTACGCCCTGCGGAACCATTTCCACCACATAGGCGCGTTGTCAGCCTCGGAATCTCGGATCCCAAACGATCAAAAGGAATGGATTCTCGGCCTGTTCTACGGCCGGTGCGCCATGCGCGTCGACCTGCTCGCGACGTGGGCGGACCGAGTGCCGGGGATGAGTGGCGAAGCCCTGGTGTCGCAATTCTTCTCCACTCTCACAGGAAGCTTGACCAGGAAAAGCAGCAGGATGTACTCCCTGGCGGCGCTGCTCAAGTTCCCGACCCCATTCCTCTCGGTTCCGCCGCTCATGCGGAGGAACCGTTCGCGCGTCGCGGCGTTCTGGCGAACGTCATTGGAGCGCCTTCCCACGGCATCCCGTTCCGGGGTCGAGCAACTGATCGAGGAGGCGTATGACCATTTCAGTTACAGCTTGGGTCTGCAGGTGCGCCTGACCATGGGTGCGTTCGCCACGGTGAGCAAGATGCTCGCGACTCTGGCGTCCACGCAGTCGGAGGTATCGGTCCACGAGTTGGTCGCGGGGTACGGGGGCCACGAAGAAACCGAGCTGGTCAAGGACATGTGGGACCTATCGCGCGAGAAGATCACGCTCGATCATTTCCTGTCCGAGCACGGTTATCACGGATGGCAGGAAGGCGAACTCTCGAACAAAACCTGGCGTGAGGATCCGTCGATGATCCACGAACAGGTTGCCGCCTATCGGCTCAGGCCGGAGGGTGAGAATCCGCACCAGGCGGAAGCGCGTCGTGCCGAGCAGCGCGTAGGCCTCGAGGCCCAATTCCTGCGTGCGCTTCCGGCGAGACGTCGGCCTCACGGTCGCCTCGTGCTGAAGTTGGCATCGATCTATCTGCCGATGCGGGGGGTCTCGAAAGTTGCTTTTCTGCAAGGCCTTGATGTCGCACGGTCGGCGGTTCGACGGATGGGTGAGTATCTGGTGGCGGACAACGTGATCGACGATGTCGAGGACGTCTTCTACCTCACGCGCGACGAAGTGAAGGGTGTCCCGCCTGCCGACGCTCGGGCTCTCATCAAGCAGCGCAAGGACATTCGTAGGCGATACCAGACGTTCGAAGTACCCGACGCATGGCAGGGCATACCGGAACAGATCGATCCCACCTCACGCTCTGCGATTGAGCTGATCGAAGGAACACCCGCCAGCCCAGGCGTGGTCGAAGGTATTGCCCGCGTTGTTCTTCAGCCGGCGGACGCGCATCTTGCCGAAGGGGAGATCCTGATTGCACGGGACACGGATCCGGCCTGGGCATCGCTCATGTTCCTGTCCTCTGCCCTCATCGCGGACATCGGTGGGGTGATGAGCCACACCGCAGTGGTTGCGCGGGAGCTCGGGATTCCTTGTGTGGTCAACACGAAACTTGCCAGCCGGACGGTATCGACGGGTGACCTCGTCAGGGTCGACGGCGCCAAGGGCACGATCGAGATCCTCGCTCGCGCCGAAACGTAAAGATGAAACTCAACTACCCGTTGAGCGATGAGAGGAAAATAAAAAATGACTGTGACCGATGTGGCCAAAGGACTTCAAGCCGAGTACAGACGCGACCCGGTGTGGGGCCCACTCAGCCACCCTGCCCTCGATACGATCGAGGATGGCAGGCAGCCGTGGAAGGACCACATCTACATCGCGTTCTGGGATCCGAAATCGGCGTCATACGGATTCCTCCATTGGAACGGTTCACCCAATCACCCGACGACGAAAGTCCAAGCCAATATCTCACTCGGTGGCCACGAGTTCGACCTGATCGAGGAACTCCCTCCTCAGTCGACCCATTTCACTAGCGAATCAGCCGAATTCGACCTCAAAGGCACAATCGAGTACAAGCATGAGAGGCTGTCGGGCACACTCACGATGGCCCCGCAGTTCGGTGCGATCGACTACGGGCCAGGCGGTTCGATTCCCGCACTGGCGGATCAAGACCCCCTGCAACACTTTCAGAGCGGTTTGACCTTGACGGGAGCTCTGCGGCTGGACGGCATCGACTACGACATCGATGCACTCGGATTCCGCACCAGGACTTGGGGATATCGGGATGACTCGGAACAGTTCCCAGAGTACTTCTATCTCTGGGCGACATTCGATGATTACGCCGTCTCGGTGATCAAGCATGTGCATCCCGATGGACGTCAGAAGACAGGCGGTGCCCTCGTCAACGGCGCCGAGACAATCATGATCACAGATGTGCATCTGCCCAAGGACCGTGCCGGCTTCGCCTACGAGGTGACCGTCGATCTCGAGGACGGAAGCACTCGGACCCTCCATCGTGATGAACGGGTATGGGGCGGTTGGTGTCCGATCGGTCTGCCCAAGCGCAATGGCCCGACTTTCGCGGCGTTCGACGAGGTGGTCGGATTTACCGATTCCGCCGGCACATACGGGTACGGACTTTCGGAGTACGGATACATCCGGCGAGTGTTCTGACAATGGGTACGAAGGCCGGAACCAGCGCGGATATCCCGGTTCCGCAACCTCATCTCACAACTTGTGGCCGGTTCGGCAGTCCGCATCGTAATACCCTCGGGCACAACGAGATTCAGGTCAAACAGGAGATGTCGGAAATGGTGCAGCACATACGGGGCGGGGCGGAAGAGGTACCGGCATGACGTATGCAATCGGAGTCGACATAGGCGGAACCTTCAGCGACTGTGTCGCGGTCAGCGACGACGGCCGTGTCTTCTATGGCAAGGCGCTGTCGACTCACTCGACGAGTCCCGTGGAGGGCGTACTCAACGGGCTCGCGCAGCTGGCCGAAGCTGCCGGGCAGACGGTCGAGCAGCTGTTGGCAGCGACCGATCAGTTCAGTCACGGAACAACCATCGGGACCAACCTGGTCGTCGAACGTAAGGGTGCCCGAGTGGGACTCATCGCGACGAAGGGACACAAGGACGCGTTGGTCATGATGCGCGGCCGCGGTCGCACGGCAGGAGCCCCGGTAGACCGGGTCCTGAATGTTCGAGACACCGACAAGCCGGCTCCGCTCGTCCCGCGGGAGTACATCACCGAGGTGATAGAGCGAGTGGCGCCCGACGGGTCGATTCTGGCCCCTTTGGACGAGGATGCGGCCCGCCGTAGCCTGGCCGTCCTCCTCGACTCCGATGTCGAGGCAGTCGCTGTCGCCCTGCTGTGGTCGTTCCGCAATCCGTTGCACGAAAGGCGAATTCGCGAACTGATCCATGAGATGCGGCCGGACATATATGTCAGTCTGTCGTCGGATATAGCACCGCGTCAGGGCGAATACGAACGGACGGTGGCCGCGGTCATCAATTCCTATGTGGGACCGGCTTCGAGCCGATACCTCGGTGAGCTCGCCGACCAACTCGCGAGCGGTGGCCTGAGCCGCCCGCCTTTCATCATGCAGTCCAACGGTGGTGTGCTCCCGGTCGATGTCGCGCGGGGCCGCCCTGTGCAGACCATCGGATCGGGCCCGGCGGGCGGGCTCGCCGGAACCGCCGCCATCGCCAAACTGAGTGGTCACCGCAACGTCATCGCGACGGACATGGGTGGCACCTCGTTCGAGGTCGGTCTCCTCGTCGACGGCAGCCCAGTGCTGTCGAGCGAGAATGTCATCGACCAGTACACATTCAAGATCTCGCAGCTCGACGTGCGCTCCATTGCCTGTGGTGGCGGGTCGATCGCACGGGTTGACAGGCACAGTGGTGCACTCCAGGTCGGGCCGGAATCCGCAGGCTCCGAACCTGGGCCGGCGTGTTATGGACAGGGCATCGAACCGACAGTGACCGATGCGGACGTGGTGCTCGGCCTGATCGAGCCCAATACCTTTCTTGCCGGGCGGATGAAGCTCGATCGGCACGCGTCCGTTGAAGCGGTTCAGAAGCTGGCCGAGGGGTTGGGGCTGTCGGTCGAAGCGGCCGCGTCCGGCATCTTGCGAGTGAACAGCAACAACGCGGCCACCCTGATTCGTCAGCGCACGATCGAACAGGGCCTTGACCCAAGGGATTTCGTCGTCTACGCATTCGGTGGTGCCGGTCCGGTGCATGCGTTTTCATTCGCACGTGAACTCGGTGTCTCCGAGGTCATCATCCCACTGGGTAACGGCGCATCGACCTTGTCCGCGTACGGCATCGCCGTCAGCGACGCCAGGCATGTGCTGGAGCAGGAGTGCACACTCCGGGTGCCGTTCGATGCGACAGCGCTGTCCGCCGTCACCGAATCGGTGGAGTCCAGAGCGCTTGCAGAGATGGCGGAGGCTGGATTCACAGGCGACCAGGTACGACTGGAACGCACCGCACTGGCTCGCTACGCCGATCAGTTCATGCAGGAACTGCCGTTGCCAATGCGAGAAGGCACGGTGGACGGGACGATGTGTGCCGATCTCGCTGACGAATTCACCGCCGAGTATGCGCGACTCTATGGGAAGGCGGCGTTGTCGCCATTCCACGCACCGGAGATCTTCGCGGTGCGTGTGACAGCCACAGTCGGGCTCGGGGCGGTTCCGGGCTCAGTGCACGGTGGCGCGTGTGAGAAGCCTGTCGGCACGCGCGAGGTTTTCTGGCCCGGTATCGAAAGCTGGCTTCCGACAGCGGTTTACGAGGGGCAGCCACCCATCGGTAAGCGGATTTCGGGGCCCGCCGTCGTCCAACTTGCGCATACCACCATCTCGGTCGCGACGGACCAATTCCTGCATACCGACGCCTTCGGCAACTGCGTCTTGACCGTGAACGAGGATGCGCACAGATGACTGCCGCCATTACAGACCCCAAATCCGCGATCGTCTGGGACGGTGTGGCGCGTGGATACATTCCCGCAGACCCCCCGCGTGTCGACCCGGCTGTGAACCTGCATCAGACCGCGGTCGACGACATCGACGCGGTGTCCTACGAAGTAATCAGATACTCGCTGATGAACGTGAATCTCGAGCATGCCGATTTGATCCAGCGGCTCTCGTTGTCCCCGATCGTCATGCTCGCCCGCGATTTTCAGACATCGGTGCTCACCGAGACCGGCGAGGTGGTGAATCTCGGTGCAGGTGTGCAGTATTTCTCGAATCAGAACGCGCTGACCATAAAGTTCATCCTCGAGCACCGTGGGGCCAACGGCATCCACGAGGGTGACATGTTCTTGGCGAATGATCCGTACATCGGGTCGTCTCACCAATCCGATGTCACCCTGGCCGCCCCGGTCGTGATCGATGGTCAGCTGTTCTGCTGGTTGTCGAATTCCATGCACCATCAGGATGTCGGAGGTCCGGCACCGGGCAGCCAATGCGTGGAAGCCACCGATTCGTGGCAGGAACCGATGATCTGGCCACCCGTCGTGCTGGTCGAACAAGACCGGCTGCGGGTGGATGTGGAGGAACTGTTCGTACGGCAGAGCCGGTATCCGGGCTTGTCGCGGATGGATTTGCGGGCTGGGGTCGGCGCTCTCGTCGCCACCCGCGCCAAGATTCTGTCGTTGATCGACAAATATGGTGCCGGCACCGTCAAAGGCGTCATGCATCGCGTGCTCGATGCCGGGGAAGCACTGTTCGTGGAGCGGTTGTCCGGTATTCCCGACGGGCAATGGTCGCACCGAGGGGCGATCGAGGGAGCGGTCCCCGGAGATCGCAACACATACACCTATCAGGTCAACATCACGAAGGCCGGCGATCGGCTTGTGGTCGACAACGAAGGAACCGATCCGCAAGCCGGTGGAATCAATCTCAGCTTCGCCGGCTTCAGCGGATGTGTGCTCGCATCACTTACCCAGCAGATTCTGCCGGAATTGGCCGGCGCCTACGGCGGCGCGTATCGACGCGTGGACTTCAAGCCGACTCCCGGACTTCTCAACTGTGCGGATCATCCGGCGGCAGTGAGTTCTTCGGGTGTGTTCACCACCGAGGCCATGATGAACGTCGCCGCCAGTGCTGTGTGCAAGATGCTGGCCAGTGGGAGCGAGGCGACGCGCGAGCTGACACTGGGCGCACCCACACCGAACCTGGCGTCACTCATCGGTGCCGGCATCGGCGCGGACGGCAACCAATTCATGCTGATCAACGCCAACGGGTTGATGGGCTCCCTGGCTGGTCGCGCGGCCCGGGACGGCGTCGACTCGGGCGGCCACTGGTGGATTCCGGACGCGGTGGCGTTCAATTCCGAGGACCTCGAAGCGCAGACACCGTTCCTCGTGCTCGCGCGTGAACTGCTTCCAGTCGGTCTCGACGGCAGCGGAAAGTACCGCGCGGGAGTGGGATTCAAGGAGACGCTCCTTGCCCACCGCATGCTCGGCGGTGCGCTCGTGGTGTATCAGAACGAAACTTTCCCACGCGGACAAGGACTGTTCGGCGGTAACCCCGGCTCATTGGCGACATGCCGGATCAAGCGCGGCTCTGATGTCCTGGAAAAGCTCGGGCAAAGCGTGGTCAACACTTCGATCCGCGATATTGACGGTACAGAAGAGCTGATGGCATACAAGGGAGCTCCGTGCCATATCGGCCCTGGTGACGTAATCGAGTGGGTTTCTCCTGGGGCAGCGGGGTACGGGGACCCACTGCTCCGCGACACAACCTTGGTGCTGGCCGATGTTCGCGCACTGATGCTCGACCCGACGGTTGCCGAACGTGTGTATGGCGTCGTCGTTTCGGATTCACAGGTCGTCGACGAAGTTCTCACAGCGGAGCGACGTCGTGCAGCCCGACGTGAGCGGCTGGGTGGCCGTGAGCCGGGAGATCCGATGCCGGCGCCCGACGGTGCACTGCGCGTCGGCGAGTTGGTCTACGTCGTGGGCGACCGGTGGTGGTGTAATGGCGCCGACCTCGGTCCGGCCACGGCCTCGTACAAGGCGCATGCGGTCCTTCGGGAAACCCCGGTATGTGACATGGGGCCCGAATACAACGCTGTGGACCGGACAGTCGCGGATCGATTCGTCTTGCGCGAGTTCCTATGCCCGATCACCGGCTATCGCATCGACACCGAGATCGCACTCGCCGGTAGCGAGTCCCAGCACGACATACGAATCGGAGAGGCGACCCCGTTATGACAGCCACCGTGTATCAGCGGACCGAAAAGTTGAAACCCGTCAACCCGGACACCGTGATCGGCGCCCTGGCACGTGCGGTTTCACAAGTCCCGGACGATGTGTTCCTCGACTTCAGCGGTGACCTGTTGACCTACCGCGAGGTCGACAGGTTGGCTACGCGCCTGGCCCACTCCCTGTCGAAACTCGGTGTCTCCCATGGCCGGACCGTTGTCGCCGTTCTCGACAACAACGCGGACGCGATCGTCACATGGATAGCGGTGAACAAACTCGGCGCGATCTGGGTTCCGATCAACACCGCCTACAAAGGGGAATTCCTCAGGCATCAAGTCGATGATGCCGGTGCGGCATTGGCAATCTGTGAGCATGCGTACCTACCAGCGTTGAGGGACATCGCTTCCGGCGCACCGGAGCTGAAACGGATCCTCGTTCGAGGTGATGGGGTACTCGACTCGCCTGCGGCAGACGTCGCAGTGGAGCCGCTGGACCGCTTCCGCGGCGATGACGAATCGCCGATCCCGGTGTCGAACGCTCCCGGAGACATCTCAAGCCTGATCTATACCTCTGGCACGACGGGCCCGTCCAAGGGGTGCATCTTCAGTCACAACTACCTGTGCAATCAGGGCAGGCAGTGGCAGCGTTTCGTGCCACAACCGCGGCAGGAACCCACATGGACGTGTCTGCCACTGTTCCACCAATCCGCGTTGGGGCTTGTGATGTCGGTCCTGCTCACCGGTGGCAGGGTGGCGATCGAATCCCGATTCTCCGTGTCCACTTTCTGGGAGGAGATCGAACGGTCCGGTGCCACACACGCTCTGATCATGGCGTCGATCTTTCCGTGGGTGGCGCATGCACCGGACAGCGAAGCGATGAAACGTTGTGTCGGGCAGCTGCATACGGTGACCGGCGTCCCGATCACGCCGGAAGTTCGCAAAGTCTGGAAGGAGCGATTCGGGGTCCGGTTCGTCAACAGCTTCGGGTACGGGCAATCCGAAGGCGTCTTCCTCGCGTTCTCCCCGGAATCAGATCCCGCACCGCTGGGCTCCTGCGGGCATGTCGCCGACGATGACTTCGACGTTCGGATCGTCGACCAGGACGATGTAGAGGTTCCTCCCGGCGAAATCGGTGAGATCGTGTACCGGCCGAACGCGATCAACACGATGTTCTCCGGCTTCTGGCGACGTCCGGACGCCACCGCCGAAGTATGGCGAAACCTGTGGATGCACACTGGCGATCTGGGGCGTATCGACAACGGCTATCTGTACTTTGTGGATCGCAAGAAGGACTATTTGAGGTCGCGTGGTGAGAACATCTCGAGTTTCGAGGTCGAGCGAACGCTGCTCGGCCACGAAGCCATCAGTGAGGTAGCCGTCCACTCAGTCGAATTCGGGCGTAGTGAAGACTGCTTGAAGGCGACAGTCGTTCTTCGGGAAGGCCGGTCTGTGACCGCAGAGGATCTGTGCCTGTGGTCGATTGATCATCTCCCGTATTTCGCGGTTCCTCGGTACATAGAGTTCCGAAAGACCCTCGCGCGTACGCCGAACGGAAAGATACAAAAGTATATCCTGCGCGGTGAGGGCGTCACGGCGGACACATGGGATCGGGAAGCGGCCGGTATTGAAGTCCGCCGAAGTTGACGGCCACTTTCGTTTCCGGTGATGGTCAGTGTTTCTATTGCACAGTAGGACGCGACTGGCCGATTCTCGAAGCAGCGGAAGGGCTCGGTCATTTCTCCAGTACCGTCGTCGAGGAAGCCGACGGAACACTGGGCGATTCGTCGCGCCAATGGCCTGCTTCGGCATCGAGTTCCTGCGCACGAATCAATGATTGGTCCATTCGTCTGCGTCCCGTAGCGGACGGAGAAGGGCGAGATCGACGTATGTTGCCAGCGCGGGTACGAGTGTGCTCTTTCCCGCCTCGATTTGACCGCTGGCGGCCTGACAGGACGCGACCAGGAGTTGTGCCTCCAGGCCTGCTCGGGGGCGGCGCGTGGGGTCAATGCTCTTGCGCAGCTTCGTTGCTCGATCGCATGCCGAGGCGATCTGAGCGGGAGTGCCCTCACGAAGTAGCAAGCGGATTGTGGTGGCCTCGTTGAGTTCTGTTGTAGGCGTTGCGATGCCGTCGCTACCTCGGATGGTCGGTTCGGGGTGCCCGGCGGTCGTGATCGGGAGACCGACGCGAGCCTGTTCATTAGTGATGCGAGCAGCCAATCGAGGAAGCGCGAGAATCCGCGCGGCGTGAGCGCCTTCGTCCAAGCGTTTGGCTGCGCCGTCGAGATCACCACGTAACGCCATGATCCGGGCACCGGTCGCATAGGTGGCCATCATCAACTCCACGGAACCGCCGTCTGTGCCGAGCATCATAGACTTCGTTGAGGAGTCGCTCCGCTTCGCTGAGTTGGTCGCGTTCGTACAGCAGATCGCCGAGCATGGCGCTGGCCAGTCGCGCGGGGTAGGACAGTCTGCCGGATGCAGTTGTCGCGACGTCGAGCGCAATGCGGAAGTTGCGTTCGGCTTCGATGATGTCGAGCTGTTCGTGAGCTGCGATGCCGACCATACAGTGGCTGTATATCAGACCGAATGTCCCGCTGAGCTGCCTATAGTAAGGCGCAGCCCGTTGATGCCACTCACGAGCCTCGTCGAAATCGAACCGGCAGATCGCCAGGAATTCGGCAAGATTCGAGGCAACCGACAAGGTCCACGGAGTCAGCACGTCGGCTCGGGACATACAGTCGGCCACGACTTTGTCCAGGTCGTCGACGCGGTCGCTCATTGCACGTCCGGAGCCCTCGATGAGGGCTACCTCGGCGGCAAGAGCGGATCTGTCACTTTCCGTCGTGGAAGATTCCAGCGATGCATTTGCGAGCCGCAATGCCGTCTGGAGTTCAGCGTATCGCACTGGCGTCGTTGAGTGTCAGTGCAGGGATCGTGAGCCGGCGGTCTGGCAGGTTAGACCCTGATCCGTGACGGCCCGTCTCTGGCAGTGCTTTTCGAAGGTTCGGTATCTAATCACCGAAGGTTGGAGCCGGGGGAGAACCGACATACGGGTGCTTGATGATTCATCCTTTTAGGGTTCTTATCATCGACTGATGAAGGTCCCGTTCCAGCACCCTCGACGGCGAAACAGCCGCGGCGTCACCGCTTTGGCGGCGCAGGCCGTTGCCGGTGGCGAACACCCGCCCCTGCGCCGACAGTTTCGCGGGCACATCGATCACGGTCTCATCGTCGTGGACCAGCCGGCGTGCCAGGTGACGGCCGATATCGTCGCAGCCCGGATATGACCCGTTCAAAGCGGTGGGTCTCGGTGAGCGACTCCCAGTTCTCGCTGATCCAGCGATTACCGGGAGACGGTGACTCGTAGGGCATTGTCAGGCTCCCTTGGACTTCACCGGGCCGACGGTCGCCAAGGACGGCGATCCAGCGCTGGCGGCCTCAAAGATGATCCTCCAGATCGCCCGGGACGGCGGGCTTGAACTTCGCGCGGACCTTATGCGTCTGCGCTGAGGAGATCCCGCCGCCGATGGTGACGACGTACGCCTTGATGCCCGCCTTGCCTTCGTCCTTCACGGCGATGTTCAGCTCGATGGCGCATTCGTCGAGCGTCAGCTTGAATCCGTCACCCGAGTCTGCTTGGGCCGCGGTCAGCTCGGACTTGAGATAGCGGATCATGTCGGAAAGTTCGATCGCGCCATCGGCTGGAATGGTCATGCCGCGCTGCCTCTCGCTTGACGGTTCTTCTCGAGCCAGTTCCAGGGTCGAACGCAAGAATATTGGACCGTTGCCCCGACGTGCCTCGAGACGCGCCGGATCCCGGTCGGTTGCGCCACTACCCCCGAGAACTGGACAGAGCAGAGTGCGTTGCGCTCCCTACAGGCCGTGCCCGTGGTCGCGATCACGGCCGAGAGCGGTCGCAACAGCTTTGCCAGGCGGTTGATCTCGAATCCCGCGAAGAGTCACCATCGCCCCCTGTGAGGGGTCGCAACTTCACTGACACACTTCAGCACTTCAGCCGCTGCCGAGTCACCGACGCCCCGCGAGGGGTCGCAACAAATCCCAGGTGATTGGGGTGAGTCAGGAGCTTGAACCGTCCCGGGTTTGGGGCCGCCGTTACTTCAGTCCTGTGTTCCTGACGGATCTGCCGCAGATCGAGGTTCATGCCGTCACACTGTGCGTGTGTTGTCCCGAGAGGGGGAATCGGCTTTCGGCACCGCTGGGCGGCAGTCGTCTCGGGGCAAGAGTGTGGGGTTCGCCGGTTATGGCGGTCAAGGCTTGTTCGAGGGGTGGGGACCGGTGGTTTGCCTCGCAGGACGGCTCGTCTCGCACTCACAGCCCCGGCGCGTTCGCTGCCGCCGGGCTGGTGGTGGCGTTGATGTTCGTGCACTTGGCTCTACCGCCTGCCCTGACATTATGTGGCCGAAAGATGTTCTGGCCCTTTGTTCTTCAGACGGACCGTCGCGTCGGCCGGCCCGGTGATCACCAGTGCTGGGGTGGTGCTGGCGGCGGTGTTCTGCGTACCTGGGGTGTTGCGGCTGATCACGCTCACTCAGCTGGGTATCGTGGCCGGCATCGGTATCCTGCTCTACACCTTCGTTGTGCGCACGCTCGTGGTCCCAGCTGTGTTCGCCGTTCTCGGCGACCGTGCATTGATCGAATCATTGAGATCGACGGGCGAGTACACCGCCAGGAAGGACAGGCATGATGAATTCGAACCGACTGCGTCGGCTTTCGTCGGCTATCGGTGTAGCCGTGGCCTTCTCGATCTCGGTCGCCGGAATCGTTCCCTCGACGTCTGCGCACGCCGATCCACCGGCACCGGTCGCCGGACTTGATTTGGGCCGGTATCTCGGCACCTGGTATCAATTGGCCGCGATACCACAGTATTTCAACCTCATCTGTGCCAGGGACACGCGTGCGGACTATGCACTGGACGCATATGGCGATGTGTCGGTGCACAACTCGTGCACGACGTGGTCCGGCAGCGTGAACGAGATCCGCGGCACGGCCACGGTCACTGATCCTGTGACGGACGCGCAATTGCACGTCAGTTTCCCCGGCGTGCCGACCCAGGACGCGCTGTACGGCCCGACCAACTACATCGTCACCGCCCTCGGCGACGACTACTCGTGGGCGCTGGTGACCGATCCGAACCGTGTGTCGGGATTCGTCCTGTCACGCACCACAATGCTGGACCCCGCCCAGTGGCACGATGTCAGCGCCGCGATCACGGCGGCGGGGGAGAACACCTGCTGGTATCTGACAACCCCGACTACGGGCGGACTGGACCGCTTCACGCCATTGTGCGTGGACTGACGTACCGATAGCGCACTTCGAGGGTCGGCGTGGGTGCCCATACGACAGGCCCGGGTCCGTGTACCGCAGACAGGTCGCCCGAATCTGGGCCGCCGCCGGAGGCACCTGGAAGTCCTACGCCTCTCAAAAACGCCGCGCTGATTGATCAACTGCGGTCTGACAGCGGCCTCAATGTCGGTGTGGGCGCGGATGATGAGGGGGGTAAGTGAATCTCAAGCTATCGCCGAGGAACTCTTCGAGTCGCTTCGGCGGCATGTGATGATGGCGCGGTTGTCTCCGGCTGGAGGCGCGCTGTTCGCGTTGACGAAGATCCGGCAGTCGTATTCAGTGAGTCGCAACCGACCGCTGTATTTCGAGCTCGCCGACCCCGTTCAGGGCATGGAGCTGGTCACAAGGCCGACACTGGCAACGGTCCAGATCGACAACCAGACAAAGCAATTCGGGCCTGACGGCGAATACTACCGATGGTTCAACCGCGCGGCTGGCACCGCCACTCGGCAAGGACGATCCGCAGGATGTCAAGATCGGCTACTTCGGCTACTCCGGCACGACATCATCCACCACAAAGCCCGGGTCAGCGACGCACGCCGTGAAAAGCGCGTCGTCCTGAAATGGTTCGACGAGGGCGAGGAAATCGCCCCCGGTCGCACCCACTATGCGGACCTGTTCAGCGGGTTTCCGTGGGCCGAGCTCGGTGCGGTGGTGCTGGACCCGCCACCGTTGGCGCCCGTGGACACACGGCTGGCGTCGACTCCGTTCGACGCCCTAATGCAGCTGCCGGGCAATCCCGGCAGCTACTTCTTCCCCTTCAGTCTCGCATCCCGAATCAGGAGGCGGGCTTGGGCTTGCCCAGGTTGCTGACACCGTTGATCGCATCGAGGATGTTGACGATGGCGTGGGTGCCGCCGTCGAGTGCCGAGCTGCCGGAGTCGAGCATGGCGGAACCGGAGGACGAGCCAGCCGAACCCGAGGACGAGCCGGCCGAACCCGAGGACGAGCCGGCGTTAGCCGAACCCGCGCCCAGGCCGGTGGCGGGGGAGCCGGCAGCGGAGGCCGCAGCGACCGGGCCGAGGAACAGGGCGGCGGCAGAGAGGGTGGCGGCGGCAACGATCTTGCGAGAGAACACTTATGGAGCTTCCTTTCCCAGACAGATAACGACGCCATCACGGCGCATAACAAAATGTTATAAGAAGAAATCTGAAGATCCACTCCTATTATTGTGTTAATGATCACAGTTAATAATGAGCTAACGGAACATTTTGCCGAGATGACGCTATTTGATCTTCATTCCGCCCGCAGATTCAATGATCAAATTCGATTGCTTTTTCTACGGTGCTGCGTATCGGCCTGCGGCGGAGGAGATCTCGTGGCGGACCTCCGATCCGGGCACGGCGCGACCTCGAGCTGAACGACACGCTCGGGAACCCGCTGGCATGACGGCGATCCGGCGTTCCCGAGCGGGGTATCGCGCAACGCGAGGGCGGGACGCGCTCAGAACGCGATGCCGTCCTGGATGTCTCTCCCATGCTGTGCTGCAGGGGTCGGCGGCTCGGCGTGACCCCACTGCAGCGCGTACACGCGCCGCCGCACGCCTAGATGGTCGCGTCGGTGCCCGTCGGCACGGCGTCTGGCTGCAACGGTAGGGAGGAAATCGTCCTCGGTCGCACCCACTATGCGGACCTGTTCAGCGGGTTTCCGTGGGCCGAGCTCGGTGCGGTGGTGCCGGACCCGCCACCGCCGGCGCCCCGTGGGCACACGGCCGGCGTCGACTCCGTTCGACGCCCCAATGCAGCTGCCGGGCAATCCCGGCAGCCACTTCTTCCAAACGGGCGCCCTCGACAGGATGGACGGTCACGGCAAGTGGCGGCGACCGTTGCTCTCGGGTCGTCAGGAAGGGGTGCCGGCGGTCCCTGAGCCGGACCCGGAACCGGTACCGGGGATGCTGTAGGGCGGGAGGTTGCAGATCAGGGTTGCGGCGCTGCCGGTGCTGGGGCAGGGCAGGTAGGTGACGTTCACGTCCTGCGCCTTGGAGCTCTCGACCGATCCATCCGAATTCAGTTGTGACACAACGATGTGATGGATCCCGAGGGTCGTCGGAGTGAAGCCGGCGTAGGCGACCCCGAAGGCCGGGCCGTCGGTGCAGCTCGCCGGCACCGGACTGCCGTGCAGCGGCTGCCCATTGTCGGTGAAGGTGATCGTGGCGGTGGTGCACGGACTGATCTCCGCGAGCACCTGCCACGAGTGGAACGGCCCGCTCTGGCCGAGATCGACATCCACTTTCGAGATATCCGCCGAAGCGAGTGGGCTGCCCAGGACACTGACCGCGCCGGCGGCAAATGTGCTCAGCATCAGGCTGCTTCGCTTGAACTTCATTCGATCCCCTTGTGAAACAAGATTATTTCAGTTCCACGGAGCGTAACGACAACCTCTCCGCCGGGAATCCCCCCATTTCCCGGGTCTCGCCTGTCAACGCCGACCTGGAAACACCACAGGTACAGCGGTCATCAGCACCAGCGGAGGGTGATGGTGCGGGTGTTGCGGCCCTTCCAGAGCCGCCGCCTTGCTCGTCCATCCATGCGGTGGTCCAGTGGTCGATTTCGTCGAGTTCGCCGCGTTCGAAGGTGTCGAGGACGTGATGGTCCCAGCGTGGGTTGATCGGAATCATCGAGTGTGATCCGGCCGCGTAGTTGACGCCTGCCACCAGCACGCGATGTTCGCTGCGGGCGCGCTGCGTGGATGTCGGTTCGCGGCCTTCGATGAGCGACTCCGCAACCCGCTGTGGAGCATTGGCGAGGGTTGGCACCGGGGGGTCGTGGGACAGCCCGCCTGACGCGATGAACAGAACTCGTTTGCCGGGAGCATGGGCGGCATCGCCCAAGGCTGTTCCCATCGAACGGATTCGGTGTGGCGGTCCGAAGGGGGCCGCGACGCCGTTGATGAACACCGGTACCACTGGAACGCGGTCGATTCCACCGAACAGAATCTCGAGGGGCTGCACGAATCCGTGGTCGACCGCCATCCGCGCCGACACTGTGAGATCGATGCCGCGATCCAGAACGCCTTGCGCCAGCTGTTCGGCCGCATCCGTGTCGTCCAGGATGCGCGCCTTGTCGATGGCCGCAGGGCTGTCGCGTGTGGGATCGATCAGAGACGAGCCGGTCATCCTGTAATCCCCGCTTCGCCCGCACAGCGAAGCTCATGGGAGAACGAATAGGCGTTCAGACGGGTGGCTAGCGCATCAATGCGTTGGATGGATACACCGGCGGGCAGCCGGATCTCGGCGTGTGCTCGGCCGTCCCGCTCGTGTACCGAAATCTCGGCCAGCGGTTCGTCATCCTGAAGTTCCTGCCGGACAACGCGATTCACCGAGTCATGCCGCAGGGCGACCTTGTTCACCTTGCCGACCGCGGTGACCGGAATTGCTGGGATGGTATGGAGATACTTCGGAGCCGCTGCGGGCTCGGGCGCATGCTGGATGGCCCACTCGCGAAGTTCGTCTGGATCGGGATCCGCTCCTGCGCGCAGCACCAAGTACGCGGCCGGCACTTCGCCCGAGTGTGGGTCCGGCCGCGGAACGACCGCCGCTTCGGCTACGTCGGGGTGTGCGAGCAGTGTGTCCTCGATCAGCTGGGGATCGATATTGTGGCCGCCGCGAATGATGACATCCTTTGCCCGGCCGGTCAGGTAGACGAAGCCATCGGTGTCGATTCGGCCCAGGTCCCCGGTGATCAGCCATTCGCCGATGATCACTCCGGAAGGATCCGGCTGCGGACCTGTGGGACCGGAACACAGATATCCCGGAAACACGCTGGGCCCCTTGATCGCCAGTACGCCGAGCTCCCCGGTATCGCAGTTGTCGAACGAAAGTCCATCGGCTGCCAGCCGGACCGCTTTCACCTGCTGATAGGGGAGCGCCCGCCCGACCGACATGAACCGGCTGGGGCACACTCTCTCACAGTCGGGTGTAGTCCCGCTGGTCCTGCTCGAACGTGGTCAGGATTTCCGGTGTCAGGGTCGGGCGGGTATTGGCGACCGCGATCAGGTAGTCCTCGGTGGTCGCGGGTGCGTCCGTGCTGTCGCGCACTGCGCGTTCGAACGCGGACTGCGCGCCTGCACGGGCTGCGTATTCAATGTCAGCGGGGGTGAATTGCGCTGTGGCGCACACCAAACGGTCGACGTCGATGGTCTCGGCGGCGGGGCCGAGATATCGTCGCCAGATCGCGTTCCGTGCCGGTGCGTCCGGAGGGCCGACCGGAATCACGTAGTCGAATCGACCGGGCCGCAGGAATGCCGAGTCCAATGAGCGGACCGAGTTCGTCGCGCAGATCAGCAGGCGGCTGTAGTCCTCGCGGAACGTCGGTATCAGCTTGAGCAGCTCGTTGGTGACTCCGTGCGCAGGGCTTGTGGCCGTACCCGAACGCGTGCCTGCGATCTCCTCCACCTCATCGATGAACAGCAGCAGCTCGTCGAGTTCGGCCAGGTCGGCGAATACCTCGCGCAGCGAGGCCGCGAGTCCACCTGTCGCCGCGGCGGCCAGCCGGGAGGGAAACAATTCGACAAACGGCCAACCAAGTCGGGACGCGACCGCTTTCGCGAAACTGGTCTTTCCGGTCCCCGGTGGCCCGAACAGGATAACGCTCTTGGGTGGCAAGACCCGATAGCGCTCGGCCACATCGGGATTCACCAAAGGCAACACGACCCGGCGTTCGATGATCTCCTTCTCCCGGCCCATCCCGGCCATCGACTGCCACAGTCCCGGTGGAAGCAGCCGCCCGCCCAGTTCGGTCAGCAGGGTGGACTGCGCGGGCGCCAGTGGTTCCAGCAGCTCGTAGTAGACGAGGCCCGTCCGGCGCAAGTACCCGGAATTCTCGAACGCCGCAGATCCGGTGGCGCCCTCGGGGACGAGGGTGCAGATCCGCCGCACGCCGTTCGACCGCAGCCGCCGCTCCAGTTCGGCAAGCAGTGCGCTGCCGATACCGCGCCGCCGCCACCGCGCCGCCAGCGCCACCAGCAGGACCCAGGCCCGCTCGCCATGGATCTGGGCGACCGCCATCCCGACCATTTCGCCACCGACCTCGGCGACCACCGCCGCCTCCCCAGCTCGCGCGGCCGCCATCACCTCCGCCAGCGCGAACACCGGCTCGTCCGCAGTAGGCACACGGCTCTGCTCCCAGATCTGGATCCCCTGATCCAGATCATCGTCACGGAACTCGCGTAGTCGCCATACCGGCATAGATCTGCCTATCCGTCCCCCGTGAGGTGCTCAGAGTGGTCGACGGGAAGGTCGAGCCCAGTGGTCCGAGCCAGGCGTCGAGGCCGGCTTGGTCTGCATGCCGGGACCTCGGCCGGTCAGCGAGCGAGCGGCCGGGGTCCGTCCGAACAGCTTGCCCAGGCTGCGTGGGCGGGGTGTGGGCTGGTTGCCGGTTCCCTGTCCAGCGATGGTGCCGGGTGCACTGGGTGCGACATCGGTGGTGCCTGTGTGGGTGTAGTCGGTAGGGGCGTCCCGGCGGGTGGCTTCGAGTTCCCGGCGGGCGGCGCGTCCGCGGCGGGCGCCGGCCGGTAACACGCCCAGCCCGGCGATTCCGATGCCGCCGACGACGATGCCGTAGCGGGACAGCGCGCCGGTGGATACGGTCACGTGATAGCCGATTACCGCGAAGTTGCCGGTCGATGCATGGTCGCTGCCGCCGTTGGCGAATACTCCCGCGACGCCGATGAGCACGGCGACGATGAGGATGGCGAGCCCGACGATGACGATCATGACGATCCTTCGGATCTGTTGATGTTCTCAGTACACGCCGAGCAAATCCCGATGGCAACGCTGTAGGCCTACAGAATTGGAAGGACCAAGGTCACCAACTGCAACGTTCCGGAACCCAGCCCGTAGGTCGCCGATCGCACGGTGAGCCGCTGTTTCCAAGACCGGCGTCTGGGTATGTCGAGTTGGCATAGGTCGAGGAAGAGGGCGATTGCGATGCGGCAGGCACTCACGGTGGGTTTCGAAGAAGCGTTTCTGCTGGTCGATGATGTCGACGGCGCGCCGCTTCCTCGGGCCGATGAGGTGCTGAGCCGGCGGCTGGCCAATCTCGGGGCCGACGATTCGGCCCGATTCGAACCCCGTCACGGCACCGGTGCCACACGACGGCGGATCGCCGCACGCTTGGGCATCGGCGACCTCGTCGATGCTTTTCGACTGACGAGCGAGGGTATGGCCCTTTCCGCCGACGGGCATGATTGCTCCGCCGCATTCGCGCAACCCCGCGGATCCACACCATGAACGAAGACAACGATCAAGGCCGAACCAAGGAGCGCCATACCACTGACGGGCCGGAGCAGGGCCACGGTGATCTGGTCGCGCAACCCCACACCACCGACGAAGGCGGACCGATCATTGCCGCGGAAGCGGCGGCGGCGCGGGCCAGCACGACGCAGAACCCGCTGGGCAAGCCCGGGCGGCGATTCGATCCGCGATCGCCGTTCATGGTCGGCATGGCAGGCGCTGCCGGGGTCGCGGTGACCTACGGCGCGATCCAACTAGTGATCGCCGCCAGTCAAGTGCTGGTCTTGATCACCATCGCGCTGTTCCTGGCAATAGGTCTGGAACCTGTCGTGTCGTGGCTGGTTCGGCCGTGGTTTCCGCGATGGGCGGCCGTGACCGTGGTATTCGTGGTCGCGATCGGTTTGCTGGCCGGGTTCCTCGCGGCCGCGATACCGCCGCTGGTCACCCAAGGCAGCGCGCTGGTCCACAACGCTCCGGACTACGTCAACCATCTTGCGCAACGATATCCACTCATCGACGCGCTCAACACTCGTTTCCATCTCCAGGACCGAGTCCAGCAGTGGGTCGGATCCGATCCCTCGAGGCTGGCCGGTGGTGTCCTCGGCGCGGGCCGCCTCGTGTTCAGCATCGTCAGCGGCACGGTGATCGTCGCTGTGCTGACCGGCTACTTCATGGCGAATTTCGCTGAGGTTCGCGCCTCGATCTACCGGCTGTTTCCGCGCTCGCGCCGTCCGCGAGCGATCCTGATCGGCGACGAGATCTTCGTGAAGGTCGGCGGCTACATCCTCGGGAATCTGGTCATTTCGGTGATAACCGCGGTGTTGACCTTCATCTGGCTGCTGATCTTCGACGTGCCCTACCCGCTGTTGCTGGCCATCCTGGTCGCCGTCCTCGACTTGATCCCGGTGGTGGGTTCCACCATCGCCGGGATCATCGTGGCCCTGGTGGCGCTCACCGTATCCCTGCCCGTCACAGTGGCCACCGTCATCTTCTTCATCGTCCTGCGGTTGTTCGAGGACTACGTACTCGTGCCCAGAATCATCGGCAGAACGGTCCGGGTGCCGGCGATCGTGACGGTGGTGTCGGTTCTGCTCGGTGGCGCGTTGCTCGGGATAGTCGGTGCCCTGCTCGCCATCCCGGTCGCCGCAGCGGTGCTGCTGATCATGAGTGAAACGGTGTTGCCGTCTCTGGACGAGCGCTAGCTATCGGTGTTCGGCTCAATAGGCAGGCCGCGGCGGCGCTGCTCGGCGCGGCGGCCGGCGTTCTGCGTCCCGCTCGGGTGTTCCTCGGCAACACCGAACCCGGATTGTGTACGCCGATGGCGCTCATCGACGTCGGCGGATAACGCCCGCCCCATTTCGCAGTGAACTGATTGGGGCCCTGCGCTGGTCCGGAGCGGGGGCATGCTGTGTCTCGTCTTCGGTCGGGTACCTGCAGCGCGGACTCCCCGACCACACTGCCGCTACAGTCGCGCTGTTCAAGTCTGGTGGGCGAGCAGGCATGCCTGTCTCGGCGGGTTCCTGGGAAGCTCTGCCCCAGGAACAGGGGGCGCTCAATCCCGCTTCAAAGGAATTTATTTCACGTATCTTCGGCGCGTGAACACCAAGAACCGCACGGTCCGAGCAGGATTCGCCGCTGTTGCCCTCGCGGCGGGCCTCGTCGCTGTCGCGGGGCCGGCCGCAGCCGAAATACCGCTCACACCCGCCACTGCGGATCCGATCTGGGGCGCGACCACCGGTCCCATTCCGACCGGTAGTGCCGTCGCCGCCAGCCAAGGCAGCTCCCAGGCCGGACTGCCGAACCTCGCGGGTCCGCTGCTCGCTGCGCCCGCCGACCTCCTCAACGTCCTGCTCGGCGGTGCGCGCCCCTGCACCCTGTCTGCCACCTGCAACGGGATCGGATAGCACCTCCGCCACCGCAAGACGAGAAATGCCCTTCGCTCAATGGAATCTGTTGGGCGAATGGCATTTTCGATGCTTCAGGCGATCAGGCCCGGCCGACCTCGAAGCGGGCGAAGCGGGTCACGGTGTCGGAAGCGCTCTGCTGCGCGAACCCCGCATCAGTACGCCATTACGCACTTATCTGTGGTAGGCCCTTAGCGTCGGCTCTCGGACCGCTGTTCAGGCGAACTCGAACTATGGTGTCCAGCAACGTATCTCGACGCTAGCGCCGCATCTGGGGCGGATGCACTACTACCCCCTGGTCGACCGAGGATCTGATTCGTGGATGCTGGGGGTGACGAGGCTAGGTGGCGTAGCGCTCGGCGAAGACGACCTGTTCCAGCGGGCGCCGGCCTGGGTGCGGTGGGATGGTGGCGGAGTGCCCGATCGTCACGATGACGGCGATGGCCAGATCATCTCGGTCCTCGATGCCGATCGCCTTCTTCACCAGATCGGGATCCCAGCCGTTCATCGGAGCCGACGCCAGCCCCAGCGCCGTGGCCGCGAGCATGGCGTAGGTGGCGGCGATCATGGCGTTCTTCACCGCGTTCTCCCGCAACAGTCCGCGATCGTGCAGGTCGCGGAATTCCGCCCGGCTGTCGAACATGGCGGTGAACTCAGCGTTCCAGGCGCCGCTGCGCCCGGCCGAGTCGGCGATGTCGGTGTTCGGCGCCTTCCATGCCGCACTGTCGGCCACGAAGACCAGCGCCACCGGCGCCTCCTGGGGCTGTGGCTGCCCGAAGGCAGCCTCCGAGAGCCGGGCTCGCCCGGCCTCGCTGGTCACTACCACGATCGATCGGTCCTGCATGTTCCAGGCGCTGGGGGCCTGCATGGTGAGCTCCAGCAGTTCGGTCAGCACGTCCGGGTCGATCGGATCGGGGAGGTAGTGGCGGACGGTTCGGCGCCGGTGGATCGCTTCCGGGACAGACAAGGTATCGGCTTTCATGAAACTAACTATCAGAGAGTGGCAAACTTTTTGAAAGGAGGCACCTTTCGGTTCGTTACGATGGTCGGGGTGCGCACACATGTCGAATCCTCGGGCCTGCCGGCCGATGTCTTCTCCGCTCGCTGCCCCACTCGTCAGGTGCTGGACCGGATCGCCGGCAAATGGACGGTCCTGATCATCGACGCGCTCGCCGGCGGGACCATGCGCTACACCGATCTGCAGCGCCGCATCGAGGGCATCTCCCAGAAGATGCTGACCCAGACCCTGCGCGAACTGGAGACCGACGGTTTCGTCATCCGGACCGTCCATCCCACCGTCCCGCCGAAGGTCGAATACACCCTCACCCCACTGGGTTACAGCCTGCGCGCCCCGATCACCGCGCTGCGTGAATGGATCGAGGCCAACATCAACGAGATCGAAGCCGCCCGAGCGGGTTCGCGGCAACACCGTGACTCGGCTGACCAACAGTCGACGAGTTCCTGACCGTCCCGCAATTCGGTGCCGTACGGGCCTTTCGGAACGGATTCCGTGGAACGAATTCCGGAACGGTCGCCATTCCCGGTCTGACCGCGCCCCTCGGCGAACGGGTTTCGCCGAGGGGCGGCGTCGGTCAGTTGTAATCGGAGACGAAGCCGAAGTTGAAGTGGTGGCCCTTGGAGGTGCAGGAGATCACGCCTCGGAAGCCGCTGCCGGTGCAGGTCGCGCCGCCGTAGGTGAGGGTGGCGTCGGGGCCGTAGGGGGAGTTGGAGCCGGGGACCGGGCCGCCGCCGGTGAGCTGGGGGCTGCCGGGGCGGCCGTGGAGGCCGAGGGGACCCAGGGCGGGGTGCGCCGGGAGGAAGGGGACGTCGATGGAGATGTTCGAGATCGACAGGCCGTACCAGCGCATGTCGTAGTTGGTGATGTCGCATCCGACGTCGCCGTTGGGGCGGATGGCGCAGCTGGCCAGGTTGCTGTAAGTGAAGTAGACCGTGTCGCCCACCAGGTAGTCGGCCGGGTCGGCGACCACGGTCTCGGCGTTCGCGACCGCCGATCCGGAGATCGATGCGGCGGCTACCGCCAGGGCGGCTCCGGCGAGGGCGGTGCTGATGCGAACCGGTGATGCCATGGCTCTCCTTCGGTGATGATCGTGCTCGGATTGCGGACGTGTTGCCATCGGGCACAACGGATTTCGTGTCACGTCCGTCGGCGCCACGCTAGTGGGTCTCGCTGGCAATTCACTGTCAGGCGTCCTCAGCGGTCGCGTGCGCAGGCGATGGCTCAGATCGCCCACCAGTCCGAGGCGCCCGAGCCGCGGTTACTACCGGAACCCCTTGACCGGCTATGCGCTCATCAATCGCCGCACGGCGGCGGCGACTTGTCCGGGTTGTTCGGCAGGGATGATGTGTTCGGAGACCGCGTCCTCGAATTGCGCGCCGACCTGTTCGGCGTACCGGCGCTGGTATTCGCGCATGAGGTCGAGATTGCGGGCCTGGTAGCTGGCGGCGTGGATCGCCGAGATGACGACGATGCCGGATTTCGGCGGTTGTGGTGGGCGGCGGCGGAATTCGTCGATCGCCGCCGCGACGGCCGCTATCTCATGGCGGGTTTGGGCGAGGCCGGCGGGGGTGAAGTCTTCGGCCAGGCTGACGGCGTAGCTATCGGCGGGGAACTTGCGCCCGTAGGAGCGGGTCAGTATTCGCATGAACGGTGGGTAGTGGCTCAGCGCCTGCTGTACAGCGAGGATGCGGTCGGTCTTCTTGACGGTCGGCGTCCAATTGTCGTAGTTCGGAGCGGCTTCCGGTGTCGGGTCGATGAGGACGAGCCCGATCGGCGACAACGTTTCCGCGGCGCGGCGCACGATCAGCCCGCCCATACTGTGGCCCACCAGGATCAGCCGCTCCGGCGCGAGCTCCTCGACCAATGCCACCAGAGTGGCCGCCATGTCGTCGATGCTCTGTGGCGCGTCGGCACTGCCGCTGCGGCCGCGACCGGCCCGGTCGTAGGCGACGGTATGCGCGCCATCCGCCAGTAGCGGTGTGACTCGATCCCAGAGTGTCCGCCCGGCACCCGCCCCGGATTCGAACACCACCCAGGTATCCCCGACACCAGAGACTTCGAAGTAGATCTCGGTGCCGCACAACATCAGTCGGCGCCCAGGAACATTCCGCATCGCGGCCACCCTTCAATCAATCCCAACTTTGGTAACGATACCAAATATGGGATAGTAGCGGTATGGACCCCACCGAGTTGCTGCTCCACCCGGTCCGGTTGCGCATCATCCACGCGCTGTCCGGCGGCCGGTTGCGTACCGCCGGCGAGTTGTGCGACCGCATGCCCGACGTGCCCCGGACCAGCGTCTACCGGCACCTCGCCCTGCTCACCGAGGGTGGAATGCTCGAGATCGGCGATGAGCGGCGCGTGCGCGGCGCGGTGGAACGCTCCTATCGGTTGCGACCCGACCGCCCGACCGTCTCGCCCGACGTGAGCAGCGTGATGACGTCGGAAGACCACCGCCGAGGGTTCGCGGCCGCCATGGCCGTCCTGATCGCCGAGTTCAACGCCTACCTCGATCGAGCGGACGCCGACCCCGTGGCCGACTCGGTCGGTTACCGCCAAGGCACCGTCTGGCTCAGCCCGGAGGAGCTCGACACCATGCTCATCGGCTTCCGCGACATCGTCGCACCCCTCGCCGCGAACAAGCCCGGGCCGGGCCGCAGACCGTACTTGATCAGCCCGATCCTTTTCCCGGGCGAGGAACCACCATCGCCGAGTTGACAGTGCGCCACTCGACATCCGACACCTCCGACGAACCCCTGTGAGCCCATCGCTATGTCGATGTTCGGAAACGATTCTCAACACCTGGAGAGTGTGGTTGACGTGATCGGATCGAGTCCGAACGCGCTGTCGGGGCGATCGGTTGAGGCACAACGGTTGTCGACGATGTGATTGACGCTTCGGGCGGTGTCGACAGGGCCTTCGCGGCAGCGCCCCGAGTGTTTGTACGGTCGGGCTGTGCGGAGGTCCGACGCTTTCGTCACGCCGACACGATTTCGAAAACCGGATGGGTGCGGGCGTTGTCGAGGAATTGCTGTGGTGATGAGTCCACATCCACATCCAGGTAGGGCAGCACGAAGAACCGTCGATACAGCGCCACAATGGGTTTGGGAACGTGTGGCGGTCCCGTCACCAGCGATGCGCGGAGTACCTCGGCCGCTTGATCGGTGGGCAACTCGACGGCTGTCACGGACTCGAGGTGCCTGCCCTGGCGCAGCGTCGCCTTCCCTTGCGCCGCACGCAGGTTGCGCACCCAGTTCACCGTTCCATAGGACGCGACTAGATATCGTCGGCCGTGTTGTTCGAACACCGCCAGCGGCGTCTGGATGGCGTGGCCGGTACGCCGTCCGGGCACGGTGAGGACACGGAAGGTCCACATCGGCAATCCGGCGCGTATTACGGTCCGCATCCACGCGTTGGATGCCCTGACGCCCCACCCCGCTCGATACGGCTTGGCCATGATTTCGAGGGTTCACCTGTCCACGGGTGAAGGCAAGGGCCCGAGGGCAGCCTCGACGAAGTCGGGTCGGCCAGCTGGGCCGGTCGTCGAGCCGACAGCGGCGTGGTGATCGCGGCCACTGAGCCGACCGCCGGTTTTCGGTCCTCGTCGGCAGGTACGCCCTGGATATGCCTCTTCCGACCTGACAAGGTCCTACTGGTGCTGATCCGGCCCGCCTGCCCAGGCCGGTGGGAGGATCTCGGTTGAAACGTCGGCGATTTCGCGAAGGCGGGCGGGGGTGACGCCCATGCGGCTCAGTTGGATGAGACCCTGGGTGGTCATGATGACATTGGCGCTCAGGGCTGAGAGGAGTTCTTCGTCGGCCGGGCCGGTGGCGATCATGGCGCGGCGGAGGCGTTCGGCGACAGCGCTTTCCATGGTGGCGGTGGTGCGAGCGCCGATGGTCGCGACTTCCGGGATGCGGGTGCCCAGGTGGGCGATGCTATTGATCATGAGGCAGCCGCGGCGGTCGGGGTGGGCGGCGCAGTCGTCGATGACGGCATGGCAGAGGGCGCGGACGGCGGCGCGCGCCGATCCGGGGGCGGATTCGATTGCCGCGCGGACGAATCGGGCGCGCTGGTCGCAGTAGCGTTCGAAGGCGGCCAGGAACAGGCCGCGCTTGTTGCCGTAGGCGCCGTAGATGCTGCCGTTGCCGATGCCGGTGGCGCGGGAGACGTCCTCGACCGAGGTGGTGTCGAAGCCTTGCGGCCAGAAGAGTTCGATCGCGGCATCGAGCAGCGCCTGCTCGTCGAACTGTCGCGGTCTACCCATGGGACTCACCGTATCAATCTGCGATCTCGAGCACTCTACTTGTTCTGGAGGCGCGCCTCCATAATACTGGTTGACATGTCCTCAATATCTTCCGACACCGCCCGTCGCCGGGTGGCGATCCTCGTGTTCGATGGTGTGAAGATGCTCGACTTCGTCGGTCCCGCCGAGGTTTTCATGGAAGCCAATCAATCGGTGAACGGGTACGAGGTGGTCTTGCTCTCGGCCGACGGGCGGGATGTGCAGACCTCGATCGGTGCCCGGGTCGCGGTGAGCGGTGCGGCGGCCGAGGCCGGGAGGTTCGACACCGTGGTGATTCCGGGGAGTGAACTGCCGGCCTCGGTGTTCGTGACGCCCGAGGTGCTGGCGGCGGCTCGGCATCTGTCCGCGCACACCCGGCGGCTGGTGTCGATCTGTAGTGGGACGGCGGTGCTGGCAGAACTCGGGCTGCTCGACGGGCGGCGGGTGACCACGCATTGGAAGTACGCGCCGGATCTGGCCCGGAGGTTCCCGGCCGTGAAAGTGGAGCCGGACGCGATTTTCGTACGGGACGGCAATCTCTACAGTTCGGCCGGGGTGGCGGCGGGCGTGGATCTGGCCCTCGCCCTGGTCGAGGAGGATCACGGTGCCGACGTGGCGCGGCGGGCGGCCCAGCTGCTGGTGGTGTACATGCAGCGGGCGGGTGGGCAGTCGCAGTTCTCGGCTTCCCTGACCGGCCCGGTGCCGCGCAGTCCGCTGGTGCGCACGGTCGTCGATCTGATCTGCGCGGATCCGGCCTACCCGCATACGGTGCAGACCCTCGCGGCCCACGCCCGGGTGAGCGTGCGGCATCTGACCCGGCTGTTCCGGTCCGAGCTGGAACGCTCACCGGCCGAATACGTGGCGTTCATCCGCTTCGGCGTCGCCCGGGACATGCTGCACGCCGGGTGCTCGGTGACCGAGGCGGCCATGGTGGCGGGATTCGGCAGCAGTGAGGCGCTGCGCCGGGCTTTCGTTGCCCGCCTCGGCGTTTCGCCGCGCCAGTATCAGCAGCGTTTCCGCACGACGGGCTCGGCGAAGTGGCCTGCGCTGCCGGAGTCCGCCATCGCGGCCGTGTCCTGAATCGGGGTTTTCACGGCCCGCAGTGAGGGGCGGCGCGCCCAGGTTCCAGATGAAAATATCTCGTCACCGCCGCAGCGGCCACCGAAATCTCCTGAACGGCACCGTCGTTCATTGTCCCTTCCATCACAGTAGAAAGGCACACAACCATGTCTGGAAACCCGCACGGCATTTCGCTCGAACCGGCCGCGCAAGAGTTCGTGGACGCCACTTCGCAGCCGCCGTTCCTGTACCAGCTGCCGCCGGAGGAGGGCCGTAAAGCCGTTGACTCGGTGCAGGATTCGCCGATCTTCAAGCCGGAGATCGACGAGGAGTGGATCACCGTCGAGGGTGGCCCGACCGGGTCGGTGCGGGCGCGCATCGTGAAGCCGCAGGGCGCGGCCGAGCCGTTGCCGGTGATCGTCTACACGCACGGCGCGGGCTGGGTGTTCGGGGACGCGCACACTCACGACCGGCTCGTTCGTGATCTTGCCGTCGGAGTGCACGCCGCCGTCGTGTTCCCCGAATACGATCGCTCGCCGGATGTGCGGTACCCGGTCGCCAATGAACAGTCGTATCGAATCGCGCAGTGGGTCACCACCGATGGGGCGAGCAAGGGCCTGGATGCATCCCGGCTGGCCGTCGCGGGCGATTCGGTCGGCGGCAATATGGCGATCGCGCTGACGCTCATGGCCAAGGAGCGCGGCGATGTCTCCTTCGCCCAGCAGGTGCTGTTCTACCCGGTCACCGACGCCAACTTCGACACCGGATCCTACGAGCGATTCGCCGAGGGCTACTTCCTCACCCGCGAGGGCATGCGGTGGTTCTGGGACCAGTACACCACCAGCGCCGAAGACCGTGCGCGCATTACCGTTTCGCCGTTGCGCGCCACCACCGAACAGCTCGCCGGATTGCCGCCCGCGCTGGTCATCACCGCCGAAGCCGATGTGCTGCGGGACGAGGGCGAGGCGTTCGCCGGCAAGCTGCGCGATGCGGGCGTGCCGGTCACCCAGGTGCGCTACGGCGGGATCATTCACGACTTCGTGATGGTGAACGCGTTGCACGACACGCATGCCGCGAAAGCCGCTGTGGCGCAGGCGGTCGCGACATTGCGCGCGGCGCTGCATCCCTGACCGCACCGCCGGGCGAGCCGATCCGCGCCCGGCGCAACCGTCCTGTCCGATCTCGACCCCGGAGCCATCCCCATGACCACCACCCCGACAGTCATCCTGGTCCACGGCGCGTTCGCCGATTCCTCCAGCTGGAACGGCGTCATCGAAATCCTTGCCGCCGAGGGCGTTTCCGTGCTCGCCGCGGCCAACCCGCTGCGCGGCCTCACCGCCGATGCCGCCTACGTCGCCTCGGTCGTCGACAGCATCGACGGACCGGTCGTGCTGGCCGGGCATTCCTACGGCGGCAGCGTCATCAGCGTTGCGGCGCAAGGGAAGCCCCAGGTCACCGGGCTCGTCTATCTGGCGGCCTTCATTCCGGAGGCCGGTGAGAGCGCGCTGGCGCTGACCGACAAGTTTCCGGGCTCGACCCTCGGCCCGACCACCCGCCCGGCGTCCTACCCGCTGTCCGATGGCGCCGATGGCACCGAGTTGTACATCCGACAGGACGAATTCCCGCAGCAGTTCGCCGCCGACGTGCCCGCTGCCGCCGCCGCGGCCATGGCGGTGACCCAACGGCCGGTGGCGCTGGCTGCGCTCCAGGAACCGGCTGCGGCGGCCGCGTGGACGAGCATTCCGGCATTCGCGCTGCTCACCACCAACGACAAGAACATTCCGCTGGAGGCGCAGCGGTTCATGGCCGAGCGCGCGCAGGCCGAATCGATCGAGATCGCCGCGTCGCACGCGGTGACCGTGTCCCAGCCCGGCGCGGTCGCCGAGCTGATTCTGCGTGCAGTGCGGCAGTCGAACTGACCCGTCCGGTGCGGTCGGCCGGCTGAGGGCGGTCATGCACACCGACGCAGTCCTCCCCGTGGACCGCGTGAACCCGTTCGACCTGTCCACGCCGGTCAAGGTGTTCAGCCGAATCCGGTTGCCGGACACCCATGCCGGGTATCGGGTTCGGCCGTGCGCGGAACGCCCGCGGATCGACGCGGGACTGTTCACCCGTGGGGGCTGGAAGGGCTGGATGCGGCGGACACCCTGGTGATTCCGGGGACCGCCGATCCACTCTGATCGTTTTTCGAACACTTCAGCGACGCGGGCGGACGGGATGGGGGAGCTGGTAACGACCTCATCATCGGTCGGCCACGATCGGGCAGCGAGCGGTTGAGAAGGCCGAGCTGTTGGTATGCGCTTAGATGTCGGCGCAACACACAACCCCGACGGTTGAGCCGATACGAGGGTCGCGCCCCACGTGCATTACCAGGACGCTGGGGCGGGACCCTTGTCCAACCGATGTGGTCAGCGGGGGATGCGCTCGTGCAGGGTGAGCAGGATGTGATCGAACGCCGACACCGTGCCGGGCTCGGCCGGTGGCACGGTGGGCAGCTCGGGTAGCAGCTGCTCGGCCAGGGCGCGGAGCTTGGTGTTGGTTTCCTGTGAGCGCCACACCAGCAGCTCGAATGCCTGCTCGTCGCTGATGCGGTACGTGCGCATCAGTACTCCCTTGGCCTGCTCATTGTTCGTCCATTCCTTCGGCATGACTGCACCTTTCGGTCAGGGGAGGTGCGGCATCGTGGAGGCGAAGATGTCGTGATACCCGCGAAGCGGACGGTGAAACGGTCGGGAGTGGCCGCCCCGGCGGTCTGGTGATGCCGACCGACCACGAGCTGGTCCCGGGACGATGAGTCCCGGCTGTTTCCCGGCCACCGCACGGGGTACGCGCTCAACGACCACGAGCCAACGATGGCAGATCGGGATTGATCGATGGGGTGGTGACCGATGAGTGGAACCCCTCAGGATGCTGGGATCGGCGGCAAGTACTGGCCGGCGACCGTGCTTGTCGATCTGTCGAACGACGGGAGGGCGCGTGTGTTCACCGACGGTGCGGTCCCGGTGTCGCTGTCCGGTGAGGTGGCGGTGCGGCTCCCGGCCGACGCCCGAGAGCTGGCCATGCTACGCGCGCTCACCGAAACCATCATGCTCACAGCCGATTTCACGATCGATGTGGTGACCGATGTGCGGGTGGCGCTGGACGAGGTGGCCACCGCGTTGATCGCGGCAGCCGTGCCGGGCGCCTGGATCGAGTGCGGCTTCCTCTTCGACGAGCACCGGATGCGGGTCCGTGCGGCGGCGGTGACCAGCAGCGATGGCGGGCTGATCGAGCATGCCTTCGGCTGGCGCTTCGTGGAGGAACTGACCGACTCGATCGCGGTGAGCCGTGCGGACTTCGACACTGTGCGGTGCGGATACCCGGTCGTCGTCGAGCTCGTCCGGTGTCGCGGAGACACGGGCCGGGAGTAGCCCAGGAACGAGGACACAGTCATCGGCGCGGCGGCTACGGATCCGATTGCGTCCGTGTGTGTTCCGATGGTGTGTCGTCTGCGGTCATGATCGGCTCCTCGGGCGGGTTCTCGTCGCCTGCCCGGAGAAACAAACTCCTTGTCGTTGTTCGTTTCTCGCCTACCCCGTCTCGACGGGTCTATGCACTGACCTGTCGAGCCGACTCGCGCGCCCGCACGCGCCGCAGCGTAGCGCCCGATCGCCCGAGCGCGCCCGTGCGGCGAAAGATATCGCAGTACTGCGAAATGGACTGAGGCGACGTTTCGGGTGCGGGAACGCGGGTAGGCGAGGAACGGGTCACGTCGGTGGCCCTCGAGTACGGCACCCAAGGGAAGGAGACGATCATGAGCGCAACCGACAAGGCGAAGAACAAGGCCGACCAGCTCGCCGGCAAGGCCGAAGAGAAGGTCGGCCAGGCGACCGGCGACAAGCAGCGCGAGAATCAGGGCAAGGCCGAGCAGGTCAAGTCCAACCTGAAGGACGCGGGCGAGAAGGTCAAGGACGCCTTCAAGAACTGATGCGCGGAGGCCGCCGCACCGACGGTGCCGGAGCGCCGTGCCGACATCGTCGTCCGGCAGCTGCGGTCCGCGGTCGCGGAACTGCTTGCCCGGCACCGGATCTGGTGGCGCGCCACCCACGCCGTCCCGGCCTGATCACGGACCGCCACGGTCCGGTATCCCCGGTCCCGTGTTGACCGGGCCGTGGCATTCGGGTCGCGCGGTTCGCCACCGCGCGGCCCTTGGCCGGGATCGGTGGATCCGCGAGGGAGGCGAGCGAATCGCGACAGCTGAGGCGGAGAGTCGGCCCATCGCTGACGAAGGGAACTCTCATGGCGTATCGGCGCATCGCAGTCACCGATGCGGTTGCACGGCAATCGTTGTCACGGCTCGAGTTCGTGGACGCCATCCTTCGCGCCGCAGTCGGCCCGGAACGAATCTACGTGGTCGTCACCCGTCTGCTCGGGGGGCCGGATCGGTTTCGGCTCGATGGCCTTCGGTCCTCGCGGAGTGTTGTCCGTGCATTCGCGAATTCGCTGTTCTCCGGGCCGATTCTGGGCGAGTTGGCAGACATCAACGTGATCGACCTGATCGATCGTGCCTGGGACGCCGGCCTCGTCGTCGCCTCCGGCGCTGGGCACATGAATGCCCGACAGATTGCATGAGGTGGCAATCGCCCGGCTCGAAGGAGTCGGGCGAGACGATGAGACGAGAGGAGAACTCCGGTGTCAGCAGAACTCGAAGGCGTTCGCGTCCTGATCATTACCGCCAATACGGGGGTGGAGCGCGACGAGATAGCGGTACCCAGGGATCAACTGCGTGCCCGCGGCGCGCACGTGACCCACGCCGCGGTGGAAGCGATCGATGTGTACACCTACCGTCACGATCTCATTCCGTCCGAAACGCTGCGGCCGGACGCCGCTCTCGCCGATGTGGATCCCGGCGGGTTCGACGTATTGGTCATTCCGGGTGGCACGGTCAATGCCGACAAACTCCGAACCGACTTCGGGGCAAGGGAACTGGTCCGATCCGTAGTCGCGGCCGGCCGTCCGATAGCCGCGATATGCCATGGTCCGTGGCTGCTCGTCGAGGCGGCGGTGGTGGCGGAGAGGACGGTGACCTCGTATCCGTCGTTGCGCACCGATCTGATCAATGCCGGCGCGGCCTGGGTCGACGAGCCGGTCGTCCGCAGCGATGGCGACGGCTGGACGCTCATCACCTCACGCAATCCCGACGATCTACCCGATTTCGTCGATGCCATCGCCGCGGAGTTGAGCGTCCGGACGTCGTGACGCAGCGGTCCGCCTGTGCTGGCGAGGAATTAGTGTCTGCGAGCACGCGGACGCCGAACTCTCCGGAGCCGGGTTACGGTGCGGGGTAGTTCCGTTCGGCGAGCAGACGGATCAGGTGCGCGGTGTTCCGGGTCGGGGTGTGCCGGCGGTGGCATGGTCGCCGCGGCCACGACAGGGTTGCCCGAACGGGCGGAGCAGGGAGCCAATTACGACTACCGTACGTGTGGATCCGCGACCAGTGCCTGGCCGGGGGAGTAGGGGTGAAACGGGTGAGGGCACCGTCAACGACGATGGCACCTCGATGGTGAGGGCAGCGGTCGAGTCGCGACACGCCCGCTGTCGGCAGGGTTGGCCCGAATGGCGAGCGCGTGCCCGTTAGGGAATCATGCATGCGGGTAAACGGCAGGCAGGAGGTGGATGAACGTGGTTATTATTATTTCTCGTTCTGCTGCTCGCCCTCGTGTTCGCTGGACTGGGATTCCTGGTGAAGGTCCTGTGGTGGATAGCCATCGCCGTGCTGGTGGGCTGGGGATTGGGGTTCGTTTTCCGCACCGCTGATTCCTCAGGCGGCCGTGGGCGCTGGTACCGCTGGTAGCTGCTCACGGTTTGTCGGACATCAGGCAACCCATCTCTGCCCGGTGCCGTCGATTCTCGCGCATTGGCGAGCAACATCCCGGCAGGCCGAACGATCTCCCGAATACGCAGGTCCACACCTCGCGGGGTATCTCCGCCGATGCTCGTGGCGACCCCGTTTTCGTTCGGAGGAGTTGATCATGCCGACCGAGACCACTACAAGAAGAATGCTCCCGCCACCGTGCGGCGAGCTGTCGGCTGCGGTGATCGACGCGCTCGGGAAGCCCGCCGGCTCGCTGATTCCGGCAGCATCGGCGCCCGCTGATCCTTTCGGCCGCGACCTGCAGGTGGCGCTGCATACGTGCTATGGCCTGCACTATCAGGGTTTCGACGGTGTGGATGCGGGTTGGGAATGGGATCCGGGCCTGTTGAGTGCACGGGCGGAGCTGGAACGCCGTTTTCTCGAGGCGCTGCGCGCGGAGACCGTTGCCGGCGATGATGTGGAGACCGAACTCGAGGAACTGTTGATCGTTCCCGATGAAGAGTCCGGCGTCGCAGCCTTTCTGCGGGACCAGGGCGAGCCCTGGCAGGTGCGCGAGTTTTTCGTGCACCGCTCGATCCTGCACCATCAGGAGGCCGATCCGTACGCGTGGTTGATTCCGCGGTTGCGCGGTCGGGCCAAGGCGGCGCTCGTGGCGGTGGAGTTCGACGAATTCGGCGGTGGCCGCGCTGACAGGATTCATCAGCGGCTGTATGCGAATCTGCTGAAGGGGGCGGGCCTGGATCCGTCGTATCTGTACTACCTGGATGTCGTGCCGGCGCCGATGCTCACGATCGTGAACATGATGTCGCTGTTCTGTCTGCATCGCGGCCTGCGGGGTGCGGGTGTCGGTCATTTCGCGGCCGTGGAGATCACGTCCTCGCCGGCGTCGCGCCGCATGGTCGAAGCCTTGGACAGGCTCGGGGCAGATCCGGCGTGTATCGCGTTCTATCGCGAACATGTCGAGGCGGATGCGGTCCACGAACAGCTCATGCGACGCGAGGTGATCGGAGATCTGCTCGCACGCGAACCGGACACGCGTGCGTCGATAGTGTTCGGAATCCGCGCCACGAATCTGCTCGAGGACCGTTTCGCCGATCACGTGCTGAGCTGCTGGCGTGACGACCGTGGGTCATTGCTCGGCCCGGAAACTCTCGGCGCGAAGGAGGACGATTCGATGGCTCGCCTTGCGGGTAAGAAGCGAATTCGTGGCTATTCGCGGTAGGTGCTGGTGATTCGCACCGCTGGTGTGTATCGGCCACAGGCCGACACACACCTGCTCATCGCCGCGATGACCGATGCGGGCATTCCACCGCACGGTCGTGTTCTCGATGTCGGTACCGGAACCGGGGTACTGGCGATCGAAGCGGCCCGGCTCCAGGCCGGGTCGGTCACTGCCGTGGACATCTCGCGGGCCGCGTTGGCCTGTGCGTGGATGAACAGCCGGCTGCGGGGGCTCGAGGTCGAGTTGATCCACGGCGACTTCCGTTCGGTGTTGCGCGGCCGGCGCTTTGAGGTGGTGATATCCAATCCGCCGTATGTGCCATGCGCGGACAGCGGTCCGCCGCGGGGTGCGGCGCGATGCTGGGACGCCGGGGCAGACGGCCGGGCGGCCGTCGACTCCCTGTGCCGGCTCGCACCCGAATTGCTTTCCACGACTGGAACATTGCTGATGGTTCATTCCGCATTGTGCGGCGTCGACGACACCCTCATCGGCCTGCGTGAGGTGGGGTTGAAGGCCGCGACAGTGGCCAGGGCGAGTGTCCCGTTCGGCCCCGTGCTGCGCCGGCGCGCCCGATGGCTGGTCGATCGCGGACTGTTGGGCCCCGGCCAGAGTCACGAGGAACTGGTGGTCATCCGTGCCGATCGAACCCGAAAATAGCCGACGCACAATCACTTACACCGCCGACGGGCCCATGCTGATCGAGGGACCGGTGCAACTGGTGACCGAGCAGGGCCGCACGATCGTCTGCCACCGATGCGTGGTGGCACTGTGCCTGTGCCGCCGCTCGGCGATCTACCCGCTGTGCGACACGAGCCATCGCAGACGCCGCCACTGACCACGTCACCGGGGACTACCGCTAGCCCGTGAACGGGTTGCGACGCTCGATCAGCCGCTTGTACAGCGTCTGCTGGATCGTTTCGCGGACCTGATCGGTGACCTCGAACATGGTCATCGGATCGTCAGCGGCCTCGGGGCCGTACGCGCCGGTGGAGATGGGCTCACCGAACTCGATGTGCCACTTCGACGGCAGCGGGATAGCGCCCAGCACACCCAGGTGCGGGAACAGTGGCGTGACCGGGAAGTACGGCAGCCCGAACAGCCGGGCCAGCGGCGTGAGGTCGGCCAGCTTCGGATAGATCTCCTCCGAGCCGACGATCGAGCACGGGATGAGCGGCACACCGGTCTTGAGGGCCACCGAGGCGAAGCCGCCGCGCCCGAACCGCTGCAGCTTGTACCGCTCGCTGTAGGGCTTGCCGACGCCCTTGAAGCCCTCGGGGAACACGCCCGCCAGCTCGCCGGTGCGCAACAGCCGCTCGGCGTCGGTGGGGCAGGCCAGCGTGTGCCCGGCCTTGCGGGCCAGCTCGCCCAGGATCGGCAGCTCGAAGACGAGGTCGGCGGCCAGCAGGCGAAGCGCCCGCTGCTTGGGATGGCGATCGTGCACGGCCACCTGCAGCATCAGCGCGTCCAGCGGCAGCACGCCGGCGTGGTTGGCCACGATCAGCGCGCCGTCGAACTCGGGGAGATTCTCGATGCCGCTGACCTGCACCCGGAACCACAGCTGCGACAGCGGCCGCAGGGCCGGCAGGATCAGCGACTCCAGCAGGTGCTCGTCGAGGCCGAACTCGTCGAGCCGGTAGTCCCCGGTGAGGCGGCGACGCGCGAAATCGACCGTGCCGCGGACGCCCGCAGTGAGATTGCCTCGCACCAGATCGCCGAGGGTCACGGCCGGGCCTCGAAGTCGACCTCATCGGGCCGACCCGCTGCGGCCACATCGCATAATCCTGATCCCGGCGAGAAGTTTCGTCCATTTCGAGTCGATCCATCGAGGATCGATGCCGTTGGTGGCGCTGCGTCCCCTACGAAGTCGTCGAGTCCCCGCACCGTGGCCGGGCGCGGCTGGAATCCGAGGTTGGCCGGTATCGGGTGGACAGAGCTGATCTGCTCGGCGGTGGCTTCTCGCGGCCCTATGAACGAGCGGCCAACGGTGCCGAATAGTGGCTGCGAGCGTCCGACCAGCGCGGCGAGTTTCCCGATACGCATGAGGTGAACCACCGTTCGATTCGTTCTGGGAACTGCAATCGTGGAGTGTGGAGCACAAAACGGGACGACCGGTTCGATGGTATCTCGGTCCAGCCGCGCCCACCGGCGTGGGTGACTGCTTCGACCCTCTCGACCGGGTCGACTTCGGGGGTTCGTCCCACCGGCGCCAGGTGAGCGGAAAGCCCTGTGGGCCAAGGAATTTCGGAATCCACACCTACCCGCACCAGCACCGGCCAGCGCCCGTGCTCCAGCAGGTCGCGCTCGCGGTGGCTCGGGATATCGCAGACCGACGCCCGCTCCTGCGGCATCGTCGACTTAGACCGGGCGACTCGAGTTGAAGGCCGCGTGGCGAGGGCAGCCGAATATGGTGGGGGACAGGGTTGTTCACCTTTGTCCGCCAGGCTGTGAGCGCGTCCACCAGGGCGTCGGCGATGGTCCGGTCGTCGGCTATGGACAGGGCGGCCATGATGCGGCGGTGGTCGATGTGGCCCAGGTCCGGGCGTCGGTTCTCGCGCATCCAGTCCGCGATCTGGTATTCGGTGGCGCCGGTGTCGGACCAGCACGCTCGAGGCCTTCTCCTACTGCGACCCTTCGGCCGAAGGGATCCCGTGAGCCAGGTCGGTCAGTGTGTCGACGAGGGGGGTCAGTCGCCGAAGTTCTTCCAGGTGTGTGGCGCTGAGCAGGGCGAGGGTTTGCTGGCCGGCCTCGGTCAGGGTGAGGCGGACGACTCGGCGGTCCTTGCCTTCCTCCCGGTTGCGGGCGACGAGCCCGAGTTGCTCGGTGCGATCGATCAGTTGCACCACGCTGTGGTGGCGGGCGCTCAAATATTCTGCGATTTCACCGACGCTGGGCCCGCTCGGGTCGAGATGACCCCGGATCGCCAGCAGCAGTTGGTGTTGAGCGCCGGTGAGTCCGACGTCGGCGGCCCGCCGCTCACTCCAGTGCAGGAACCGGCGCAGTCCGGCACGGAACGCCAGCAGTCTCGAGTACTCCTGGTCGGTAAGAGGTTCAGGCGGCGACATCGACTCATATGTCATGACGTGATAATATCACAGAGTGACATATAGACCGGCGGTGATACGGATCGGTTCCGCGTCCCGTCGTGGCCGATCGCGGCCGTCCGGTGCGAAGTGTCTTCATTAGGTGTCCGAAGGGTGGTGGAAGATATGGCTACTGAGGCCATGGGCAGCATGAGCCTGCATCCCGACATCGTGGAGTTGCGGGCCAAGCATGAGAAGTACGAACTCGCCGCGATGGAACCGGCCGCCCAAGCGGTCACCGGCCTGATGTTCCTGACCGGGCTCTACATCGCGATCTCCGCGTGGGTTGTCGGATTTACCCGGTTCCCGACCTTGACCGTGAACAACCTGGTCGTTGGGATCGGCTTGGCGGTGCTGGCGCTGGGGTTCGCCTCGATGTACGGGCGGATCCACGGCATCGGCTGGACCGCTCCGCTGATCGGCCTATGGATGATCATCACGCCCTGGGTCGTCAGCGGCGATGTCGCCCGTACTTCGACGATCTGGAGCAACGTGGTGGCCGGTGTGGTCGCCCTGGTGCTCGGGCTCGGCTCGATGGCGCTCGGCATGCGCCAGACCCGTTGAGCGCGAACCGCTTTCCATAGTGCGAGCCGGACTGTCGCTGGGTTCGGCTCGCACCTCACACTCACGCGGACGAGGCAATCGTCCCCTGCGGCGAAGCCAACCTCGATACCGGCCGGTTGAACCAGGCCGACCGGTGATCTGGCATCGCTGTGTCGATGTCGTCGTGGGCACACCGGTCGGGCCTCTTCGCGGACAACGACGTCCAGAAAGAGGCGATGACAATGATGTCGGCCACCAGTCGGCCCGCGACCCTGCCGTTGCTGAAAGCCCTGCACACCGGGTCCGGCGAGCCCCTTCTACTGCTGCACGGGTTCATGATGTCCCCGCGCTGCTGGGAGCCGGTCGCGGCGCGACTGTCGCACACGTGTGAGGTGTTCGCCCCGGCTTTGATCGGCCATTGGGGCGGACCCGAGCTGCGGGGCCGATACCTGAATGTCGCGGCGCTGGCCGACGAGGTCGAAAACCAGCTCGACGAATTAGGTTGGCGCACCTGCCATATCGCCGGCAATTCGCTCGGCGCCTGGGTCGGTTTCGAACTGGCCCGCCGGGGCCGTGCTCGCACCCTCACCGCGATCGCGCCGGCCGGCGGCTGGGGCTACCCCTCGCTGCTGCAACTGCGGATCGGGCTGAAGTTCCTGGCGCTGGTGCCGATCGTGCAGCTGGGCAAACGACTCGGTCCGGCGCTGCGATTCAGCTATCCCGCCCGCCGGTTCGCACTGGCGGCGCTCAGCGGCGACCCGTCGGCAGTGCCGGCCCGCGCGGTGACCACGGCGATCACGGCGGCACTGCACTGCCCGGCCATGCTGCCGCTGCTGATCGGCGGCCTGCGCATGCCCGGACCCGACCACCTGTCGACGCTGAAAACCCCGGTACGCCTGCTGATCTGCGAACACGACCGGGTGACACCCAACCTCGCCTACACTCAGCGTTTCCTGCGCGAGCTGCCCGACTCGGCCGACCGCATCCTGGTGCACGGTGCCGGACACGTCCCCATGCTGGAGGCGCCCGACCGCATCGCCGCCCTGATCGCCGAGCACGTCCACGCCAGCCTGCATCAGCGCGCCGCGTGAACATGCTCGGCACGCCACGGATATCCATCCGTCCACCCGACGGACCCGCAGATCCCGCCCCTGAGCCAGACGGAAGATCATCGCGGATCGCAATGAGATACGTGCCCGTGCGAAAGGTAACGGGTTTGTCTCGCTGTCGTAGCGGGTATTCTGTGTACACGGTTGACACCCACCAGCCCAGTCTGTGCCACGGTCGCGGTATAGGCGACAAACAGTGTGGCAGAACCCCATTTTCCCGGGTTGTCACACATATCTGGACAAGGGATCTGATCCTGATGTCGAGTTCCTTCATGGTCGCAGCCGGATCCACACCAGCCCAGCGTTGCGGCCCGCCCACACAGCTGGGCATCACCCACAGCAGGCCGTCGCCGTCGACGACGGTCCTGACCGCCACCGGCGAGATCGACTATTGCACCGTCGGAGCATTCCGCGAACATCTCACCGAGGCCATCGATACCAGCGGCCGCCTCGTGGTGGTGGACCTGTCACGGATCACCTTCCTCAGCATCTCCGGGCTGCTGGCCGTTCTCGATGCCGACGACGCTGCTCACCGCCACCACATACGCCTGCGAGTGGTCACCGGACCGCGCTGCGTGGACCGGCTGTTCGAGGTCTTCGGCCAGGCCACCGACCTGGCAATCACCCATACGATCGCCGCCGCCTGCACACCGGGGCCACGAGCCCTGGCACCTGCGCGCACGCTGCCCTGATCGGATCGCCCAAGACGGGACGTGGCTGTGCCCCGTCCACGAACGCATCCCGCCTCCGCAATCCGCACCAGCCGGTGGTGAACCGTCAGCCGCAAGCGCGGAGGCGAGAGTCCATGGTGCTCATAGGTTGTGCAAGATCACCGACCACGGCCTCCTCGATCCCATGATTTCGCCGCGCTGGTTCCGCTGGCAGATGGTGGCACCGCAGCCCTCGCACGATCGCAGCCCAACATCACGGTCTTCCACCACTCGTCGAGCGGACTCGGGTCGGGCCACACTGCAGCCGGTTCGCTGAATTCCCATCTGCTGGCGAACTTTTCGCCAGATTGCTCATTCACCGCCGCAGCCTGTTCGCCGAGTTTGTCGACGGTGCCGCTGCTGATGACGCCACCTCTGGGGTGGGGCGCTTTCCTGTGCCCGGATCGAGGCAATTGTGTCGGCCCGATGAACGTTGATGATTCCGGCTGGGCCGCCATGACGTACCTCCTCGTTCGCACTGCCGCTGCGATTTGCAGTGCAACTCACGTTTCAGCACTACCCGCCCACCGGAGTTCGAATCGTCGAAGAGGTCGGCTGTCGCGTCTTCGAGAGTTCAACCTTCGCAGTGGCCGAACTCGGCCCCGGTCGTGGGTAACAGAACGTGGAAACGTCGCGGCCGAAACACCATGGGCCGCGCTCCCTCCCGAACTCCTCGTCCTCCGTGGACTGCGCGGGCGATGCGGCGCAGCAATATCTGCGGTCCCGGCGTCTCGCGCCGACGACGCGGTCGCGGCTTGTCCTGAACCATGTCCGCGAACAAGCCGGTGACCGGTCACCACACAGTGGATCGTATTCGGGCGCTGGCGATTCCGCCCACGACGAAGGTCGACCGGGTGATCGAGCTGGCCACCGGACTGCCGAGTTTGCGCGCGTGACTGAGCAGCGATCTGGGGCAGCGGCGCGCGATCGGAAAAACGCAGAATCAATGTCGGGGGCTGTGCGACGGCTGTTCTGGATCAGCGTTCCGCTGCTTATCACCCGACTTCGAGTCCGGATCGACCTTATCCGCGCGCTCCCACTCCTTGTCCAGTTCGGTTCGCGAATCCGCTGCCTCGCTGCGATGCACGTCGGCCTGCTGGGCAAGCTGCTCGGCCTGTGCCGCCTTGGCCTCAGCTTCGGCCTGTGCCGCGCGACTGCGGGCAGCGATCTCCTCCGCCCGCGCCTCCCGCTGACCGACCTCGAGTTCCTGTTTCGCCGCGCGGTCTCGGATGCCCTTGGCTTCGACCCGCTGGTGTTCGCGCCGTTGGCGCATCAACACCCAGGCCACAAGCACAATGACCACAACCGCGACGACGATGATCACGATCACAATGGTGGTGCTCATCTTTCGACTCCTCGCATTCTCCCCCGGGAATCCTTATGCCACTCGACTACCCCCGAGCTGGGAAAATAAGCGATCAGAGCTCGCTTTCCCTGGGACCTGTATCTATTCGCCTGTGGTAACTGCCGCGACACTCTGGACCGCGTGCTCAGCGGCTTGCATCTCGTTCGCGTAGAGCAGGCCGTAGGTGAAGCCGTTCTCGCCGCCTGCCGTGCCCGCTGCTGTGGCGGTTCGCCACAGGAATTCGGTCGAGACGACGCTGTCGTTGTAGTCGCCGAGCAGGCGCTGAATCTTCTTGTAGTGCTTGATATTCGACTTTGCCCGCGCGGGCTTTCGAACGGGTTTGTGCAATTCGGCGGCATAGCGTGCGCGTTTGGCGGCTTTATGCGCGCGGTGCAGCGATTCGTGTCGATGGTTGTGCAATGCGGTCACCAACCGGCGGTCGGCTTTGCCCGCGGCCCGGCGGGCCCGCTTCACGAGTTGGCGCCGCCGGATCCGTCGCCCGAACGGCGGCTGTGATTTCCATGTCTGCAGGGTCGCCAGCAGTCGCAGGTAGCGGGGCGAGTTCATTGCCTCGGCAAGAGCATTGCGGCTCGGCAACTGCCGAGCCTGCAGCGTCGCGTCGATCCGCGCAGCGACAGGACCCGAGATGAGTTCGGGCGGTAGGGCGTTGAGTTCATCGGCGAGGCGTCGGCGCTGGACGTGGCAATCGCGTATGTCGCCGAGCAGCGCTGCGTACCATTTCAGCTCGTTGTCGATCTCGCCGATGGCGCGGCGGTCCAGCAGCTTGCCGAACACGCGTAGCGTGCTGCGCAGTCGCCGCGTCGCGACACGGGTGTCGTGGATTGGGTCCTCGCCTCGGCGTAGCCCGACGTCACCGACGAAGATCAGGTCGATCTGTGTGGTCATATATTCGTGCATGGCTTTTTCCGCCCGCGAACTGGTGACGGGCGGTCCGGATCGCTCCGGGAGTACATGAGACAGCTTGGAGCGGTAGCTCGACTCGCGGGCGCCTGCCTCGGCGAGCCGGTCGCGCAATACCGCCGGGACTTGGTCGGTGTGAGGGCCGAGTTCGACCTCGATCTCACGCCAGGCAACCAGTTCAGCAGGCCGGTCGGCTGCGGTCGAGTCCACAGTGTCGTCATCGATCTCGACGATCAGTTCGCCGTCCGAACCGAGGATGCGGTGACGGCGGCGCAAGGTATGAACCCTGGCGACCTCGTTCAAAGGCCTACCCAGTGCTGCGCCGTTGACGACCTCGGCGAGTTCGTGCGGCAGCTCGTCCGACAGTTGGGTGGTTACTTCGACGCGACCGGACGATTGGGGGATCTTCAGCTGCCAGCCGGATTCGTCGTCTCCTTCACGGCGACGCAACGTCAGGTCGTGGGCGAGCAGGTCTCGCTCGGCGGTGTCGAAATAGGTACTGGTCAGCTCGACCGGGATCTCCTCGATGCGGCTATTCGCGACAAGGTCGTCGAGCCTTGGAAGAGTGAAGTCCCGGTCGACCGCCCATTTGCTCTCACGTTCGAGTACGTCCTTCATGCGATAGCGCATTCCCTGCAAACCACACGTCAAACAGGGCAAAAGCGAGCGATTCAGGGGTCAATAGTAATGGCGACGGCCGCCGACAGCGCGGCCCATCGACCCGAACAGCAGTAACACGAGCCCGATGACGAGCACCACGATCCCGATGGTCCAGAGGATCGGGATGCCGAATATGAACCCAACGAGGAGAAGGATGATTCCGAGAATGATCATGGCCACCACCTGGTTTCGCTGCTGTGCTCGAAGGGCCCGAGAAGCCCTCCGGTGCTGATATCGGTCATGACGCGCATACCCTCACATCGGCGGTTCAATCAGCGCACCGAATCGTCCAATGTCCCCAGCCTTTTGCAATGTCTCTACGACGAGTGGCGTTCGATCTGGGCGTCCGTCTATGAGATGAGCGACCGTACGTGTAGCGACAGCGCGGCGGCTAGTTCGCTGCGCGGGTAGAGCCCGCGGCTGCTGACCGCATCGAGTGCGAGTCCGTCGACCGTGGCGAGCAGTATCGCGGATCGCGTCGAGGGGGCGGGGATGTTAGAGGCGGCCAGCTGGGTCTCGAGTTCCCGGCGAATCTCGGCCAGTGTGCGGTGTTGGATGTCGGCGAGGGTTTCGTTGGTGGCGGCGCGCGCCGCGAAGGAGACCATCACCCGGGCCTCGTGCTCGCGTTCGTCGTCGAGTGGAAGCAGTTGGGACAGTGCGGTGATCAATCGGTCGGTGAGGGGGGCCTGTGGGTCGATGGCGCTCATGCGGGCGCGCACCCGGGCGGTGAGCTGTTCGAAGGCGAAGGCGTAGAGCTCGTCCTTGGTGGTGAAGTGGTGCTGAACGGCGCCGATGGAAACCTCGGCCGCGGCGGCGATCTCACGGATGCTCGCGGCGTCGAGTCCCCTCGATCCCGCGATGGCGAACACCGCGTCGGCGAGCTGCTCAGAGCTGGTCGATCCGTATTTGCGCACATCGACAACCATACACTCGTATGGAACAATACGAGTGTATGGAATTACTTCGAAAAGCCCGCTCGCGCACCGTGATCACCGGTTCCGCGGCCCTGACCGCCCTGGTATGGATCACGTGGAAGGTCGACCCCACGGCGTCCTCGTCCCCGCTGGTTCCCTCCGTGGAGTCGGCGCTGCTGCTCGCCAACATTCCGCTCACCATCGTGTGGCCGAGCCGGAAGCGCGCCGTGGCGGCGGCCTTCCAGCGCTATCTGCTCAATCCTGTTGTGCGCCTGTTGTTCCGGATCGGATTCGTGCCCTTCGGCTATGCGCTCGTGGAGACGGTGGGGCGGCGAACCGGACGGCGATACCGAACACCGGTGGGCAACGGATCGGCCGGCGACGTCTTCTGGATCATCGCCGAATACGGGTACCGGGCCGGATACGTCCGCAATCTCATGGCCGAACCCACCGTCCGGGTGAAACTCCGGCAGGGCTGGCGCTTCGTCTGGCGCACCGGCCAGGCGAGCGTCCTTCCGGACGAAGATCCGCTGGAAAGGCAACGGCGACTGGCTCGTTGGCGACCACTGCGGATTCTCAACGCGATCATGGTCCGCGCGCTGGGCGCCGACCTGCTCGTCATCCGGATCGACTTGGACGAGCCTCCGGGCACGGTTCGGAGACGCGGTCGCGCACTGACCTGAAGTGCTGCAGCCCGAGGTAATTGCTCACGTATGGGGTTCGTGAGGTAGTCATATCGAGGGCGCCCCAACGGTTTTCCATTGCCTCAGTGGAGCAACTGGCGGCGTCGCGTGCTCGTCACCGTGGATCCGAGTGTGGTTGTGCCCAAAGCATTTCCGACGTACTGGAGCTGAAAGGCTCGCCGTCAGCGGGCAAGGCCACCCCGATGGCATGCGGACGGCGGTGAGCGTCGTGACCGAGCGAGAAGCATTGCCGGTGGAGGAAGTTGGCAGCGGACTCGCCTCGAAGCGCGCCATACCAGGTGCCCGCGTCCGCGTCCAGATTTAGGATCGGTCAGACCGAATAGCCTTGCGGTACGAATGGTTCGGACGTATCAAGTAGTCCAGGTTTTATCGAGGCGGGTCGCGGTACCACCGTGTTCGAGCCTGGTTTCGGCGAGAGAAGACCTCACGTGGTTGACGGAGTGCTGCTGGATACGAACTTCTTGTCCCTGTGGCACAACGGATCGTGTGAGGCGCCCGAGCCGGGTGCTTACTATGCGAGCACCACGACCCTGCAGGAGCTCTACAGCATGCAGGCGCCGCAGGGCTGGGGGTATCGATATCTGCTGCCGTGCCTCGCGAGGGACCATCTGTGGGGTCTGCCCGATATCAATCACCTCGTCGCGCTGTACCGGGGTCGAGTACTCAAGGGGCAGGCGGGGATGGCCCGCACCGACAAGTTGCTGATCAACTTTCCGGCCGGTCTCGCAGGTCATGGTTTCGCCGCCTACCTGGAGAAGTCGCATCAGGCGGTGGCGAATGTGCAGAATGCGCGGGCGTTCGGACTGATCGAAGGCATGGCTTCGGTCGCGATCGACCGAAACATCGGGCGGATCGTCGGGGTTCGGGCTCGGTTCCTCAGCGACGTCGAGGTGGCGCCGCTGCCGTTGACGATGAGTGAGATCACCATTGCGGTCGATCTGCTGCAGGAGGTCCTGCGTGCCAGGATCAACCTCAAGCAGCATCGCCGAAACTCCTTCAACGACTTGCTGATCCTCGCCACGGCGCTGCGATGGGGCCTTCGGCTCGAGACCGACGACAGGCTGCTGCTCGAATTGGCCTTGCGGGCCGGAATGATCCAGACCGACGACGCCAGCGGCGTCGCGAGCCTGATTCCACCAGCCCCTGCCACCGGTACCCCGGACTCGCACGAGTCGAAGCGCTACATCAATTCTCGATGGCGGGCGCGGCGTCCGGCGAGCCCTCCGCGGTCCTGACCTGACGGTGGCACACTGCTCAACTGCGCGGCACGGGACGATGCGATTCCGCTGAGCGCAAGGATTCACCGCTGTGGCCGTGTCTGCTTCGCTGGAACGCGAGAGGAGTCATGCCATGACCGGCGCTTGCCGTTGCCACCGGTTCATCGACCGCTCGCGGCGAGGACGATTCGCGGTCGTAAATTCGGCTGCCGTGCCGCCGAATCCTTCAGAAATTCTGAACGTATCTCGAAGGACGGCCGGATTGTTCGCCCGCGCGCACATCCAGCGCGCCCCAATCTGTTTCGAAGGAGTTCCTCGATGACCGGGCAACCACGCCCGACTCGCAAGCCGGTACCGCCACCCGCTATCCGATCATCGGAATAGCGGGTGACCGCACCGCGCCGGTGCGGCCCGGCTCAGTCCTGGAAGTAGTGGCGCTCGGCCAGGTCCGCGAGCAGCGTAGGGCCGTTTGGAATCCAGCCCAGCGTGTCTGCGGCGGGTCCACCGTCGCCGGTCATCGGCATGCTCCACATCATGCCCAGCCAACCGAAGTGGCTTACCGCGTCGGCGGGGTCGATCGAGGTGGTCGGCACACCGAGCTGGCGGCCGACGGCCTCGGCGATATCGCGGGTCGCCACGCCAGGATCGGCGACCGCGTGCAACACCGTTCCGGCTTCCGCCTTGTCCACCGCCAGTCGAAACAGCCGCGCGGCGTCGTCCCGGTGCACGGCCGACCAGGCGTGCGCGCCGTCCCCGACATAGCCGGACACGCCCTTCTCCCTCGCGATCTCGACGATCCGGCGGATGAATCCGCGGTCGCCCGCACCGTGCACCGTCGGCGGCAGACCCAGCACCACCGACCGAATGCCGCGTTCGGCGAGCCGGACCGTCGCGGCGGCCGTGGCGCGGCGGATCATCGGTTCATCGGCCACACCGGGCTGACCGGTGTCGAACGAGACCAGGCCGGAGGCGATCACCAGCGGCCGATCGGAACCCGCGAGAACGTCGCCGAACAGGTCGACTACCCGGCGATCGATGCGCTGATTCTCCTCGAACTGGGAGAAGTCGTGGAGGAAAGCCAGGTGAACCACCCCATCGGCCTCGTCGGCGGCCGCACGCAGGGTGTCCGGATCGAGGAGATCGCCGCGGCGCACCTGCGCGCCCGCCGCGGTCAGGGCCGCGGCCGAGGCGTCCGACCTGGCCAGGCCGACAACCTCGTGACCTGCGTCGATGAGCTCGGGAACGACGCGGGAACCGATGAAACCGGAAGCTCCGGTGACGAATAGACGCATGAGAAGACCTCTCGACTCGTGATGTCAGCATCTGTCATCAGAATAGTCCTCATGTCAGCATCTGTCATCACTTCTACGTCAGTTGCTGACGTCACTGTCCTACAATCACGGAATGGGTCGTTGGGAACCGAACGCGCCGGGCCGTCTCGGCCGGGCGGCGATGGAGCTGTATCTGGAGCGCGGCTTCGATCAGACCACCGTCGCCGACATCGCCGAGCGAGCCGGGCTCACCGAGCGCACATTTTTCCGGCACTTCGCCGACAAGCGTGAGGTGCTGTTCGGCAACCAGCAGATCCTGCACGACATCATCACCAACGCCATTGCCGAGGCGGATGATTCAGCGCCGCCGATCGCGGCGATGGGGGCGGGCCTGGAGGCGGTGGCCGAACTGATCGGGCAACGCCGGGACTTCGCCCAACAGCGCCAATCGGTGATCGCCGCGAACCCCGCACTCCAGGAACGGGAACTGACCAAGCTCGCCGCGCTCGCGGCAAGCAGCGCCCAGGCGCTACGCCTGCGCGGCGTCCCCGAGCCCACCGCCGGCCTCACCGCCGAGGCCGGCATCGCGGTCTTCAAGATCGCCTACACCACCTGGGCCGAATCCCCGCCGGACCGCAGCCTGGCCGAGTTCATTCGCGAAACGCTGGCCGAACTCGAGGCGGTCGCCACCGGAACGGCGGTCCAATAGACATTTCAGCGGGTGGCTCGACACTCGGGAGCCGCGCGACGTTCAGTCAGCAGGTCTCGCCAATCACCTGATCGGGCCGCCGCAGGCGCATCGCTTCACGGGCGCCTCGCCGGCCCGCGGATCCTCGACGGCGGTGATCGTCTATTCCAGCATGCTTGGGGGCGCGCTGCGCACCACGGTGGATGTCATTGCAGCGCACCGTCTTCGCGGCCCGGGTCATTGGGGTGCGATTCGAGCGGGGTGATCCCGATGGTCATCCAGGGGCGCAACGGCAATGTGCTGAGAACCTCCTCCTGTAGCTCGACTTCGTCGCCCGCTCGCCAGATTCCGATGCTGCGCAACTCGCCGACCGGTCGCCACAGTCGCGCCAGGTTGCCGCTCGCCGCCAGTTCTCGCGCTCGCCGGGCCTCGGCCGCCCGCCGGCGGTCCACCTCGTCCTGACCGGTGCCTTCGGGGATAGCGGTGGTGATCTCGACCAGGAACTCTCGCATGGTCTCGCTCCATCCTCGACAGGGTGCGCGGCCGAAACCGCAACGCCGATAAGTTCTTTCGGATCTCATCGTTGCCGGGATGATCGTGGTGACGCCACGACCGAGTTCCTGCTCTGTGATAGGCGTAGCCTCTTACCCGACCTAGCATGATCGGTGTGGAGCTGCGTCAACTCAGATACTTCGTAGCGGTAGCCGAAGAGCTGAATTTCGCGCGGGCAGCAGCCCGGCTGCTGATCGCCGGGCCCTCGCTGTCCCAGCAGATCAAGGCATTGGAGCGCGACCTCGGTGTCGTGCTGTTCGAGCGCGACCGGCGATCGGTGTCTCTCACCACAGCAGGTGCGGCACTGCTCCCCGCTACCCGTACCCTGCTGTCCCGAGCCGACGAACTACGAGGCCGTGCTCGCCGCTTGGCCGGGTCGGAAACGGTCCGCCTCGGATACGTCAATTGGCTACCCGCCGACCTGACGGCGCGGACTTCGGGCGCCGCTCAGGTCCACGTCGACGCGTGGGTCGCGCCCTCGCATGCTCAGGCGGCTCGCGTCGCGGATGGCAGTCTGGACCTCGCGGTGTGCTGGATCTCGACTGCAGACCTGCAGCGATTGGGGCTGAGGGCCCGGCTCCTGGGTGCTGACCGTCTGCACGCGGTCGGCCGTGACGATGCCGTCGGCGAGGTCGCTGCCAGAGATACCGACATTCTTCTCGACGACGATGTGACGTCGTGGTCGTCATGGAACAACTACGCCGAAGAGTTGGCCCGCGACACTGGTGCGCGCGCGGTCCACATCGGTGACGGAGGCATTACCGGCCCGGCGTTCCATGACCACGTCCGCCGTGGCCCGCGCCCGATTGTCAACTCTCCAAAGGGACAGACCGAGCAGTTGCCGCCCGGACTTGCGCGTCGGCCGATCGTCGCGCCGCAGATCTACTGGACATGGTCGCTGGTGTGGCGTTCTGGCGAGGTCCGCTCGGCCGTGCTGGCTGTGGTGGACGCACTCTGCGGCGGCGTCGGCGACCTCGATCTCCATAGCCCGGATTCCTGGCTCCCCGCTGACGATCCGCACCGGCAATAGCCGTCGAGCCCGCGACCTCGGCTGCGAGCTTGCGGCTTCCACGTCGAAGGATTCCGGTCCTGCTCAGAGGCCATTTCAGCGTTGACCGCCGATCTCCGCGCGGCCTACCGTTCGACTCGTAGACCGGTCGTCCACTTCCGTCGACCAGCCCGAATTCCGACTCGGAGAAAGGCTCGCCATGAACATCGATCGGCGACAGAAGGTCGCAGTCATCACGGGGGCGTCACGCGGTATCGGTGCCGGTCTTGTCGAGGCCTACCGCAAGCTCGGTTATGCGGTCGTGGCCACCGCACGATCCATCACAGAATCCGACGACCCCGCAGTGCTCACCATTGCCGGCGACATTGCCGATGCGGCGACCGCCGACCGCATCATCGCCGCCGCGGTGGAACAGTTCGGCCGGGTAGACACACTCGTCAACAACGCGGGCGTGTTCATCGCCAAGCCGTTCACCGAGTACACCGACGAGGATTACGCGGTCGTGACCGGCGTCAATCTGACCGGGTTCTTCCATATCACCCGAGCAGCGGTCGAAGCCATGCTTTCCCACGGCGCCGGTCACATTGTCAACATCACCACGAGCCTCGTCGACAACGCCGACTCCCGCGTCCCGTCCGTGCTGGCCTCGCTGACCAAGGGCGGGTTGCAATCGGCCACGAAATCCCTCGCCATCGAATATGCACGTCGCGGCATCCGCGCCAACGCCGTGTCGCCGGGCAACATCAAGACGCCCATGCACGACCCGTCCACCCACGACGCCCTGGCCGCCATGCATCCGGTCGGGCGGATGGGCGAAATCAGCGACATTGTTGATGCCGTCGTTTTCCTGGAGACCGCGCCCTTCGTCACCGGCGAGATCCTGCACGTAGATGGTGGTATGAGCGCCGGACACTGATCATCGGGACAACGACAGGAGAATCGCAATGACCACCGATCCCCAGGACGAGGCGATCCTGCGAACAGTCCTCGACCAGTGGAAGCACGCCGTCGATCAGCATGAGCCACAACGGGTCGCCTCATACTTCACCGAAGACGCGATCTTCCAGGGTTTGCATCCGTACACCGTGGGTCGAGCGGGTATCGCCGAGTACTACGACTCCCAGCCGGTCGGCCTGGCGGCCGAGTATCGAATCCTCGAAACCCGCCGCCTCACCGACGATCTCGTGCTGGGCTATCTGGACGTCGACTTCTCTTTCACCGACCGCCCGACCCTCGCGGTAAAGCTCAGCGTGCTGCTCGAACACGACACGCGCGGCTGGGCTATCGGTCACTACCAGGTCTCGCGACTTTGAAAGATCGGGCGGGGGTCAGCTGTTGAGGAAGGCGAGCAGATCGGCTTCCAGCGCGGTGCGACAGGCACCGAAAATGCCGTGGGGCGCACCGGGATACACGCGCAGAGTGGCGTCCTTGATCAGCTCGGCAGATTTGAGGCCGGCAGCGGCGATGGGCACGATCTGGTCGTCGTCGCCGTGGGCCACCAGCGTGGGCACGTCGATGCGAGCGAGGTCATCGCTGAAGTCGGTTTCGGAGAACTACGGCTCGTCCCTTCGCCTGCGAGATTCTTCGTGTTCTATTGCCTCGGAACGCAATCCGGTGACGAAATCGACGACGAACAGGGGCAAGGGGAACCGTTTCCGCCCGCGTGTATATCCCTCTCACAGCTGCGCCACGACGCCCTAGCAGACCACGGGATCCTCTGATGGCGTGGGCGAACCATCCGTACCGTGCAGGAGCTGTCGACCGACGACCACCTGGTGCCCGGCGTCTATGAGGATCCGATATGGATTGGCAAACTCCTCGGCCCAGTATCCGGTCGCATATCGTGAGCCGTCCTTCATCACCCAGTAACTGGCACCACTGACGATAAAGAGCACCTTTGCCATTGCGAAAGCTCCTCTCGGATCCCATATGCCCGTTAATCGGAAAACATTTGGCAACCGAACCGCAATATCCCCGATCCTACACAACGGTCTGCCCCGTGCCAGCAGGCCTTCGGTCCGCAGCCGGCGCCAATCAGCAGCGGTCCCTGCAGGAAATAGCAACAGCGACAACCGCTTTCGCGATGCCCTGGGAACTCCGCCCAATGGCATCGCTGCGTTGGCGCGGATTCCCTGGCCGCAGCCCGCCCGGGCCCGCGGCTTGGCCGCTGCCGGACTCGAGTCACCACCGAACTTGTCGTCGGCCCTGATCGTCGAATGGCTCAGCTCGCTGGGAGAAACAACCTGGTAGCTGAGCGAGATCCCGCCGGGCACAGTTGACTTCACTCGGGCCCGTCGGGTCCGTCCGGGTGAGGCGGCGTGTGTACCCGTCCCGCGATGGCGGCGAGTTCGTGGCGCGTCATACGCCGTGGCTGGTGAGTTCGAGGCGCGCTTGCTCATCGAGCGTGATGCGACCGGATCGGATGTTCTCGGCCAAGTGCGTGCGGGTCCGGGTTCCGGGAATGAGCAGGATATTGGGGGAGAGGTCGAGCAACCAGGCGAGCGCGATCTGGATCGGCGTTCCCCCGAGACGTTGCCCGATCTCGGTGAGGCGTGGGCTCGTCAGGATCTGGCGGCGGGCGGTGCGGGACATGCCCAGCGGACAGAAGGGGACGAAAGCGATACCGCGGCTTGCGGTTTCGGCCAGCACGTCGGCCGAGCCCCGCTCGACGATATTGAACAGATTCTGTACGCAGACGATCGGTGTGCGGTCCAGCGCACGCAGGAGGTGCTCGCGTGAGATGTTGCTCAGTCCCATCCCGTCGATCAGCCCGGCCTCTCGGGCCCGTATCAACGCGGTGAGCTGCGCATCGAATCGGGAATCGGGCGCTGCCCGGTCCGTGACGCGGAGATTCACCGCGCTCAGACGCTCGGCGTCCAGGGTCCCGAGATTCTCCTCGATGCCCATGAGCAGCTGATCGGGCTCGTCGTATGGCAAGACGGCCCCGTCGTCGCCGCGTCGCGCCGCGACTTTGCTGACGATCACCAGATTCGCGGGGTACGGGTGCAGTGCTTCCCGAATGAGCTCGTTGACGGTGCCGGGTCCGTAGTAATACGCGGTGTCGATGTGGTCGATACCGCTCGCGATCGCCGTGCGCAGCACTGCCAGCGCCTCATCGCGGTCGCGCGGCGGCCCGAAGACCCCGTCGCCCGCCAATTGCATGGCGCCGTATCCGATTCGGTGGACTTCCCGGCGGCCGAGTGTGAACGTCCCCGCCTCTTCGATCCCGGCTACAAGGTCCGGCATGGATCCCTCCTGCGCTGTCTCACTGCTGGCCGACGTGGTCGGAATCAAGACTCGCAGCCAGGCCGGTGAGTCATCACCGGAATCCGGTGATGACTCTTCACCTGCTCGGTGGAGGCGCTATAGCCGATGCCCGCGGTCATGTGAACGTCATGAAAACTGTTCGCAGATTCGTTGCTGAAAGATTGCGGATTGGTATAGTGTCGTAGTCGTTCGATCGCGGCACCGACACTGTGAGCCCAGGATCGCCTCCATTCAGCTCCATCGCGCTGCGGATTCGACAGTCGGGGACCCGCCTTCGAAGGATGCATCATTAGCCAATTCCCGCGCTCTGCAACAGAATTAACGCTGCCGCCGACATCCGCGGCTGAGCCCAGCAAGGTCCTTGTCGTCGAGAGCAACCCGGCGATGGCAGAGATCGAGGTACTCGTGCTGGCCAACGCCGGCCATGAGGTGATTTCTGCCGGCAACGCGCAGCGCGCTTTGAACCTCGCTCGGCGATGGAATCCAGACCTGGTGCTGCTCGAGCTGGACCTGCCGGACCTGCCGGGCGCGAATCTGTGCCGACAGCTGCGGAATCGTGCACCGATTCCGATCATCGCGGTCTCCCTCGATGGCAATCCCGATGCCATCGGTGACGCCTACGCGGCCGGTGCGTGTGACTACCTGCCCAAACCGCTCAGAACCGGTGAACTGCTCGACCACATCCGTGTCCATCTCACGGCACCGAAGGTGGCCTGAGACATCTACCGATTCCGCCGTGTCGCCGGCCGGTCAACTCATCACTGCGTGGGGAAACGGCCACAGCGTCGCTGTCGGCCCCACTGAGCGTGCGGCCGACAGCCTGTCATCGCTGACCGCTGGGTCAGACGGCTTCGGCCGCGTTTTGGATGATGGCGGCGACCACTTCGGGGCGGGACACGTAAATGGCATGGCTGCCAGGCGTTTCGGCCACGGTCGCGCCGATACGTTCGGCCATGGATGCCTGTGCCGCAGGCGGAATCATCTTGTCCTCGGTGACGTGCAGGTACCAGCTGGGCTTGGACCGCCAGGCGGCCTCGCTGATGGCCCCGCCGAGCGCTTCCACACCCCACGGCACCTGGGAGTCGGCCAGGAACTTGGCATCCTGCGCGGCAAGGTCACCGGCGAAGGAATCCGGGAACTTGGCCCGGTCCAGGAACAGATACCCCTGCACCGGCGGCAGGATCGGCGGCTGCGGGCCGTCCTGCGGGAACGTGGCGAGCAGCGCGTTCACCGATTCGCCCTTGTCCGGTGCGAACGCGGTGATGTACACCAGCGCGGCCACTTTCTCGTGCGTCCCGGCCTCGGTGATGACCGCCCCACCATAGGAATGCCCGACCAGCACGACCGGGCCGTCGATTTCGTCGAGCACCTGACGGGTGGTCGCCGCGTCGTCCTCCAGCGACTTGGTCGGGTTCTGCACCACCCGCACCTCGAACCCATCCCGGGTCAGCTCGTCATAGACACCCCGCCATCCGGCACCATCGACGAAGCCACCGTGAACCAGCACGACGGTCTTGTCCTGCGCAGTCATTCGAACTCTCCCTCTGCGAGTGAATTGCCATACGGCACAACCGAATATAAAGCGCGCGACAGCTGAGGCATCCGTCATTTGACGTAGATCGGCGACACTGGAGCGATCAGCAGATGACAGACAGTCAGAGGCATAACCACCCGATCTCGGCTCCCCTGTAGGTCGAGACAGCGTTGCCGCGGCGGGGCTAGCCTGATGGGTGGGTCCGGGATGTGGCTTGTCCGAAGGACCGGTATGCGGGTTGGAGCCGGTCGCGCTGGAGTCAGGAGCCCGGAACCTGGTGCGGTGCAGAACGTCCGCTACTGCCTGTGGAAATGGTCGTAGTCGACAGCGGCATCGGCGACGTCCCCGATGCCGGGCGAACGGTTCGATCAGATCAATCACGAAGTGAGGAGATCCGATGTCGGAACTGTCTGGAGTCTCTGCGTTGGTGACCGGCGGCACCAGCGGAATCGGGCGCGCCACCGCGCTGACATTGGCGCGGCACGGTGCACGGGTGGCGCTGTCGGGGCGCGACGAGCAGCGCGGCAAGCAGGTGGTCGCCGAGATCGAGGCGTTCGGTGGCACAGCGGTGTTCATTCCGGCGGATCTGCGCGACAAGGCATCCGCGCAAGCGCTGGCCCGTGACGCGGTCACCCGGCTCGGCAAGATCGATGTCCTGGTCAACAACGCGGGCATCTACCCGTTCGGCCCGACGGAACAGACGACAGAAGCCGATTTCGACGCGGTGTACGCCGTCAACGTCAAGGCACCGTATTTCCTGGTGGCCGAGCTCGCCCCCCAGATGGCCGAGCGAGGCCACGGCGCGATCGTCAACGTGACCACTATGGCCGCCGAATTCGGTGCGTCCGGGATGAGCCTGTACGGGTCCAGCAAGGCTGCGGTGGCGTTGCTGACCAAGGCGTGGACCGCCGAGTACGGGCCCCGCGGGGTGCGGGTCAACGCGGTCAGCCCCGGACCCATCCGCACCGAGGGCACCGCGGCATTCGAGGGCCTCGACGAGCTGGCGGCGACCACGCCCGCGGGACGGCCGGGAACACCGGAGGAGATCGCCGAGGCCATCGCCTTCCTGGCCGGCAGTCGAGCAGGCTACGTGTACGGCGCGATACTGCCGGTCGACGGCGGGCGCATCGCGATCTAGCCCCTGAGAGCCGGTGGTACCCGGACTCATCTGCCCAGTGGTGTATCGGTGCCGACCGGTAGCCGGGTGGGTTGAAAGGGTCTCGCGGACGTGATCGAATTGGAGCACGACGGGACGGTTGGTCGTGGCAGCTGGACTGCTTCGCGGTGTCGATCTGCAGGCTGCCACGGGGTATACGGTGTTCATGACTCTCTAGAAGCACCCGTCGCGTCTATCTGCGTTTCGGTCTCGACACGAGCACTCGACTCGTGCTCGCCGCCTGCACGCGGCCGGGTTGTCCGCGGTGCCGTGAAGGACACCGACCCACGACCATGTGGCCGTCGCTCTATGTCTGTGGACAAGGAGAGAGATGTCTGAGCCGAACTACACAACCGATGCCGCCGGAATTCCGGCACCCAGTGATGACCATTCCCTGACAGTTGGCCCGGATGGCCCGATCTTGCTGAACGACGCGTATCTGATCGAAAAGATGGCGTCGTTCAATCGTGAGCGCCTGGCGGAACGGCAACCGCATGCCAAAGGCGGCGGGGCGTTCGGCACATTCGAAGTGACCCACGATGTCAGTGCCTACACCAAGGCCGCTGTGTTCCAGCCCGGCACGCAAACCGAAGTGCTGGTGCGGTTTTCCGCCGTCGCCGGCGAACAGGGATATCCCGACACCGTGCGGGATCTGCGTGGGTTCGCGGTGAGGTTCTACACCGAGCAGGGCAATTTCGACCTGGTCGGCAATAACACACCCGTCTTCTTCGTGCGAGATCCGATGAAGTTCCAGGACTTCATCCGGTCACAGAAGCGCCGCGCCGACAACAATCTGCGCGACAACGACATGCAGTGGGATTTCTGGACGCTGTCACCGGAATCGGCGCACCAGGTGACCTGGCTGATGGGCGATCGCGGCATCCCGGCCACCTTCCGGCACATGAACGGGTACTCCAGCCACACCTACCTGTGGATCAACGCTGCGGGCGAACGGTTCTGGGTGAAGTACCACTTCAAGACCGATCAGGGCATCAAGTTCCTCACCCAGCACGAAGCCGATCACATGGTCTCGATCGACATGGACTACCACCAGCGTGATCTGTGGAAAGCGATCGAACAGGGTGAGTATCCGAGCTGGACCCTGAAGATGCAGGTCATGCCGTTCGACGACGCGAAGACCTACCGCTACAACCCCTTCGATCTCACGAAGGTATGGCCACACGGTGATTATCCGCTGATCGACGTCGGCACGATGACCTTGAATCGCAACCCGGCCAACTACTTCACCGACATCGAAGAAGCGGCATTCGAGCCCAGCAACGCAGTACCCGGCACGGGCCCCAGCCCCGACAAGATGCTGCTCGGGCGCTGGTTCTCCTATGCCGATGCGCACCGGCACCGGATAGGCATCAATTACAAAGAGCTACCGGTCAATTCGCCACACGGCACCGAGGTCCGATCGTGGGCGAAAGACGGCGCCATGCGCCACCACAACCCCGGCGATCCGGTGTATGTGCCCAACTCGAAGGGCGGACCGCACGCCGATCCCGCTGTAGCGGGACCGTCTGCAGGTTGGTACGCCGACGGCGAGATGGTGCGAACCGCCTACACGCTGCGCGCGGACGACGACGACTGGGGACAGGCTCGCACCCTGGTCCGGACGGTTCTCGACGACGACGCCAGGACACGACTGGTCGACAACATCGTCGCGCACCTGTTCGACGGAGTGAGTCAACCCGTGCTCACGAGGGCGTTCGTATACCTGCACAACATCGACGAGGAACTCGGTGACCGAGTCGAACGAGGAGTACGGGCCAAGCAGGCGCAACACGAACCGACCGCGGAGCGACCGAAGGTCGGCCACACGAAATAGTTTCGGCGATCCGCGATGGATGCGTCCGGTCAACAGTCGCCCATGGGCCAGTCCTGCTGTGTAACACGGAGACCCGTGTTGGATGACTGCACGGCGTCATCGAGCAGATGGGTCAAGCGCAGGGCGTGGTCGAAATCGGGGGTGGTGTGTTCACCGCAGGTGATGTCGCGGGCCAGCGCGCAATACATTGCCACCACATTGACCGCAGCGTCCGGCAGCGTGTCGGGGGGCTCGTCAAGCTGTTGACGCTCGCCGTTGAGGCTGAGGGTGAGCCGACCCACCTGGAAGCCGTTCGGATTACCGCCGGCCAGCAGGATTACTCCTTCGGTCCCAACAACTTCGAACGTGAACGGTGTGTGGAGTGGTCGGTTGCCGGCGACTTCGACGGCCAGGGCGCAGCCGCTGATCATGCGTGCCTGTACCAGTAGGTGGTCGGGTGCGGTGCGTTGGATCTGCTCGCCGGTGTCGGTGAGCGTGACGGTCGGGTACTGCAGGGTGGTGAGGGCATCGAGGCTGTCGATTCCGCCGAGTACCAGGATCGCCAGGTCCAGGGTGTGACCACCCATGACCGTGATCAGGTTGGCGCCGCTCTCGATCTTGTTGAGGTAGGTGTATACCGCCGGTAGGCGCGGCCCGAAACCGGCAGTGCTGGAAAGAATCCGGGCGGTCAACGGTCGGCCGATCGCGCCGGCGGCGATCAACTCGGCGGCGCGGCGCGCGGCCGGGCTCATGCGGGCCTGCAGGCCGATCGCCACGTGCGCTGCATGGGCCCGCGCGGCGGCGGCCAGCTCGGCGGCTTCGGTGTGGTCGCGCCCGAGCGGCCACTCGCAGTACACGTGCTTGCCCGCCGCAAGGGCCGCGAGAACCAGGTCGCGGTGATACGGCACTTTTACGCACACCGAGACGATGTCGATGTCGGACGCCGCAATGAGGGCGAAGGGATCGTCGTAGGCGGCGCGCACACCGAACGCCGCCCCGGCGGCGTCGGCGCTGGCACGGCTGGTGGTGGCCACAGCCGCCAGCTGCGCGTCCTGGAGGCTGTGCAGTGCCGGGATGTGGGAATCCTTGGCCCAGCTGCGATTCGGGTTGGCGCCGATGACACCGACGCGCAGCGGCCCCGTCATGGCATCCTCACGCTACCTCTCCATATTCACGAGTTGCCTTGAGCCGTAGGCCCTTTGGATTGGGGTTGTGCACCCCCGCATGCCCCGGCACGGCTCAGGCGAACATCGTGAATAGGGTGTTGAGGCCTTCGGCCAGGAGCGGGTGGGTGAAGATCGCGTCGGCCATGGCGGTGTGGGTGAGCTTGCCCAGCATGGCGACCTGGATCATGGTCATGATCTCGCCGCCTTCACTGCCGAGGACTGCGCAGCCCAGGATCTGCCCGTTGTCCGCGTCGACGACGGCCTTCATGAAGCCGCGCGTCTCCCCGGTCTCGATGGCCCGGATGACGGCGCTCATCGGGAGCTTCGCCACCCGAATTGCGTGTCCGTTCGCCCTTGCTTCGTGCTCTGTCATGCCGACGCGGCCGAGCTGGGGGTCGATGAACACCGTGTACGGGACGATCCGGTCCCGCGTGCTCGCCTTCTCGTGCCCGATCAGGTTGGCGTGCAGAATGCGGTAATCGTCGTAGGAAGAGTGGGTGAAGGCGGGGCCGGGCGTGACGTCTCCCATCGCGTAGACGCCGGTGACAGTGGTGTTCAGGTACTCATCGACCTCGACGAAGCCGTGGTCGTCGAGACGGACGCCGGCGACCTCGGGGGTCAGCGCCTCCGTATTCGGGATGCGGCCGATGGCCGAGAGCAGGTGTGACCCTTCGAGCGGTCGCTCACCGTCGTCCGTGCGAACGGTCAGCCGCAGGCGACCGCCGTCGGTCGGCTCGACCCGGACCGGCGTCGACGAGGTCGAGACCGTGATCCCGTCATCGCGCAAGAGAGCGGCGACCTCGTCGGAGACGTCTTCGTCCTCACGCGTCAGCAGGTGCGCGGCGTGCTGGACGATGGTGACCTCGCTGCCGAACCGGCGGAACATCTGCCCGAACTCCAGCCCGATGTAGCCGCCGCCGACGATGACCAGGTGCTCCGGGAGCTCGTCCAACTCCATGATCGACGTCGAATCGAGCACGGGGACCTGGTCCGCGCCGGGGATCGCCAGCGGCTTGGGTCTGGCACCCGTGTCGATGACGATCACCGGTGCGCTGATCTGCCGCCTCCCGCCGTCGGTCGAGGCGACCTCGACCGACTTCGGCCCGGTGAAATGAGCCTCGCCTTCGATCAGGTCGAGCCCGTCCTGCGCCAGGCGGCTCGCGTAGTTCTGCCGCGCTCCGACGACCATGGCCCGTTTGCGCTCGCGCACCGCGGCCACGTCCACCGATACCGGACCGATCCGCACGCCGTACTCCGCGGCACTGCGCGCCTGGTGGGCGAGGCGGGCACTGGCGACCATCGTCTTGGTCGGGGTGCACCCGATGTTCACGCAGACACCGCCGAGTTGGCCACGCTCGACCAGCGCCACCTTCTGGCCCGCCTTCGCCAGTTCGACGGGAAGGAACCGGCCGCCCTGGCTGGCTCCGATCACGATCGTGTCGTAGCGCTCATGGGCCATTACGTCTTCTCCCCTCGTTCTCGTTGAGCCGGGCGGGTCGGTCGCGGCGGCGGGAAGCCACCGGCACGGCACGCATGCGCGACCGGCCGCGCGAATCGGTCAGCCGAGCTGGGGGACCACGCCGTGGACGCTGTCGATGAAAGCGCTGAAATCCGCCATGAACCGGGTGAGGAACTGCCTGGTCGAGTCGTCGAGGACATCGCCGTCCGGGGTGAAGACATCCGGGCGGAACTGGATGTAGGCCTCCGGCGAAGTCATCTGCGGGGAATTGCAGTAGCCCAGGACACTGCGCAGGCTGAGCTGAGCAATCGCGGTGCCGATCTTGCCCGGCGAGGCGCCGATGACGGCGGACGGCTTGAGGGTGAACGAATTGTCGCCCCATGGGCGGCTGGCCCAGTCGATGGCATTCTTCAGCGCACCCGGGATCGAGCGATTGTACTCCGGCGTCACGAACAGCAGTGCGTCGACGGCGGTGATGGCCGCCTTGAGCGCGCGGCCCTCGGGCGGGTAGTCGGCGTCGTAGTCGTGGTTGTAGAGCGGCAGATCCTTGATCGGAATCTCGGTGAACGTCAACTGTGGCGGTGAGAGCCGGATCAGGGCCTTGGACAGGATCCGGTTGATGGATTCCTTGGACAGACTGCCGATGATGTAGCCGACGGTGTAGGTACTCACGCGATGCCTCCTGACCAGAGATTTCCGATACTGAACGGAGCGCCTGGCGTCGTCGACGCACGGCGGTTTCGACGGGAGTGCAAGGGTCAACGTAGCACTTCACAGCGGTCGCGTCGCCCGGGTATCGGACGCTGCCGGTCGGATCGGAAGGACTCTTTCCGGGTGCGGTCCCGATCGCCCTGCGAATCCGATGCCGCCCCAACAAGATTCGCCAGAACTGCGAGACCTCCCCGGCGTCGATTCAGTCGGTGGTGTCGCGGATGGATGTGGTTGAGGACAGGTTCGTCTCGAGTTTCGCCAAGGCGCGGAGCAGCTGTCGTTGCTGGCTCGTGCTCATGTCGCCGACCGTGTCGGTTTCGAGGTCTGTCCACAGTTGCTGGATGCGGCTGCGTAAGGCCATTCCGGCTGGTGTCGATTCGACGAGGGTGGCTCGGCCGTCGGTTGGATCTTGGCGGCGACGTACGAATCCGGCCCGCTCGAGGCGCTGCACCGTGCGGGTCATCGAGGCCGAATCCGTATCGAATTCGGTGGCCAGGTCCGATTGGCGCTGCGGGCCGGTGTCCCACAGGTGCATCAGCAGAAGCTCGTGGCCGGGATGCAGGCCCAGGCCCTGAAGTAGTTGCCGGGCACGCATCGCATGCAGGCGTGTGGCTCGAATGAGAGCATTGCTGACCGGGCCACCAGAAGCAGCCGTCGATGCAGCGACGCGACTGCGAGATGCTGGTCCGGTCGTCATGGAGACCAACGTATCGCAGCTCAGTAGACGTGTAGTCGACGACCCGAGCCCAACGTCGGCCGGGGTTCCATGGTGTCGGTCGTGTTCCGGAACAGTTCGATCGCACGAAGTGCTGTCTTGGACAGGTAACCCCCCGGAGAGATCGATCGGGCCCGGTCGGCATCGTGCCGGGCCCGGTCGCATACCCCACGCGTTCGTCGGCGGGATGTCGTGTCACACAGTGGTACTCATGTGGCGGCCGTGGTCAACGCAGGACGAATCCACCGTCGACGACCAGGGTTTGGCCGGTCAGTGCGGCGGCTGCGTCGGTGGCAAGGAAGGCGACCGTTGCTGCCGTGTCGGCCGGGACGAGTCGACGGGCCAAGGCCTGCCGATCGACTTGGGCGGCGAAATCGTCGTCGGTGTTGACGGTGCGTGAGCCGGGAGTGTCGGTGAGGCCGGGCGCGACCGCGGTCACCGCGATGCCGTCGGATCCGAGAGCCCGTGCCAGCGACCGCATGATGCCCGTCAGCGCGCCCTTGCTGGCGACGTAGGGGAGTAGGGCGGGTGCGGGCGGCTCCCAGAGGGTGTCGGAGGTGACGAGCACGATCCGGCCGAACCCGCGCTCTGCCATGCCCGGCGTGAAGGCCTGAGCGAGCCACAGCACCGATTCGACATTGACCGCCTGGACGTGTCGCCAGGTCTCGGCATCCAGGTCCTGCAGCGAAGCCTGGTCGAAGGCGCCCGCACTGTGCACGAGAACGTCTGCGCGGCCGAAGTTTTCGAGTACCTGCGCGGCGGCCTGCCTCGTGGACTGCTCGTCCGCGAGATCGACCTCGATATCGCCGCCGCGGTCGAGCACGACGGTGCGGTGCCCGCTCGCCCGCAACTCGCGGACGATGGCCGATCCGATCGCGCCCGCGCCGCCGGTGACGACGGCTACCCGGCCGGTTGTCGTGGCGGTCATGGCTTCAGCACCAACTTCCCACTGGTTACGCCTTTTTCGAGCCGGCGGTGCGCTTCGGCGGCTTCGGCCAGTGGCAGCGTGTGAATCTCGGGGACACTGATCGCTCCGGACGCGACCCAGCCGACCAGCCGCTGCAGCGCGGCACCCGCATCGGCGAGGCGGTGTTCGAACCAGATACCGAGGTTGAAGCCGATGAGGGCCTGGCTGGGTGCGGGGTCGTACAGCAACGGTTTCAGGGCTGCTGGGTCCAGACCTTCCACGGTTCCGGAGACCGAACCGTAGACAACGACCCGTGCGAACGGCGCGAGAATCGTCAACGTTTCCATCACGCGTGCGGGCCCGGTCATCTCCAGCGCGACGTCGACGCCGCGGCCGCCGGTGAGCTCCAAGACCTGGTCGGTCCAGTTCGGGGCGGTGTAGTCGACGGCGTGATCGGCTCCGAGCCGCAGCGCGATCTCTCGCTTGGCCGCGGTAGCGGCACCGGCGATCACGGTGGCGCCCTTCAGCTTTGCGATCTGCACGGCGTAGCTGCCCACGCCACCGGCCGCGGCCGGCACGAAGACGGTCTCACCGGGCCGGAGGTGGGCGACCTCGTCCAACATGATCGCAGCGGCCAGGCCGGAGACGACGATGCCCGCGGCCGAGTCGGGTGACAGGCCAGGCGGAATCGGGATCAGACTCCCGGACCAGGCCACCGCGAGTTCCGCATAACCGCCGGAGGCATCGTTTCCGACGGTGCCGAACACCGGTGTTCCGATCGGAAGGTTGTCGACGCCCCCACCGACCGCGACCACCGTCCCGGCTACCTCCGCACCGGGCACGAACGGGACGGGCGTCGGGACCGGGTACACGTCGCCGCGGCGGCGCATGACGTCCGAGAAGTTGACCGCGGCGGCCTGGACGCGGACCACCACCTGGCCCTGACCGGGCACCGGGTCGGGCACGTCCACCAACTGCAGGACATCCGGTCCACCCTGTTGCGTCATCTGGATAGCTTTCACGTCAGAACTCCCCTGGGAGGCACGGCACTGCGTCGTCGGTGGTCGGTGGCGCTGCAGTCAGGCATTTACCTGTCCTAGTCAGGCAAACGGCCGACCAGGGCATCCTATTCCACGTGAACGTGACTATCTGTCCGGGCGCAACAAGACTCGCCGAGATCGAAGGCGCGTCAACCCCATGACATCACCCAGCGAGCAGCGGGCCAGACCTGACACCCGTTCAGAGTCGATATCGAGATGTTCTGGCAGGCATGACGATCGTGTACCCCTCACCGCGGCGGTCGGGGCCATCGGGAGTCCGAGCGGGGATCCGGGCTTCCGAGGGTCAGTATGCGGAGTTGACGTTGTCCATGGAGCCGTAGCGGGCGGCTGCGTAGTTGCAGGCGGCGGTGATGTTGGCTACGGGGTCGTAGATGTCCCAGGAGGTTCCGGCGACGTGGTAGGCCTGGAAGGTTGGGTCGATGACCTGGAGCAGGCCTTTGGACGGGGTGCCGCTGGCGGCGTTGGAGTCGTAGAGGTTGATGGCGCCGGGGTCTCCTCCGGATTCGCGCATGATGTTGCGGTGGATGGCGTCGTAGCTGCCCGGAATGCCTTGTGCGGCCATGATATCCAGTGCCTGACGGATCCAGCCGTCGAGGTCGGAACCGTACACGCCGGATTCCGCCGAAACCTTGCCGGAAAGACTCATGGCTGCCGGAGTGGTTTGTGCCGGTGTTTGCGGGACGAGTGCCGATGCCTGGGCGGTTGCCGTGATCGTTAGTGATGCGGCTGCCAGGGCGTAGATGGCGAGACGGCGGGCGGTCCGGGTGCGTGGACGGGGTCCGGTGGCCATTGAGTTCCTCCTCGGGAATTTCGGTGCCGGGCACATGTCGCTCCGTTGCGACTTGCGGGGCGAATGAGCCCTGGCGGCGTTTCCGGGGGAATCGGCCGCGTCGGCAGTGAAGACAGCATTGGTTGCGGGCCTGTGTCGGCACGACGGCCGATCTCCCCGAGACATACCTATTTCTGCCTTTGCTCAATCCGCCGCGTCGCCGGTACCCGGATCATTGACCCAGGCGTGGCGGGCCGGTTCCGACCCGGGGCGGCCATCGGCTCCATTGCCGTCATCATCGGGTCGCTGGAGAGGCTGGCGACGCCTCGGCTGCTCTCCGATGGCGCCCTCGCCGGCCGGTCTCGGCAACGAGCATCCCCATGCTGACGAGCAGGTCCTTTCAAGGCAGCGTCGGACGGCTGCTGGTGTATCCGAGAGCGCTCGGCCTCGTCGTCGCCTGCCTGGCCTGCGGGGTCCTCTTGGCACTCCAACCGTCGTCGGCCTTCAACTCCTCGGCTGCCGGCGTGATTGCCGTGACCTACATCTTGCTGAGGAGGGATCGCACTGACTCCGAACCGCTAATTCGCTTGCGGCGCGGTCGGATTGCCGTGCCGACCGTGCCGATCGCTATCGAACATCGGCGCGCTACATCCAAATGCGTTGCCGCAACGCATCTATCGCGGGAAACTGAGGGGCGAAGGCCTACATATCCATGGGACCTGCGGAAACACCCAGAGTTGATGGCATCGGGAACCGTACCCGGGAAGATCCATAACCAGGGGCAGAACAGTTCCTCGACGAGTGCGTTGTTATGTCCGTTATTCATTTCCTCGGATAAGCGGCGAACGTCATTTTCCTCGGTTGTACGCATTGCATCCGCCACCGAACGGACGCGGTGGGCGAGTGTCATCGCGGCTTCGAGACCACACCACCACGTCGGCGCGGGAACGCTTTTGGCGCATGGCCGCTTCATTTGGTCTCTTTCGCGGAGGTAGGCCCGCCTGCCCATGGCGAGTAAAATTTGCGTTCAGTCGGGATCCGCCGGACGCGTGAGCGTGTACGACGGGGCATCTGGTGTCTATCGCGGAGAAGATGCGTATGCCTGGCACGCCGAATACGCGAGACCTGGTCGTCGTCGTCACCCCATTCGCGGAGCCGAATGCCGCGTTGGTGGTGGCCGTGGAGCGTGCCGGTGGGCTGGGCGTCCTCGACCTGGGGTACAGGCCGGACCTCGCGCGTGCCGCGCTGGCGGACGTGTGCCGGTGGTGGACGGGACCTTTCGGTGTCCGCGCCCCGCCCGGCTGCGAGCTCACTCCCGCCGATCTGCCCGACCGAGTCGACACGATTGTGTTGCCATCGCCCCTGTTGTCACCGGGTGCCCGATCGCCGTGGCGCACCGCCGGCGTCCTGGGCAAGCGGCTACTGGCCGAGGTGGTCTCGCTGGACGAGGCGAGCGTGGCAGTCGCGTCCGGTGCGCAGGGCCTGATCGCCCGGGGATGTGAGGCGGGTGGCCGAGTCGGCGAGTTGACGACGTTCGTGCTGCTGCAACAGCTCCTGGCCGCGCCGGAAATTACCGCGCCGGTCTGGGCCGCGGGTGGAATCGGAGTGCATTCGGCAGCGGCTGCCCTTGCCGGCGGGGCAGTGGGCGTCGTGCTGGATACCCAGCTGGCGTTGACAGCGGAAATGGATCTGCCGCCCGCCGTCGCCGCCGCAATCCGCGCGATGGACGGCAGCGAGACGGCGGTCGTCGGCGGCTATCGAATCTACGTGCGCCCCGACTTGCCCGTGGCCGGAGCGGGGGCGGGCGTACCGGATCCGGCCGCGCGATTCGGTGCGCGTGACCTGCGCACTCAGGTGCTTCCGGTCGGCCAGGAAGGTGCCGTGGCCGCGGAGCTGGCGCAGCGGTATGTCACCGCCGGAGCGGCGGTCCAAGCGGTACGCGCCTCGGTTGCCGCAGATCTGAACACCGTCGCCGAGCGCAGGCCGCTCGCGGCCGGGTCGGCGTTCGCCGCCGCACATGGCCTGCGGGTTCCCGTGGCACAGGGACCGATGACGCATGTCAGTGACAGGCCGGCGTTTGCCGCGGCCGTCGCAGGCGCGGGCGGCCTGCCGTTCCTCGCACTGTCGCTGCTGTCCGGCGAGAAGACCACGGCGCTGCTCGAGGAGACCGCGGCTCTGCTGGGCGACGCCCCGTGGGGAGCCGGGATCCTCGGGTTCGTCCCGGGCCAGGTACGGGATGCTCAGCTGGAGGCGATTCTCGCGATCCGCCCGCCCTACGCGCTCATTGCGGGCGGACGGCCCTCGCAGGGTGCGGAGCTCGAGGCGGCAGGCATCCCGACATTCCTGCACGTGCCCTCGCCCGGGTTGCTCGATCAATTCCTGGCTCAGGGCTCGCGGCGGTTCGTCTTCGAAGGGCGCGAGTGCGGCGGCCATGTCGGTCCGCGCAGCAGCTTCGCACTGTGGGATGTCCAGGTCGAGCACCTGCTCGCGTTCGGCGAGCGAGCCGCCGCAGCGGGTGAACGATTCTTCGAAGAGCTGCAGATCCTCTTCGCGGGCGGGATTCACGATGAGCGATCCGCGGCGATGGTGGCCGCCCTGGGCGCTCCGCTGGTCGAGCGTGGCGCAGGGATCGGGGTGCTGATGGGCACCGCCTACCTCTTCACCGAGGAGGCGGTGGCGGCGGGCGCCGTCATGCCGGCCTTCCAGCAGACGGCACTGCAGTGCGATTGCACAGTGCTCCTCGAGACCTCGCCCGGGCATTCCACCCGGTGCGCGGACTCACCGTATGTGCGGGCCTTCCTGGACGCCAAGCGACGGCTCGTCGCCGATCGAGTACCCCAGCAGCAGATGTGGGCGCAGCTCGAGCAACTGAACCTCGGCAGGTTGCGCATTGCCAGTAAAGGTCTGCGACGCGAAGGCGAGCAGATCGTCCCGGTCGGCGAGGACATCCAGCGGGCCGACGGGATGGTGATGATCGGCGACGTCGCCGCGCTGCGGTCGGCCACGACGACCATGCCCGTGCTGCACTCCCAGGTCAGCGACGGTGCCACCGGACTTCTGGCGGCGCGCGCGGCCGAGCTGGGCTTCGACGCCGACCTCGGTGTGCCCCGGGAGGGGGCCACGGCACCGCTGGACGTGGCGATCATCGGGATGGCCGGTGTATTTCCGGAAGCCGGGGATCTGGCGCGGTACTGGACGAACATTGTCAACGGGGTGGACACCATTACCGAGGTGTCACCGGACCGGTGGGATCCCGAGCTGTATTTCGACCCGGAAGCCGTTGGACGCGCCGGCGGGCGGAAGACCCCCTCCAAGTGGGGCGGGTTCTTGCCGGATGTGCCGTTCGACGCTCTCGATTTCGGTATCCCGCCCGCATCGCTCGCCGCCATCGAACCGGTGCAACTGCTCGCGTTGGAGGTGGCTGTCCGCGCGCTGCGCGATGCCGGATACCGGGCGTTGGATGACGGAGCTGGCGGCGGCACCGGTCGCGAGTTCGATCGGGAACGCGTTTCGGTGGTGTTCGGCACGGAAGCGGGCACCGACCTCGGCACCGCGTACGGGTTCCGGGCCCTGTTCCCCGGCTACTTCGGGAACCTGCCGCAAGCGCTGGATGCTCATTTGCCCGCCTTGACCGAGGACAGCTTCCCCGGCGTACTCGGCAACGTGCTCGCCGGCCGCGTCGCCAACCGGCTCGACCTCGGCGGCGTCAACTACACGGTCGACGCGGCCTGCGCCTCATCGCTGGCGGCCCTGGACGCGGCCTGCAAGGAACTGCGGGCCGGAACGAGCGACATGGTGCTGTGCGGTGGCGCCGACACCCACAACGGCATCTGCGACTACCTGCTTTTCGCCGCGGTCGGCGCCCTGTCCAAGAGCGGGCGGTGCCGCACGTTCGATGGCGCGGCGGACGGCATCGCGCTCGGTGAAGGGGTCGGATGCGTGGTGCTCAAGCGCCTGACCGACGCCGAACGCGACGGCGACCGCATTATCGCGGTGATCAAGGGCCTGGCAGGCTCCAGCGATGGGCGCTCGCGCGGACTGACCGCTCCGCGGCCGGAGGGCCAGCGGTCGGCGCTGGAGCGTGCCTACCGCATGGCCGGTGTGTCGCCCGCTCGGCTGGGTCTCGTGGAAGCGCACGGCACCGGGACAGTTGTCGGCGACCGAACCGAATTGTCCACACTGACAACGTATTTGACCGAGGCCGGCGCATCCGCCGGAGCCTGTGCGCTGGGATCGGTGAAGTCCCAGATCGGGCACACCAAATGCGCTGCGGGGCTGGCCAGCCTGATCAAGACAGCGCGGGCAGTGCACGCGGGAGTGCGACCGCCGAGCGGTCACCTGCAGCATCCGAACGAGTACTGGCAGCGCGAGAACAGCCCGTTCTTCTTCGATACGGCTGCCCGGCCCTGGTGCGCACCCGCATCCGAACGGATCGCCGGGGTGAGCGCTTTCGGCTTCGGGGGCACCAACTTTCATGCGGTGGTCGCGGGCTACGGCGGCGCGCCCGAGCCCGCGCACGGCCTCGATGAATGGCCCGCCGAGCTGTTCTTGTTCCGCGGTGTCGACCAGGCCGCGGCGGTGCGGGAGATCGATCGCCTGGCCGAGTTGATCGCGGCCAACGACACGGCGGGGCGGCCCTGGCGGCTGCGCGACCTCGCACTGACCGCCTCGCTGCATCCATCGACTGCGGATGTGCCGGTACAGGTCGCACTCGTGGCCGGTGACCTGGACGAACTGGCCCGGGGATTGGAGTCGGCCCGCGCGTTCCGGACCGATCCATCCGCCGGACTGTACGCTCGTGCGCCGGATGTCGAGCCCGGGCAGGTTGCCTTTCTGTTCCCCGGTCAGGGCTCCCAGCGGGTCGGGATGCTCGCCGACCTGTTCGTGGCCTTCCCCAGGCTGCGGACCCTGTTGGCCGACGACAAGGCCGCCGGTGCGATGTTCCCGCCCGCGGCATTCTCGCCGGAGGAGGTGGCGCGGCAGCGAGCCGCCTTGGCCGACACCAGGATCGCGCAGCGTGCGCTCGGAGCGGCGGGCATGGCCATGCATCAGCTGCTCACCTCGCTCGGTGTCCGGCCCGACGCCGTGGCGGGTCACAGCTACGGCGAGTTCGTCGCGCTGTATGCGGCCGGTGTATTCGGTGCGGACGAGTTGCTCGACCTGAGCATCGCGCGCGGGGAGGCGATCCACGCCGCGGTCGTGTCCGCGGCGGACGGGGATCCAGGGGCGATGGCAGCCGTAGCCGCCACCCCGCAGCGGGTCCGAGCCGTCCTCGGCGGGAACTCCGGCTGCCGGACGGTAGTGGTGGCAAACCACAATGCTCCCGATCAGACCGTCATCTCCGGGCCCACCCCCGCGATCGACGCCGCCATGGCCTGCTTCGGCGAAAGTGGGCTGAAGGCCACCAAACTTCAGGTGGCGTGCGGCTTCCACAGCCCGGTCGTCGCCGGAGCAGCCGAGCCGCTGGCCGCAGAACTCCGTCGGCGATCGATGGCCGAACCGTCGATCCCGGTCTGGTCGAACACGACCGCGTCGCCGTATCCCGAAGCGCCCCAAGCCATTCGAGACATGCTGGTGCGGCATCTCACCGAGCCGGTGCGCTTCGCGGACCAGATCGAGGCAATGTACAACTCCGGCATTCGAGTGTTCGTCGAGGCCGGACCGGGCCGGGTGCTGACCGGGCTGGCCGGCCGGATTCTCGCCGGGCGCCCACACACGGCGGTGGCCTGCGATGTGCCGGGCGAGCCCGGGCTGCGACGGCTGCTGCTCACCCTCGGCGAACTCGCGGTGGCGGGCGTGCCGGTCGACCCGACGCCGCTTTTCCACGGCCGGGACGCGACGACCGTGTCGACGTCCGCTGTTCCGCGCCGACCCGGATGGTTCGTGAACGGCCACCTGATCCGGACCGCCGCAGGCCAGTACCTCCCCGGCGCACTTCGGCCGGCCCGCGAACTCGCGATCCAGCCCATCCCAGCGACGGGACAGGCCGAACCCGACCGCGACGGCGCGGTCCTGGAGTACTTGCGGTCCACGCGCGAGGCGATGGGTGCCCAGCGTGACGTCATGCTGGCGTACCTCGGCGCGCCGCGGCGGGCACCGCCCGCGAAGACGCCGGTGCTTACCGAGGGTCTCGTACCGCTCGCCGAGGAACGGGGTTCAGCGGGTGCCGACGTCCCGGTCACGCCGGAGCGCGCACTCGAGGCGGTGCGGACGATCGTCAGTGAACGCACCGGCTATCCGGAGGACATGCTGCAAGCCGATCTCGACCTGGAAGCCGATCTGAGCATCGACTCCATCAAACGCATCGAGATCGTCGGCGCCTTGCAGGAGCGCACATCGTTCTTGGGCGTCGGTGCGGTCGAGACCGACCAGTCGGCCGTTGAGGAACTCGCACAGCAGAAGACGCTGCGAGCGATCGTCGATTGGCTCCTGGCCCGGGTGGGCGATTCCCGAAGGCCACCCGAGCCGAGAGAGGCGACCACGAAGAGCGAGCAATCCGGACCGGAACCGCCTGCCCCGGAAGGGTGTTCGCGTTATGTGATTCGGGTCGCTCCGCTACCCGCACAGCGAGGCACCAACGGGTCCGATCCGGCGAGATTGCTGGCCGGGCGCCGGTTCGCGATCACCAACCCTGATCACGGCGTGAGCCGAGAACTGGCAGGGCTGCTGCAGCGGCACGGTGCCACGGTGCGCCTGCTGTCGCCGGACGGTGACGGGCATGGATCGCTGTCGGACGCCGACACGGTCGTTCACCTGGGCGCCATCGCTCCGGAGGGGCAGGTGCTGCCGGACGGGTTCGGCGACATACGCGAGGTCGTTCTCGGCGGGGCGCAGCGGCTGTTGGTCGTGACCGGGTTCGGCGGCGGCTTCGGTCATGATTCCCGGGACGGGCGAACTGCGGGCTTGGGCCTGCACGGGCTGGTGCGAACGATCGCGCGGGAGTTCCCGGAGCGCGTCGTGCGCGCCGTCGATGTGGACCCCGAGGATCCCGCGGAGCGGATTGCCGCGCACCTGCTGGCCGAATTGCTCTGGGCCGGTGAGGAATCGCCTGTAGTTGTGGGGTACCGCGACGGCCGGCGCGTGTCCCGGCGCATCGAGCCGGCCTCGCTGGAGCATGTGGGGGCCGCACCGGCGGCACCGGATCTGAACGCTTCCTCGGTTGTCCTGCTGACCGGAGGCGCTCGCGGCATCACCGCCAAGGTGGCGATGGGAGTGGCCCGCGCCACCGGGTGCCGCATCGAATTGCTCGGCCGCACACCGCAACCGACCGATGACGAGGATCCCGCGACCGCGGACGCACGCGATCCGGTATCGCTGCGGCGTGCCGTGATCGACCTGGGGACCCGGACGCCGGCCGAGGTCGAGGCGCGCACCCGCCGGCTCCTTGCTCAGCGGGAGATCCGTTCCACGCTGGCAGAGCTGAACCGGTATGCCGCATCCGTGCGCTACCACGCCGTCGATGTCCGGGATGTCGAGGGAGTGCGCCGTGTCGTCGAGGACATCTACGCACAACACGGTCGGCTCGATGGCGTGGTCCACGGTGCCGGTGTGCTGGACGACCGGCTGCTGCGCGACAAGAGTCCCGAGGGATTCGCGCGGGTCTATTCCACCAAGGTCATCGGGGCCCGGGCGCTCGCCGAGGCTGTTGACCCGGAACGCCTTGCCTTCCTCGTACTTTTCGGCAGCGTGTCGGGCGTTTACGGCAACCGTGGCCAGGTGGATTACGCGGCTGCCAACGACGCCCTGGATACCCTCGCGCACATCTGGGCGAAACGCTTTACCGGCCGGGTCGTGTCGGTGGACTGGGGGCCATGGGCCTCGCCCGTGGGCGGCATGGTCTCGCCTGAGCTGTTGCGGGAGTACGCCCGCCGGGGCATCGGGGCGATCGACCCCGACGAGGGCGTCGCCTGCCTGTTGCGGGAGCTGGCGCAGGGCGACGGGGATCCGCAAGTCGTGTATCTGTGCGGATCTCCCGAAGCGTTCGCCGCCGATGCCGGCGCACCGGCCGCGCTGCAGCACAGTGGTTTCCGCCATGACTGAGCGCCACGGCCCTACCGGCCAGGACATCGCCGTCGTCGGGATCGGCGCGGTGTTTCCGGGTGCGCCGAACGCTCGAGCGTTCTGGCAGAACATCGAAGCGGGCGTGGACGCCATCACCGAGGTGCCCGCCACCCGCTGGGACCCCTCCTACTTCCAGCCGGACCTGCCTGCCGCGAGCGACCGGATGTATTGCCGCCGAGGCGGATTCGTCGACGACCTGGCGACCTTCGACCCCGCGGCGTACGGCATCATGCCGGTCGCGGCGGCCGGCAGCGAGCCGGACCAGCTGCTGGCGCTGCGCGTGGCCACCGAGGCGATCGCCGATGCCGGCGGCGAGGACCGCCTGCCCGATCGCAGCCGGGTCGGGGTCATTCTGGGCCGCGGCGGCTACCTGTCGGCGGCAGGTGCGCGCCTGGACCAGCGGGTCCGTACGGCGCATCAGCTGGTCACCACTCTCCGCGAGCTGGTACCGGGGATCGCCGAGGACCAGCTGGTGCGCGTGCGCGAGGCCTTCCAGGAACGGCTCGGCCCCGATCGGCCCGAGGCCGCGATCGGGCTGGTGCCGAACCTGGCGGCCTCGCGCATCGCCAATCGGCTCGACCTGCACGGTCCCGCGTACGTCGTGGACGCCGCCTGTGCCTCCGCACTCGTCGCCGTCGACCTGGCCCGCTCCGAACTGGCCACCGGCCGCTGCGACCTGGTGATCGCCGGTGGGGTGCACCACACCCACGACATCGTGATGTGGTCGGTCTTCACCCAGCTCGGCGCCATCAGCCGCCGGCAGATGATTCGCCCGTTCCATCGCGAGGCCGATGGCCTGCTCATCGGCGAAGGCACGGGGATGGTCGTGCTCAAGCGGTTCGCGGACGCCGAGCGTGACGGCGACCGGATATACGCCGTGATCCGCGGTACCGGCGTCTCGAGTGACGGGCGGGCAGCGAGCCTGATGGCACCCCGGATGGAGGGTCAGGTGCTCGCGGTGGAGCGGGCCTGGCGATCCGCCGGCCTGAACCCCGCCGAGCCGAATGCGATCGGTCTGCTGGAGGCCCATGGCACGGCGACACCGGCCGGTGACCAGACCGAGCTGGCCACCCTGACCAGCGTCTTCGGGCCGGTGATCGGAGCGGCGCCGGACATCGGGATCGGTTCGGTCAAATCCATGATCGGCCACGCCATGCCTGCCGCCGGGATCGCCGGTCTGATCAAGGCCATCTGTGCCGTCCACCACGGTGTGCTGCCCCCGACCCTGCACTGCGAGGAGCCGCATCCCGGGTTCGCGGGCAGCCGGTTCGTCCCCATCACCGAGGCTCGGCCCTGGAACAGCCGGGCACCCGCTCCGCGCCGTGCCGCGGTCGACGCGTTCGGGTTCGGCGGGATCAATGCCCACGTCATCGTCGAGCGGCCGCCCGACGGGCATACCGTTCGGAGGCGGCTCGCCGGTTCCGCCGGTGCCGTCATCGAGAGTCCCGATACCGGCTCCCGCCGGAACGGGCACAGCTCCGTTGAAGGTCTGCTGCTCCTCGTCGGGGCAGGCCCCGAAGAGATCGCGCGCCAACTCGAGGCAGGCGACGAGGCGCTGCTCGCGCAGGCGGCCACCCTCCCGCGCACCGACGGCGGTCCGGCCCGGCTGGCGATCGTCGGGCCGAATGCGCAGCGGATTGCGTTGGCGCGCAAGATCGTTGCCCGGGCAACGCCGTGGCGGGGCCGCAACGACATTCACTTCGCGCCACGGCCCCTGCTCACCGACTCCAGTGGCCTCGCTTTCGTCTTCCCCGGCCTGGAAGCCGGGTTCGAGCCCCGCGTGGACGAAGTGGCGTCACACTTCGGGCTACCCGTGCCTGCGTTGCGGCACGGCGAGGACTTCATCGATCAGGCCGTCGACCTCATCGCGATGGGTCGAATACTCGCCGCGGCGCTCGGCGAGCTCGGCGTGGTTCCCGGCGCTCTGACCGGGCACAGCCTGGGCGAGTGGACCGCGATGATCGTCGGCGGCCTCTACCAGCGCGAAGGGATCGACGCATTTCTCGACTCGCTGCGGCCGGGTTTCGCGAGCCCGCCCGACCTGGTGTACGGGGCGCTCGGATGTTCGGCCGCGCAGGCAACGGCCGCTCTGGGCGACCTCATGGGCCCGGACGGCGTCGCGCTGACGCACGACAACTGCCCGCATCAGTCGGTCATCTGCGGCCGCCCGGACCGTATCGACGCCGCGATCACCCGGTTGCGCGGAGTCGGCGTCCTGGCCCAGGTGGTGCCGGTCCGAACCGGATTCCACTCGCCGATGATCGAGCCCTTCCTGGGGCCCGCCCACCAGGCGTTGCGTCGACTCCCGCTGGGACGGCCCCATATTCCGGTGTGGTCGGCGACCTCGCTCGAACCCTTCCCGGATGCTGCCGATGAGATTCGGGCGCTGGTCATCCGGCATCTCATCGAGTCGGTTCGGTTCCGGCAACTGATCGAGCGCTTGCACGCTCGGGGGGTGGTGGCCTTCGTCCAGGTCGGGCCGGGCAGCCTGCCCGGATTCATCGAGGACACGCTGCGTGGCCGGGAGCACCTGGCCGTGTCCGCGGACGTTCCGGAGCGTGGCGGACTCGACCAGCTCCGCACTGTTGCCGCCGCTCTGTGGGTCGCCGGACTCGCACCACGGTTCGAGCGGCTCCCCGGTGCCCGGCCGCCCGGTGCGCCGCGCGGCACCACGATGCGACTCGATTTGGGCAACCCGCTGATCCACTTCGACGGAGCCCTTCCACCGCTCGCTACTTCGTCCGAAAGGCCTTCCGGTGCAAGGGTTTCCGGCGACCCGGTCCTGGCCGAGCTGGACGCTCTCGTTGCCGAGGTGACCGCTGATGCCCAGGCGGTCGTCGAGGCCTGGCGAACCAGCGGCGGCCCGCCCGCGCCGGTCACCCCCGCAGGCGATGCCGTGACCCGAGTGAAAGGCACCACGACGCAGGTGTTCTCGCTGGAGCGGATGCCGGAGCTCCTGGACCACTCGCTGCGGCCCGTGCCTCCCGGCTGGCCGGACCCCTCCGACGGCTTCCCGGTGGTTCCCCTGACGGTGATGCTCGAGGTGATGGCCGATGCCGCTCGCGACCTGATTCCCGGCCGGGCAGTGATCGGGTGGGTCGACGTCCGTGCGCTGCGCTGGCTGGCCGTGGCGCCGCCGACGACTGCGACGATCCGGGCAGTCGCGCAGGGCCGAGGGATCGACGGCGTCGACCGCGTCGCGGTGACGATCGAGGGTCATTCGAGCGGCACGGTCCTCCTCGCCGCACGGTACCCGGAGCTACGGGCGCCGAGCTGCGAGCCGCTCACCGGTGAGCGGCCGCCCGTGGTCGACGCGCCCGAGGTGTACACCGAGCACTGGGCCTTCCACGGCCCACGTTTCGCCGGCGTCGCCAATATCCTGTGCAGCGCCGACAACGGCCATCGCGGCGTGGTGGTGAACCTGCCGACGCGGGGCGCGCTGCTCGATGCGGCGGGCCAGCTCATCGGGCATTGGGCTCAGATCAGCCTGGACGCCGACAAGATGGTGTTTCCCGTGGGCTTCGCGGCGATTCACCTGTACGGTCCGCATCCCGCAGTCGGGGAACTACTGACGCAGACGGTGTGGATCCGCGAGGTCACCGCCCGGCAGGTTCGTGCCGACGCCGAGCTCGTCGACGGTTCGGGTCGGCTGTGGGCCCGGATCGAGGGCTGGACCGACCATCGATTCGCCAGCGACGAGGTCACCTGGCCGATGAAGTTCGCGCCCGAGTCCCGTGGCGTCGGCGAGATGCAAACGGGCGGTTGGTGTTTGGTCAAGGAACGGTGGCCGGACAGCGGGTCGCGTGAGCTGGCCATGCGCGGTTACCTCTGTTCCGCCGAGCGTGCCGAGTACACGCGGCTCGATCCGATCGCGCAGCGGCGGTGGTTGCTCGGCCGGATCGCCGCCAAGGATGCGGTGCGCAACTGGCTGTGGGCGCGCGGTGGCGGTCCCATCTATCCGTGTGAGCTCGCCGTACTCGACGACGAGGCCGGATCACCGCACGTCAGCGGCGGTCGGGTCCCTCGCGGCCTGCGGGTCTCGATCGCCGCCACCGACTGCCGCGGGCGGACTCCAGGATTCGGGGTGGCAGTTGCCGGGATAGGTTCGCTCGGGATCGATATTCAGGCTCTTGCAGAGCGCGACGGCGATCCGGCGACGACGGCAGCCCGGTTCTCGGCGGCCGAACGGGCGGTCGCCGAGGCGCTGGGCCCGCCCACCCGTCCGGGCGACCTCGTGGTCACCGACTCAACCCCTGACGGTGTTCTCACCGTGGCCCTCAGCGCATCCGATCACCCGGTTCGGCGGGTTCGGACCACGCGCGTCGGAGCGGCGGATGCGGCATTCGTCGTCGCGTGGACGGACCCGGCTTCGGAAGACACGGAGGAAGAGCCATGACAACCGACGGCACCGGCAACCGTGTCTTCGACGAGGTGCTCCGCATGCTCACCGAGGTGATCGGCGCGGACTTCCTGCTGGATGTCGAGATCACCCCGTCCACGACATTCAGCGACGACCTCGCGATGGAGAGCATCGAGCTGGTGGCGCTGGGGGAGAAGCTCGAGCAGCGCTACGGCGAGCAGGTCAACTTCGTCGAGTTCGTCGCGGACATGGACATCGACGAGATCATGGGGATGGACATCGGCGGCCTGGTCGCCTACATCGAGAGATGCCTCGCGCACCCCTCCGAGGCGGTCGACCGATGACGTTCGTGACCGCACGCGGGGCACGGTTCCACACGGTGGAGCTGGGGTCCTCGGGACCACGGGTGGTGATGCTGCACGGGTTGTTCACCGGAAGCCTCGCCTCCTGGTATCTGACGGTGGCTCCGGCGCTTGCCGCCCGCACCCGGATCCGGCTCATCGACTGGCGTGGCCACGGCCTGAGCGAGCGCACACCGTCGGGCTACGGCTCCGGCCAGATGGCGCGCGACCTCGCCGCGCTGACCGAGGACCTGGAACGCTTCGCCGTCGTCGGACACAGCTTCGGAGCGATCGTGGCAGTGCGCTTCGCGCTTGCCCAGCCGGGCCGCGTCACCCGGATGGCGCTCGTCGATCCGCCGATCGCGGACGGCGCACGGCCCTGGTGGACACCTGACGAAAGCCTCCTGACCCGCGAGCAGGCGCGTGCCGCCTCGCCTTCCGGCCTGCAGAACCGGGCCGGACTGGCCCTGTGCCGGTTGATCGAGGAGACGACGATCCTGTCCGAGCTCGAGGCCGAACCCCCGCTCTCCGGAATGGACCTGCGAGAACTGGCTCGAATTCCGACGATGATCGTCGTGGGCGCCGAGTCGCCGTACCGCGCGGCGGCCGAGGGACTCGCCGAAGGCAGGCCGGGGATGTCCTGCCGGGTGCTGCCGGGCGGCCACGATCTGCCGGTCACGGCCAGGCGACCGCTGGTGGATCTCCTGACCGGCTTCCTGGAGGTGCCCGGTGGCTGAGGTTTTCGCGAACGGTCTGCGCTTTCACGTGCAGCGGGTGGCGCCGGCTCGGCATCGGCCAGTCCCGGGCGACCACCGCACGGCCGTATTCCTGCACGGGCTCGCCGTCGACGACCTCTCGAGCTTCTACTACACACTCGCCGACCCGGTCGCCAAGGCCGGCGTCGAGGTGATCCTGTACGACCAGCGTGGCCAGGGCCTGTCGGAGCGTCCCCCGGAGGGCTATCGCCTCGACGACGCCATGGCGGACTTGTTCGCGATCCTTGACGCCTTGGATATCCGCGATCCGGTCGTCCTGGTCGGCAACAGCTATGGCGGAATTCTCGCCGGGCATGCGGCGCTGGCCCGGCCCGAACGGGTCGCGGGCCTGGTTCTGATCGACGCCGGATTCGCCGGCGAAATCGTCGGTGAGTGGCTCGAACGCATGATCAACACCCTCAGTGTCGCCGCCCTGCAATACGAGCACGAACGGATCGGCGAACAATGCGCCGCCGTGGGATGGCGCAAGCTGGCGCGGCAAGCGGCCGGCATCAACGCGCTGCTCAACGAGACGACACTGATCGAGGACCTCGCCGCCGCGCCGGTGGTCGACCCGGTCCGGCTGGGCGACATCGGGTGTCCGGTGCTGGCGGTGTTCGGTGAGCATTCCGAGATGATCGGCGCGGCACACGAGCTCGTCGGCCGGGTCCCGGACTGCACGGTGGAGGTGTTGCCGGGGCTGGCCCACACCGTGCTGCGGGAGGCGGCCGGCCCGCTCGCCGAAGTCGTGGTGTCCTGGCTGGGTTCGCAGGCGGGTGCTCGACTATGAGCCGCTTCCTTTTCGTCGTCCCGCCGCTGGCCGGGCATATCAACCCCACGGCAGCCATCGCGGCGGAACTTGCCGGACGTGCCCACGAGGTGGCGTGGGTGGGCCATCGGGTCGCCCTCGAACCGCTGGTGCCGGCGGGCGCCCGGATCTTCCCGGTCGCGGAGGAGATATCCGACGGACGGCTGCGCGCTTTCCGCGAACGCTGGCTCGGACTGCGCGGTTTCGCGGAGCTGAAGTTCTTCTGGGAAGAGTTCTTGATTCCACTCGGGCACATGATGCTGCCCGCGGTCGGTGCGGCGATCGACGCGTTCGGCCCGGACGTCATCGTTTCCGATCAGCAGGCGCTCGCGGGTGCGCTGGCCTCCCGCCGGACCGGGCTGCCGTGGGCGACCTCGGCGACCACGTCCTCCGAGCTGACCCGGCCCCTCGCCGCCCTGCCCAGGGTCGAGTCGTGGGTGATCGAGTGCATGGCGGCTTTCCAGCGCGCTCACGGCGTCCCCGACCCGGTCGATCTGCGCTGGTCGGACCACCTGGTCATGATCTACTCGACGACCGAGCTCCTCGGCCGGCTCGACGGCGTTCCCGAACACTTCGTCTTCACCGGACCGGTCCTGAACGCCACACCCAGGGAGGTGGCGTTCCCCTGGGACCGGCTCGATCCGGTTCGCCGCACGGTGTTGGTGTCGCTGGGCACGCTGAACGCCGAAGCCGGCGGCCGCTTCTTCCGAACCCTGGTGGATGCTGTCGACGAGGAGGCGGACCGCTGGCAGCTGATCATCGTGGCTCCTCCGGCGCTGATCGGCCCGGTACCGCCGCATGTCCTGGTTCGGGAGTACGTGCCCCAGTTGTCGCTGCTCGCCAAGGTCGACGCCGTGGTCTGCCACGGTGGTCACAACACGGCCTGCGAGGCACTCGCGCACGGTCTGCCGCTGGTCGTGGCGCCGATTCGCGATGACCAGCCCATCGTCGCCGCACAGATCGAGCGTGCCGGTGCGGGGGTCCGGGTGCGGTTCGGACGCGTGCGGGCTCCGGAGCTTCGCGACGCCCTCCGCGCGGTGCTGGACAACCCGGCCTACCGGGCGGCTGCCCGGCGGATACAGGCGTCGTTCGACGCGGCCGGTGGCGCCGCGGCGGCGGCCGATCACCTGGCGGAGTTGGCGGATCGTGCGCTTGCGAGCCGTGGAGGTCGCCGTGGCTGACTTGGTCTCGCAGCTGGATGCGGCTCTCGACCTGCGGCTGGTTGCGCATTTCTACCGGAAGCTGCACGGTCGGAATCCAGCCGGAATCTGGCAGGCGCCGGGTGCTGTCCCCCTGCTGAACGACGATGGCGGGTCGGTTGCGACCGTCACCGAGTGGGGTGCGATCGTGGCCGTCGAACCCCGAGCCGGCGACACCGTCGAATTGCGGTCGCTCAGCCGGCCGGCCGAGCGGGCCTCGGTGGATTCCGCGAGTTACTCGCCCGGCCGCCGGGCCGCATCGGGTCCGGACTGGTCGGTGGAACCGCTGGCCGTCGTGTGGGCATTTCGTGAGTCCGGGTACTCGCTCGGCGGCGTGGCGATCACCGTGCAGACCGACCTCCCGCGCGGGTGCGGACCGGCGGTGCCGGTGGCGGCGGCGTGCGCGACCGGACTTGCCCTGCGCGACCTGCTCGCACTCGACATTCCCGATACCGACCTGATCGACCTGGTCAGCGCCGGGCTGCAGGCGTTTTCAGTTCACACCGCAGCCCCGGGACTGGTGGCCGCGTCGCTGCTGTTGGGCGGCGGTGACGCGCTCGCCTGCGACAGCCGCGGCGGCTCGCGCGACCGCCTCGCCCTGGACTCGAGGAGTGCGGGGCTTCGGCTGCTGATTGTCGACACCCGGGTGCGCAGGCACCTCGCCGAGGGCGACTTCGCTGCCATGACCCGGTTCGACGCCGGTGGCCGCAGCCTGTCCGATCAGGCGGTAGCGCTGCTGCGCGCGGGTGACGTGCGAGGACTGGGACCGCTGCTCATCGCTTCGCACGAGGCCCTTCGACGTGCGGGGTGGAGCGCGCCCGAGCAGGACCTGGTGGTGGAGGCGGCGCTGGAGTCGGGGGCGCTCGGTGCCCGCATGATCGTCGATGGCGCCGGGCGCCCGGCACTCGCGCTGGTGCGCGTCGAGCAGGTTGGCGCGGTCCGATCGGCAATCGCGCGGACCTTTCGCCGGTCCGGCCGGCCCCCGCCGCGGTCAGTGTCCACTGTCACCGCGCGTCGCGCGCGTCGCGTCGCCTGAGATACCACTGGAAGGGGTGCCCGACATGGATTCGCTCATAGGGGGTCGAGGGCGGTGGGCCGATTGGTTTCCCCTGCTGTTCGCGACCGGAGTGCTCGTCAACGGTATCCGGCTGCGCCGGCGCCTGCGACGCCTGACCGTGCTGGAGCCGGCCACGGAACCCGTTGCGGATGGCCACAGTTTTCTCGTCGCGACCGGTGTGGAGCTGGACGAGGACACCAGGCGGGCCGCGAGTGCCTTCGCCCGCTGCCAGGGTTTGGACGTCGTCGACCTGGTCCCGGCGGATCTGTCGGTTGATCCGGCGATGGACCTGGGACGGCGGATCAACCCGGCTACCTTCCGGGGCGACGCCTTCGCGCTCGGGCGAGGAGCCCACCACGCGATTCTCGCCGACCGGGCTGTTCTCCACCATGCAGGTGTTGCGCAGGTCGGTGAGCTGGAGCAGACCGAGCTGGCCCGGATCACGATTCTTCTCAAACGGCAGGCCTACGCCTCGACCGAGGTGGTGGTTGCGCCGGGTCTGCGGTCGCTGCCCGAGCAGACCGACAAGTGCCGCGCACTCGCGCGGGTGCTCTACCCGTTCGAGTACCAGGTCCGCTCGGCGCTGCCGGGTGTTCAGTACGCAGCTTTGGCTCTGAGCGTGCTGGCAAATCCGGCCCGGGGCCTGATCGCCGCCGCAATGTTCTGTCTTCAGCCCTACCTGGTGTTCGCAGGCCGACACGACCCCCTTGCCCCGCCCGATCTGCACCGTGCGGTACTGCTGCGTTTGATCCGTGCTCCGCGGCGCTGGTGGCGTGCCCTGAGCGGTCCCTCGCCCCAGGCGATGGCCAGACGCGCGCTGGTGGCGGAGCGCCGGCCCGGGTACGCCGCCGACCTGGCGGCCGGGATCGGGAGATTCTTCGAACCCCGCCGGACCAGCTGTCCCTGGTGCGGCGGGACCGACCTGTCGGTCCGGGTGGCCATGCCCGATGTCATCAAACACAAGCCGGGACGGTTCACGCTGGAGCAGTGCCGGCAGTGCGGGCACATCTTCCAGAACCCGAGGCTGACCGCAGCAGGTCTGGAGTTCTACTACCGCGACTTCTACGACGGCCTCGGCGCGGAGTGGCAAGAGGCCGCCTTCGAGCACCCCTATCCGAGGGACGTTTATCAGGCCCGGGCCGCGATGCTCGCACCGTTCACCACGCCCGAGTCGTGGTTGGATGTCGGGGCCGGCCACGCCCACTTCTGCGCCGCCGCCCGCGTGGTCTGGCCTCGGACGCTGTTCGACGGGCTGGATATGTCGAACTGTATCGAGGAGGCCGAGCAGCGGGGTCTGGTCTCGCGGGGCTACCGGGGGCAGTTCCCCGAGCTGATCGAGCAGTTGGCGGGCCGGTACGACGTAGTGAGCATGCACCACTACTTGGAGCACACGCGCGAGCCATTGGCCGAGCTGGATGCGGCGGCTCGAATACTGCGGCCCGGGGGCTACCTCCAAATCGAGGTGCCCGATCCCGAGTGGCCATTGGGTCGGCTCCTCGGACGGTACTGGCTGCCCTGGTTCCAGCCGCAACACCTGCACATGTTCCCCGTCGCGAACCTCGAGCGGGCCCTGGGCGAGCGGGGGTTCACGACTGTCGCCGAGGAGCGCGGCCGAGCCCACATCGGTGGCGGCGTCACCGTCGCGGCCGGGCTGTTCCTGCGGGATCTCATGCCGCATGTGGACTATCCGTGGTCGCAGTCCGCTGCGACGCTCCCGCGTCGACTCTGGCAGGCCGGCGTTTGGCTGGCGGGCTCGCCGCTGATCGCCGTCGGCATGGTGGCCGACCAGATCCTCGACGGGGTCACCCGCCATGCGAGTCGGGGCGATGCCTACCGGGTGCTCGCCCGGATGGACGATGGACAAGGCCCGGCCGAACTCCCTCCAGCGGCGGGAGAAGGTGTCCCATGAGCCGGTTCCTGTTCGTTGTGCCTCCGCTCGCCGCGCACGTCCACCCGACCGCGGCGGTCGGAGCCGAGTTGGTCGACCGCGGTCACGTGGTCGCCTGGGCCGGCCACGTCGACCACATCAGGCCGATGCTGCCCGCTGGGGCCCGCCTGATCGAGGTGGGCTACCCGGACGACGGAGCCGCCGAACCGGTGGGGTCGCGGCAGTGGGGGGAGTCGATGCAGAGCCGTCGGCAGGGGATGCGTGGGCCGACGGCGTTCCGGTTCCTGTGGGAGGAGTTCCTGATCCCGCTCGCCACCTCGATGGTGGCGGGTGTCGAGGCAGCGGTCGACGACTTCTGCCCCGACGTGATGGCTGTGGACCAGCACACTCTCGCGGGCGCGCTCGTCGCCCGCGCTCGTCGCCTGCCATGGGCAACTTTGGCGATCATGTCCGCGGAGCTGGTCGACGCCCCGGGGCCCAAACTGCAGGCCTGGGTCACCGAGCGAGTCAACGGCTTTGTGCGCCGTTTCGATGATCTGGGTGCGGACACCTCCGAGGCGGGCGACCTGCGCTTCTCCGAGCACCTGGTGCTCGCCTTCACGACGGCGGCGCTTGTCGGCCCGCTCGAGCGGTTCCCCGACCACTATCGGTTCGTCGGACCCTCGATCTATCCGCGTGGTGGCGGCGACTTCCCTTGGGATCGGCTCGACCCGGCCCGCCACCATGTGCTGTTGACGCTCGGGACCGTCGCCGGCGACGTTGGGCAGCGCTTCATTTCCACGGCGATCGAGGCAGTGGAACCCATGACGGATCGAATCCAGCTGATCGTGGCCGCCCCACCAGGGTCGATCGACTCGTCCGGGGCGGATGTGCTGGTGCGCGACTTCGTGCCCTATCTGGAACTGCTGCCCCATCTCGACCTCGTGGTGTGCCACGCAGGGCACACCACGACCTGCGAGGCCCTCGCTTTCGGAGTGCCGCTGGTGGTAGCGCCGATCCGCGATGACAACCCGGTCGTCGCGGGGCAGGTCCAGCGCGCTGGAGCCGGGATCAGGGTGAAGTTCGGCCGGGTGCGGGCCGCCGAGCTGCGCGAGGCGATAGTGACGGTCCTCGACGACCCGTCGTACCACCGGGCGGCGTTACGGGTGCAAGCCTCCTTCAAGGCCGCCGGCGGTGCCGTGGCCGCAGCCGACTCCCTGGAGAAATTGGCATGAGCCGCCCACGACTGTCTGGAGTGTTGCCGCTGCTGGTTACCGGTGGGCTGATCTGGAACGGGTGGAGGCTGCGCCGCCGGATATCCGCGTTGCGGACCTTGGCGCCGGCCGACGAGCCGGTCGGTGCGAGCCTGCGTTTCGTTACTGCGGAAGGAGTCGCTCTGGACGACGCCATGCAGCGCGCGGCCGCTGTTTATGCACGCAAACACGGGGTGGCGGTGCTTGACCTGGTGCCGGCGGACCTGCCTGTCGAAGCCGCGCTCGATCTGGCCCGGGTAGTGGATCCCACCACCTACCGCACCGCGCGGCTGTGTCCCGGCCGCGGTGCGGCACATGCCCTTGCGATTCAGCCCGCGGTGTTGGAACGAGCCGAGCTCGACAAGATCGCCGCCCTGGATCCGGTGCAGATCACCAGGTTCACCGCCGAGGCAAAACGATGTGCCCCCGCGGACACGGATCTGGTGGTGACTCCCCACCTCGCGGCGGTTGATGTCGACCTCGGCAAGCGGCGAGCCGCTCTGGAAGCGACCGGATTTCCTGGGGTGTGGGCATTGACTCCCCTCGTGGTCCGATACGCGCTGCTGGCCGCCGGGTGCTGCGCCCATCGTGGCTGGGGTGCGGCGGCGGTACTGGTGTACTGCACGCAGCCCTATCTCGTCGTGTCGGGTGGCCCGCTCCGTCCGCGAGACCTGGCTTTCGCTTGGCTGCGGCCGGTGCGTGAGCCATACACCTGGATCAGGACGATTCTGGGCACGTGGCGCTCGCCGGAACAGGAGCGGGAGCGCGCGGAGGCCGCTGCTGCCAGGCAACGCTACGCGCGGGATCTCGCGTCCGGTACGGCGCGATTCTTCGAGACACGTCGAGAGACCTGCCCGTGGTGTGGCGGTCATGTGCTGAGGAAATGGGTCGAATCGCCGGACTTCAGCCAGCGTAAGCCCGGAATCTTTCGGCTGGACAAGTGCCTGGAGTGTGGCCATGTTTTCCAGAATCCGCGGCTGTCCGTGGCCGGCCTGGAGTTCTACTACCGCGACTTCTACGACGGTTCCGGTGCGGCAATGGCGGATTTCGCCTTTACCGTGACGGCGCCGGTCTATCGGGATCGGGCGATGATGTTGGCTCCGTTCACCACACCCAAGCGCTGGCTGGATGTCGGCACGGGGCAGGCCCACTTCTGCAATGCCGCTCGCGCGGTGTGGCCGGAGACGGTTTTCGATGGGCTGGACATGAGCGTGAACATTGAGCGGGCGCAGCAGCGCGGCTGGGTCTCTCGCGGCTTTCGCGGGTTCTTTCCCGAGCTGGCGGAGGAATTGGCTGGGCGCTACGACGTGGTCAGCATGCACCACTACTTGGAACACACGCGCGAACCATTCGCCGAGCTCGATGCCGCGGCGCGGGTGTTGCCGCCCGGTGGCTATCTGCTCATCGAGGTTCCCGATCCCGAGTGGCCGCTGGCGCGGCTACTAGGGCGGTACTGGCCGGGCTGGTCGCAGCCGCAGCACCAGCACCTGTTCCCGCTCGGCAACCTCCGAACGGCTTTGGCCGCACGGGGTTTCACCTCCGTCGCCGAACAACGTGCGCAAGCTCAGATGCCTTTGGACTTCAGCGGATCCACGCTCTTCCGAGTCGCCTCGCTCACGCCGGACCTGTCTACGTGGTCGCCGCTCGCCGCGACCCGTTTCCGTCGGCTGTGGAGTGTTGGGACCTGGACAGTGGGGGCACCGGTAATCCTCGCAGGCGGGCTGGTCGATCAGGCGATCAAGGCGGCGCTGCGCGATGGAAGCAGGAGCAACTGCTATCGACTGCTGGTTCGCAGAGACTGAGCCCGACGAGGAAGGAGCGCCCTGCAGTTCATGCCCGGTCCGGTCATCATTCACGCACTCGGATCGCGGGGCGATATCGCACCCGCGACCCTGCTCGGCAGGGAACTGCGGCTGCGTGGCCACCAGGTCCGGCTGGTCACCAGCAAGCGCTATGCCTCTCTCGCCGCGGAGGCTGGACTGGACCACAGCCCGTTGAGCATCGATTTCGAAGAGTTGATGCCCAGCCCGGCCTGGCAGGTGTGGTCCGACGGCAAAGGCCCGGCGGCAATTACGCGCGTTGGGTGGCGTTGATCCCCGCCGCTATGGCACCGACATGTTCGTGGGTCGGCTTCCGCATGAATGGCTCTTTCCACGGACCGCCGCAGTGGTTCACCACGGCGGGGCCGGGACAACCGGAACGGGGCTGCGGGCCGGTGTGCCCAATGTGGTGTGTCCATTCCATATGGATCAACCGTTCTGGGGAGCGCGTGTGGTCGCGCTGGGCGTTGCCGCGAGCACCCTGCCGGCGTCACCGTGAACAGCGGGATGGAGGTACGGTTCCTGGCATGAGCAAGACAACTGTGGAGTTGTCCCATCCGATCTCGGACGGCATGCTCACCTATCCGGGATTGACGGGACCGCGGGTCACCACAGATGTTTCGCGTCAGCAGTCGCCACTGATCGACATGGCCTATGACATCGCGCGGGTGGATATGGTCGGCAACACCGGCACCTATATCGATGCGCCCTTCCATTTCCATGCCGATGGTGCCGATATCGCCGAGTTGCCGCTGGAGCGGCTGCTCAATGTACCGATCGTGATGATCCGAGCGGCCGGCATGCGCGCGGTGGGACCGGATGTGCTCGGTGACCCGGCACGGCTGTGGGGCAAGGCGGTGCTCGTGCACACCGGATGGTCGGCTCGGTGGGGGTCGCCGTCGTACCGGGGCCCCGGGCATCCGTTCCTGATCGGTGAGGTCGCGGAGGCGCTGGTCGCTGCGAATGTGGCGGTGGTCGGAATCGACTCGCTCGACATCGACGACATCTCGCTGCCCACGCGACCGTGTCACCACGCATTGCTCGGGGCGGGAATCCCGATCATCGAGCAGATGACGAACCTGGACGTGGTCCCCGACATCGGTGCCAGGCTGGTCGCACTGCCGGCGCCGGTGCGCGGGATGGGCTCGTTTCCGCTGCGCGCTATTGCCTGGACCGATCACGGCGGCGCTCGCAGCTGATCACGATTTCACGAATTGGGCGCCCGGGCCGGGGGTGCGGTGGATGGCCGCTGGGGGTAGATGGGCATGGCCCGCGGCGCATTCCAGGACGAGCCGGACCGGGGCTTCGCAGTCGTGGTCGGCGCCGGGGGTGTGATGGCGGATCACGACCGACGGCCCCTGCGGATCGGCCAGATACTTGTCGCCCCACTCCAGCAACGCCACCAGGGTCGGCCGCAGGTCGAGGCCGCGCTCGGTGAGCCGGTACTCGTAGCGCTGCCGGGAGCCCGGCTCCTGGTATGGGATGCGTTGCAGCACACCGGCTTCGACCAGGCTGTCGAGCCGGGCGGAAAGCAGGTTGCTGGCGATACCCAAGCGGCCACGGAAGTCGCTGAAGCGAGTCGCGCCATCGATGGCCTCTCGAACGATCAGCAGCGACCAGCGTTCGCCGACTACCGACAGCGCGCGTCCCACCGAGCAGTTGGCGGTGTCGATTCGGCGATCCGGGTCCATGTGGCCACCCTATCGGGCTAGGTTGACAATCTCCACTCAGCGACCCTAGCGTTCGTTCATCTGAGTTTAGAAACTAAATCTAGGAGGTCGTCGGCATGCCGATGCTCGATGTCTACATTCCGGAGGGCACGTTCACGGCCGAGCGGGAAGCGGCGCTGATGAATCAGATCACCGAAATCCTCATCCGCCATGAGGGATTCGACCCCGCCGATCCGGTCACGCGCTCGGTCTCGTGGGTGTTCCTGCACCGCCCGGCAGCGGTCTACGTCGGCGGCGCACCCGCCGACATGCCGCGGTACAAAGTGGTCCCGTCGGTCCCGGAAGGACAACTGGACACCGCCAAGCGAGCCGGCGTCATCGCAGAGGTCACCGCGGCGATACTCGATGCGGAGGGCGGCGCGTGGCCGCGTGATCCCGGCCGAATCTGGGTGTTCCCCACCGAGATTCCCGAGGGACACTGGGGCGGATTCGGTGAAGTCAGGCCGTTGAGCCGAATTCTCGGCCGGTTGACCGGTGACGACGCACGGGCCACCCGGCTGGCGGCGGAGCGAATCGCCGCCAGCCGCGTCGAACGCACCACGCTCCCGCACAGCGCGCGCTGACCACCCGGTACCGGTGCCGCCATCTCGAGGCAGCACCGGCACCGACGGCCTCCAGCAACAGCTCGGATTATGGTGCGGCTCAGTCCGATTCGAGGCGGGAGCGCACGTCGTCCGAGGTGATGACCGGGCTTCCGAGGGTCAGTATGCGGAGTTGACGTTGTCCATGGAGCCGTAGCGGGCGGCTGCGTAGTTGCAGGCGGCGGTGATGTTGGCTACGGGATCCCAGATGTCCCAGGAGGTTCCGGCGACGTGGTAGGCCTGGAAGGTCGGGTCGATGACCTGGAGCAGGCCTTTGGACGGGGTGCCGCTGGCTGCGTTGGAGTCGTAGAGGTTGATGGCGCCGGGGTCTCCGCCGGATTCGCGCATGATGTTGCGGTGGATGGCGTCGTAGCTGCCCGGAATGCCTTGTGCGGCCATTATATCCAGTGCCTGACGGATCCAGCCGTGGAGGTCGGAACCGTACACGCCGGATTCCGCCGAAACCTTGCCGGAAAGACTCATGGCTGCCGGAACGGTTTGTGCCGGTGTGTGCGGGACGAGTGCCGAGGCCTCGGCGGTTGCCGTGATCGTCAGTGATGCGGCTGCCAGGGCGTAGACGGCGAGACGGCGGGCGGTCCGGGTGCGGGGACGGGGTCCGGTGGCCATTGAGTTCCTCCTCGGGAATTTCGGTGCCGGGCACATGTCGCTCCGTTGCGACCTGCGGGGCGAGAGAGCCCTGGCGGCGTTTCCGGGGGGAATCGGCCGCGTCGGCAGTGAAGACAGCATTGGTTGCGGGCCTGTGTCGGCACGACGGCCGATCTCCCCGAGACATACCTATTTCTGCTTCTCGCTCAATCCGCGTGTGGGGGTCCGCACTAGCGGCGGAGACCCGTCACCCGGCTGCGGGAACGGGCCGGCCCGTGTCCCTGAATTCGGCTGTTCGAATCGCGTTTTCCAACTCTGGAGCGCCTTCCCGATAGCTCGGTTGCCGAGGTCTGGCGGGGATACGCTGTGCGTTGACGAGGATTTGGCGGGTGTTGCTCGGTGCCGGGACGCCGGTGGATGGTGGGCCGCTGATGAGTGAGGACGATCGGTTCCTGACAGTTCGTGACGTGTTCGAGCCGGTCACGGACGAATTGGCCGCAGCCGGGTTCGAGGATGCCGAGGAGATCGGGCGGGGCGGTTTCGGTGTGGTCTATCGCTGCACACAGACCGAGCTGGATCGGACGGTGGCGGTGAAGATCCTGACCGCCGAGCTGGACGAAGAGAACCTGGCACGGTTCTTCCGGGAGCAGCGCGCGATGGGTCGGCTGACCGGGCATCCGAACATCGTGACGATGCTGCAGGCGGGTGTCACCGAGGGCGGACGGCCCTATCTGGTGATGCCGTATCACCCGGTCGGCTCTCTGGATGCACGGATCCGTGGGCAGGGTCCGCTGCCGGTTGAGACGGTGTTGTGGGTCGGGGTGAAGTTGGCCGGGGCGCTGGAGAGTGCGCATCGGTTGGGCATTGTGCATCGGGATGTGAAGCCGGGCAATGTGCTGCTGACCGAGTACGGCGAGCCCGCGCTGACGGATTTCGGTATCGCGCGGATCGCCGGGGGGTTCCAGACGACCGCAGGAACTCTGACCGGGTCGCCGGCCTTCACGGCCCCGGAGGTGCTCGAGGGCCAGGATCCTACGCCCGCCGCGGATGTCTACGGGCTGGGCGCCACCCTGTTCTGCGCCTTGACGGGGCATGCGGCGTTCGAACGTCGCAGCGGGGAGAACGTGGTGACCCAGTTCCTGCGGATCACCACCCAGCCGGTGCCGGACCTGCGCGAGAGCGGCATCCCTGCCGACGTGTCCGTGATGGTCGCGGCGGCGATGAGTCGCGATCCCCTCCAACGGCCGTCGGCAGCGGCGCTGGGGGAGGCGATCCAGCGGGCGCAGCGCCACCACGGGTTCACCGTGGACGAGATGGCGTTGCAACCCGAACCGACCCAGGAGCGCCGGGACCGCAAGCCCGCCGCGCCGGGGTGGCGCCCGCCGGTGCCGCCGATTTCCCGAAGTGCAGGCACATTGCCGCTGGAGTTGACCAGTTTCGTAGACCGCCGCGTCGAGCTGGCGGAGTTGAAGAATCTGCTGTCGGCGGCCCGGTTGGTGACGTTGACCGGGATCGGCGGTGTCGGCAAGACCCGGCTGGCGTTGCGGGCGGCGGTGTCCACGCGCCGGGAGTTCGCCGACGGGGTGTGGTTGGTCGAGTTGGCCGATGTCCACGACCCGTCCCTGCTGGTCAACGCGGTGGCAGCCATCCTGGGGTTGCGTGACGATCCGGCGCGGCCGTTGCCCGAGGTGTTGGTCGAGTTCCTGTCCACGCGCAAGTCGCTGCTGGTGCTGGACAACTGCGAGCAGCTGGTGGCGGCGGTGGCGGAACTGGTCGGGACATGGTTGCGGAGCTGTCCGGACCTGCGGATTCTGGTCACCACCCGCGAGCCGCTCGATATCGCCGGCGAGGCGGTGCTGCGGGTGCCGCCGCTGACGGTGCCGGACCCGGATCGGGAGCCGTCACTGCGAGGGAGGCTGCGGTACGACGCAGTCACGCTGTTCGTCGACCGCGCGACCGCGGTCGTGCCAGGTTTCGAATTGTCGGAAGACAACAAGGCCACCGTGGCCCGGATCTGCGCTCGGCTGGACGGATTGCCGCTGGCGATCGAGCTGGCCGCAGCGCGGATGCGGATGATGTCGCCCGAGCAGATCCTGCAGCGCCTCGACGATCGATATGCACTGCTGAGGCGCGCGAGCCGTACCGCACCTGCGCGGCAGCAGACACTGCAGTGGTGTATCGACTGGAGCTACGGGCTGTGCACCCCGATCGAGCAGCGGTTGTGGGCCCGGTTGTCGGTATTCGTCGGAGGCTTCGAACTCGACGCCGCTGAACAGGTGTGCGGCGTCGATCTGGCTCCGGAGAATGCGCTCGATGTGCTGTCCTCGCTGGTGGACAAGTCGATCGTGATCCGCGACGAGTCGGATGGTGTGGTGTGGTTCCGGATGCTGGAGACACTTCGCGACTACGGCCGACAGAAGCTGCGCGAGTCCGGTGAGGATCAGCAGTTACGGCGCCGGCACCTCCACTGGTCCCACCGAGTAGCGCTGGCCGCGGAGGCCGGGTGGATCAGCGACCGGCAGCCCTACTGGAACGCCAGGCTCGAACGCGGACAACCCAACCTGCGCGACGCGCTCGAATACAGCCTGGCCGAGAACACCGAGCAGGCGGCCGAAGCCGGACTGCAGACCGCCGCAGCACTATTCGTGTTCTGGACTTTCCGAGGTCTGTACAGCGAAGGTCGGCGTTGGATCGACCGGCTCCTCGACCACCCGGCCCGGCAATCCGTACCCGACCGTGTTAAAGCCCTTCACGCCGGCTGCATCATGGCAGCGGTGCAGGGCGACGTGCCGGCGGCTGCCGCCCTTGCCGAGGAGGGACGCGTGCTCGCCGAACGGGTTCCCACCCCGATGACCCGGGCACTGATCACCTATGCCGACGGTATCGTGGCGCTCTATCGCGGTGAGCTTGCTCTGGCGGTCTCCTGCTTGGAACGCGCTGTCAGGATGCTCAGCTCGAATCGGCAAGGATCCCTTTACGCTGCTGCTTTGGCCCGACTCGGCGGGGTGCACGCACTGGCCGGTGATACAGAAGTGGCGATCCAGTGTTACCGGAAGTTGATTTCCATCACCGAAGAGGTCGGTGAATCGTACTTCCGGTCGCTAGCGTTGTGGGGCCTGGGCGTTGCCGCCTGGCGGCAAGGTGAACGGTCCCGGGCAACCGAATTGTTCGAGGACGCACTGCGAGTCAACCGGCGAATGCGCAGTCCGTTCGTTGCCGCGTTGAGCCTCGAGGTGCTGGCCTGGGTCGCCGGTGCCAACGGTGACGCCGAGCGTGCAGCCGTACTGATGGGAGCCGCAGAAGAAGGACGGCGGTCCTTCGGTAACCCTGCGCCCATCTTGCCAATGGTGGACAATCACGACGAATGTGTCCGGACAACGCGATCCGCTCTCGGCGCCCGGAGATTCGATGTGGCCTCCGGCAAAGGCCGAGCGATGGGGATGGACGATGCCGTAGCTTACGTACTCGGCGAGACACCTGCCGACGCCATGGCCGCATCGGGTCCGGCCGCGGCTCTCACCAAGCGTGAGGGCCAGGTCGCGGACCTCATCGCGCAAGGCCTCACCAACAAGCAGATCGCGGCCAAACTGGTGATCTCCCAACGCACCGCCCAGGGCCACGTCGAGCACATTCTCACCAAACTCGGATTCACCTCCCGCGCGCAGATCGCGGCCTGGATCGCAGAAGACGCCCGAACGACAGAGTGATCGACCGGGCCGGCCGGCAATGAGATCCGGTACCCGGGGAAGCTCGAAGGCGAAGAGTCGAGACACCGTCGGGGCCGAGGCCACCACCTCGAAAAGCGCTGGCTCACACCGCAATACCGCCGGATCGGCAGCGTAGTCACCGCCGACAGCAAGCGAGCCGAGCCGACCTGTTCCGCCCCTGCGAGCGTGACGCCACGGCGTGGCTGGCTGAGGCTCGGCCCGACAACCTCGCGACGGTGCGAGATTGCCGGGCCGAAGTCGAGGATCACGCCCTTGCGTCGAGGGCCGGGTTATCGACGATCAGTATGCCGAGTTGACGTTGTCCATCGAGCCGTAGCGGGCGGCTGCGTAGTTGCAGGCGGCGGTGATGTTGGCTACGGGGTCGTAGATGTCCCAGGAGGTTCCGGCGACGTGGTAGGCCTGGAAGGTTGGGTCGATGACCTGGAGCAGGCCTTTGGAGGGGGTGCCGCTGGCGGCGTTGGTGTCGTAGAGGTTGATGGCGCCGGGGTCTCCTCCGGATTCGCGCATGATGTTGCGGTGGATGGCGTCGTAGCTGCCCGGAATGCCTTGTGCGGCCATGATATCCAGTGCCTGACGGATCCAGCCGTCGAGGTCGGAACCGTACACGCCGGACTCGGCCGAAACCTTTATGCCGGTAGTGCTCATGGCTGCTGGAGTGGTCTGTGCCGGTGATTGCGGGACGAGTGCCGAGGCCTCGGCGGTTGCCGTGATCGACAATGATGCGGCTGCCAGGGCATAAACGGCGAAGCGAAGGGCGGTCCGGGGACGGCGTCCGGTGGCCATTGAGTTCCTCCTCAGGAATTTCGATGCCGGGCACATGTCGCTCCATTGCGACCTGCGGGGCGAGAGAGCCCTGGCGGCGTTTCCGGGGGAATCGGCCGCGTCGGCAGTGAAGACAGCATCGATTGCGGGCTTGCTTCGGCACGACGGCCGATCTCCCGGAGACATACCTATTTCCGGGACTCACCCTTTTCCGGCTCTCGGCTCGATCCGCCGCACCGGCCGGTACCCGTGTCGGGAATGGCAGAGTTTGCCACCCGGGCACCAACAGCATCCACGGAGTGCGGTCACGGCCGGTCGCGAGCATTTTTCGTGATGGTCTGACCACTCGCGCAGGGATATTCTTGCTGGTGTCCGCTGCTGCGAATTACGAGTTACCGATGGCTGAAAGTGTTCCAATCGAAACGCAGCGTGATGCCGGTCCCGACGTCGTCACGGAGCTGAGCGCTGCCGGGTTCGACGACGCCCATGAGATCGGGCGGAGCGGTCTCGGGGCTGTTTACCGGTGCACCCAGGTTGCCGTCGACCGCACGGTGGCGGTGAAGGTCCTCACCGGTGAACTGGAGGAGGACCGGGAGCGGTTCTTCCGCGAGCAGCGGGCGATGGGTCGCCTCACCGGGCATCCGAACATCGTCAGCATGTTCGAGGTCGGGCAAACGGGCAGCGGTCGTCCCTATCTGGTCATGCCGTATTTTTCCCGAGGCTCGCTGGCTGAACGTATCCGCGACGACGGTCGGCTGCCTCTCGCGGACGCGCTTCACATCGGGGTGAGGATCGCGGGGGCGCTGGAATCCGCACATCGAGCGGGAGTTCTCCACCGCGATATCAGGCCGGCGAACATTCTGCTCACCGACTACGACGAGCCGGCGTTGACCGACTTCGGTCTCGCCCACGTCTCCGACGAGTTCGAGACCGATGCCGACCTCATCGCCAGCTCGCCGGCCTTCACCGCGCCCGAGGTGCTCGGTGGACAGGCACCCAGCCGCGGCTCGGATGTCTACGGGCTGGGAGCCACCTTGCTCGGTGCTCTCACCGGCCAGGTCGGATTCGAACGCGGCCGCGGTGAGCCGGCGGCGACCCAGTTCGTGCGGATCACCGGCCCCTCGAATCCCGACCGCTGTGAAATCGGTATCCCCTGGGACGTACGCGCAGTGATCGACGCGGCGATGTCTCGCGACCCGCACGACCGGCCTACCGCAACGCTGTTGGGCGAGCAACTGCGCCGAATACAGCGAGAGCACGGTTTCGCGGTCGACGAGATGGCGGTGCGCGACGAATCGGGCTCCGAATCCGAATCGCTGGTGAGTTCGGAACCGTCAGGGCCGCAAGGAGTTCCGCGTATTCGCAGCGACGGATTGCATGAGGGGACGGGGAATCTGCCGCTCGAGCTGACCAGCTTCGTCGATCGACGGACCCAGTTGTCCGAGGTCGGCAATCTGCTGCCAGGGTCGCGTCTGGTGACCCTGACCGGGATCGGCGGGGTCGGAAAGTCAAGGCTCGCACAGCGAGTCGCTCACAAGGTCCGGCAGAGGTTCGCGAACGGGGCGTGGCTGGTCGAGTTGGCGGAGCTGCGCGATGACGCTCTGCTGGCCGATGCGGTGGCCGCTGTCTTCGGAATACGAAGCCAAGGTGTCATATCCGTGCTCGACACGCTGGTGGAGGCGCTGGAACCGTATGAGCTGCTGCTGGTGCTGGACAACTGTGAGCACGTGGTCGACGCGGCCGCGAAGCTGTCGGAGGCGCTGCTGCGGGCGTGTCCGAATGTGCGAATCCTGGCCACGAGCCGGGAGGCGCTGGGGATCGGCGGGGAAACCGTGTATCCGGTGCAGCCGCTCGGGATTCCCGATTCGACCAGTGAGCGGGCGCTGGCGCACTCCCACGCGGTGGCACTGTTCGTCGAACGCGCCGCCGCGGCGGTGCCGGGGTTCGAGATGACCGAAGCGAACCAGCGTGCCATTGCCCAGATCTGCACCAGGCTGGACGGATTGCCGTTGGCGATCGAGCTGGCCGCGGCGCGCCTGCGCACGATGTCGGTCGAGCAGATCCAGACCCGGCTGAGCGACCGGTACGCCCTGTTGACCCGGGGTGGCCGGGGAACGCCGAAGCGGCAGCAGACGCTGTGGTATTGCGTCAATTGGAGCTATGACCTGTGCACACCCGACGAGAAGCGGCTGTGGGCTTGCTTGTCGGTGTTCGCCGGAGGTTTCGAACTCGACGCCGTCGAGCAGGTGTGCGCCGATGACATGACCGAGTCCCAGGTGCTCGATACCTTGTCCGCGCTGGTGGACAAATCGATCCTGGTCCGGCAGGAAGCCGAGGGGGCGGTGCGCTTCCGGATGCTCGAGACGGTGCAGGAATTCGGCCGGGAGAAGGCCGAGGAGTCCGGTCGGTTCCCGGACCTGCACCGGCGGCATCGGGACTGGTGCGAACAACTGGTACGCGAGGCCGGCGCCAATTTCATCGGCCCGCATCAACTGGATTGGGTTGCCCGGCTCGAGCGGGAACTGCCGAATCTTCGAGAGGCATTGGACTTCAGCCTGTCCGAGTCCGAGGAAGGCGGGCTCGGGATGACCACGAACCTGTACCTTTTCTGGGGCTTGCGGGGGCGGCTGCATGAGGGCCGTCGCTGGTATGAGCGCGTGCTCGGCCATTCGCTCGACGGCCGGACCGCGGACCGAGCCAGGGCACTGTTCGCCGCCGGCACGATCGCGGGTTTGACCGGCGACCTGCAGACCGCCAACGACCGGTTCACGGAGCTCCGCGTACTCGCCGAGCAGACAGTGGAACCGCTGGTCGGAGCCTTGGTCAACCACGCCGAGGCAAATCAGGCGCTCGCCCGCGGCAATGTCGGCGAGTCCGACGCGGTTGCCCTGCTGACCGATGTGGTCCGCAGTTACGAGGCGTGCGGTGAGCTCGGAATGCAGTTGGACGCTCAACTGTCCCTCGGCTGGGCCTATGCCCTGGGCGGTGATGCTGCCCGGGCCGTCGCCTGCCACGAGAAGACGCTCGCCACGACAGCAGCCTGCGGCGAAACGATCTATCGCTCATGGGCGTTGTTCGCGGCGGGCTTCGCCGTCTGGCGCGACGGCGACGTCGAACGCGCCAAGCACCTGCTGGAGGAAGGCGTTCGGCTGTCCGCACTGACATCCGATCCGCTCGTCGCCGCGGGTTGTCTGGAGACGCTGGCCTGGATTGCAGCCGACCGGAACGAACCTCGCCGTGCGGCGGTCCTGATGGGCGCAGCGGACAAGCTGGGGCGCCTCGCCGGCACCGCGACGCTCATGGTCCGTGATCTGCTCGCATACCGTACCGAGTGCATGCGGAGCAGCCGGCAGGCGCTCGGCGCACGAGCCTTCGACCGGGCCCGCCAGGAAGGTTCCGCGATGAGTCTCGACTCGGCCGTACGGCTCGCGCTCGACGAACCGTCCCCCGCACCCGATAGTTCGCCGCAGCAGCTGACGAAACGTGAACGGCAGGTCGCCGACCTCGTCGCGGAAGGTCTGACGAACAGAGCGATCGCGTCACGTCTGGTGATCTCGCAACGCACCGCACAGGGGCACGTCGAACACATCCTGGCCAAATTGGGTTTCACCTCGCGCGCCCAGATAGCGGCGTGGGCTGCGGAAAATTCCGGCGGCAGTCCGGGATGACCGGCCGGCGTCTCGCTGTGGTGTCGGCCGTGTCGAACTGCTCCCCGTGCCGGTGCGGCAACGGATAATTCGGCTGTGACCCAAGGCGGCGAGGCCCCTCCGGATGATGCGCAGATCCTCGGACGGGTGATGGGCGCGGGTCGCCCGCAGAGCGTCGGTAGCTTTCGCTTCTGGTTCGGTGACCAGCGGTGGGAGTGGTCCGATGAGGTGGCGGTGATGCACGGCTACCCGCCGGGCGCGGTGTCGCCGACCACTGATCTGCTGCTCTCGCACAAGCATCCCGAGGATCGTGTCCAGGTCGCGAGCATGATCGCGCGTTCGGTGAACGATGCGCTGCCGTTCTCGAGCCGCCACCGCATCATCGATACCGGCGGGAACGTGCACGACGTGATCGTGGTGGGTGATCAGATGGTCGACGGCCAGGATCGGGTTGTCGGATCGGCCGGTTTCTACATCGACGTGACCGATGCGCTGGCTGAGCACCGTCAGGAGGCTCTCGACGACAGCCTGCCCGAGCTGTATGCCGCGCGTGCGGTGATCGAGCAGGCCAAGGGCGCGATCATGCTGGTCTACGGTGTCAGCGCCGAGGCGGCGTTCCGGGTGCTCGCCTGGCGATCGCAGGAGACCAACACCAAGCTGCGTGCCCTGGCCGCGCAATTGATGGAGGACCTGCAAGCTCTGGCGGACGCGGCGAAGCCGATTCGCACCCACTTCGACCACCTGCTGCTGACCGCCCACGAGCGAGTACCTGAGCAATGACGGTCAGCGGTTTCCGGGCCGCGCCCCGCGGTACGCGAACAGTCGGTTGCAGCACCGGCGAGCGCGGGTTTACCGTCAGAGGGTTCGGTGTGCGTCGATTGGCAGATCGTGGCATCAACAACGCAGCAGCGCAGGCCCTTTCGCGCGTTGACGAAGCCCCTGGCACTGACCCGGCAGGAATCGCTGCAAATGGCGGCGATGGCCGGGATGATCGTCGGCCTGCATGTGCTGGGCTGGTTCACACTGGTCGCGCTCGTCGCCCCACAGCATCTCAGCGTCGGTGACCGCACCCTCGGCATCGGAGTCGGCCTGACCGCGTACACCCTGGGTATGCGGCATGCGTTCGACGCCGACCACATCGCTGCCATCGACAACACCACGCGCAAGCTCATGCACGATGGGCAACGTCCGCTGTCGGTGGGATTCTTCTTCTCTCTCGGACATTCCACGGTCGTCTTCGTGCTGGCCCTGCTGCTCTCGATGGGCGTGCGGGTCATTGCCGGGCCGATCGAGAACGACTCCTCGGCCCTGCATCACTACACCGGACTGATCGGCACGACGGTATCCGGGACGTTCCTCTACCTCATCGCGATCCTGAATCTCGTTGTGCTGGTGGGGATTCTGCGGGTCTTCGGGCGCATGCGCGGCGGCGGCCACGACGAGGCCGAGCTGGAGCAGCAGCTGGCACAGCGTGGTCTGGTGAATCGGCTGCTCGGGCCGGTGACGAGGTCGGTGACCAAGTCCTGGCAGATGTATCCGATCGGGCTGCTGTTCGGTCTCGGCTTCGACACCGCCACCGAGGTCGCGCTGCTGGTATTGGCCGGCACCAGCGCGGCGGTGGGCCTGCCCTGGTACGCGATTCTGTGTCTGCCGATTCTGTTCGCCGCCGGTATGAGCCTGCTGGACACCGTCGACGGCGGCTTCATGAACTTCGCCTACGGGTGGGCTTTCGCCAAACCCGTGCGCAGGGTCTACTACAACATCACCGTCACGGCGCTGTCCGTCGCGGTCGCCCTGATCATCGGCACCATCGAGCTGCTCGGCCTGCTCGTCGGCCAATTGGGCTGGACCGGCGGCGTCTGGGATTGGGTCGGCGGACTCGACCTCAATGTGGTCGGTTTCCTCGTGGTCGGCCTGTTCGTCCTCACCTGGGCCATTGCCCTGCTGACCTGGCACTACGGTGGCCTCGAGGAAAAGTGGACCACCGCGCGGCAACCTGAAGCCGGGGAATGAGCCGCAGGGGTGAGGTGGTGTGCGGGGCACGGCTCGGGAGTAGCTTGATAGGGGTCCTTCTCGGTAGGGGTTCTTCTCGACGAGACGAGTCGTTGTGCACGAGATGGCGATTACCCAGAGTGTCATCGATGCCGTCGGCGAACACGCGGCCGGCCGCACCGTCCATAGCGTGACGCTCGAGATCGGCGCACTCTGTGCCGTCGTCCCCGACGCTCTGCGATTCTGCTTCGATCTGGCCGCCGAGGGAACCGTCGCGGCGGGCGCACGTCTGGACATCCATCTCATTCCCGGCATGGCCCGGTGCCGGGCCTGCGGCCGGGACTTCGTCCTGCCCGATCCTGTGCTGCTGTGCCCCTGCGGCAGCGCGGATGTCGAGGTGACCGCCGGGCGGGAGCTGCGAATCCGATCCATGGAGGTGAGCGACCCATGTGTGCTACCTGCGGATGCGGTGGCGAGACGGGCGGACTGATCACCGTCCCCAACCCGCACGACCATGCTCATGACGACCACGCCCATCACGACCATGGGCACCCGGGGCACGACCATGCCGGCCACGAACACGGCGGTGACCACGTGCACCTGCCGATCACCGAGACCGTGACGCTGGAACAGCAGGTCCTGGCCAAGAACGACCGGCTGGCACAGGAGAACCGGGCCTGGCTCGCCGAACGCGACATCCTCGCGCTCAATATGACGAGCTCGCCGGGTGCGGGAAAGACCACGCTGCTGGTCCGCACCATCCGTGAACTCGGTGCGGGACCGGTCGCCGTCATCGAGGGGGATCAGGAGACCCTGCTCGACGCCGAGCGGATCATGGCCACGGGATGCAAGGTGGCACAGATCAATACCGGTGCCGGCTGTCACCTGGACGCGGCCATGACCCGCCGCGCCCTCGACCTGCTCGCGCCGGAGTCCGGCAGCCTGCTGTTCATCGAGAACGTCGGAAACCTGGTGTGCCCGGCGCTGTTCGATCTGGGCGAGAGCGGCAAGGTCGTGGTGATCTCGGTGACCGAGGGCACCGACAAGCCGCTGAAGTACCCGCACATGTTCTCGGTGGCGACCCTGGTGCTGATCAACAAGATCGACCTGTTGCCCTACGTCGACTTCGACCCGGACCGCTTCGGTGAGCTCGCGCGATCGGTGAATCCCGGAGTCCGAATCCTGGAGATCTCGGCGTCCACCGGGGCGGGTCTCGCGCAGTGGTACGAGTGGCTGTCCGCCCAGCGCGTGCCTGTTTAGCGGACCCTTGAGGCGGTCTCGGGCCGCGCCTAAACTTACGTGATCAGGCTCACATCCCGGTCGGTCGTTTTCGAGAAAACGGCGACGCCCGACCGTCTGGCATTTCGCTTCGAAGGGTGGCACCTTTTCATGCCGACTAAAGAAGCAGTCAATGCGGAGCAGACGCTGATCCACGTTCTCTGGATCAACGCGGGACTCAGTTGTGATGGCGACTCGGTGGCCCTGACTGCCGCCACCCAGCCCAGTGTCGAGGAGATAGCTCTCGGATCCCTGCCTGGTCTGCCCAAGATCGCCGTTCATTGGCCACTCATCGATTACGAATGTGGCCCGACCGGGGGAGCCGACGACTTCCTCGAGTGGTTCTTCAAGGCCGATCGTGGCGAGCTCGAACCCTTCGTCCTGGTCGTCGAGGGGTCGATCCCGAACGAGCGTTTGCACGTCGAGGGCTACTGGTGCGGGTTCGGCAACAATCCCGAGACCAACCAGCCCATGACCACCAGCGAATGGGTCGATCGGCTGGCCCCGAAGGCGACCGCAGTGGTCGCGGCCGGTACCTGCGCGACCTACGGCGGCATCCACGCCATGGCCGGCAATCCGACCGGCGCCATGGGCGTCCCCGACTACCTGGGCTGGGAGTGGAAGAGCAAGGCCGGCATACCCATCGTGTGCGTGCCGGGTTGCCCGATCCAGCCCGACAATCTCTCCGAGACCCTGACCTACCTGCTCTACATGGCCACCGGCCAGGCCCCGATGATCCCGCTCGACGAGGCATTGCGCCCCAAATGGCTTTTCGGTGCGACGGTGCACGAGGGGTGCGATCGCGCGGGCTATTACGAGCAAGGGGATTTCGCCACCGAATACGGCTCGCCGAAATGCATCGTGAAATTGGGGTGCTGGGGCCCGGTCGTGAAATGCAATGTGCCCAAACGCGGTTGGATAAACGGCGTCGGCGGTTGCCCGAATGTCGGTGGTATCTGTATCGGTTGCACCATGCCCGGATTCCCGGACAAGTTCATGCCCTTCATGGACGAGCCGCCGGGCGGCAAGTTGTCCTCCACCGCGTCGGGTTTGTACGGCTCGGTGATTCGCAGTCTGCGGCACATCACCGGCCGCACCGTGGACAAGGAGCCGAGCTGGCGGCACAAGGGAGACAAACTGGATTCCGGCGCGGTCCGGACCTGGTAGGGAAGGCAATCCGATGACCGAGATCATTCCCGAGCCCTCGCACCGCACGATCCAACCGGATGCCCTCGTCGAGATGGCCTGGGATCCGATCACCCGCATCGTCGGGAGCCTGGGCATCTACACCAAGATCGATTTCGAGAATCGGGAGGTGGTCGAGTGCCACAGCACCTCCTCGATCTTCCGCGGTTACTCGATCTTCATGCGCGGCAAGGATCCTCGTGACGCGCACTTCATCACCAGCCGCATCTGCGGCATCTGCGGCGACAACCACGCCACCTGTTCGTGCTACTGCCAGAACATGGCCTACGGGGTGAAGCCGCCGAATCTGGGCGAGTGGATCGTCAATATGGGCGAGGCCGCCGAGTACATGTTCGACCACAACATCTTCCAGGAGAACCTGGTCGGCGTGGACTTCTGCGAGAAGATGGTGTCCGAGACCAACCCGGGCGTGCTAGCCCTGGCCGAGAAGACCGAGGCGCCGCACGCGCAGGCGCACGGCTACCGCACCGTCGCCGACATCATGCGGGCGCTCAACCCCTTCACCGGCGAGTTCTATCGCGAGGCGCTGCAGGTCAGCCGCTATACGCGAGAGATGTTCTGCCTCATGGAGGGCCGCCACGTGCACCCGTCGACGCTGTACCCCGGCGGGGTCGGCACGGTCGCCACCATCCAGTTGATGACCGACTACATGACCCGGCTCATGCGCTACGTCGAGTTCATGAAGAAGGTCGTCCCCATGCACGACGACCTGTTCGACTTCTTCTACGCGGCGCTGCCCGGATACAACCGGGTCGGCCTGCGGCGCACGCTGCTGGGCTGCTGGGGCTCGTTCCAGGATCCGGAGGTGTGCAACTTCAACTACAAGGACATGGAGAACTGGGGCAACGCGATGTTCGTGACCCCCGGCGTCATAGTGGACGGGAAACTGATCACCCACTCACTGCTGGACATCAATCTCGGTATCCGAATCCTCTTGGGCAGTTCGTATTACGAGGACTGGACCGACCAGGAGATGTTCGTCAAGAACGATCCGCTGGGCAATCCGGTGGACCGCCGCCACCCCTGGAATCAGCACACCAACCCCAGCCCGCAGAAGCGCGACCTGGAGGACAAGTACAGCTGGGTGATGTCGCCACGCTGGTTCGACGGCAAGGAACATCTCGCGCTCGACACCGGTGGCGGACCGCTGGCGCGACTGTGGTCCACCGCCCTGGCGGGGATGGTCGACATCGGCTATGTCAAGTCCACCGGCCACAGCGTGCAGATCAATCTGCCCAAGACGGCGCTCAAGGGTCCGGTCGAATTGGAGTGGACGATACCGGCTTTCGGCAGCAACACCATCGAGCGCAACCGCGCCCGCACCTACTTCCAGGCCTACGCCGCGGCGTGCGCGCTGCACTTCGCGGAGAAGGCGCTCGAAGAGATCCGGGCCGGGCGGACGAAGACCTGGGAGCATTTCGAGGTGCCGGACGAGAGCATCGGCTGCGGTTTCACCGAGGCCGTGCGCGGTGTGCTGTCGCACCACATGGTGATCCGGGACGGCAAGATCGCCAACTACCATCCGTATCCGCCCACACCCTGGAACGCCAGCCCGCGCGACAGTTTCGGAACCCCGGGACCGTACGAGGACGCGGTGCAGGGACAGCCGATCTTCGAGGAGAACGATCGGGAGCACTTCAAGGGCATCGACATCATGCGCACCGTCCGCAGTTTCGATCCCTGCCTGCCCTGCGGTGTGCACATGTACCTGGGTGGTGGCAAGTCCTTGGACCTGCTCCACTCACCCACCCAGGCGCTGACCGCTGAGTAGCGGTCGAGCCGGTACCAGGAGGCGAGCGCGGTGAACGACCGATCCGAGGACCACCGCGCTCAGGCCGCGGACACCGATCGCTGGCGCGAGGCCGGCGAGCGGATCGACACCCTGCTGGGTGCGATTTCCGCCGCCGGGCCCGTGGCGCGGGAGCGCGCCGAGGAACTGGTCGGTGAGATCGTCGGCCTGTACGGTGCGGGACTCGAGCGGACCATCCGGCTGCTCGATCCCGAGACCGTCGAACGGCTGGTGGCCGACGACCTGATCGCCAGCCTGCTGCTGGTACACGGACTGCACCCGCACGACACGCTCACCCGCGTGCGCACGGCGCTGGACGGAGTGCGCCCATACCTGGGCTCGCACGGTGGCGACGTGACGGTGGTGGCGGTGACCGACGGCGTGCTGCGGCTGGCCTTCACCGGCAGCTGCCGCAGTTGCCCGTCCTCCGGGGTGACCCTGGAGCTGGCGGTGGAGGACGCGGTGCGCGCCGCCGCGCCGGAGATCGAGACCATCGAAGTGGTTGCGTCCGAACCGGATTCGAATACCGGCGTGATCCCGGCGGAGTCACTGCTGGCCCGCGTCCACGCCAACGGCGAGCACGGCGGAACCTGGATCGGGGCGCCCGAGCTGGCACTGCTCGGCACGGGTGAGGTGGGTGGTTTCGCGCTGGCCGGCGCGGCCGTCGTGGCCTGCCGGGTCGGCGACGAGCTGTTCGTCTACCGCGATCACTGTCCGTCGTGCGGGAATTCGATGGTGGGAGCGGCGCTGCATCGCCGGGCCGGGTTCGGGGCCGGCGCGGCCGTGCTGCGCTGCCCGGTCTGCCGGGCCCACTTCGACGTCGTACACGCCGGCGCACGCCTGGACGGCGACGGTCATCTGGAACCGCTCCCGGTTCTGATCCGTTCGGGCACACCGCAGGTGGCGGTGCCGATGGAGGCGGCCGGATGAATCCCGCCTTCGGCGTGCTGCGCAGGCTCGCGACGTCCCGGCCCGCCCCGGCGCCGGCGGGGGAGCGGTGTGAGATGTGCGGTGAAACCATCGCCGAGACGCACAGCCACGTCGTGAATATCGAAGGCAGACAACTCATGTGCGTCTGCCGGGCCTGCTATCTGCTGTTCACCGACCGCACCGCGAACCTGCGGTATCGCGCGGTCCCGGATCGCTGCCTCGCCTTCCCCGGGGTCAGCATCGGCCCGGGGGATTGGGACGCCCTGCAGATTCCGGTCGGCCTGGCCTTCTTCTTCCGCAACTCCACGCTCGGCCGCACGGTGGCGTTCTATCCCGGCCCGGCCGGCGCCACCGAATCCGAACTGCCGCTGGACCAGTGGAGCGCGATCCTGGACCGGCATCCCGAGCTCGCACAGGCCGACGACGATGTCGAGGCCGTGCTGATCCACCTGCCCGAGCGCGGCGGCACCCCGACCTGCCTGCTGCTGCCGATCGACGCCTGCTACGAATTCGTCGGGCACATGCGGTTGCTGTGGCGCGGATTCGACGGCGGGCAGGAAGCCCGCCACTACATCGAGGAATTCCTCGCCGCCATGACCGCCCGGGCCCGTGTCGTGGGAGGCACCCCGTGAGCCCGGCGTACTCGATCACCTTCGCGGTCCTGGGCATCCGGCCCGAACCGTATGCCGTGACGCCGACCCTGTCGGCGCGGACCGGCATCGCCGCGCTGTCCGAGGAGCCCGTGCACGCCATCGCCCTGCGCGCACAGGTGCGTATCGACCCGAACCGCCGCTCCTACACCGACGAGGAGGGTGCGGGCCTGACCGATCTGTTCGGTCCCCGGGAACGCTGGGCCGAGACCCAACGCTCCTTCCTGTGGATGCATTGCGCGACAATGGTTCCCGGCTTCGCCAGCGGTGGCACCGAGGTGGATCTGCCGATGCTGTGCACCTACGACCTCGAGGTCGCGGGTTCGAAGTATCTGCACGCGCTGCGCGACGGCACGGTCCCGCTGTCGTTCCTGTTCAGTGGCACCGTGTTCATCAGGGGCGAAACCGGTTTCGCGGTGCAGCAGGTGCCGTGGGACCGCGACGACCGGTTCGACATGCCGGTGTCGGTGTGGCGGGATCTGATGGCCGCGCACTTCCCGGACACGGGCTGGGTGCGGTTGTCGCGGGAGACACTGGATGAGCTGTCCGCCTTCAAATCCGGTCGTGGCCTGCTCGGCTACGACCAGGCGGTGCGCGAGTTGCTGGCCGCGGGGGGTGCGTGATGAGCGCCGATGTCGCGGCACGGGCGGCGGCGCGCGCGGTGGCCGACGCGGTGCTCTACGAGGGGTACCTGCTGTACCCGTACCGGGCGAGCGCCCGGAAGAACGTGTGCCGCTGGCAGTTCGGCGTGCTCGGACCGGAGCGGGCGGCCGCGGACGGGCTGGGCGAGGATTCCGAGCTCGCGACGCAGTTCCCGGTCACGGCCGGTGAGCCGGCGCGGATCAGTGTCGCGGTGCGGTTCCTGCACCGGCAGCGGCGCACGGTCCGGAGCTCGGACGGCACCGCCGTCGCGGAACTCCATGCCGCCGGTCGGTCCTGGCTGAGCTGGGACGAGGCCGTCGAATACGAGCACGACATCGGCCCGATACCGTTGGCGCACAGCATTTTTCCGTTCACGGTCCCCGGCGCCGAGGAGAGTGCGGCGATCAGTGACGACACCGGCGGCGTGGTCGGCTCGTTGCTGCGCACCCGGGAACCGCTCCGCGGCGAGCTCGAACTGTCGGTGGACGACGTCGGCGGCTACCGCCGAGTGGGCATCGTCCTGCGCAACACCGGCGCGGCGGCCACCGACCCCGATGACGCGCTGGCCCGCTCGCTGCTGGGCGCGCACCTGATCGTCGAACTCGACGGCGGGCGGTTCCATTCGCTCACCGATCCGCCTGCCGACGCCGAGGATGCTGTCCAAAGCTGTTGCCACCACCGCTGTTTCCCGGTGCTGGCGGGCCCGCCCGGCCAGGACGAGCTGCTGCTGGTCTCCCCGATCATCCTCTACGACCATCCCGAGATCGCCCCGCAGAGCCAGGGCCCGCTGTTCGACTCCACCGAGATCGACGAGATCCTGGCGCTGCGCGTGCTGACCATGACCGATGACGAGAAGCGCGAGGCGCGCGCCACCGACCCGCTCGCCGCCGAGATCATCGATCGCTGCGAGAAGCTCGACGCCGAGCGACTGGGATCCCTGCACGGCGTGCTGCGGGAGGACCCGTCCCCACGGGTGCTGCCCACGCTGGCCGACGGCGTCGACTGGTGGGATCCGATGGCCGACAGTGCCGTTGCGCCCGACACCGACGCGGTGGCGGTGGCCGGGGTGCTGGTGCGCAAGGGCAGCCGGGTGCGGTTGCATCCCGGGCGCCGCGCCGACGCGCAGGACCTGTTCTATGCCGGCCGCACCGCCAGGGTGGTCACGGTGCACGAGGACGTGGACGGCGGGGTGCACGTCGGTGTGGTCGCCGAGGACGACCCCGCAGCCGAATTGCACGAATGGTACGGGCGCTACCTGTACTTCGCCCCCGATGAGATCGAGCCGCTGGACGGCTCGCCCGAGTGAAAGGAAGGGCCGGAGATGGCAACGGTAGGAGTGGTCGCGATCGTGATCGTCGCCCTGGCCGCGTTGTTCGCGGTCGCTGTGGGCCTTGTGTCCATCCCCGATATCCGCAGGTACTTCCGGATACGGCACATGTGAGCGGGTGATCGCACGACACGGGTACTGGTCGCCGGGATCGGCAATATGTTCCTCGGCGACGACGGATTCGGATCCGAGGTGGTCCGGCGGCTGCCGCCGGACCACGACCCCGGCGTGTGCGTCACCGACTACGGCATCCGGGGCCTGCACCTGGCCTACGACCTGCTCGACGGATGGGACGCGCTGGTGCTGGTGGACGCGATCCCCGATCGCGGCGAACCGGGACGCGTGGAGGTCTTCCGCGCCGAATCCGGCGGCGGCGCTGCCGGATTCGACGGGCACGCCATGCACCCGGAGGCCGTCTTCGAGACCGTGCGCGCACTCGGCGGCGCGGTGCCGCCGACGGTCGTGGTGGGCTGCCAGGTGTGCTCGGTCGACGAGCGTATGGGACTGACCGACGTGGTCGCCGCCGCCGTGCCCGCCGCGGTCGCCGCGGTCGGCGACGTGCTGGCCGAACTACTCGCCCGGCAGGAGGTGTGAGCCGTGTGCCTCGGAATTCCGGGCCTGGTCGTGGAGATTCTCGACGGCTATCACGACCAGATCGCGCTCGTCGACGTTTCCGGTGAGCGGCGGAAGGTGAATGTCGGCCTGCTGGACCAGGATCCGGTCCGGCCCGGTGACTGGGTGATCATTCACATGGGCCTGGCGGTGGAGAAGACCGATGCGGCCGGCGCGGCCGCGGCCCTGGACGGGCTGCGGCTGCTGCGCCAGGGAGACGCGCCATGAGCGCCGGGCGCGGCCGCCGCCGCGTGGTGGTGCGCGGCGTGGTTCAGGGCGTCGGCTTCCGGCCGTTCGTGTACACCACCGCCGCCGAGCTGTCCCTGACCGGATCGGTGTCCAACGACAGCTGCGGTGTGATCATCGAAATCGAGGGCGCGACCGCGGATCTGGCGGAGTTCGTGCGGCGGATGCGGTCGGATGCGCCGCCGCTGGCGGTCGTCGAATCCGTCGAGTGCCTCGAGATTCCGGTGCGCGGCGGCACCGGCTTCCATATCGCCGCGACCAGCCGGGACGGGACCGGACGCACACTGGCCTCACCCGATGTGGCCATCTGCGCCGAGTGTGTCGCCGATCTGTGCGATCCGGGCAACCGGCGCTACCGGCACCCCTTCGTGAACTGCACCAACTGTGGTCCCCGGTTCACCATCATCGCGAGCCTGCCCTACGACCGCGATCGCACCAGCATGGCCGGCTTCCCGATGTGCGCGCGGTGCGCCGCCGAGTACGCCGATCCCGCCGACCGGCGCTTCCATGCGCAGCCCATCGCCTGCCCCGACTGCGGTCCCCGGTTGTCCTACACCGGCCCGGGCGCCGGTGATCCGGTCGCCGCCGCACGAGAGTTGTTGCGCGACGGCGGAATTCTCGCCGTCAAGGGCATCGGCGGGTACCACCTGGCCTGCGACGCCGGGAACGAGACGGCAGTGGCCGAGCTGCGCCGGCGGAAACGCCGCGGGGACAAGCCGTTCGCCGTCATGACGGCGGATCTGGATACGGCACGGCGTATCGCCGAGATCGACGAGACGGCCGCTCGACTGCTGACCGGGCCCGCCCGGCCCATCGTGCTGCTGCCACGCGCGGACCTCGCCGTCGGTACCGAAACCGGCGGGCGCGCTCCGGAATTCGCCATCGCGCCGTCGGTCGCCCCGCGCAACCCCGATCTCGGCGTCATGCTCGCCTACACGCCGCTGCATCTGCTGCTCTTCGGCCTGCCCGGTGACCCGCCCGGCCCCCGGGTGCTCGTGATGACCTCGGCGAACCTCGGTGGCGAACCCATCTGCTACGACGACGCCGACGCGCGGACCCGGCTGACGGGTCTGGCGGACGCCTGGCTCGCGCACGACCGTCCCATCCTGGTGCCCTGCGACGATTCGGTACTGCGGGTGGTCGACGGCATGGAACTGCCGTTGCGTCGTTCCCGCGGCTTCGCCCCGCTGCCCCTGGCCCTGCCGCTGCCGGTCCAGCCCACGCTCGCGGTGGGTGCGGATCTCAAGAACACCTGTGCCGTCGGCGACGGGCGCTATGCCTGGCTCAGCCAGCACATCGGCGATATGGACGATCTGGCGACGCTGCGCGCCTTCACCGACGCCGAACGCCATCTCGAGGAACTGACCGGCGTGCGACCGGTCGTGCTGGCCGCCGACGCCCACCCGCGCTACCGCTCGACCGCGTGGGCGCGGGAACAGGCGGGCGAGCGGCCGGTGCGCACCGTGCAGCACCATCACGCGCACATCGCGGCGGTCATGGGTGAACACGGCCTCGATCCGGCCGCCGCCGTCCTCGGAATCGCCTTCGACGGCACCGGATTCGGGCCCGACGGCGCGATCTGGGGCGGCGAGGTGCTGGCGGCCGGATACAAGGGCTACCGGCGGCTGGCCCATCTGCGCTACGTACCGCTGGCCGGTGGCGACGTGAGCGTGCGCCGCCCCTACCGCATGGCGCTGGCGCACCTGCGGGCCGCCGGAATCGAATGGACCGAGGATCTTCCCGCGGTGGCTGCGTGCCCGCCCGCCGAGCGCGCCGTGCTCGCCCACCAGCTGGACACCGGATTGGGCAGCGCGCCGACGTCGAGTATGGGCCGGCTGTTCGACGCCGTCGCGGCACTGGCCGGGGTCCGGTTCGAGGTCGACTACGAAGCGCAGGCCGCGATCGAACTGGAATGGCATGCGCGCGGGGTGGACCCGGCGGCCGGGCATTACCGGTTCGCGAGGCCGGATCGGGCCGGAGACGGGGACGGTGCGTCGGTGTTCGACGCCGCCCCGGTGATCGGCGCCGTGATCGGCGATGTGCGGGCGGGCGTCCCGGTGGGGATCATCGCGGCGCGTTTCCACGACGCGGTCGCGCGGCTGGTCCTCGGCCTCGCGGCCGACTACGCCACCCCGGCCACCCCGGTCGTCCTGACCGGCGGCGTGTTCCAGAACGCGCTGCTGCTGTCGGCCGCGCGTGGACTGTTGGTGGACAACGGTTTTCGAGTCTTGACCGCTCATCGGTTGCCGCCCAACGACGGCGGCCTGGCATTCGGGCAACTACTCGCCGCCGAGGCGGGTTGAGCGAAGGGAGCAGCAAATGTGCCTGGCAGTCCCGGGAAGGGTTCTCAGCCTGCAGGAACGCAATGGCACCCTGATGTCGATCGTGGACTTCGGCGGCGTGCAGAAGGACGTATGCCTGCAATACATCCCCGACGCCGCGGTCGGCGACTACGTCGTCGTTCACGTCGGTTTCGCCATCCAGCGGCTCGATGAGGAATCCGCCCTGCGGACACTCGCCGAGTTCGAGCATCTGGGTGTTCTGAAGGAGGAGTTCGGTAACGGATTCGAGATCGCGGCCGCGCAGGCGGGCCTGGCGAATCCCGAAGCAGCGCAGGAGTCGACAGGGCAGGAGTCGGATGAACCGGAGGTGGGGTCGTGAAGTACCTCGATGAATTCAGCAACCCGCAACTCGCCGGGGTTCTCCTCGAGCGGATCCGGGAAAGCGCAACGCGCCGCTGGGCGATCATGGAAGTGTGTGGCGGGCAGACGCATTCGATCATCCGTCACGGCATCGACCAACTGCTGCCCGAGACGATCGAAATGATCCACGGACCCGGCTGCCCGGTGTGCGTGACCCCGCTCGGCATGATCGACAAGGCCCTCGACATCGCCGCGCAGCCCGGCGTGATCTTCTGCTCGTTCGGCGACATGCTGCGGGTACCGGGCAGCTCCAAGGACCTGTTCCGGGTCAAGAGCGAAGGCGGGGACGTCCGGGTGGTGTACTCGCCGCTCGACGCGCTCGAGCTGGCGCAGGCCAACCCCGATCGGCAGGTGGTGTTCTTCGGCATCGGCTTCGAGACCACCGCGCCCGCCAATGCGATGACCGTCTATCAGGCGAAACGGCTTGGCATACGGAACTTCTCGCTGCTCGTCTCGCACGTGCTGGTGCCGCCCGCCATCGCCGCGATCATGGAATCACCGTCGTGCCGGGTGCAGGCGTTCCTGGCCGCCGGGCATGTCTGCACGGTGATGGGTACCCGCGAATACCCGCCGCTCGCCGACAAGTACCGGGTTCCGGTCGTGGTCACCGGGTTCGAGCCGCTCGACATCCTCGAAGGCATCCGGCGCACCGTCATTCAGCTCGAATCCGGACGGCACGAGGTGGAGAACGCCTACCCGCGAGCCGTTGCCGAAGCGGGCAACCCGGTCGCGAAGGCGATGCTCGAAGACGTCTTCGAGGTCACCGACCGCGCCTGGCGCGGGATCGGCGTGATACCGCGCAGTGGGTGGCGGCTCTCGGACCGGTATCGCGAGTTCGACGCCGAACAGCGGTTCGCCGTGGGCGACCTGCACACCGCCGAGTCCTCGATCTGCCGTTCCGGTGAAGTGCTGCAAGGGCTGATCAAGCCGCACGAGTGCGCGGCCTTCGGCAAGCAGTGCACGCCCCGCAACCCCCTCGGGGCCACGATGGTCTCCTCCGAGGGCGCGTGCGCCGCCTACTACCTGTACCGGCGCCTGGACCTGCCCGCGGAGGTGGCACATGCGTGAGGAGATCTCGGCGCCCGTCGACCTGGCGAACTGGGTGTGCCCCATGCCATTACGGGATTCACCCACCATCGTCATGGGCCACGGTGGCGGCGGCGCGATGTCGGGGGAACTGGTCGAGCATCTGTTCCTGCCCGCCTTCGGCGCGGCCGCCGAGGCCGGGATGGGGGACTCGGCGGTGCTCACCGTCGGGGAGTCCAGGCTCGCCTTCAGCACCGACTCCTTCGTGGTCAAACCGATGGTGTTCCCGGGCGGATCGATCGGTGAGCTCGCGGTCAACGGCACGGTCAACGACCTGGCCATGGCCGGTGCGCGACCGCTGGCGCTGTCGACGGCGTTCATTCTCGAAGAGGGCACCCCGCTGGCCGAGATCGCTCAGATCGCCGGGGCGATGGGTACCGCTGCGCTCGGCGCGGGCGTCACCCTGGTCACCGGTGACACCAAGGTGGTCGACGCCGGGCACGGCGACCGGGTGTACATCAACACCACGGGTATCGGCGTGATCGACGAGGGCGTGGACATCCGTCCCCAGCGCGCGAGTGTCGGGGACGTGGTGATAGTCAGCGGCGATATCGGCTTGCACGGCGTCGCGGTGCTGAGCTGTCGCGAGGGACTGGAGTTCGGCACCACGGTGTGCAGCGATACCGCACCGCTGCACGGCCTGGTGGCTGCCATGCTCGCCACCGGCGCCGACGTGCACGTGCTGCGCGACCCCACGCGCGGCGGTATGGCCGCATCGCTCAACGAGATCGCCCATACCGCGAAAGTCGGTGTGGCACTGGAGGAGAACGACATCCCGATCCCGCCCGAGATCCGCGACGCCTGTGGACTGCTCGGTCTCGACCCGATGTACGTCGCCAATGAGGGCAAGCTGGTCGCCTTCGTCGCGGCCGAGGACGCGGACCGGGTGCTGGCCGCCATGCACGCCCATCCGCTCGGGACGCGGGCCGCTGCGATCGGCGTCTGTGTGTCCGAGCATCCGGGCATGGTGGTGGCCAGGACCGCCCTCGGCGGTACCCGGGTGGTGGATCTGCCGGCCGGAGAACAGTTACCCAGAATCTGCTGAGGCGGAAGGGAATTCGCCCATGGACCCGGTCCACGTCGACGGGACCGAGATGTTCGCGCGCTACGCCTACGCGCCGAACGCGCTCGGCTACTGCGGGCCGCCCGACTCTGCCGGGCTGCGTGACGGGTCGAGCGCGGCCGTGCGGGCGACCGCACCGTTGTTCTCCGGGGCGTGGCCGTATCTGTGCGTGATGTCCGCGCTGACCGGGATCGAGGATCCACTCGACGCCCGGCTCGTCGAATCCTATTGGCTCGGTGGCGGAGTCGGTGCCGCGCTGGATCCGGCCGAGTTCGGCGCGGCCCTGCTCGCGCGCATCGGTCCGGTCGCCGGCCAGTATTGGGCGCACCTGAGCGCCCGCCTGGCCGTGGAGGCCGCGCCCAACCACAGCTTCCACGTGCTCGGCGTCTACCCCTGGTCCCGGCTGCTCGATGCGGCGGGTGAAGGCCCGGCCCTGCGGATTCTCGACGACTGCCGGATCACCTGGGCGCGAGTGATGGATCGGAGCGATTCGCAGGTGCTGGTCCGGTCCCGCCGGTTGAGCTGGGATGGCCTGAGCCTGGGCCTGTCCAGACCCGAGGACCGGACCCTGGACGTCTGGCACGATGGGTACGCCGCCGTGCCCGACGTCGAGGCCGGCGACATCCTCGCGGTGCACTGGGATCACCTGTGCGGGCGGATATCACCCTCGCAAGCTGCCGCGCTCGCTACCACGACCGTGCGCCAGATCAGGGTGACCAACGAGCGGCTGGCGCTCGGCCGTTCCGCCGCAACGGCGGGCGCGAGGCCGGACGGCTGAATTCCCGCCCGGACCTCGCCCGCGTCGGCTTCCGTCGAAATTCGATGAGTGCCAGCGCAACCGGGACCTGATCAGAGCTGCCCGAGGCGCTGAGCCAGGATCGTGGCGCGGGCCAGCTGGACCTTGCGGGCCTGGCCGGATGCGAAGGCCATCAGTCCGAGCGGGGTGCGCAGCCGGAGCTCGTCCTCGATGCGCGTGCCTTCCGGGCCGTCGGCGAACTCGAAGCGGTAGCCCATGTGAACGCCGCCGGGGCTCTTCACCTCACCCCAGACCGCCTTGCCGGGCGTCCCCTCGAGCGACACCCGGATGCGGTTGTCGTATTTCAGCCCGAGGAGCCGGAACCGTTCGACGGCTACGTACGAGCCATCCTGGACATCCTCGACCGCCACGACGAGCGGCGACAGGCCGATGTAGTTCTCGGGCCGGGTCAGATGCTCGTAGGCCGCTTCCGTGGGGGCAGGGACGGTGAACGTGTTACGGAGAATCTTTTCCGGCATTCCCGAACTCTAGCGGTCCCGCTGGTATGGGCTCGGCACGGTGCGGAACAGCTTGGCGTGCTGCTGATTCCGGTGTATCGGGTCGCACCGATGATGACCAGTCCGATCGACGTGGGGCAGCGATTCAATACTGATCAGTATCGGATACCGATCGGTATCAGTTATGCTTCGGTCATGCCCAAAGGAGTGACCAAGCGCAGGCCGATCACCGTGACCGCTTTGCTGGACGCGGCGTTGGCGTTGTTCGCGGAGCAGGGCTTCGGGGCGACGTCGATTCCGGAGATCTGCGCTCGGGGTGGGCTGACCAAGGGGGCGTTCTACTCGAACTTCGCCGACAAGGACGAGCTGTTCCTGGCGTTGTTCGATCGGGAGTGGAATGCGCGGCGCGAGCGGCTGCGGCAGTTGCTGCCGCCGGACCGCGACCCTGCCGCGAGGCTGAGCGGGGGCGTACTGCCGTCGATGGTGGACGAGGCGGAGCGGCGGTGGTTGCTGGTGTCGGCGGAGTTCGGGCTGCATGCGATTCGGCGGCCCGCACTCGCGCGGGCGCTGCTCGAGCACGAGGCCCGCGGTCGCGCCGCAATGGCCGAACTGCTCACCGAGGCGCTCGCGGCGAAAGGGCTCGTTCCCGTGCTGCCGATCGAGGACCTCACCCGGCTGATAGTGACGGTCGTCGAGGGCGAGAACCTGCACACCCTGACCGAGCGGTCGGCTCAGCGTGCCGAAACGGCCACGGCACGTTGGGAAACCGTCGAAATTCTGATCGAGCGACTGTCCGCCCCGGAAGGCGATATCCATGACTGAGCAAGACATCCCTGTCCGCGGCGCGCACGGCCTCGACCATGTCGCCGCCCTGAACGACCTGCTGGCCGACGTCGGTCTCTCCACCGAAAACGCCGGAGGCAGTGTCGGTTTCGCCGGACAGGATCCGATACTGCCTGCCCGCCACCGGCTCGGGGCGTGCATCGGGATTCCGATCATGGCCGCCGCCGTCGGCGCTGTCGCCCTGCATCGCCGCCGTGGTGGCCCGGGCCAGGATCTGCATCTCGACCTGCGGCAGGCCGTGCACGGCATCACCCCGCATGCGTTCTGGCACCCCACCCTCGCCGGTGAACTGCCGCCGTTCCCGCTCGTCGCAGACAATCCCTTCCTGCTCACGCCGTATCGCACGGCCGACGGCCGCACCGTCATGGCCTCGGGCGTCTACCCGCACCTGGCGGCGAAATGGTGCCGATTCCTCGACGTCCCACCCGATTACGCGAAGGTCGCGGCCGCCTTCGCGACCCGCGACGCCTTCGAACTCGAGGACGCCGCCAACGCCGCGGGGCTCCCGCTGTGCATCGCCCGCACCCCCGGGGAATGGCTGGCTCACCCGCAGGGCGCACTGCTGGCGCAGCAGCCCGTGATCGGGCTGCGCCGCATCGGCGACGCACCGACATCCGACTTCGGTTCGGCTGCACGACCTTTGGACGGCATCCGCGTGCTGTCGTTCACCCACGCCATCGCCGGTCCCACCGTGGGCCGCACCCTGGCGGAGCACGGAGCTGACGTGCTGTGCGCCACCCGCCCGAACGATTACGAGCACGACTTCATCTATGCCGAAGCCAATGTCGGCTCTCGCAGCGCCTATCTCGACCTCACCACGGACGCCGGTCGCGAACGCGCCGACGGGCTCCTGGCCGACACCCATATCGTGGTCAACAATCACCGCGGCGACAAGCTCGAGAGCCTCGGCCTCGACCCCGAGCAGCTGGCCGCCCGGTACCCGGGCATCATTGTCGTCTCGGTCACCTGCTACGGCTCCGACGGCCCTTGGCGCACCCGCGGCGGTTTCGACATGAACGGCTCCGCCGCCTCGGGCCTGATGACCCTCGAAGGCACCCCGGAGAACCCGAAACTCCCTGTCACCGGCATGATCAACGATTTCATCACCGGCTATATGGGAGCCATCGGCGCCCTCGGCGCCCTGAACAAACGAGCCATCGAAGGCGGCTCCTGGCACGTCACCGTCAACCTCACCCGCACCGCCATGTGGTACCAAACCCTCGGGCTGGTCGACCCGGCACTCGCCGGCACCGACGACGACCACACCCTTCGCGAACCCGCCGCCTACGACGCCTCCAGCCCCCTCGGCGACATTCACATGCTCGCCCCGCCCGTCCGCTTCTCCCACACCGACCCCGCTTGGCCGGACCCGCCCTTGGTACCGCGCGGCTCCAGCCGACCCGAGTGGCGCGATCGATGAGTAGCTCCGAAGATCCGCACCGGCTGCGGCCCATCACCTGAATGTGTGATGCCTCGGGCGGCGCGGATCGGGCACGCTGACGTTTCGGCCGCTGGTATGGCCCGGATCAGATGATGCCTGTGACGAGGAGCGTCTCCATGACCAAGAGCGACGAATCGACGATGACGGTGGAGCAGGCGCGGACGATCTCTGCGCCGCTGTATGCCGCGTTGAACAGGCCGGCCGAGCAGGACGTCGCAGCACTGCTGGCCGAGGCATGCAACGACGACTACCGGTCGTTCCACACCAACCAGGATTTCCTGACGCGTGACCAGCTGGGTGAGGTGTTCACGCGGATGGGGGAGACCGTCCCGGATCTGGCGTGGGAGGTCGTCGACATCCATGTGGTCGACGACATGATGATCGTGCGCGGCGAGGCGACGGGGACGCCCGTGGCCGAGTTCTGGGGTGCTGCGCCTACCGGTAAGTCCTTCCGCACCATGGCCATCGACGTGTTCACCGTCCGAGACGGAAAGCTCGCCACGGGCTATCACGTCGAGAACTGGGCGACCGCGCTGAAGCAACTGCAGGCCTCGTAGTACGTCCTTGCACCCTGGATCGAGGGAGGAATCACCATGCCGGCAGGGCCCGCGAACACGAATGAGGAACTGGTCGCCGCCGCCCGCGCTCAGCCGGCCGAGATCGCCGCCGGCGCGGCGTGATCCGGTCGGCCGGGAGTAGTCGTGACCGCACAGGCCTTGTGGCTGGACGATATTCGGGTAGGGGATCGCTTCCGGAGCGGGTCCCACACCGTGACCGCGGCGGAGATCGTCTCCTTCGCCGAGTCGTACGATCCGCAGCCGTTCCATCTCGGTGAATCCCTGGCGGCGGGAACGTTCTTCGCCGGGCTGGCGGCCAGCGGATGGCATACGGCCGCGATCACCATGCGGTTGCTCGTCGATGGTGGGCTGCCGATCGCGCACGGCATCATCGGCGTCGAGCAGCAGCTGGCGTGGCCGACGCCGACGCGACCCGGCGACGTGCTGCACGTCGAGTCGGTCGTCACCGAGGTGAAGGTCGGCCGGTCCGATCCCGCGCGCGGAATCGTCACCACCGAGTACCTGACGATCAACCAGGAGGGCGAGGTCAGGCAGCGGGCAACCGGCAAGATCCTGGTGTTCCGGAAACCGGAGTAGCACTCCGACCCGGTCAGGCCGGCTCGTGGATTTCGGTGACGATGGTGTACAGCTCGATGATGGTGCCGTCCTGGGTGCGCGCGATGTCCATACCGACGACCACCGGGGACTGGCCCGCGGGACCGTAGTGGAAGCCGAGGTGGCCGATGTCGTCGAGTTCGGAGGCCGGGCCCGCCGGGCGGAAGACCCAGTCCGGGTTCTCGGCGCGCAGCTCCTCGGCGCGGCGTTCGAGTTCCTTGCGTCCGTGCATGATTTGTTCCGCCTCGTGCCAGATCACCTCCGCGGCATAGGTTTCGGCGATGGCCGCGGCGCGCCGCGCCGGGTCGGGCTCGTTGAAGACATCGAGGAGGTTGCGGCGCATGAGGTCGGCGGGGGAAGGTATCACTGCGGGTCCTCTCATACGTGGTGGACGTTGCGATTCGAGATCGAGTGTGCCCGTGCGGACCAATCCCGGGCCTCGGGTGCGAGCTCGGCCAGGGCGGTCTCACTACCCGGTGCCGCGGTGCCGGCCAGGAGTTGTCGGCCCGGCGCTCGCTGCACGCCGAAGGCCCGGTAGATCATGTTTCCGGCCCTGTTCGAGCCGGATGTAGCAGTCGGCGCTGACCCCGGTGAGTACGGCGGCCTCTTCCGCGCGGAAACTCGCCCAGTTCGATGCCGGTCATCATCACAGCCTACGTACCGGACCGATCGGATCGGTCGCGACACCACGCCGTGGTTTCGGATCAAGGTCAAGGAAATCGCCGAGAATTATCCAGTAAGGGATTTACCAACCATCCGAATACCCACCGCCACAACGGAAATCACCGCTCGTACGGCGTGGCACCATCGACATCGAACACGGTAGTCACCCGTACAACGAGCCAGCACAACATGGGGGCGGCAGGGTTGCTCGTAGGCTCGTGGCACGGCACACCGGGACTCAGAGCGCTCGCCAGGTCCAGGGCTTCGGCACCAGTCCACGGAGGCACGCGATGCGGTGCTGGGCTTCTATCGCGGCTGCTTGCCTCGTATCCGATCGACCAAGCGCGAAACCGACCCATCGGAACTCCTGGATATCGGCAAGTACCCGATAACCCGGCCACCGGGTCACGTCGTAGCCGCCGTAGGCGTCGACAAAGCTCTGATACTGGCCGGCGGTGATCCGTCGGAAGTCGGTGTAGTCGACCGCCAGTTGAACGAGATCCCACTCGCGCCAACCAACAGATACTTTGTCGAGGTCCAAGACGGTGGGATCACCGGAGGGCGGCACCACGAGATTTCCTTGCCAGGCGTCGCCGTGTAGGACGCAAGGCGGCGACGGGTCGTCCAGTTCGTCGTACCGCTGGTGCAGCCGCGCGTACTGCTCCAAAAGCCATGAGCGGTCGACTTCCTCGATCGTGGTTGCGGACTCGATGCGTTCTCGCAGTCGATCGAATGGCGCGTAGCTCGGCAGCGGGAACTCGGTCGGGGCCGTCAACGCATGCAACTGGCGGAGCATCGTGCCCAGCTCTTCAGGTGTGGACGGCCTGTGGTCGGGGATCAGAGTCCACCAGGTTACGGGCCGTTCGTCCACCACCGTGGGCTGTGGAATCGAGTTCACCGCGCGCACTGTCGTGATGCCATTTCGGTTGAGCCACTGCGAGATACACAGTTCCCGCTGTGCCGTCCTGTAGCTGTGCGGCTCGCCGATCCGTGCCACGATCCCGTTGGGCAACTCGAAGATCGCATGCGAGCCATCGCGGATGGTGACCGCGCCGTGGGCATCGACGTTGCCGAGTTTCGCCGCCCTGGACAGCACCTCGGCGGCGGTGATCTGCGGTCCAGGCTGGTTCACGAGGACACCTCGAACGCCTCGCGCTCGTCGGTGAGCACACTGTACAGCCCATACACCTCGGGGATGCCAAGGTGCTTGATCGACGCACGAGTCAACACTTGCAATACATCGCGAATGCGGTGGGAATGAAGCTCTTTCGCTTGGCTCGCGGCTTGCAATCCGAGCGCGGCTGCTTCCTGGGGGTCGCCTAGACGCATGGTCAGCGTAGCCAGTCGCGTCAGCGAGAAAGTTCGTGACCGAGGGTAGCTCTGGCCTTGTCGCCGGATGGCTTGGCCAATCCGTGGTGCGGCCAAATCCATTTGGTTTCGAGCCAACGCGACCGGTATGAGGGCCTTGCCGGTGCTGCCCAAGTGCTCGGCTTCGTCGTAATAGCACATCCAGGGCGCATCTTCGCCGGGCATGCTGTCGGCGAAGTAATCGTCTGAGCGCGCGACCTCGTTCAACGTCTCGTCGGTGCGACCGAGGGCGGCGAGGAACTGTGCGCGTAACGCGCTGAGCATGGCGCGGGTGGTGGCAGAAAGCCGGTCGCACCGAACTTGGGCGAGTTCGATCAATGACAGAGCGTTGTCAACGCCGCTGGTGTAGGCCGTCATTCGGGCCATGTCGGCGAGCGTGCTCGCACGTAGTTCCCACGATCCGGCAGAGTCTGCGCACCAGAGGGCGAATCGGGAGTGTTGCTCTGCGGTGGTGAAGTCGCCGATATCGAAGGCGGCAAAGGCTGCGACGCCGCTCAGGTTGCCAACGGCCTCGAATAATGCCCGGCGCGTTTCGGGTGCGGTCTTTCCTCGCACGAGCGGTGCGAACGAGTAAAGCTGTTGGCTGGCAGCGGTATTGGCTGATCCGCCGCCATGAAGGTTTTCCGTGGTCGCGGCGTGGCGGGTGGCTTCTTTCACTCGCTCGACATCGGACCATGCGACGCTTTCGGCGCTCGGGGAATCAGGTGCGTAGCAGGCGGGCACGGACTCCAGGTTGAAGGGGCTGAACACGTTGGCGGCGAGCGACTTGCCGGGTACATCCGTGCCGGCGAGCGAGCTCGCGCCAGCACGCCGCGTCTCTCGCCGATCGCCATCCGCCTGGGCGCGAAGGGTGACAAGCGCTCCGTTTGCCTCGAGAGCGTTGTCGATCGCAGCAACAAGCTCAGGCGAAGGGAGATTGGAACCCTCCCACTCGGTCATGGTGACGTACTGGCGCGAGTAGCCGATCTTGGATGCCAGTACGCGCTGAGAGATGCCCGCCTCTTTTCGGAGGCGTTTGATTTCGCGCGCCAGATCATCGGCAACCGATGGCGGTTGCCGACCGGGTTCGATCGTCGAGTCGCCCTCACCCCTGGTCATGGGTTCATTCTGGTCTACCGCGCAGGTATGGCAAGTCGACTTTCGTCGCGACTTGCCATCTTTCTTGCCTGGCAAACGCCGCAGTTTGCTCGTTGTGAACGCCGCCGCGAACCGCGCGGCTCACACCCGAGCGATGAAGGAGCGCTGATGCACCGAGGTAGCAGGGTCTTCAGGTTCCCCGGGGGTGTGATGGAACTTCAGGCCACCGAGGACGAGTCCGAGGACCATTCGGGGTTCTACCTGGAATTTCTCAAGTTCAACGAGGGTGTCGGCGACCACGAGTTACCGCTGGAAGGGGCAGACATGCGTTACATGCCAACGTGTCTGGGCTACCTTCGGACTGACGTGTCCGGGGTGGCGCAGCTGTGGGATCAGAGCCAAATCCGCAAGCTCGCAACACGTCTGGGCTACGACTTCGCCGACATGGTGATCTATGACCCGAAGTTCGGGCGGCCCCCGTTGGCTCGCCTGAAGGCGCAAGCGACCCGTTTGGATGCCGAAGCGGTCATTGTCCCCAGCCCTGAGCACTTCGAGGGCGGGGAGATACCCGGGACACTGGTCCAGCAACTCGACGTGATCACCGTGAACCCCGAAGAGACCTACGCCCGGCGAACGATGTCGCCTCTTCGAGACCTCCCACCCGCACGTGCCGACGGCGCATAACGGGGAGGGCTGGTCGATGCGTCAGACCGAGTTGTTCGCAGCGATCGTGGCTGCCGCCCTGACATCCGTCGTGGTCATCGCGGGATCGGTGCTCGCGGTCGTGCGGTTGGTCTTCAACTTCACGCCAACCGAACTCGTCGCCGAACTCCGGGGATACCCCCATACCGACACCTGGAGCCATTCCGATGCTCAGGCACCTCGAAGGGGGGTGGTTGATCGACGTAGCGATTCAAGAACACCGATGGAGTTGTCCCACAATGCATTTCGCGATGAACCCTCGGCTAACCGCAACCGTGCCGGGGGTTTCCGCAACCCCGGGGAAGGGTCCCAGTCCACCGGAGACGGATTGGGGCCACTCCCTCATGCTCACTATTAGGAACGCTGGATTCGGTTGCCGCCACTCCTGGCACCCTGCACGCGGGGGTGTGCCTGCCGGGGATACATGGCGTGAGGTGCGGGGCTCCCGATGCGTCCTGCGGATTCTGATGTGCCGCAGTCTCGACCCGGCGGTGGAGGCGGCATCGGTTCCAGCAGCTCGAATCCAGGCTGCCTGTCAAGGAGTGTGGTTCCGAGATGTGACCCCGGTGAGTACGGCGACCTCTTCCGCCCAGGAACTCGCCCAGTTCGTTGCCGGTCGTCGCCACAGCCTACGTACCGGATCGATCGGATCGGTCGCGACGCCACGCCATGGTTTCGGATCACGTGCCGGCGAGGCCGATGAATTCGTGTACCGATCGGACGCTACCTGCGCCGTCGCCGACGGCGGCGGCGATGCGCTTCATCGATCCGGCGCGCATGTCGCCGACCGCGAAGATGCCCGGCACGCTGGTCTCGAACGGGAGGGGGCCGCGGCCCAGGGTGTCCCACATGTCTTCCGCGGTGCCGGGGCCGAGCGCGATGTCGGTGAGAACGAATCCGTCGGAGTCGAGGCGGATGTCGGCGAGCCAGGAGGTCTCCGGGTCGGCGCCGATGAAACAGAACAGGCCGGAACACGGGAGCTGCTGCGGTTCGGGTGCGTTCTTGCCGGACACGGTGATCGCGGCCAGGCGATCGTCGCCGTGCAGTGCGGTGACCTCGGTGCCGAGCCGGATGTCGATCGCGGGGTTGGCCTCGATGCGGTGGGCGAGGTAGCTCGACATCCCGGCGGACAGATCTCCCGATCGAACCACGAGGGTGACCATGCACCCGCGGCCGGCCAGGAAAAGCGCGGCCTGTCCTGCCGAGTTCGCGCCGCCGATCACCGCCACCGGGGTGCAGGAGCAGGTGCGGGCCTCGATTTCGGTGGCCGCGTAATAGATTCCGCGCCCTTCGAAGTCCGGCCAGCGCGGCAGGTCCAGCGCCCGGTACTTCACCCCTCCGGCGAGAATGACCGCCCGCGAGTAGGCGACGGCGCCGTCGGACAGCGTCACCTCGAACAGCGCGCCGGTGCGTCGCACCGAGACGACCCGGCACGGGCTGTTCAGCGAGGCGCCGAACTTCTGCGCCTGCACCATGGCCCGGCCGGTGAGGTCCGCGCCGCTGATGCCGTGCTCGAATCCGAGATAGTTCTCGATGCGGGAGCTGGAACTGGCCTGCCCGCCGACCCCGACCGCGTCGAACACGACCGTGCGCAGCCCTTCGGAGGCGCCGTAGACGGCTGCGGCCAACCCTGCGGGCCCGGCCCCTACGATGATCAGATCTGTTGCGGCCGAATCAGGTTCGGTTTCGGCTGAATACGCGAGGCCGAGGGCCGCGGCGACCTGCGCCGGATTCGCGTCGGTGATCACTCCGGTCGGCGTTACCGCCGCGGGCAGCCGTTCGTCGGTGACGCCGATCGTCCGCGCGAGCGCCGCGCCCGCGGTGCTGTCGATGTCGAACCAGGTATAGGCGATGCGCGCGTGCGCGGCCCAGGAGCGCAGCGCCAGCGACTCGCGAGACAGTTCGCTGCCGAGCATGCGCACGCTGAGCGCGGCGGCGCCGGACTGGAGTTCGCTACGGCGGGCGAGGAATGCGGTGAGGATGAGGTCCGACAGTTCGGTGTCCTCGTCCATCAGCCGGCGGAACGCGCCCGGGTCGATCCGGATGATGGAGCCTGCCGCGGTGACCCGCGCGGTCAGATACGTCGACTGCCCGGTGAGCAGGTTCAGCTCGCCCAGGAACTGACCGGGCGTGCACGAAACCACCAGCGCCTCGGGCAGATCCGTGGTCGCCACCCGCACGATCTCCGCCGCGGCGGTGGTCAACACGATGAAGTCGTAGGTCCGCTGCCCGGTTCCGTACAGCACCGCACCCGGCTGCACGACCTCGACGCTGCCGTATCCGCGCACCCGCTCGAGTTGTGCATCGGACAGGACGGGGAAGCGCTCAGCTTCGGGGTCGTGCGCGGGCGCGGCGGGAGTCATGGGGCCGACCCGTCGATGTCGCCGCGGAAGTCGCTGACGTCGGCGGCGAATTCCCGGGTGTGCTGGAAGATGCCATTGCCCGCGCGCATCACCCCGTTGGGGGCGGCCGCGTAGCTGAGCGCGGTCGAGGTCATGTCGCTTCCCTTCGCAGGACTGCCGGTCAGCGGGCCGTTGCCGATCGGTCGGACCAGGTTGCCATTCCCCAGCACGACGATCACTCACCTATTCGTGTGACGGCAAGCTGTGCAGGGTGTTCGCAAGCTGGACCCGGGACTGGATGCCGAGCTTGGTGAACGCCGAACGCAGATGGGTGCCGATGGTATTGACCGAGATGCCGAGCTCGGCGGCCGCGGATTTATTGGTGTGCCCCGCGCCGATGAGGGCCGCGACCCGGCGTTCCGAGGGCGTGAGCGAGGCCCAGCCGTCGGTTGAGTGATGCAGTGTGACAAGCCATTTGGAACGACGAGCACCGGCCGCCCGCATCACGTTCTGGATTTCGGCGGTCTTGGCCCGGGCATTCATGGTGTGGAATTCCTCCCACGCGCGGTCCAGTTCGGCCAGGCCGCGGCTGCGGTCACCGGCGGCGAGGAGGGCCCGCCCGTAGGATTCGGCTCCGCAGGCGCGCAGCAGGGGACGTGGGCTGCGGGCGAGAACCTGTGCGGAACGGCCGATGAGGTCCAGATCGCCACGGTTGCGGCCGCGCAGGTTCAACGCCATGCCCTCGAAACTGGCGACCCCCGGATTCCGGCTCGCTGCCACTTCCGCGACCGCTGTTGCCAGAGCAGTGAATTCGTGATCCATGGCGGTGTCGCCGATCTTGAAGAACAGGCCCGTCCAGCACGGCCACAGTGGCCAGTAGCCGTTGCACACACCCGCCCCGTCCAGGACGGGCCGCCACGTGGCCATGGCGCTCTCGAACTCACCGCGGGCGGCGGCGAGCCAGCCGCGCATGACCCCGACCACCGGCTTGCGGGTGTGGTCACCGCCTCGAACGATCTCGTCGGTGGTCCGGATGTGCTGATCCGCGCGCTCGATGTCGCCCTGCAACAACGCCACCGCGACGCTCACCATGGCGCCGTCGCAGGCCTGCTCGGTGTTGCCGAGGGTGCGGCCGAGGTCGATGAGCGCGCGGGCTGCGGCATCTGCCTCGTGGAGGCGTCCGAGATTGAAGTGCAGCCACATTTCGCTGCCGCTCAAGGCCGGCAGGATGGCTTCGGTCGTGCAGTGGTCGGTGCGGGCCTGATCGAGCAGCGCCTGTGCGTGGTCGTAGCGGTCGAGGAACTGCAGCTCGATGATCTCCTCGGCCAGGTAGGAGACCCCGCCGAGAGCGCGAAGTTCGCGAAAATGGCCCAGCGCCGTGAGGTGGCGGGCATCGTTCTTCGCGGCCTCACCGGCCGCCTGCAGAGCCAGGCCGAGCGCCTCGCGGTCGTCGACCGTCCGGGCGAGGTCGAGCGCGGCCTCGCTGACGCGGATGGCGGCGGGTCCGCGGGCGATGCGGGTGTTGGCCAGGGCAGCGGCAGCGCGCAGGCGCGCGGTGACCGTGGGCTCGAGGGTTCGGGTGCCGAGGACCCGCTCGGTGCGGGTGACGAGATCGCTGATGCGACCGCTCAGCCACAATGCCTGGGCCACTTGGGTTTCCACTTCAGCAACGAGAGGGTTGTCGTCCAGGCGAGCGAGGATCAGGTCGGCGACGGTGATGGCTTCGGTGGAACGCTGGGTGCGGCAGAGCACCGACAGGCACCGTTTGCTGAGGTCGAGCCAGGCGGGCTGGTCGGGTCGAACGGCCCGGAAGGCGAGCGCCGCCAGTTCCCCGGCCTCCTCGGGGTGGGCCGCCACGAGGGATTCGGCGACCTGAACCATGGTCGTGGCGCCGGGCAGATCGCCCGGACCGATCGCTTCCCGCGCGTGCGCGGCGGCGATGAGTTCTTCGGAGGCTGCGAGGTAGTAGACGGCGCAGCTGCGATGCAGCCGTCGAGCGGGTGCGGCCGGAATACCGGCGCACACCGCGGCACGTACCAGGTCATGCCGGCAGTCCACACGCTCGCCTTCGGCGCGCAGCAATCCCGACTCCAAGGCGCCGGAAAGAGCTTGTGGGAGCTGCTGTTCGGAGCTCGCGGTACCGAGCCTGCCGAGGTCGGGTACCGGAACCGCACGGCCGGCGATGGCGACGGTCTGCACGAGATCCCGCGCGGCGGGGCCGAGCTGTGCCAGCCTGGCGGCAATGGCCGCCGTGAATTCCACCGATACGGTGTCGGAGTCGTCGCGGGCGGTGGCTCGTGCGACATTGTCGATGATCTGGACGGCCAGTGTGGGATTGCCGTCGATGGCATCGAGGTATCCGCGCAGCCGCTGGTCGGGCAGGTGGCCCAGCCGATCCTGCGCGATCATGGCCAGGTCCGGCAGCGCCAGCGGGCCCAGCCGAATCTGCTCGACAGCGGCGAGTCCGTGTCCGGGGAGATCGGCTTCCACGTCGTCATCGCGGGTTGTCAGCACCCACACGACGGGCAGCCGGACCAGGCGTGGAATCACGGTCCGCAGGAGGAACTGGCTGACCCGATCGGCGCGGTCCACATCGTCGACGGCGAGCAACAGTGGGGCGGTGGCGGCGCGGTTCTCGAGCGCCGAGGCGACGGCTTCGACCAGGAGGAGCGGTTCTGCCGATTGCGCGACGATGCCCGCATAGTCGGCGGTGGCCAGCAAGGGATCTCGTCCGGAACGCAACAGGCCCAGCACCGTCGCACCCGGCTGGACCTGCTCCACGATGTCGCAGCGACCGGCCGCGACACGCATGCCGGTGCGCTCGGCCTGGCGGCATATCTCCGACAGCAGCGCCGTCTTGCCGAGCCCGGCGGCGCCGGTGATCCAGATGATCCCGCCGGTGCCGTGTCTGCTCGCGCCTCGCAGCACCGCCAGCGCACGCCGCATCGGTTCGCTCCGGCCCCGCAACGGCTCGGAATGCAACGGACACCGCCTTTCCCCGCAGCCACCCTGGACTACCCATTCTGCGCGGCCGCTCGAGCTCCGGCATCGCGAATTCGTCCAATCGGTGCTCGACGGGGCGGCTCGCCTCACCTGTTTGCGGTAGAGACGCCCCGGCCCGCTCGCTCGATACTGGGGCGACGATCCGTATGCGGGACCATGCAGGCCGTTGGATGGCTTCACGCGCGGCCGGACCGAGGAGGAGGCATGCACGACGCGCATGGCGCGCTCGCGTCGCAGCCTCCCGGGGCGGGACCGCAGCTGGGCCGGCAGCGTAGTGGCCGCGGCGCGCATTCGACAGTGTTTCTCCACGGCTGGCCGCAGACGTCCCACGCGTGGCGCCGGGTGCTTCCGCTGCTGGACGAGCTCTGTTCCGCGGTGGCCCTGGACCTGCCGGGAGTGGGCCGATCCGCGCCCCAGCCGCACGCGTTCGACAAGGTCACGATGGCGGCGAATGTGCATGCCGCACTGGAGGATCTGGGCCTGGGCCGGGTGTTCCTGGTCGGGCACGACATGGGTGCGCTCGTCGGCTATGCCTTCGCTCGACGGTATCCCGCCGCCGTCCGGGGACTGGTCAGCGTCGATACGGCGCTGCCCGGCATCGCCGGATGGGAGGACGTCACCTGCTCGCCGGCCTACTGGCATCTCGGCTTCCACAGCGACAGCTCCTGCGGCCGTTTCACCGCCCAGCCCCTGGTCCAGGGCAACGAGCGTGAGTACTTCCGCCGATTCATCGACCGCTTCGCCGCGCACCCGGAGGCGATCGGCGACACCGACATCACCGCCTACGTGTCGGGCTATCAGGGTGCGGATCGTCTCACGGCGGGGTTCAAGATGTTTCGTGCGCTGCCACTCGATATCGCCGACAATCAGCACGCCACCGAGGCGCTCGAGGTGCCGATCCTGCTCGCGTTCAGCGAGTTCTCCCACGCCACCGTCACCGACACCGTCGCGCAGGGACTACGCGATGTCGGAGTCACCGATGTACGCACCACCATGATCCCCGATGCCGGGCACTGGCCGGCCGAGGAACAACCGGTGTCGCTGGCCCGAGCCATTACCGAGTTCGTCGAATCGATCGTCTTCATCGATGAAAAACGGTGAGTATCAACGACCTCGGGCGGCGGGGTCGATCAGTTCTGGAATTGGGCATAGGCGGCGGCGAACAACGTGTAGGGGTTGCCGTAACCGGGGAAGAGACCGGTCATCTCGTCGATGACCTCTTGCGCGGACGACAGTTTGGCGACAGCCCGGTCGAATGCCTCGATGTAGGAACGGGATTGCGCGATTTGGCGTTCGGCGTCGTCGTCGGGCGCGCCGGGATCCTTGTGGCCGGCGATGATCGTGGCGGGGTGCAGGTCGGCGATCTTGTCGATGGTCGCCAGCCATGTCCGGCGGCTGGCGGGCGTCGAATTCCACAGCCACATATGGATGTTGTTGTACACGGCGTCGCCGGAGCAGACGGTGTCCAACTCGGGGATATGGACCACGGTGTTGAGGACACCGTCGGCGCCCCCGACTTCGACCAAGCGCACCGGGTGGTCGTCCACGGTCAGGGTTTCCGATTCCACCGGCTGCGGGAGTGCCGGTGTGCGGTCGAACCGGTCACCGAACCACGCGATCCAGTTCTGCTGCACCTCGGGTCCGAGGTTGTAGCGCGCTTCCTCGATGACGGTGGTGTTCAGAGCCAGCAGCCGGGCCTGCGGGAAAGCCTCGAGGACCGGGCCCGCGCCGAAGAAGTGATCGCCGTGACCGTGGGTGATGACGATGCTGGTCAGGTTCTTGCCGGTGTTGCCGATCCAGGCGGCGAGGCGGCGGCCTTCCTCGACCGTCATGAGCGCGTCGACAAGGATGGCGTCCCGCGCACCGGAGATCAGCGTGGCGGTCGATGCGGGCCAGGTGGCGGCGGTGTCCGGATCCCATCCCGGTCCACCGTTGATCGGCAGGTATCCGGTGTTGAAGACGTCGATCGTGAGAGACATGGCAATTGCTTTCGCTCGCAAGGGGCAGTCGGTGGTCTGGACGACCCGGAAGCCGGATCACGGCTCGAGTATCCGGAGTCGGTTCCGGACGCTCCATCACCCGAATATGTGACCCTGCCGCGAAGCACGGATGCTGCTTCGAGAGGCGGCGGATCGAACGCAGGCTACGATTGACCAAGCAATTGCTTGGTAGAGGGAGAAGTAGTGAGCGATGACTTCCGGGGACGTGATGGTGCCGCACTGGTCGCGGGTGGCACCGGCGGGATAGGCGCCGCGGTGGTCCGCCTGCTGGCGCAACGGGACAGCGACATCGGGCTCACCTATCGCGCGAATCGAGACGCGGCCGAGCTGCTGACGAAGGACGTCGAGCGGGTCGGACGCTCCTGCCGCGCCTGGGCGCTGGATCTCACCGATCCGAGTGCGGTCGCGGATGTCGTCACGCAGTTCGAGCAGCGATTCGGCAGTCTGCACACCGTGGTCTACGCCGCCGGACCCCATGTCCCGATGGTTCATCTGAGCAGCGTGTCGCCGGAGCAGTACCGGCAGCAGTTGACTGCCGACGCCGCGGCGTTCTTCAACCTGATGCACGCCACCCTGCCGCTGCTACGCCGGTCGCAGGGCTCGGTCGTCGCGGTGACCACGGCCGCAACACGCCGCTATCCGGTCCGCGATGGCCTTTCCGCCGGCACCAAGGGGGCAGTGGAAGCCGTCGCCCGTGGCCTGGCGGCCGAAGAGGGTCGCTACGGCATCCGCGTCAACTGTGTCGGTCCGGGCATGCTGACCGACGGTATGGCCGAGCGCCTGATCAATTCCGGAGATCTCGATCGAACCGCGCTCGAGGTCGCCCGGCGCAATATTCCGCTGCGCCGCTTCGGGAATGCGGACGACATCGCGGAAGCCGTCGCGTTCCTCGCATCGGACCGAGCGGACTTCATCTCCGGCCAAACACTGGACGTCGACGGCGGCTACACGGTCTGACGGACTTCGCCGACCGACCGCTGGTTCGCTGACCGTGACGACCATCCGCCCGATTGCAGTCGACCCGGCTGAGCGTTCATTCATCCCGCTGGGATGCCGAGGCGGGCGAGTTCGGTTCGGACGGTGGCGATGACGTCGGGGAGGGCGGCGGCGACCGGGGTGGAGAGGCCGACGCCGAGGTCGAGGCGGTGAGCTTCGACGGCGATGACTACGAGTTCGGCGGGGACGCGGCCGAGGGCGCGGCCCAGGGGGAGGGCGTCGGGGATGCCCATGGCGTGGGAGCTGGCGGCGTGGGTGAGGCCGCGCAGGGCGTCGACGGTGGTGCGCCAGACCCGGCCGGGGGTGGAAGGTTCACAGAGGACGGCATCGACCACGATCGCCAGCTCCGCGTCGGCCCAGAGATCCAGCAGACCCGTCGGCTCGCCGTCGCTCAATGCCACGAGAACGCCGGGCAGGCCCAGCCTTTCGAGTTCCGTGGCCACTGCGGGGCCGATGCCGTCGTCGTGCCGGTACTCGTTGCCGACGCCGATGACGACGGCTCGCGGACCGCTCATCGGCGCACCACGTCGAGCTCGAGGAAGTGGGCCGAGCACGAGATGCACGGATCGTAGTTGCGGATGGTGCGTTCGCACAGGGCGGTCAGCGCCGCATCGTCCAGGTCGAGGTGCTCGGACACCACGTGGCGTAGATCGTCCTCGATGGCAGCCTGGTTCTGGGAGGTCGGCGGAATGATCGTGGCGGCCCGGATGGAACCCGCGTCGTCGATTTCGTAACGGTGATAGAGCAATCCGCGCGGGGCCTCGCTGATACCGTGGCCGACGCCCGGCCGTGGCGCGCAGAGCGCAGCAGGGCTCACGGGCGGCTCGTAGTCGGCAATGAGACGTAGCGCCTCATCGATGGCGTACACCACCTCGACGGCACGAACCACGATGCTGCGGAACGGATTACGGCACTCCGGGCCGAGCCCCGCCGCGGCGGCGACCTGGCGGGCGAGTGGGGAAAGACGCCGGGAGTTGAGGCTGTATCGAGCCAGGGGACCGGTCAGATAACTTCGCCCGTCCAATCGCGCGTGCAGCGCGGTGGAATGCGGAACCTGTTCCTCGACCACGTGCTCGCCGAATTCACTTGCGGGGAAACCGAGTCCGGTGCTGGTCGACACGGTGCCATCCTCGATGGCGTAACAGTCCGACGCGGTGGCCGCGAGTAGATCGTGGTCGAGCTCCAGATCCGGGAAGTCGAATTGCGCCACCCGGCAGGCGGTTTCGATCGCGAAGTCCTGGGCGCGGCGCAGCTGTTCGGCGACCGGTGCCAGATCGGCGCGGCCGGGCACAGAGTAGAAACCGCCGACCCGGACATTGATCGGGTGGATGGCACGGCCACCGATCAGTTCGAGCAGCGTATTGCCCGCCTTCTTGATGGCCAGCCCTTGCTCGACCAGTTCGCGATGGTCGGCGGCCAGGGCGATGGCGTCCGGGTAACCGAGGAAGTCGGGCAGGTGCAGCAGGTGAATGTGAAGGGAATGACTCGAGATCCACTCGCCGCAGTACAGCAGTCGGCGCAGCGCGGTCAGCGGCGGATCCAGTGCGACGTCACATATCTGTTCGAGCGCGTTGCAGGCGCTGGTCTGATACGCCACCGGGCAGATGCCGCAGATCCGGGCGGTGATATCGGGTGGCTCGGTGTACGCCCGGCCGCGCAGGAAGGCCTCGAAGAAGCGCGGCGGTTCGTAGATATTGAGCTCTGCCCGCTCCACCCGCCCGTCCTCGACGACAACCCGCAGCGCGCCCTCGCCCTCCACGCGCGCCAGCGAGCTGACCCGCAATTGCCTACTGCGATGGCTCATCCCGGTTCCTCTCGGCGAAGTCCGGCGCGGCGACCGCGACCGTGCTGAACACTCGGTCGATATCGGCGGTATCCATGCCGTTGATCCGCAGGATCGGCAGCAGCGCACCGATATTGGGCCGTTCCATCGGGCCGAAGCAGCCGTAGCAGCCGCGGTGGTAGGACGGGCACAGGGCGCCGCATCCCGCCTGGGTGACCGGGCCGAGACAGGGAATGCCGTCAGCGACCATCACACAGGTATTGCCGCGGCGCTTGCATTCGGTGCAGACGCTGGTGTTCGGCAGGTCGGGTTCGCGCCCGGCCAGCAGCGCGCACAGGGTCTCCAGCAGTTGGCGGCGGTCGATCGGGCAGCCGCGCAGCTCGTAGTCCACCGGCACATGCGCCGCGATCGGCGTGGCGGTGTCCAGCGTCGAAATGTATTGCGGGCTGGCGTATACCACCGACGCGAATTCGGTGATGTCGGCGAAGTTGCGCAGCGCCTGGATGCCGCCGTGACTGGCGCAGGCGCCGATCGTCACGAGAATCCGTGACTGAGCGCGGATCTCGAGGATCCGGCGTTGTTCGTCGGGCGTGCTGACCGAACCCTCGACCAGCGACACGTCATAGGGCCCGGGCTCGACCGCGCTGCTCGCCTCGATGAAATGAGCGATGCGGACCCGGCCCGCCAGCGCGAGCAGTTCGTCCTCGCAATCCAGCAGGGTGAGCTGGCAGCCGTCGCAGGAAGTGAACTTCCAGACCGCGAGCGTGGGTGTCGTCATCAGAGCTCCCGTACCGAAAGCAGGGGTTCGGCCACCGCGTAGTCCACGACCGGGCCGTCGCGGCACAGCAGCAGCGGACCGAGCTGGCAATGGCCACAGCGGGCGACACCGCATTGCATATTGCGTTCCAGGGTGACCCGGATATCGGTGGGCGGGACGCCCGTGCGCAGCAGGGCGTGCGCGCAGAACCGCATCATCGGTTCGGGACCGCAGAGGAATGCCGTGGTGTTGCCCGGATCGACAACCAGTTTCGCGAGCGGTTCGGTGACGAAGCCGATCGGTCCCGTCCAGCCGGGAGCCGGATGGTCGACGGTCTGATGCAGTTCGAGCAGGCCGCCGCGGGCCCAGACCTGCTGGTTGTCCCGGAAGAGGATGTCATCGGGTGTGCGAGCACCGGTGATCAGGACGATCCTCCGAAATTCGGTGCGCCGCGCCAGCGCCTCCAGCACGACCGGGCGCAGCGGCGCCAGCCCGACTCCGCCGCCGACGATCACCAGATCGCGCCCGGCGGCGGAGCCGAGATCCCAACCGGTCCCGAACGGTCCGCGCACTCCGATCGTCGCGCCGACCGGAGCGTCGTGCAGGGCCGCGCTCACCGCCCCGACCGAGCGGATGGTGTGCTCCAGGAAATCGACTGCGGCACAGGGATTTCCACTGACCGAGATGGCGACCTCGCCCACGCCGAAGCGGTAGAGCATCATGAACTGCCCGGCCCGGAACCGTTGCGCGGCAGCGTCGATCGGGGCGAGCACCAGGGTCGCGGTGTCACTGGTCTGCAGGATGCGGCGTGCCACCCGATACGGGAGCATGGTGTCCGCGGACGCGCCGACGCGGGCCTCGGCGATCATCGGCCGTCACCTGACGTGCCCAGGCGTTTCGGTGTGGCGGTACAGGTTTCGGCGGGATTGCGGTAGAGATCCAGCAACCGGGCGCGGGTGGCCTGCAATCGTTCGAGGAGCGCCTCGAACAGCAGCAGCGTCAGTGCATGGCCGAAACTCGGGTCGGCGTCGGCGAATTCGGTCAGCCGAGTCGAATCGAATTCGATCGCTCGCACGGGTTCGGCGGTGATCGCACCGAAATGCCATCGGTACGGCGGCACCAGCCACGACCAGCCGAGCAGATCGCCCGGACCGAGTGTCTGCACCACGACATCGCCCCGCCCCGGCACCCCCGCGTCCAGCACTACCCGGCCTTCGCTGATGAGCCAGCAGCGGTCGGCCCGTTGGCCTTCCACGATCAGGCGCTGCCCGGCCGGATAGTGCACCGCATGCCCGGCCCGGGTCAGTGTTTCCAGCTTCGCGCGGTCGAGTGCTGCCAGCGAGGCGAACGCGGACAGTTCCTCAGTAGTGACCATCGCCGGCCTCCTCGCGCAGTTCGACGAGCCGGCCCATCTCAGCGGTCAGATCGATACCGGCCGGGCACCATGCGATGCAGCGTCCGCAGCCCACACAGCCGGAGCTGCCGAACTGGTCGTCCCACGTGCCGAGTTTGTGGCTGAGCCACTGCCGATACCGGCTCTCGCCCGACTGCCGCACGCTGCCGCCGTGCACATGGGAGAAATCCAATTCGAAGCACGACGCCCAGCGCTCCCAGCGTTCGGCATGGTCGCCGGTGAGATCGGTGACGTCCTCGGTAGTGGTGCAGAAGCAGGTGGGGCACACCATGGTGCAGTTGCCACAGGTCAGGCAGCGGCTCGCCACGTCCTCCCACTGCGGTGATTCGCGGGATTCGCGAATCACCGCGCGCAGGTCCGCATCCGGCATGCTGCGGCCCATGCGACCCGCTGCGGCCGCCACCTCGGCGCGGGCGTCCGCGATCTCGGCCTGGGTCGCCGGGTGTGAGCGGAGCTCGGCGAGTATGCGCTCGCCCGCCGCACTGCCCACCTCGACCAGGAACCGATGCCCGCTGTCGTCGATGCGTTCGGTGAGCGCGAGATCGTATCCGGCCGAGACGCCCGGCCCGGTGCCCATCGACGCGCAGAAACACACCCCGCCCGGCTCGGTGCAGTTCACGCCGACGATGAACAGACCGGCGCAGCGGGCCGCGAAAGCCGAGTCCGGGTACGCATCTCCACCGAGCACCCGCCCCAGAATGCCGATGGCGGCCATATCGCAGCCGCGCACACCGAGGAATGCGGCGGGGCGATCCGGTTGCGGTGGCTGCGACGACGGCTCGGTCGCCGGTGTCGGCGTCGGACCGTCTCCGGCCGCTACGAGATTCAGGTCGGCGTCGAGTCGTGCGATCAGGCGGTGCGGTGGATGCAGGAACTGCTTCCACGATCCCGGCCCGGCCGAATGCGCGAAGACCGCCTGGTCGGTGCGGCGATACACGCGATACCGGCCCGGCTCGGTGTGCACGCCCCACCCGGCGGGCAGTGCGGCCGGCGTGTCGAGTTCGTCGAGGATGATCGCGTTGTCGCGCATCGTCGGGCCGATAACCCGATATCCGTTCTCCTGTAACACCACGACGAGTTGGTCCAGCCCGTCGCGGTCGATCGTCACGGTGTCGCCGATGGTCACGCAAGCCTCCGTTCTCGCGTGTCGTTCGATTCCAGTCTGGCCGGTGCGGCGCGGCCGCGAACAGCGTCGAAGGTCCTCGGTACGGGGCCGGAGTGCCCGGGTCGGAAAGTCAGTGGCGAGATCGGTCAGCCCCGGCTGTCCGCATCGGAGCGGGAGGCGGGTACATGCTGCATCGACGAGTACCGCGCCGCGGCGATCTCCTCCTGGGCGCGCAGTTCCGCGCTGGTCCGCACATACGCATCGGGGCCTGGAAAGGTCAAGGCCCGATGCCCGGTGTCGGTCCAGTGCACGAGATACGGCGGTGCGCCGTCCGTGCCGTGCACCTCTTCGATGAGACCGCGACGGACCACGCCCCCGACCGCGCGTCCTTCGACGATCAGCCAGTCCCCTGGTTGTGCTCGCATCGAACGACCTCCTTACCCGTCGGCCGGAAACTCGTGTCTCGAATCTCTATCGTGGTAAGGCCATGCAATCCCTGGGTAGGGCCGGAAGTCCCTGCGCAGGACCTGGCCGCCCGCATGATGAACCACGCGACCACGAATCGGCCAGTAGCGCACCCGTGCCAATCCGAACCTATACCCGGCCTGCGGGTCGCTCACGCCGCCCCCTCCGGCTCGGCCGTAGTAGTGGGCAAGCGGGTGATGAACCAGTCCCGCGCGAGCTCCGCGGCCTTACGCAGGGTGCCGGGTTCCTCGAACAGATGGGTCGCGCCGGGCACCTCGGCCAGCACGGTCTCACATGACATCGCCTTGGCCGCCTGGCGATTCAGATCCATGACCAGGTAGTCGTGACCGCCCACGATCAGCAGAGTCGGCGCTCGTACCGCCGACAGTGCGCGGCCGGTCAGATCGGGTCGCCCGTCGCGAGACACCACCGCCCGCACGTGCACGCGCGGATCGGCTGCGGCGCGCAGGGCAGCGGCGGCACCGGTACTCGCCCCGAAATACCCGATCGGCAGCCCCTCCGCGTGTTCCTGTCCGCTCAACCACTCGGTGACCGCCACCAGTCGCCGGGCCAGCAGATCGATGTCGAACACATTGGCGCGGTTGACCTCCTCGGCCGTGGTGAGCAGGTCGAACAGCAGCGTGCCGAGTCGGGCCCGCTGCAGTACCTCGGCAACGTAGCGGTTGCGCGGGCTGTGGCGGCCGCTGCCGCTACCGTGCGCGAACACCACCACACCGATCGGATGCTCTGGAATGGTGAGATGCCCTGACACCATGGCTTTCCCGGCCCGCACACGCACCTCGTCGTCGCACAGCGGCGGATCCGCGACCGGTCCCGGTCGTGGCCGCGGATCCGGGGCAGCGGCGCCCGCCTCGGCGCGATCCTCGAAGACCATCGAAACCTCCTTAAGGCAGGCACTTCCAGCCTCACAGCCGCCGGCCGCCGCCGGCAGATCCGGTTGTCGCCGGTCGGGAGAGTCGTTGGTCCCACAACGACCTCCGAGACATCGGGTTGCTGACAGCGGGGGTGCGGTTCCGGCGCACCGTCCGTGCCGCCGTGCTGCGACTCTCCGGAGAACCCGGCGCGCCGACTACGCCCATCACTTCACCGGCCTGATCCTGCGATGAAACGCCGCCGGGTCACTGTGGGTCGAGGCTGACGTCAGCAACACGAAACTATGGATCTACACCCGGGCAGGCAGCGGGGCAGCGCCGGCGCACAAGGCAGCGCAGGCAGAGCGGGCGCCACCATCCCGACGCCGACCAGCCTGCGGTTCACCGCAATTGGTAACCAGTACGCCGGATACGTCAAAGTCGGCAGTACGCCCGCGCGATTCCGCCCAAGCATCGCGGCTCGCGCAATATTCTTCATACTCAATGTCTTTCGCGTCGCATGATTCTGATTGGCGTTCCTCCGCGGCAGTGCCACGCCGCGATATTTCCAGCTGGGAGCGTCGCGCGGTCCTTCCTGCCGCGACGCATCAAGTCAGCAACCGGCTGGATAACTGACACGAAAGGTCACAGGGCGGACGCCCCTGAGGTCGGTTGGCCAACAGATCGCGACCGGCGATTTGCCGCTCTCTTCCATGGCCGATTACCGTCCTCTTCCCTCTCTCCCCGCTCGTTGCGGTTGCGCGCCTGAGCATCTCGCTCCAGGACCTCCCTCAGGAGGTCACCGGCGGCGACGCGGGGGCGCAGGACGATTTCCGGAGCATGACGGCCCGGCAGGGAATGACATAGGTCTCTGTGGCGGAGAGGTCCAGGGGCAGGATGCTCGAGGCACAACCGCTTCAGGAGGACTGATGACTGACAACGCCGTTCCCGCAACGGATCCGGGTAACCCGCCGATCGTGGTCGGAGCCGACGGATCCGAAATCTCGTATCAGGCGGTGGCGTGGGCTGCAGTCGAAGCGGCCGCGCGCGGGTGCCCGCTGCATATCGTCGTTTCGCATGCGGTCACGATCGGGATGGGGCCCAGGCCGGAGCTGACCCGAGCGGAGATGCGGACTCTGCAGGAGCAGGGGGATCAGGTGCTCGAGGACGCCGAGCGGATGGCTCGTCTGACGCTGCCGGGGAACACCGTCCCGATCACCACCGAGCTGATCTTCGATCTGATCGCACCGGCGTTGATCGATCGGTCGACACATGCGCGCATGGTCGTGGTGGGCAATCGTGGACTCGGGGCGGTTCGCCGGGCCGTCCTGGGTTCGGTCAGTATCGCTCTCGCTCGGCACGCGCACTGCCCGGTCGTCGTGGTGCACGGCAACCCGGAGACCGCTGCCGAAGGCAAACCGATCGTGGTCGGCGTGGACGGCACGGCGAACAGCCGGCCCGCGTTGGCACTGGCGTTCGAAGAAGCCTCGCTACGGAAAGCCGGCCTGATCGCCGTACATGCCTGGAGCGACACGACCGGGTTCGACCTGCCGGTCATGGGCTGGGAGTCCATCCGGCAGAGCGAGGACAAGCTGCTCGGTGCAGCGCTCGCCGAGTACGAATCGCGCTATCCCGAAGTCGTGGTCGAGCGGGTCGTCGCCTGCGATACGCCGACGCGGGCCCTGCTCGAACAGGCGGAGGACGCGCAGCTGATCGTGGTCGGCAGTCATGGTCGTGGCGGGTTCGCGGGCATGGTGCTCGGGTCGGTCAGCACCGCGCTGCTGCACCTGGCGCACTGCCCGGTGCTCGTGGTCCGGAAACAGTGACGCGGTGAATCCCGCCGAGGGACAGGCGATGTCGAGAACGCATCCCGATCGCATCGCCTCGTATCGGCGATGGTGCACCGGTGGGCCCTTTGGCCCGCATCCGATGACGATCGACCGCATCGACGCCGGTGCGTGGATTCCTACCGTGAGAAGTGCAGTCCCGTCCGGGCACTGCGGCATCGCAGGACATCGGAGGACACGATGACAGACCTGGCGTACGACGACCCACATCGGCTGGCCTCGGCGGCCGTGGTCGTCGGAGCGGACGGATCCGACGGCGCGGCGCTCGCGGTGCGGTGGGCGGCGGACTTCGCGGCAGCGCGCGGGAGGGAGCTGCAGATCGTGCACGGCCTCGATCTGGCCGCTACGAGTGGCGCGTTCGGGCCCTACGAGGTCGTCGCGCCACCGATCCTCGACTCCGTTCGGGCGCACGGCCGCGCCGTGCTCGCCCGTGCCGAGCTCGCGGCGCGGGAACAGCAGCCCGGACTGCGTATCGTGACCTGCGTGTCGGGCGACACCGGGGCCGAGCTGCTGATCAAGCACAGCGCATCGGCCTACGCCACCGTCATCGGCGCGACCGGAGATGTCGGAACCCTCGGGCACCTCGGGTCGACGCTGCTCGCGGTGACCAGCCACGCAGCGGGCAAAGTCGTCGTCGTCCGCCCGGAAACCCTGCATGGCAGGGTGATTCGCGATTACGGTCCGGTCGTCGTCGGCGTCGACGGCAGCCCGACCAGCGAGGATGCTGTCGAAGCGGCCTTCGCTGAAGCGTCCGAACGCGGAACCGAGCTGGTCGCCGTGCATATCTGGACTGATTGGACCTCGGGCCGATACGCCGGTGACAGTCCGCCGGTGGACATCGGCCAGCTCGACCGCGTCGAGCATGCCGTGCTCGCTGAACGGCTGGCAGGCTGGCAGGAGAAGTATCCCGATGTCGAGGTGACCCGGAAGCTGTACCTGTCCGGGCCCGCGGAGCGGTTGATGGAGTTGTCGCAGGACGCACAGCTGGTCGTCGTCGGCAATCGTGGCCGGGGCGGATTCCTGGGGCTGCTGCTCGGATCCACCGCCCACTGGCTGGTTCAGCACGCGCACTGCCCGGTCATGGTGGTGCATCCCGAACACGGAGGGGACGGGCGGCGATGACTATGACCGAGGGCATGGCGTCAGCCCTCGGTATCGGTGACTTTCGGCCGTCACCAACGGCCACCCATGGAGACATGCTGAACAGTACGAAGCTGCGAATCCCGAGGAAGGAATAGCGATGTCGAGGACGCATCCCGATACCGACACCATCCGCGCGGCACTGGCCCTGGCCGTGCGCGCCCCGTCGGTGCACAACACGCAACCCTGGCAGTGGCGTATCGGGGAGAGCACCCTGCATCTGTACGCCGACGACACCCGCTGGCTGAAGCACACCGACCCCGACCGCCGCGAACTGGTGCTCAGCTGCGGCGCGGCACTGCATCACCTGCGAGTGGCGATCGGCGCGGTCGGATGGGAGACGATCGTGCATCGGCTCCCGAATCACGCGGATCCGCGACACCTGGCCGCGATCGAATTTCGCTCCGGGGCCACTGACCCCACGACGGTGCAGCTGGCGCAGGCCATCGCTCGACGTCGCAGCGACCGGCGGCATTTCACCTCCTGGGAGGTGCCCGCCGTGCACGCGGACAAGGTCATCGCCGCCGCCCGTGTCGTGGGCGTGGAAATTCGCGACGTCGATGCCCTCGGGGTGCGTGGGACACTGGCGCAGGCCTTCGAACAAGCGTCGGCGAGCCACGCCCAAGACCCGGACTACATCGCGGAATTGCATGCCTGGAGCGGCCACCATGCCGCACCATCCGGCGTCCCCGCCCGCAACGCCGTGGTCCCCACGGACCCGGCCGTACGTCCGTTCTCCGACCCTCGGCTCCCCGAAGCAGTCGTCCGCGACACCGACGAATTCTCGCGAATGCTGTTGCTCAGCACCGGGTCCGACGATCCCCTGGCGTGGCTGCGCGCCGGCGAATCCACCAGCGCCGCCCTGCTGACCGCGACCGTCCGCGGCCTGGCCACCTGCGCTCTCACCGAACCTCTGGAACTGCCGGCCATCCGGGAACAAATCCGCACGAACATCCTCGGCGGCTTCGGCCATCCGCAAGTGATCATCCGAATGGGCTGGGCGGCAACCAGCGCCGGCCCGGTCCCGCCCAGCCCCCGGTTCGCGCTGGACGAGGTGGTTCACCCGCTGGAACCGGCCGACTCGGCCGACCAATCGCAGTGACCAGTGCCGGGATAGTCATTTCGCTCCGATCTGTTCGCCTGTGGTCACCGCGTCCGTGATGCGGCCGGGGTGGTGAGGCCGTGGCGCATCACGGTGGTGAGGTAGTCGGGGGCTTGGCGGGCGCCCATGTGACCTTCGACGGTGAGTTCCCACGCGGTTTCGGCCAGCCCGCAGAAAGTGGAGGCCAGCCAGGTGGCTGGCATGTCGGCGCGGAGCACGCCCGCGTCTTGGCCGGCGGCCATCAGTGTGACGGTGTGGGCGAAGATCTCCTCAGCGCGGTCGGTGGCCTCGGGTGCACCGAGCACGTCGGGTTCGACGTAGACCAGATTCCAGAGCTGGGCGAACGGGACGTATTCGGCGACGAGCCCGGTCAGGACCTCGTCGGTGAAGCCGGGATGGGCCCGAGCGCGAGCCAGGGCCAGGTCGCAGTCGTCGAGGATCTTGGCGGCCATGGCCTGCACGAGTACCTGGCGGGTGGGGAACATGCGGGTCAGTGTGGCGCGGCTGATACCCGCGCGGGTCGCAATAACCTGCATCGACGCTCCGCGGTCCTTGGCCAGGACCGGGATCGCCGAATCCAGCACCCCGCTGCATCGGTACGCATCTGTGTATGAACTCCGTAAGCCTCGTTTGACGCGGGATCGCCGGTCTGGCCGCCGCCCGCACCCTGGCCGACCGAGGGCAGGACGTGGTGGTGCTCGAGGCGCGCGACCGTATCGGCGGCCGGATCTGGACCGACCGTCAATGGCCCGATGCCCCGGTCGATCTCGGCGCGTCCTGGATCCATGGCGTCGACTCCAACCCCATCGCCGAGCTGGCTCGCAGAGCCGGGGCGCGCACCGTGCCGACCAGCTATGACAACGGCACCGACTACGGTACGGACGGCCATCGTCTCGACGAGGACGCCACCGACCAGATCGGACACTGGCGCGACACGATCGCCAAAGCCCTCATCAACGCCCAGGACGACGCAGACAACAACGATGACGAGCGGGACGCGTCGCTGCGGTCGGTGGCCGAGCGTGCGGTGAACTGGCCTGTACTGTCCGAAGCGGACAAGGTATTGGTCGCCTCGGTGCTCAACGATTACGAACACGAGTACTCCGGCAGTGTCGATGACCTGTCGAGCCTGTACTTCGACGCCGACGCCAAGATCGAAGGCAAGGACGTGCTCTTCCCCGCCGGCTACGGCGCGATCACCGACTACCTGGCCAAGGGCCTGACCGTGCGCACCGGACAGGTTGTCACCCGCATCGACTGGAACGACCACGGAGTCACCGTCACCACCAACACCGGCGCCGTCGACGGATCACGTGGTGGTCACCCTCCCGCTCGGTGTGCTGCAAAGTGGCGCAGTCGAATTCGGTCCTGGCCTGGCCGACGACAAGTCAACTGCGATTGCGAAACTGGGCATGGGGGTACTCGACAAGTGCTACCTGCGATTCCCTGCCAAGTTCTGGCCCGACACCGACTGGCTCACCTACGTGCCCGGCCTCGACAAAGCCAGGCGGTGGGGCCAATGGGTCAACTACTCCCGCACCGACCGACTACCGGGTCACCCGCTGGTCATCCGACCCCTATGCCCACGGCTCCTACTCGTTCAACAAACTCGGCTCCACCCCTGACATGCGCGACCACCTCGCCGCCGGCATCGACGACCGCGTCCATTTCGCCGGTGAAGCGACGGATCGCAAATCCTTCGGCACCGTCCACGGCGCCTACAACTCCGGCCTCCGCGCCGCGGAACAGATCACCCGGTGAGAACCCGAGTGCTCGGTGAGGCGGTCCGGGGGCGGCGAGTGCGTCGAGGGTGTCGGCCTTGCGTGGGCCGGGTGGATCAGTGCGCCTCGATGTCGACCCCGGCGATCCGGCTGAGGGGCAGAGTGGGATCGACCATGTCGAATCCTGTGTCGGCGCGGCCGTCAGGGATGAATCGGAATGGTGTGCGGTGCGTGCAGTTTCAGAGCCTGTGCGATGGAATCCGAAAAGGTGCCGATGGCGGTCCAATCCCGCAGGTCGCCGTAGCGACCGCCGCCGAGCAGGCGGTAGAGGATGCGTGCGCCGAGTGAGACGCCGACGCGCTCGTAGTGCCCCGCGAAGGCCTGGTATTCACGCGGACTGATCGAGTCGCGCACGGCGGCAATGCGTTTCGGCACCATGCGGCCGATCCGATGGCCGATCGGTCCGCGCAGCGCCGGTTCGATGCCGACACTGAAGAGCCAGACCGGCCGAGCGCTGAGTTCGTCGCGGTGGGATGCCACGTACTCCGCGACGTTGGGCAGCAGGGCCATATCGTGCACCGCGCTGCCGATGACCACGGCGTCGAAACGCGACAGGTCCGGTGCGTGCTCGGCGTCGGCGACCTCGACGGTCGCGCCCCGGGCGGCGAGATCGTTGCCGATGTACTCGGCGATCTCCCGGGTCGACCCCTGAGCCGAAGCGAAAACGATGCTGACTGCAGGCTTGCGATTCTCCATGTGCCGAGCGTGCGCCCCGGAGACGGATCAGAATCAGAGGACTCGTGCCCGGCCGGAAGGGACGATGGTCACCAGCCCGCCGGCGGGACACGGAAGTCCCGCTAGTTCAGGTGGCGTGCCAATACCGGGGGGCTGCCCGGCGATCGTCGGGCGGGATCGGTGAATCCGGGCCGCAACTGATTCGATGACATCGGCCCATGGCCGGTGCCGGGACCGGAGCCGAGAATGGGGAGCATTCCATCGCTGGTCGGAGGTAAGGGCCATGGGTGTCATCGAGGCGCATGCAGTTACCAAGCGGTACCAATCCACTCTTGCGCTCGATCGTCTCGAACTCGACATCGAGGCGGGGGAGATCTACGGCTTCCTCGGCCCCAACGGCGCGGGAAAGACGACGACGATCCGGCTGCTGCTGGGCCTGCATCGTCCGACTGCGGGCACGGTGCGCATTGCGGGCCGGGACGCGTGGGCCGATCCGGTCGCCGCGCACCGGCATTGTGCGTATGTCGCCTCGGAGGCGTTGCTGTGGCCGTCACTGACCGGCGCGGAAACCTTCGAATACCTGGAGAATCTGCGCGGCGGCTGCGATCGCGCATACCGCGACCGGCTGATCGAGCGCTTCGATTTCGACCCTGACAAGAAGATTCGCGCGCTGTCGAAGGGCAACCGGCAAAAGGTGCAGCTGGTGGCGGCGTTCGCGACCCGCGCCGAAATTCTGATCCTCGATGAACCCACCTCCGGGCTGGATCCCTTGATGGAGGCGGCTTTTCGCGAGACCGTCGGTGAGGCCCGCGACCGCGGGCAGACGGTATTCCTGTCCTCGCATGTGCTCAGCGAGGTGGAGGCCCTGTGCGACCGGATCGGCATTCTGCGGGCGGGACGGCTCATTGATGAGGGCACCCTGGCGCAGCTGCGGCACCTGTCGGCGCGGACGGTCGAGGTGAGCTTCGCGCGGGACGGCGTCGATATCGCTCCGCTGCGCCTGGTCGACGGGGTCGAGGTCGTCGATGCGGTGGATCACCGTGTGGCACTGGAGGTCCGCGGTGAGATGGGGCCGCTGCTGGCGGTGCTCACAGGGATGCCGGTGACGACGATCGACAGTCGGGAACCGAGCCTCGAGGAGATCTTCCTGATCCACTATCACGACGGGGTCGGCAGCAGTACCGGGAAGGGCCGGGCCGGGAGCGCGGCGGAGACACGGCGATGAGCCGCGAGGCGATGCACGGGTTCGCCGTCATGGTGCGAGCGCGATTGCGCGCCAACCGGATATCGCTGGCGGTGATGACGGTTTTGATGGCGGTGTTCTGCACGACGGCGTTGCAAACATATGTGGTGGCGTTCCCGAATCAGGCGACTCGGACCGCGATGCTCGCACCGCTGACGAACAACGGTGCGCTGCGCGCGCTGTACGGCTACCCCTACGACGTCGGCTCGCCCGCCGGTTGGGTGGCGTGGCGCAGCATGACCAGTGTCGGGATCATCATGGCGATGTGGGCGGTGATCATCACGACCGGTGCGTTGCGCGGAGAGGAAGATGCAGGCCGGGGCGATCTGGTGCTCAGCGGCGGACAGTCCCGGCGGCGCTGGTTCGCGGCGGTGCTCACGGCCACGGCCGTTGAGACTTTCGTGATCATGGTGGTGACCGTGTCCGTGCTCGCCGCGGTCGGGGTGCCGCAGCATCTGCTCGGTTTCGTCGGCGCCTGCGAGCTGGGGCTGCAGCTCGCATTGCCCGCACTGCTGTTCGCCGGAGTGGGCGCCCTGACCGCGCAGTTGGCCGCCACCGTGCGTGGCGCGCGGTTGCTCGCGGCGGGAATTCTGGTGGCGGCCTTGATTATCCGCATGCCCGCCGACGTCGGTGCGGGCATTCCGTGGCTGCGATGGCTCACGCCCCTGGGCTGGTTCGAGGAACTGCGCCCGCCGGCCGCGCCGTCGCTGCTCACGCTGGCGGCGATTGCCGTCGGAACGGCTGTGCCAGTGGTGATTTCCGCGTATCTCTTGCGGATGCGGGATATCGGCCGGGGCGTGCTCGGGGTCCGGGACAGCCGGCCGCCACGGCGGCTCCTGCTCGGCTCGGCGTGGCAGGCCGCCCTGCGTGATGAGATTCCGCAGCTGAGTTTCTGGTTCGGCGGGACCATCGCCTACACCCTGCTGATGGGCGGCCTGGTCAAGACCATTCTCGACTTCATGCAGCGCACTCCGATCTATAGGCAGTTCTTCGGTCGCCAGATCGCCGTCGACGGTTTTGTCGCCACGCTCTTTTCGCTGGTCCAGTTGCTGGCCGCGCTCTTGGCGGTGGCATTGGTCGTGGCGGCCCGCAGCGAGGAATCGGCGGGCCGGCTGGAAGTCGTGCTGGCCATGCCGCACTCCCGGCTCCGATGGCTGTCCGGCCGCGCCGTGCTGGCGGTGTCCTTGGCGGCCGGTTTGACTCTGGTCGCATCGGTGGGCATGTGGACCGGCGCGGCGCTCACCGGCGAACGCCTTCGATTCGGTTCCCTCCTGGCGGCGTCGGCGAACAGCCTCCCGCTCATCGTGACCACCGTGGGCGCCGCGACCGCGGTGCTGGCGCTTGCACCCCGAGCCGTCTCCTTTGTGCACGCCCTGGTCGCCACAGCATTCCTCTGGGACTCCGTGGGTACGGCACTCAAAGCCCCGGCCTGGTCGCTGGAAGTCTCGCCATTCCACGCCCTCGCCCGCATGCCCCTGCAGCATTTCGCCGTCTCGCCCGCCCTCGTGCTCACCACGCTCGGCCTGGGGCTGTTCGCGCTGGCGCTGCTCAGCTTCCGCCGCCGCGATCTCGCGCTCGCATGACGACCCGCCCAGCGACGGAGGTCCTCACCGCGATGGACTTTGCGCACTGCCCGTCGCGGGCGCGTCGTCGTTGACTGGGAGCGGGAGGTTTCCGTGAAGACCGTCAACCATGAGAGCCCGCGAAGCACCAGCCGAGGCGCTGGGAGCCGATCGGCAAGTCCGCGTTCGAGCGCGCCGCGGCCAATGCCACCAAGTTCTCTCGGGAATTCACCTGGGAAGTGGCACGATCGAGCCTCGCGGGATTGCCCGGCGGCGGGCTGAACATCGCTTACGAGGCCGTGGATCGGCATCGGGGCACTCCGCTGGAGAACGCGCCCGATCGCGACGGCTGCGGTTCCCCATATCGAAGGAACGGTTCCCCGGTTACCGGCCCTCGCACGACTCGGCGTCGATGTAGCGCAGCACCTGGCCGGGGCGGGTGCCGGAACGGTAGACGGTGATGCCCTTAGCGCCGGCCTGCCAGGCGCGCTGGAAGACCCGGCGTACGTCGTCGGGAGTTTCGGATTCGGGGAGGTTGACCGTCTTCGAGACGGCGGCGTCGGTGTGGCATTGGACGGCGGCCTGCATCCGGATGTGCCAGATCGGCTCGATTTCGTGTGCGGTGTCAAATCTACGGCGGAGCTCATCCGGCAATCCGATGGCGCCGGAAGCTGTTCCGGTAGAGAGGATTTCGTCTTCCAGGACGGTGGACCATGCCCCTGCGGCCGTGGCGCGTGCCCGGAACAGGGGATCGATATGCGGGAAGTCGCGTCCGAGGATGTGCCGGGTATAGGCAAGGCCGTAGAGGGGTTCGATGCCGGCGGAGGTGCCTGCGATCAGCGAGATCGTCCCTGTGGGTGCGATCGAGGTGACCTGCGCGTGGCGCATGGGGGACCCGGTGGCCCACCGGCTGTGGGGGAACAGTGGGAACGGGCCGCGCTCGACGGCCAGCTGCCGTGAGGCGGCGTGCGCCCAGCGGGCGATGCGCGCCATGAGCCCGCCGGTGGAGCGGACGGCGTCGGTGCTGTCGTATGGGAGGCCCAGGGCGGCAAGCATTTCCGCGAGGCCCATGACCCCGAGGCCGATCTTGCGGGTGGCACGCGCGGCGGCGGCCAGTTCCGGCACGGGATACTCGGACACGTCGAGCACGTCGTCGAGGAAGCGGACCGCGATCGCGACGCCCTGTGCGAGCCTCTGCTCGTCGAGTCTTTCGCCGATGACGAAGCGTGCGAGATTCACCGAACCGAGCGTGCAGGACTCGTACGGTGCCAGCGGTACCTCGCCGCACGGGTTGGTGGCCCGCAACGCGCCCAGCTCCGGTACCGGGTTGGCGCGGTTGACCGCGTCGAGGAACAGCAGGCCCGGTTCGCCTCCGCACCAGGCGGATTCGGCGATCCGATCGAACAACTCGCGAGCACGGCCTGGGCCGCCGGATCGAGCCCGAGGTCGTCGATCACCGCATGGGGGTTCCAGGCTCGGAGGTCGCTCATCGCGTGACGATCCGGGGGAAAGCCGTTGCCGTATCGCGGGACACGATCTCGGTTCCGGATGGGTCCGGGACCACCAGCACCGGGCAGGGCGCGTGGCGGACGAGATCCTGGGTGATGCTGCCCAGACGCGCCGTGTGGGCGGACTCGGGATCATGCCCGATCACGACCAATTGCGCAGTGGCGCCGAGGCGTTCGACCGCGGTCGTGGCATCGCCGACCACCGTGACGGGCCGCACCTCCACATCGGGGAAGTCGCGTCGATACTGCCGCAGCTGGGCATCGGGGACGACCGAGGTCGCCGTGTGGTGATCGGGCGGAAGTCCCGACCACATCGCGTAATCGGGTGGTGACGCCCACTGCCGCCCCTGCCATACCCGCGCCACGGTGACATCCGTGCCGCGGTCCCGTGCCGCGCGGAACCCGGCGAGCAGGGCCGCACGGGCGGTGTACCAGGTGCCGACCACGACCAGGATCGAACCGTGCTCGGCTGCGGGCCGTCCGACCACCGCGACCGGGCAGCAGGCATCCCTGGTCACCGCCAGCGCGGTGGATCCCAGCACCATGTGAGAGAGAAACCCGACGTCCCGGGCACCCAGCGCGATGAGCATCGCTGACCGCGAGAGCTCGACGAGTACATGATCGGCTTGCCCACGCAGCACGGCGGTGGTGATCGCGAGCGGGTCCGCATCCTCAGCAGTTTGGTGCCGCGCGAGGACCGCGGAGCGCGTGTCCTCGAGTGCCGCGTGAGCCTCCCGGTGCCGCTGCCCGCCCGGCCGGAATGCGGGCTTGTCGATCGCGGGCACGACCGAGACCAATCGCAATGGGGCATGCCGGGCGACGGCCTCGGCCGCGGCCCACTCGGCGGCGCGCACGGCCACCTGCGAGCCGTCGATGCCGGCGACGACCGGACCGGGTTCAGCGGTCACCGCGGTGGGGATGTTCGTCTCCATGAAGCCAGGGTTCGCCGCGTCACTCCCGTCGGCTAGAGACCGCGCACCCGGGATCGCGGGACCAAAGTCACCGGCGAAAGGACCACCGTCCCCGGCAGCGACGACTCGATGCCCTACAGAACCGATGGTCTGGAGCGTGAAATCTAGTGTGTCAGAACAGTTTACCTCTCGTAAGGAGGGATCATGAGCCTGCTGTCCGTACATCGTCAGCCCGGTTCGCTGCTGCCCGACCTTGCCGAGCTGTGGAACGCCGTGGCGCCGCCCGCCGTCCCGATGTTCGGCACCCACCTGATGCGCGTCGAGGACACCATCGAGGAGGGGCGCTACCTGGTGCGCGCCGAGATTCCCGGTGTGGACCCGGCCAAGGACATCGAGGTGTCCGTGCACCAGGGGGAGCTGACCATCAAGGCCGAGCGGACCGAGAAACACGAGGAGAAGGGACATTCGGAGTTCACCTACGGCTCCTTCGTCCGCACTGTCGTACTGCCGCCGGGGGCTCAGGAGGAAGGCATCGACGCGAGTTACGCCAAGGGCATCCTGACTGTCAGTGTTGCGCTCGGTGAGCCCGAATCGCCCATCAAGACAGTCGAAGTCAAGTCCGCGGAGTGACATCCCGGCCCCGCGAACCGCACGGGCCCACACCCGAGAGAAGGCGGCCGATGCCGATCGTGACCTTGACCATGAATCCCGCGATCGACATCGCCGCCGGTGCGGACCGCATCCGGCCGACCTCCAAGACCCGCTGCACGCCACCGCGATTCGATCCCGGTGGCGGCGGAATCAACGCCGCGCGCACCATCGCGGCTCTCGGCGAGCCGGTGACCGCGATCTTCCCGGCGGGCGGCCCGTCGGGGCGGCAGCTCGAGGAGCTGGTCCGTGACGCCGGAGTCCCGATGCGATCGATCCCGATCTCCGGCCATACCCGGGAGAACCTCGCGGTCACCGACAACGGAAGCGGCGACCAGTTCCGATTCGTGTTTCCGGGACCCCGGGTGACCGCGCCGGAACTGCATCTCTGCTTGAGTGAAATCGAACGCGCGGCAGTCGGTTCCCGCTATGTGGTCGCAAGCGGCAGTCTGCCCCCGGGTGTCCCGGACGACCTCTATCAGACTCTCGCCGACCTGCTGCGCGACCTGGGTGTCCGTCTGATCCTGGATACGTCGGGTGCAGCGCTGCGCGCGGTCCGGTACGGGGTTCACCTCCTGAAACCGAGTGTGCGTGAGCTCGCCGAGCTCACCGGTCACCCGCTGCCCGACCGCAAGTCGCAACTCGCGGCCGCGCGGGAGCTCATCCTGGCGGGAGTTTGCGAGATCGTGGTCGTGTCGCTGGGGGCGAGCGGCGCGCTGGCGGTGACGCGCTACGACGACGAGTGGTTCCCGTCGCTCGAGGTGACCGTCCGCAGCGGTATCGGGGCCGGTGACGCCATGGTGGGCGCCATGACGGTCGGCCTGGCACGCGGCTACCCACTCGATGAGGCGGTGCGGCTGGGCATCGCCGCCGCCACCGCCGCCCTGACCACGCCGGGCACCCGGCCCGGCCATCCTGCCCGCATCGCCGAGCTGTACCAGCAAGAACCTGAGACCCGGCCGAGCTGCTTCTCGCCGGCCGGCTCGGGCAGCGCCGAAACGCCTGTTCCACAGAGGAGGACGTGATGACACACGAGGACTACGACGATCCGCACCACTTGGCCTCGGCCGGTGTCGTGGTCGGAGTGGACGGATCGCTCGGATCGGAGCTCGCCCTGCGCTGGGCCGCGAGCTATGCCGCCCAGCGCCGCCGGGAGCTCCAGATCGTGCACGCCCTCGATCTGGGCGGAGTCAGCAGTTCTGGAGGGCCCTCCGGGGTGGTGCCGCCGTCGGTGGTCGACGCGGTGCGGGCCCGGGGGCAGCAGCTCGTTCGCGAGGCCGAGGAGATGGCGCTGCGGATCGAACCCGGATTGCGGACCGCGACACGGCTTTCGGTGACCAATGCAAGCAGACTGCTGGTGGAGCTGAGCTCGGCCGCCTACGCGGTGGTGCTCGGAGCGACCGGAAACGCCGGGACATTCGTCCATCTGGGATCCACGCTTTTCTCCGTCACCTCCCATGCCCACAGTTCCGTGATCGTGGTGCGCCCGGATCCGGATGCGCACGACACTCTCCGCGAGTTCGGACCGGTCGTCGTCGGCGTCGACGGCAGCCCGGTCAGCGAGGCCGCCATCGCCACGGCCTTCGCCGAAGCCGCCGAACGCCACGCCGACCTGGTCGCCGTACATGTCTGGAGCGATTGGGATTTCGGCGAATACCTCGGTGACCGAGCCCCCGCCGATCTGGACCAGGTGGACGGACTCGAGGACGCCCTCCTGACCGAACGACTCGCGGGCTTCCAGGAGAAGTACCCGGACGTGCAGGTCACCCGCCGCATCTATGCGTCCGCCCCGGCGGACAAGCTGCAAGGGTGGTCGAAACACGCGCAACTGATCGTGGTCGGCAACCGCGGCCGCGGCGGTTTCACCGGCATGCTCCTGGGTTCCACGACGCACACGCTGGTGCAGCACGCCCATTGCCCGATCATGGTTGTCCGTCCCGCGGAGTGAGCCGAGCAGCCACCGAATCAGGAGACGTCATGGAAGAGAATGCTGTTCCCACAACGAGTTTCGAGCACTCGGATCACGATGATCTGGGGATCGTCGTCGGCACGGATGGATCCGAGATCTCCTATCAGGCGGTGATGTGGGCCGCCGTCGAAGCCGACATGCGGGGCTGCCCGCTGCATATCGTCACCTCGTACGCGAACCCGATCGTGGCGGGGGCGACGGAACAGAACCCCCACGACAGGCGTGACCTGAGGCAGCGAGGACAGCAGGTGCTCGCCGACGCCGCGCGTATCGCCGCCCACGCAGTGCCGGGGGCGAGCCTGCACATCAGGACCGAACTGATCTTCGACATGATCATCGGCGCGTTGATCGAGCGCTCGCGGCGGGCGCGGCTGCTGGTGGTCGGCAATCGGGGGCTCGGCTCGATCGGGCGGGCGGTGCTGGGGTCGGTGAGTACCGCGCTGGCCCGGCAGGCGCACTGTCCGGTCGCGGTCGTGCACGGTGTTTCGGAGACAGACCCGGCCTCGGCGTCGAAACCGGTGGTGGTCGGGGTGGACGGATCGGCGAACAGCGTGCCGGCCATCGAGCTCGCCTTCGGGGAGGCGTCGCGGCGCAAGGCCGACCTGATCGCGGTGCAGGCGTGGAGTGATACGGGTGGCTTCGACTTACCCGTGATGGGGTGGGACGCGATCCGCAAGACCCAGGATGTGCTGCTGGAAGCGGCCCTCGCCGGCTACGCCGCGCGCTGTCCGGAGGTCACCGTGCACCGGGTGGTGTCCTCCGATACCCCGGTGCGCGCGCTGCTGGAGCAGGCCGAGAACGCACAGCTCGTAGTGGTCGGCAGCCATGGCCGGGGCGGATTCGCCGGGATAGGGCTGGGCTCGGTGAGCACCGCGCTGCTGCATCTGGCGCAGTGCCCGGTCCTGGTGGTCCGTCAGCCATCGCAAACCCGGGCCGAAGAACCCGCCGGACAGTGACTTTCGGCCGTCACCGGCGGCCTGTCGCACGGGCCATGCTGGGTGAGAGCACGAGAATTTCGAGGAAGGACAGGCAATGTCGACTCTCCCCGATCACGACACCATCCGCGCCGCCGTGGCGCTGGCGGTGCGGGCGCCGTCGGTGCACAACACCCAGCCGTGGCTGTGGCGGGTCGGCGACACCACGGTGCACCTCTACGCCGACGACAGCCGCCGGCTGCCCTACACCGACCCGGACAGCCGGGAGCTGGTGGTGAGTTGTGGTGCGGCGCTGCATCATCTGCGCGTGGCATTGCGCGCGGTCGGCTGGGATACGGTCGTGCACCGGTTCCCGAACCCCGCCGAGCCGAGACATCTCGCCGCCCTGGAGCTCCACCACGCCGAGCCCGACGCGTCCGCTACGCGTCTGGCGCGCGCTATTGCCCGGCGGCGCAGCGACCGTCGCCGGTTCACCTCGTGGGAGGTGCCGCCCGCGCAGGTATCCGCGGTCGTCGCCGCGGGCGCGGATGTACCGGGAGTGCAGGTCCGCGAGATCGACACGACCGGGGAGCACGCGCGACTGATGCGCGCTTTCGTCGACGCCGCGACCGCACACCGCGATGACGCCGGCTACAACGCCGAGCTGACGGAATGGAGCGGCCACCACGCCGGCACACAGGGCGTACCCGCGCGCAACGCGGTGGTCCCGCCGGATGCGACAGTCCGGCCGTTCGGCGACCCCCGCCTGCCCGAGGCGGTCGTGAGTGACACCGAGGAGGCCGCGCGAATGCTGTTGGTGTGTACCGCCTCGGATGATCTCTGGGGCTGGCTACGCGCCGGCGAGGTGGCGAGCGCGGTACTGCTCGAGGCCACCGCGCGGGGGCTGGCCACCTGCGCGCTGAGCGAACCCCTCGAAGTCACCGGTGTGCGGACCCGGATCCGCCGGGATCTGCTGGGCGACTTCGGTTATCCGCAGCTGATCATCCGGATGGGCTGGGCGGCGACCAGCGCCGCACCGGTACCCACCACACCTCGGCTCCCGCTCGAGGACATCGTCCGTCCGCTCGAATCGCTGAGCCTGTCGGGTGAGCAATAGCGAAGACATGAGAGTCAGGAGCGCACAAATGACTGAAAACCTTGCCCCGCAGGTGGATCCGAATCCACCGATCGTCGTGGCCGTGGACGGTTCGGCCGTCTCCTACCAGGCGGTGGCCTGGGGGACGCTGGATGCCGCGCGGCACGGGGCTCCCTTGCACATCGTCACGTCGATTTGCGCGCCGGCCGGGCCCTCGCCGACCGTCGTGCTCGATGCCCCCGACATGGCTTCGCTCGAACTGGACGGCGAACGCATCGTGGGTGAGGCGACCCGCATCGCGTCCGAGACGCTGCCCGGCGAAGGGGTCGAGATGTCCTCGGAAGTCACCGAGGAGCCGATCATCTCGCGCTTGATGGACCTGTCGCGGGACGCCCGGATGATCGTGCTCGGCAGTCGCGGACTCGGCGCGCTCCGGCGTGGGCTGCTGGGATCGGTCGCCACCGCGGTGACCCACCACGCGCACTGCCCCGTTGCCGTCATCCATTCGACCGCGGCGGCGGACCCGGTATCGGCGCGGCAGCCGGTGCTGGTCGGTGTCGACGGCACGTCGAACAGTGTTGCGGCGCTGGAGCTCGCGTTCGAGGAGGCGTCGCTGCGCAAGACCGGCCTGACCGCACTGCACGCCTGGAGCGACGTCAGCGGACCCTACCTGCCGATGTCGGGGTGGGAGACCATCGAGGAGCAGGAGCGGGCGACCTTCGGTGAGGAGATGGCCGGATACGCCGAGCGGTATCCCGATGTCCCGGTACGGCGAATCCTGGTGAAGGATCGTCCGGTTCGCTCGCTGCTGGACGAGGCCGAACACGCGCAGCTGGTGGTCGTCGGCAGCCACGGACGGGGCGGCTTCACCGGCATGCTCCTGGGTTCCACCAGCAACGCCCTGCTGCACAGCGTCGATTGCCCGATCGTCATCGTGCGCGGCGAATGACCGGTTGGCGCGGCGGCCGCCGGTTCACTCCAGCGGCGCCGCCCAGTGCAGCAAGGTCCCCGCTCCCTCGGGGTTGGGGCCGAAGGAGAAGGTGCCGCCCATCTCCTCGGCCCGGCGCTGCAGGTTGTGCAGCCCACTCGGGGTGATGTTCTCGGGGATCCCGCAGCCGTCGTCGGCGACCAGCACAGTCAGATCGTCGGAGACGTCGATGGTCACCGCGACCGTCGCCGCCCCGGCATGCCGCACCGCATTGGAAACCGCTTCGCGCACCACGGCTTCGGCATGGTCGGCGAGTTCGGCCGCCACCACCGACAGCGGCCCGGTGATGCGCAACGACGTGCGCAGGCCGGTATCGGCGGTGTGCGTGCGGATCACCTCCTCGATCCGCTGCCGCAGCCGGGTGCTGCTCGCCGCGCCGCCGTGCAGGTCGAAGATCGAGGTGCGGATCTCCTGGACCACGTCCTGCAATTCGTTGATGACGTCCGAGATCCGGTCGCGCACTTCGGCCGAACGGGCGCGGGCGACGGTGCCCTGCAGGCTCAGACCGGCCGCGAAGAGCCGCTGGATGACATGGTCGTGCAGGTCGCGGGCGATGCGGTCGCGATCGGTCAGCACGTCGAGTTCGCGCATGCGCTGCTGGGCCTCGGCCAGCTGGATCGCCAGCGCGGCCTGATCGGTGAAAGCGCCTGCCAGTTCCTGTAATTCGTCCGCGAACGGGGGAGCACCGGCCGGGCGGACCATGACCAGCACACCGAAGGTCGACTCCTGGGCGTTGAGCGGCAGGATCAGCGCGGGTCCGGCGTCGAGCGCGATGTCGAGACCGAGATCGTCGCTGTCGTCAAGGCACAGGGCCACACCCTGGCGGAACGCTCGTCCGATCGCCGTCCCGGATGTGTGGACCACTCCGGTGTGACGGTGATCGTCCGGACCGGCGCACTTGCTGATCCGCAGCCCCTCGGCGTCGGCGTGGTTGCTGTCGGGTTCCTCGTCGACGGCGAGGAACGCCCATTTCGATTCGGTGAGGGTGCGCGTGTGTGTGACGAGGTGAGCGAGCACCTGCTCGGGATCGGTTCCGGCCAGGAATTCGGTGGCGATGTCGCGGGTGGCTTCGATCCAGGCTTGGCGGGTGCGGGTGGACTGATAGAGCCGGGCGTTGTCGATCGCGATTCCGGCGGCCGCGGCGAGGGCCTGCACGATGACCTCGTCGTCCTCGGTGAAGGGTTGGCCGCCGGACTTCTCGGTCAGATACAGGTTGCCGAAGATCTCGTCGCGGATCCGGACGGGCACGCCGAGGAAGGTCCGCATCGGCGGATGGTGGTCGGGAAAGCCGACCGACGAGGGATGGTCGGCGATGTTGTCCAGGCGGATCGGCTTGGGCTGGCTGATCAGCAGACCCAGCACGCCGCGGCCCTCCGGGAGATCGCCGATCCGGGCTCGCATCTCCTCGTCGATGCCCTCGTAGATGAACTGTTCGAGCTGATCGTCCGCGCGGACGCCGAGCGCGCCGTAGCGGGCGTCGACGAGGCTGATGGCGGTGTGCACGATGGTGCGCAGGGTTTGATCCAGATCGAGCCCCGAGGTCACCGAGAGCATCGCCTCGACCAGGCCGTCCATGCGGTCGCGAGCGTCGATGATCTGTTCGACACGGTCCTTGACCTCGGTGAGCAATTCCCGCAGCCGCAGCTGGGAGAGGGTGTCACGTACCGAGTAGGAGCCGTCGGGCTCAACGGTCATCTCGTGTTTTCCTGTACTCGTGTCGGGCGCGCGCGACTTGTTCTGTTACGGCTGTTTCATTTTAGGCGCGCGCCCGACGACGATAGTGCAGGTGAGTGGACGGCAGTGTCACCGCCGGTCCGGCTGGGCAAGTGCGCGGTCCAGGAGCACGCGCCGTTCGGCAGCTGCGACGGCGTGCCGGGTGCGCTGGATCGCATCGGGCGAGACGGACACCGACGTGATGCCCGCGCGCACGAGATGCTCCACGAATTCCGGACGGGTGGAGGGCGCCTGGCCGCACAGCGACGAGGTGATGCCGAGCCGGCGGGCGGTGGTGACGATCTGCGCGATGGCGTCCAGCACCGCCGCATCGGATTCGTCGAACAATTCGGCGCACTCCTCGGAATCGCGGTCCACGCCCAGCATGAGCTGGGTCAGATCGTTGCTGCCGATGGAGATTCCGTCGATCCCCAGTCCGACGTACTCCGGTAGCCGGTAGATCACCGACGGCACCTCGGCCATGACCCAGCGGTGCAGGCCCCGCTGGCGTCCGAGCGGGCTCGCGTCGACGAGCTCGAGGCACTGCTCGAGTTCCCAGCGGGTGCGGACGAACGGGATCATCAGGTGCACGTTCGGGGTCTGTTCGCGCACGCGTGCGAGCGCGGCCAGTTCGAGCCGGAACATCTCCGGCTGGCGTACGTAGCGGTAGCAGCCCCGGAACCCGATCATCGGGTTGTGCTCCCGGGGCTCGTAGCGCTCGCCGCCCTCGAGCGCCCGGAACTCGTTGCTGCGCATATCGCTTGCCCGGTAGACGACCGGGCAAGGCGCGAAGGCGGAGCTGATCCGGAGGATGGAGGCCGTCATGCTCTGGACGAACTTCTCGTCCTCGCCGCGGGCGATGAGATCGCGGGGATGGCGGCCGCCGAGCGCCTGGGTCAGCAGGACCTCGGCGCGCAGCAGGCCGACCCCGTCAGCGTCGCCGGCGGCGACGCGTTCGGCGACTTCGGGCAGCGCGAGATTCACGTAGACGCGGGTCGCGGTGGCCTCGGGTGCGGTGGTCTCGGGGACCGGACGCGGCACCGCGGTGATGGTGGCCGGAAGCGGGTTTCCGGCGTACACCTGGCCGGCGGACCCGTCGACGGTGACCTCCTGGCCGGTGGTCAGCTGGGAGGTGGCCGTGCGGGCTCCGACGATGCACGGGATACCGAGTTCGCGCGCCACAATGGCCGCGTGGCAGGTCATGCCGCCGCTGTCGGTCACCACCGCGGCGGCCCTCGACAGGGTCGGCAGCCAGTCCGGATTGGTCATGGGAGCGATCAGTATCTCGCCGTCGCCCAGCGCGGATCCCTCTGCGGGAGAGCGTAATACGCGCGCGGGCCCAGTGGCGCGGCCGGGTGCCGCGGCCAGCCCGCGCACCAGCACCCGACCCTCGACGGTGGGCGCCACGGGCGGTTTCGCCGCGGCGTCGCCGGGCAGTATGGTGATCGGCCGCGCCTGGACCAGCCAGAGATGCTCGTCGTCGAAGACCCATTCGACGTCCTGGGGGCGGCCGTGGTGCGCCTGCACCTCGAGTGCGAGCCGGGCCACGGCGACGGCCTGGTCGTCGGTGAGCGCCGGCGCCTCGGCCTCGGATTCGGAGAGCTGAATTCGCTGATCGCCGTCCGCGCCGGGCACGATGGCGAAGCTCTGGTTGCCGACCTCGGTGCTGAGCAGTGTCGGTCCGGCCGCGTCGAGGACGTAGGTGTCGGGTGTGACGGCGCCGGACACCACCACCTCGCCCTGGCCGCGCGCGGCGTCGATGACGATGCGATCGAGCGAACCGGTGGCCGGGTCGGCGGTGAAGGCCACGCCGGCCGTGCGGGCGGCCACCATCCGCTGCACCACCACGGCCATCTCGGGCCGATTGTGCATGCCGCGCCGCGCCCGATAGGTCAGCACGCGCGGGGAGAACAGCGATGCCCAGCAGTCGGTCAGCGCGGTGATCAATTCATCGTCGCCGTGAATATTGGTGTGGGACACGTTCATTCCCGCGAACGACGCGGTCGCGCTGTCCTCGCCGACAGCCGAGGACCGCACGGCCACGGTAACGGCGTCGCCGAGCCGGTGGTAGGCCGACAGCACGGCATCACGGACGGCCGGCGACATCGGGGTGTCGTGCACGAATTCCCGCATGCGGCGGCACAGCTCGTCGAGCTGCTGTGTCTCGCCGCGGGTCGCGCCCTGCGCTGCCGCGAGCCCGCGGGTGTGCAGTTCGTCGAGTTCCGGGCCGTGCGCACCTGCGCAGATCACCTCTTCGTAGGCGGATTTCAGCACGACGAACCCCGGCGGCACGGGCAGCTGCGCCGCGACCAGTTCGCCGAGATTGGCGCCCTTGCCGCCGGCACGGTCGGCATCGGTCAATCGCAATTCATCGAAGGTGGCGACGTAGTCACCCATGATGGCTCCAGTTCTTTTTCGACCCGGGCAGCATGAGCAGCAACAGGATCGGGACGGCGAGGATGAACAAGGCGGACAGCATCGCCAGCGGCGATGCGCCGCTGAGTTCGAGGCCGGTGACCACGAAGGGAAGTGCGATGACGAACAGGGGGGCGTGCCGGATCGTCACTGCTGCGCCTCCGGAGTCTCGAAAATACCTGCGGAGGTGAGAATTTCACTGAAATCGGTGCCGAGCAGCACGCGCCGCAGGGGTACGGGAAGTTGTGCCAGCACGTGGTCGAGCTGGCCGGGGGAGAACAGCTGGGCCAGCGCGTCGGTGACCGCCGCGGACATCCGCCTCGCCTCTTCCGTCGACACGTCGGCCGTCCGGGCGAATTGGTCGAGGAACGACTGCGGATCATGGCGCACGGGAACACGTCCCGGCGTCCAGCCCTCGTAGTAGACACCGCGCAGCAGCGTGGGCAGCTGGGCGCTCAGGTGTGCGGCCGCGCCGATATCGAGGCGGTCGCGCACGGTGTGCAGCCAGGCGCGCAGGGCCCGGTGCGCCTGCATCCGGTCGTCGGTGCCGAGCCGGTCGGCGACGGTGCGCAGCCAGATGCGGCCGGTATGGATCGCCGGGGCGAACGGATCGGTGTGATGGCTCATCGGCATGGCCTTTCGCGAAAATCGGGATGACCGCAGGCGTGCGGGTCAGGGGTGGGTCGGAGTGGCCTTGGCCTGCGGCAGGTGCAGAGCCTGCGCGATGGTGTCGGTCCAGATCGTGATGTCGGACCAGTCGCGCAGGTCCCCGTAGCGGGCACCGCCGAGCAGGCGATACATGGCGCGCGCGGGCAGCGAGACCCCGGCGCGTTCGTAGTGCCCGGCGAACGCGTGGAAATCACGCGGTGCGATCGAGTCACGCAGGGCGGCAATCTTCTTCGGGACGATATGGCCGATGCGGCGCCCGGTCGGACCGACCAGGGCCGGCCCCAGCCCGACGCTGAACAGCCACACCGGGTAAGCCTGGAGTTCGTGGCGATGCGACCGGACGAATGCGGCCATCTCCGGCAGCAGGGCCAGATCGTGCACGGCGCTGCCCAGCACGATGGCATCGAAGGGCGTGAGTTCGGGAGCGTGTTCGACGTCGGCGACCTCGACGGTCGCGCCGCGCGCCGTGAGATAGGCGCCGATGAAGTCGGCGATCTCACGGGTGGATCCCTGGGCGGTGGCGTAGATGACGGCGACGCGGGGAGCGGTGGTTTCCATGCATCGAGCCTGCTCGCGTGGCCGGATTTCGGTGAGAGGACTCCTACCCGTGGTGACCGGGACCATGGTCCTCGACCGCCTCAGCCGGCCGCCGCGGCGGGATGGGACAGGCCGGCCAGCGCGGTGGCGAGCAATCGACGGGCCTCTTCGGCCGGTCCGGCGAGCTCGGGCCTGGCCAGGACCTCGGCGAGCAGCGTGGGATCGGTGGCCTCCACGAGCACGCCGGTCCGGTCGGCCCGCACGACGACATTGCAGGGCAACAGCAATCCCGCCTCCCGGTCGACGGCGAGGGCGCGACCGGCCAGCTGCGGGTTGCAGGCTCCGAGGATCAGGTAGTCCTCGATGTGCTCACCGGTCCCCTCCCGGAGGGCGGCCTGGACATCGAATTCGGTCACGACGCCGAATCCGTGCTCCCGCAATGCAATCCGGGTGCGGTCCACGGCGTCGGGGAACGTCGCATCGAGGTGGACGGCGATGGCCGCGGCGGGTGCCACCGGAATCCGGATCTCGGTGATCAGCAGACGGGGATCGCTCACCTCGTCGGGGCCGATGAGATAAGCCTCTGTCGGCGGCCCGATGGGCCGATAGCCATTGCCCTGCAGCCACTCTCGCAATGCGCGGTACCCGGCGTCGATGTGGTGATAGCTGCCGCGATGGCAGGTGCGGGCCACCAGCGCCGGCGACTGGATGGTCAGCTCCGCACCCGAACTCGGGCCGAGGGCGGGTGCGGCCTCGATGGGAAGCCCGAAATCGACGACGATGGCATCCTCGGCGGGCAGTTCCCGATGGAAGGTGATCGTCGGCGCGCCGTTCGCGACCAGACCGGCCTGCTCGGCGACCTCCTCCAGCCGGTTCATGCCGCCGACAATGCCGTCGCTCAACAGGTCCGGGCGGATCTCCAACGGTATGCGCAGCACCGCCTGCGGCGGCATCTCGCACACGTTCACCCGGTACTCCATGACGCGCCTCCTTCGATGGTTCGTGCGTTCAGCGTGCGTCCGGACGCGCGGGCGGCACAGAGGACAAGGTCACGGTGGCGGGGGAACAAACGCACAGCCGTACGGGGCGATCGGCCGGCAGGCCCGGGTCATGATCACAGTCGTTCGTCGGCGGCGAGGGCGAAATAGTTCTCCTCCTCCTGCACGAAGTGCAGGCGCAGCACCGCATGCAGGCCGTAGAGGCAGGCCAACAGGTCGTCGATCTGATCCGGGTCGAATCCGCCACGCGCGTGGGCCAGTTCGAGATGGGTGCCGATGCGGGTGGCCAGCCGCTGGATCTCGGCGTGCGCGCGGCTCATGGTGGCGGTTGCCTCGGTGCCGCCGAGCGGCGCGGCGAGCGCGGGATAGAGCTGGGTCTCCTCGGCCACCTCATGGGGCAGCAGGTCCTCGATCAGAAAACGGTGCACGCTGTCGAGTGCCGCGAGGGCAGCGTCATCGGGGCGGTCCGCGACCCGGTCGGCGACCGCGCGGAGCTTCGCGAGGGCGTCCTGCAGGACATCGTGTTCGGCGGCGAAGCGGTGGAGCAGCTCTTCGGTGCCCGCCGGCAGGTCGAGACGGGCGGCCGGATTGCCGCGCAGTGCTCGCAGCGCGTTCAGGATCACGGCGACATCGATGGCCTCCTGAAGCAGCGCACCCGCCGCGGGCGGCAGCCAGCCGACGGCCGCGACGACCATGGCCGCCAGCGACAGGGTCATGCCGACGGTCGCGCTCTGGACCGCGATGCGCCGCGACCAGCGGGCGATGTCCATGGCGTCCGCGAGCCGGTCCAGCCGATCGGTGGTGAGCACGATATCGGCGGCCTCGGACGAGGCGGTCGAACCCCGCGCTCCCATGGCCACTCCCACCGTGGCGGCGGCGAGGGCGGGCGCGTCGTTGATGCCGTCGCCCACCATGACGGTCACCTGCTGCCGACTCTCCCGGCGCACCGCCTCGACCTTGTCGGCCGGGCTCTGGCCCGCGTAGACCTCGTCGAGGCCCAGCACCGTCGCGACCTCGCGCGCGGGCTCGGGACGATCACCGGTGAGCATGACGAGACGGTTCAACCCGGCCTCACGCAGCCGGCGCAAGGTGCGGGGCGCCTGCCGCCGCAAGGGATCCCGCAGCAACACGACACCCCGGGGGTCGTCGTCGACGACGATCCAGGCGACGGCGGCGGAGTCCAGCCGTGCCCGATTCATCACCGGCCGCGCCCATTCCGGGGTGATCATCGACTCCGGCAACTTCCCCACCTGCACGCGATGACCGTCGACAGTGCCGGTGACGCCGCGACCCGCCTGCTCGGAAACCGCTGTGGCAACGGCGAGCTGGAGCTTGCGGGCCAGCGCCTCGGTCACGATCGCCTCGGCCAGCACGTGCGGCGACAGCTGATCCACCGAGGCGGCCAGCTGCAACAGCCACGCTTCATCCGCGCCCGGAGCGGCGGCGACTTCCGTGACCACGGGCCGCCCGGCCGTGACGGTACCGGTCTTGTCCATGACCAGAGTTGTTGCGCGACCGAGATTTTCCAACGCCCCGCCGTCGCGCACCACCACGCCGACCCGCGACGCACGTGACAGCCCCGACACGATGGCAACGGGCGCGGCCAGCAACAACGGGCACGGTGTCGCGACCACGAGCACCGCCACCGCACGCACCGGCGATCCGCTGAACCAGTACGCGGCACCCGCGACGAGCAGGGTCAGCGGGAGAAACCACACGGCATAACGGTCCGCCAACCGGACCGTGGGCGCGGTGGCGGCTCCGGCTTCGCGTGCCAGCCGCACGATTCCGGCATAGGTGCTGTCGTCGGCCGTCGCGGTGGCCCGCATCTCGAACACGCCGCCGGCATTGAGCACGCCGCTGCGCACCGGCTCCCCGGGGGCGCGCTCGACCTGGAGCGGTTCACCGGTCAGTGCCGATTCATCCAGTGCCGCAACGGTATCCATGATCCTGCCGTCGGTGGGAACCACCTCGCCGGCGGCGATCACCAGGATGTCGCCCGGAACGATCTCATCGAGATCGACGACCCGCACCACGTCCCCCCGCCGTAGCCGTGCCGACCGCGGCGCTCGCTCGAGCAGGGCCCGCAGGTCCCGGGCGGCGCGCCGCTCGGCGGCGGCATCGAGCGCGTGCCCGCCGCTGAGCATGACCGCGATCAAGGCGCCCGCGAGGTACTCGTGCACCCAGAGCGTGCCGGCCAGCGACAACACCGCGATGAGGTCCACTCCGGCGCGCCCGCGGCGCAGCGCCGCGACGACCCACCACACCGCCGGGATCATGGCCACCACCGTGCCCGCGGCCCAGCACCAGTCGGCCACTGCTGTCGCCCCGGCGACCCAGGCGACGCCACCGGCGACCAGCGGTGCGATCGTGCCGGCCAGCAGCGCCGTTCCGAGGACGCCGCCGGCTCGATCCAGCCAAGCGTGCAAACGTGAATCGGCCACCATGCTCTCGTCCCTTCACCGGGTGTGCACTCCCGATCAGTGCATCGCAGTTGTCCGACGGAGTGGCAGGGCCACAGTCCCCGAACACCACTGCCCTTCGTCCCTGTCGTGGCCGGACCACGGCTCCTGGTGCGGTGTGCCCGATACGGCAACCTGAGACAAGGATCTCGGTGTGCGAGTCGGTGTTGCCAGGCTCATCGGTGCGATGTCGGTTGTGGGCTGTGCCGTGTCCGATGGATGTCCGAGACAGGACCTTCGGCCCTGTGGGGGCGCGGGTTCGGGTGTTGACATGGATCGAGGAGATGCAGTGCCGGGGATCGGGTGAGAAAGGGTTTGCAGTTGAAACGTGGGTATCAGTTCGCTCCGCGCGCCACCGTGAGTCTGGGGCGTGCGGAATCACTGCGGCTGCTGGCCGATGTCCCGTTCGGGAGGGTCATCTTCACGCGTGACGCGTTGCCCGCTGTGCGGCCGGTGAACCATCTGGTCGACGAGGGCGAGATCATCGTCGTGCGGACCCGGCTCACGTCTCGGCTGACATCGACCGTGCGTGCGGATTCGAATGTGGTGGTGGCGTACGAGGCCGACGACATCGACCCCGTTGCGGGGCTGGGATGGTCGGTGGTGGTGACGGGGATCGCCCGCACCGTGACGGATCCGGAACGGGTCGCACGCTACGAGCGCCTGCTGCAGCCGTGGGTCGACGGGGAGATGGACACCATCGTCGCCATCGAGCCGACCCTGGTGACCGGGGTGCGGCTCGTGGCGAAGCAGGCGGTTTAGCGGGTTCAGGACGCGGAAGTGCCCACCGCCGAAGGCGTTCCGGTGGCGAAACGCGCGGCGCGACGGCGCAATCGATGATCGGGCCGGCGGTCGCGGGCGGCCGGGACGGCGGGCGGTGTCCGGAAGAACCAGTGCTTCGCGGTTTCCGCCAGCGCGAGGTACACGAGGATCATGGCGAGCAGCGCGACGAAGAAGGCGCCGGGCAGCGGCTGGAAGCCGAGCGTGGCGGCCAGCGGCGTCACGGGCAGCAGTGCGCCGATTCCGACCGCGGCCAGCGCGGCGGTGAGTAGGGCGACGCTCGGGTGGCTGCGGAAGAAGGGCGTTCTGCGGGTGCGGATCACGAACAGCACCAGGGTCTGGGTGGCCAGCGATTCGACGAACCAGGCGGTGTGGAAGAGGGCTTCGCCCGCGTGGAAGACCCACAGCATGATGCCGAAGGTCGCGAAGTCGAACACCGAGCTGATGGGACCGAACACCAGCATGAATCGCCGGATCAGCCCGATGTCCCAGCGCGCGGGCCGGGCCAGCTGCTCCTCGTCGACGTTGTCGGTGGGGATGGCGAGCTGGCTGGAGTCGTAGAGCAGATTGTTGAGCAGGATCTGCGAGGGCAGCATGGGCAGGAACGGCAGGAACGCGGAAGCGCCCGCCGCACTGAACATATTGCCGAAATTGCTGGACGTGCCCATCAAGACGTACTTCATGGTGTTGGCGAACACGCGCCGGCCCTGGGTGACGCCGTCCGCCAGGACCTGCAGGTCCTTCTCGAGCAGCACGACGTCGGCGGCGTCCTTGGCGACGTCGGTGGCGGCATCCACGGAGATTCCGACATCGGCGGCGTGCAGGGCGAGCGCGTCGTTGACGCCGTCGCCGAGGAACGCGACATCGACGCCGAGCGACCGCTGCGCGCGGACGATGCGCGCCTTCTGCTCGGGATCGATGCGGGCGAAAACTGTTGTGGTGGCCAGCTTCCCGGTGAGCTCGGCGTCGGTGAGCCGGTCGAGGTCGGCGCCCGACAGGGTGTCGCCCGCCGGTAGGCCCAGCTGTTCGCAGACCCGCGCGGCCACTGTCGGATGATCGCCGGTGATGACCTTGACCGCGACGCCGAGCCTGGCCAGGCGGCTGATCGCCTCGCGCGCAGAGGCTTTCGGCGGGTCGAGGAACACGAGGAACCCGGCCAGCCGCAGACCGGTCTCGTCGGCGGCCGTCAGCGACGTCCGCCCGGGCGCTGGACGGGTCGCGACGGCGACCACGCGGTGCCCGGCCGCGAACTCGGCGCCTAGCGCCCGGGTGGCCGCGTCCGGCACGTTCTCGCAGCAGGCGAGGACGGCTTCGGGCGCTCCCTTCGTAATGATCGTGCCCCCGGTGTCCGGTGCATCGACCAGGACCGAGACCATGCGCCGCCGATGATCGAAAGGCAGTGTGGCGAGCCGGGTGTGCCGCTCGGCGCCGTCCCGCGGTGCGAGCGGCGCGGCCCACAGTGCCGTGTCGAGCGCGTCACCGCCGGCGAGCCGGCCGTTCTGGATCACGCCGTCGGTGCAGGCCATGCCCAGCTCGATGACATCGCCGTCGGTGTCCGGTTCGGCGGCGACCGCGCGCATGAATTCGATCCGCCCCTCGGTCAATGTGCCGGTCTTGTCGGTGAACAACACTTCGATGTCGCCGAGATCCTCGATGCAGACCAGCCGCTTCACCAGCACCTTGCGCTGCGCCAGGATTCGTGACCCGGCCGCCAGACTGGTCGACACCACCGCCGGCAGCAGTTGCGGGGAAATGCCGACCGCGATCGCCAGCGAGAACATCAGCGCGTCCAGCAGCGGCCGGTGCAACACCAGGTTCACTGCGAAGATGCCGATCGTCAGAACGGCGGCGACGCGCACCAGCAGCATCGAGAACCGGCGCAGCCCGGCCTGGAACTCGGTCTCGGGCTCCCGGCGCGCCAAACCGACGGCGATACGGCCGAATTCGGTGTCGCCGCCCGTCGCTGTCACGACGCCGCGGCCGGTCCCGGCGGCGACCACCGTGCCCATGAGTGCACAGCAGGCCAGCTCGGACACCGGGCTGCCCGCCGCTACCGGGTCGGTCGATTTGATCACCGGTTCCGACTCGCCGGTCAGTACCGATTCATCGCACTGCAGTCCGGTGACGGACAGCAGCCGGAGATCCGCGGGCACCAGTTCGCCGGGCCGCAGCTGGACGATGTCGCCCGGAACCAGCTCCGCGAGGTCGACCGATCGTGCCTGTCCGGCACGCGTCACCACGACTCGATGCCGGATGCGCTCGTGCAGTGCGGCCGCCGCCTGCTCGGCGCGGAATTCGTTGACGGTGCCCAGCCCGACGGACATCGCCACGATCACCCCGATGACCACCGCGTCGCTGCGCTCGCCGAGGAAGAACGACACCAGGGCGGTCACGGCGAGCAGCAGCAGGAGCGGCGAGCGCAATTGCCGCGCGATGACCGGCACGATGCGTGCGCGATGAGCCTGGATGGCGTTCGGCCCGAAAAAGCTTGCCCGTCCGGCATATTCGGATTCGGTCAGCCCTTCGTCGCCGGTGGCCAGTGCGGTCAGAATCCGGTCGGCGGGCCGCGCCGCCGCGTCCGTGGCGGGTATTGCCCGAACCGTGTGTGGCAGTGTGCGATTCGTGGCCGAGGACAGCGTGTGGACGTGCATACAGTCGAGGGTTCCGCTGTCCGGGCCTGGCCGATAGGGCCTGCTCGCATCCGGGGAGGGGACCAAAGACCTTGTAATCGAGGACTTGCCGCCGCTGTTGGATAGCCCCGGCCTCGGGGGTCTGTCGGGTCGGTGTGGGCGGATGCGGGAACGCGCGATCGCCGCGCCTTCGGCCGAAGACGCGGCGGGGGAGCGCGGTTCGCTCTACTGCGGACGCGGATGGTCGCCACGCAGCTTGGACGCGTAGACCGCGGCCTGGGTTCGGCGTTCCATGCCGAGCTTGGCGAGCAGCCGGGAGACGTAGTTCTTGACCGTCTTCTCCGCGAGGAACATGCGTTCGGCGATCTGCCGGTTGGTCAGCCCGTCGCCGAGCAGGTCGAGAAGTTTGCGCTCCTGGTCGGTGAGCCCCGCCAGCGGGCCGTCGGACTGGGTGCTGCGGCGCAGCCGATCCATCAGGGCCGCGGCGGCGCGGTTGTCCAGCAGCGAGCGGCCGGCGCCGACCTCCTTGATGGCCTTCGCCAACTCCATGCCCTTGATGTCCTTGACCACGTAACCGCTGGCTCCGGCGAGGATCGCGTCCATCATGGCCTGCTCGTCGGTGAACGAGGTGAGGATGAGGCAGCGCAACGCATCGACGCGCGAGAGCAGTTCACGGCAGAGTTCGATGCCGTTCCCATCCGGCAGCCGGACATCGAGGACCGCGACATCCGGTTTCAGCGCCGGGATTCTGGCCAAGGCCTGGGCCACATCGGAGGCTTCACCGATGACGGTGAGTTCCGGGTCGCCCTCGAGCAGGTCGACGAGTCCCCGGCGAACGATCTCGTGGTCGTCAACGAGAAAAACCTTGATCATGGCCGGTTCCCAATCTGTAGGTCGTCGTGGTCAAACATAGCTCTCAGGGCGGATTATCGGAGATGGCCGGACGGAGCCGGGCCGCCGGGGGTGGCGGGAGCGGTGACCTCCAGGATCTGTTCGAGGGGCAGCCGTGGGGTATGCGTCGGCTGCCGGTCGGAGGCGGGAACCGTGCCGACCCGCACCAGCACCTGGGGCTGCTCCACACGGCCGGTGAGCTCGCGGATGACCGCTCGGCTCTGCGGCACTTCGGTGACGTGGGTGATCGGGCAGGTCGCGTATCCCGCGACCGTACATTCGAGCAGGATGGTGGACAGCGCCTCGCCGCAGCGCACCAGGTCGGCCGAGGTGCTGCCGCTGGACACCACGAGGACCACGGACTCGTCGTCCTGGACATCGGCGCGGCGCGGCTCGTCGCCGACGGCCGGGAACACGCGGCTCAGATCGACCCGCTCGCGCTCCTCAGCAGACACCCGGGCCGTCGGCGGGATACCCTCCGCGGGGAGCGAATGCCCTGTCCACCACTGCAATTCGGCTTGATAGCCGGAATCGTAGCGGCGTATCGCCGCGGTGAGCCGTGAGGCGCGGGCGAGCTCGGTGCGGGCCTCGGGCGGCAGCACGGTGATCACCGCGTCGAGCGGGTCGACGATGACCGGCAGTACCGGTTCGAATTCGCGCCAGTCCGCCGGTGCGGCGAAGGGGAGCCGGTCGGTGTAGCGAACCGTGATGGCGGCGGTCCGATCCCGGTCGGCGTCGGTCACGATCCGCGACGGCTCGAAGGTCACCGTCGCCGGCTGATCATGCCGGTTGGGGTTGGGGAAGTACGTGACCTGCGTCTGCCACCCCGCCGCGGCCAGCGCGGCGCGCAGATGCCCCAGCGCGAGGCCACAGCTGATCAGCATCTGCCGCCCGGACTGGTCGGTGGCGGGGAGCATGCGCGATGGCACCGAGAACAGGTGCAGGGCATCGCCGTCGAACACCCAGCGCCACGGCTGGCTGTTGTGCAGGGAGGGCGCGCGACCGGCCAGCCGGACTGCCTGCTCGATCGTGTCGCCGCTGGGTAGTTGGCTCATGGACTCACGCTAGGACGGGTGGCGTGTGCGCTACAGGGGCCGTTGGTCCTCGTTACGGTGCTACAGGACCCTTGGCCCGGCGCCCGGCTGCACGCACGCTGAAGCCGTGGACGACAACATGCAGCCCGTGCCGCTGATCGACGCGCGGCGCCATGACGCGGTGATCTTCGATATGGACGGCGTGGTGACCGACAGCGCCCGCGTCCATGCGGCGGCCTGGAAGGAGATGTTCGACGACTTCCTCGCGCATCGGGCGCCGGCCCCGGGCGAGAACCTGTCGCCCTTCACCGACGACGACTACCTGCGGTGGGTGGACGGTGAACCGCGCTACCGCGGAGTGTCCGATTTCCTTGCCGCACGCGGTATTTCGTTACCCGAAGGCGATCCCGCCGACGCCGATGACGCGGGAACGGTGTGCGCACTCGGCAACCGCAAGGACCGGTTGTTCCTCGAACGGCTCGCCCGCGACAGCGTCCCCGCGTTCGACTCCACCGTGGCCCTGGTGCGGCGCCTGCAGACGGCGGGTATCGGTGTCGCGGTGTTCTCCGCCAGCCGCAACTGCGCCGACGTGCTGCGGGCCGCCGGTATCGGAGACCTGTTCGCGGTGCGGGTGGACGGCATCGTGGCGGCGGAGCTGGGGCTGGCGGGCAAGCCCGACCCGGCGATGCTGCGCGAGGCCGCGCGCCGGCTGGGCGCGGAGCCGGAACGGACCGTCGTCGTCGAGGACGCGGAGGCCGGTGTCGCGGCGGGCCGGGCCGGTGGATTCGGTCTGGTGATCGGCGTCGACCGGGGCGGGCACGGCGATCGGCTGGCCGAGCGCGGGGCCGATGTGGTGGTGCCCGACCTCGATCGGGTGCGGCTGCGCAACGGTTTCCGGCGGATGTCGGAGGTGCCGGCGGCGGTCGCGGGTCGGCTCGGTGACCTGCTCGACACCGAAAAGGCCTCCGTCCTGCTCGATTTCGACGGCACGCTGTCGGCCATCGTTCCCGATCCGGCGGCCGCGACCCTGGTGGAGGGCGGCGCGGCGGCCCTGGCGCGGCTCGCGGCGCAGTGCCCGGTTGCCATTGTCAGCGGGCGCGAGCTGGCGGATCTGCGTGACCGGGTGGGTGTCGACGGACTCTGGTACGCCGGGTGTCACGGCTTCGAATTGCAGGCCCCGGACGGCACGACGTACGTGCACGATGCCGCTCCGGGCGCCGAGCGTGCGCTGGCAGCGGCAGCGGAGGAGCTGACGCGGTCCTTGAGCGCCGTCGAGGGGATCCTGGTGGAGCACAAGCGCTTCGCGGTCGCCGTGCACTATCGGCGGGTCGCCCCGGAACAGGTCGGCGCGGTGACGGCCGCCGTGCACGCGCAGGCGCACGAGCGCGGCCTGCGCGTGACGGGCGGACGCAAGGTGGTCGAACTGCGGCCGGACATGGACTGGGACAAGGGCACTGCGCTGCAGTGGATCCTCGGCCATCTCGTCATGCCGATGTTGCCGATCTACGTCGGCGACGATCTCACCGACGAGGACGCCTTCGATGCCGTGGAGGCCGAGGGCATTTCGATCGTGGTCCGGCACGACGAGAACGGCGACCGGCGGACCGCCGCCCGCTTCGCGCTGCCCGGACCCGAGGGCGTGGGCTCCTTCCTCGACGATCTGGCCGTCCTGCTGGCCGCCGAATCCGCTGGGGCCGTATCGGATTCGTGGGTGTTCGCCTTCGACGGGTACGACCCGGCGCACGAGCGGCTGCGGGAGGCGCTGTGCACCGTCGGAAACGGATATCTCGCCACCCGCGGGGCCGCGCCGGAGTGCGCCGCGGGGGAGCACCACTACCCGGGTACCTATGTCGCCGGTATCTACAACCGGCTCTTCGATCAGATCTCAGGGCGCACGGTCGACAACGAGAGCCTGGTGAACCTACCGAACTGGCTGCCGGTCACGTTCCGGATCGGCGACGGCGACTGGCTCGATATCGACACCGTCGAATTGCTTTCCTATCGACAGGAATTCGATCTGCGCCGGGCAGTCCTGCTGCGGCACTTCCGCTTCCGGGACGGCACCGGTCGCATCACCGCGGTGCGGCAGCGGCGGTTCGCGGCCATGCACGCGCCGCACCTGTGCGCGCTCGAGACCGCGGTGACCGCCGAAAACTGGTCGGGCACGGTGGTCTTCCGCTCAGAGGTGGACGGCGCGGTGAGAAACAGTCTGGTGGCGCGGTATCGGGACCTGTCGGAGGATCACCTCGAGCGGGTCTCGGCGCGGGAGCTGTCACCCGAATCGGTGCTGGTGGTGGTGCGCACCGGGCAATCCCGGATTCCGGTTGCGACCGCGGCGCGCGGCACGCTGCACCGAGAGGATGTGAAGCTGTGTCCCGCCACGGAACTCGTCGAGAGCGACGGGTCGATCGGGCACGACCACGGCGTCGCGATGACCGAGGGTGACACGGTCGTGCTGGAGAAGATCGCGGCCGTGGTCACCGGCCGCGACCACGCGGTCTCGGCCCCGGACGACGAGGCCGCGCGCGCACTGCGCAGTGCCGGCCGGTTCGCGGACCTGCTCGAATCGCACACGGCCGCCTGGGAACATCTCTGGGATCGGCTCCGAATCGATCTGGGCGGCGGTGAGCACGCGACCCGGGTGATCCGGTTGCACCTGCTGCATCTGGTGCAGACCCTCTCGCCACACACCGCCGATCTGGACGTAGGGGTCCCCGCGCGGGGTCTGCACGGCGAGGCCTATCGGGGGCACGTCTTCTGGGACGAACTGTTCGTGCATCCGGTTCTGAGTCCTCGCTTCCCGCGACTCGCCCGCGGTCTGCTGCGCTACCGATACCGGCGGTTGCCGGAGGCGCGTCGCGCGGCGGCCGCCGCCGGGTTGTCCGGGGCGATGTTCCCGTGGCAGTCCGCCTCCGACGGCCGTGAGGAAAGCCAGCTCATGCATCTGAATCCGCTGTCGGGGCATTGGAATCCGGATCCGAGCCCGCGCGCCCACCATATCGGCAGTGCCATCGCCTACAACGTCTGGCAGTACTTCCAGGCGACCGGCGACCTCGAATTCCTCACCGACTACGGCGCCGAGCTCATGGTGGAGATCGCCCGGTACTGGGCGAGCCTGGCCGACTACGACCCGCGCCACGACCGGTATCACCTGCGCGGGGTCATCGGGCCCGACGAATTCCACACCGGTTCGCCGAGCGCACCGGGATCCGGCGTGGACGACAATGCCTACACGAATGTGATGGCGGTGTGGACGTTGCTGCGGGCGCGCGACGCGCTGGAACGGCTGACGCCCCGTGCACGGGCGGAACTGCTCGAATCGCTGCGGGTCTCACCGGTGGAACTGACGCGGTGGGAGCACGTCGGGCGGCGGATGTACGTGCCCTTCCACGACGAGGTCATCAGCCAGTTCGACGGTTACGAGCAACTGGCCGAACTCGATTGGGACGGCTACCGGCAGCGCTACGGCGAGATCCAGCGGCTCGATCGCATCCTCGAGGCCGAGGGTGACGACGTCAACCGCTACCGGGCCGGCAAACAGGCCGATGTCCTGATGCTGTTCTATCTGTTCTCCGCCGACGAATTGCGGGAGGTGCTCGGACACCTCGGCTACGACCTTCCCGGGGAGATGATTCCGCGGACGATCGACTACTACCTGGCCCGCACGTCGCATGGATCGACGCTGAGCGCGCTGGTCCACGCCTGGGTGCTGGCCCGCGCACATCGGGCGCGGGCGATGGAATTCTTCGACCGGGTCCTGGATTCCGATATCGCCGATATCCAGGGCGGGACCACGCAGGAGGGAATCCACCTCGGCGCCATGGCCGGAACCATCGACCTGGTTCAGCGGTGCTTCACCGGAATGGAGATCCGGGCCGATCGCCTCATCTTCAACCCCTGCTGGCCCGACGAGCTGGGGGAGCTGCGCTTCTCGATCGTCTACCGCGGGCACCGGCTCGCGATCAGGGTCAGCGCCTCCGACCTGGAGGTCGCCGCCGATCCGGGTGTGGCGGACCCGGTGGAGATCCATTACGACGGGTTCACCGAGCTGCTGCCGGCGGGGGCGACGGTCCGAATGCCGGTGAGCCGCAAGGCATCCGATCCGGATCCGCTCACGACCGCAGCTGACTGACGCCCCACCGGGCCAGCCCGATCGCGACGGCCAGGTATTCGACGACCGCGAGATACACCAGCACCGCGCCGTACAGCCGAGCCCAGAGGGAGATGTAATCGGTGGCGGCGGGAACCGCGACCACCATCGCCGCGCCGAGGACCAGGGCCACGGTCGCCACGGCATGCGGTGTTGCGGGAGGATTCATGGCAGCAAGTTTTGTCGCGGCTCGCGCGAATCAGCAGGGCCGATGTTCCCGACACCGGTGGGACCAACGGCCGAAGTCCCAGGCCGCTCAGCCCGTCGCCGCGCAGAGGTCTTTGGTCCTCACTCCGAGGACGATCGCCTGCAGAGGGCGGTCAGGTCCCATTTCTACCGTGAGAGTACGAGCCCCTCCCGGGCGCCGACGATTTCACCTCACCGGAGGTCAGGATGACAAACCAGGAACTCGACGATCCGCATCGGCTGGCCTCGGCGCCCGTTGTGGTCGGCGTGGACAATTCGGAAGGTTCGGCGCGGGCGGTGCACTGGGCCGCGAACTACGCCGCACAGCGGCAGCGGCGACTGCACATCGTCCACGGCCTGGATCTGGTGGCGGTCAGCCGTGGCGTCGGTCCCTACTCGGTGGCGGCGCCGTCGCTGGCCGAGGCCGTCAAGGCCGCCGGTGCGGCGGCCATCGCCCGGGCCCGGCTGGCCGCCGGCGACTACGAGCCGGAACTGACGGTCTCCTCCGCGGTGTCGACCGACAGTCCCGCCCAGCTGCTGATCGATCTCAGCGAGTCCGCCTTCGCGGTGGTGATCGGGGCGACCGGGACGGCCGGCACGCTCTCGCATCTGGGATCCACCCTGTTCTCGGTGACCAGTCACGCCCGGGGCGCGGTGGTCGTGGTGCGGCCGGATCCCGACGCCGCCAATGCCGTTCGCGGCTCGGGTCCGGTCGTGGTCGGCGTGGACGGCAGCCGCGTGAGCGAGGCCGCGATCGCCGCGGCGTTCGCCGAAGCCTCCGAACGGGGGGTGGGGTTGGTCGCCGTCCACGTCTTCAGCGATTGGGACACCGGGCAATTCGCCGGCGAGGTGATCCCGGTCGTGACCGCGGAACTGGCCGGCGTAGAGGAGGCCGTCCTGGCCGAGCGGCTGGCCGGTTGGCAGGAGAAGTATCCGGACGTCGAGGTGACCCGCCAGGTGTTCGCCTCCGGGCCCGCCGGGCAGCTGGGTGAGCTGTCGAAGACCGCGCAGTTGGTGGTGGTCGGTAACCGCGGTCGTGGCGGATTCATGGGAATGCTGCTCGGATCCACCGCCCATTGGCTGGTGCAGCACGCGCACTGCCCGGTGATGGTCGTGCATGCCGATGACGAGGAGGCGAAGCGATGACGCTGACCATGCCCGGCGCCGGAACCGGAATCCGGGACGATCTGATCGATCTGGACGCGTGGTGGCGGGCCGCCAATTATCTGGCCGCCGGGCAGATCTACCTCATGGACAACCCGCTGCTCACCGAGAAGCTGCGGCCCGAGCACATCAAGCAGCGGCTGATCGGCCACTGGGGAACCGTGCCCGGGGTGACCCTGACCTACGCCCACCTCAATCGGGTCATCATGCGGACCGGGCAGCAGATGCTGTTCGTGCTGGGCCCCGGCCACGGGGCGGCGGCGCTCACCGCTGCGACCTGGCTCGAGGGCACCTATTCGCTGCGGCACCCGGAGGTCGGACAGAACCTGGCCGGGATGCGAGAACTGTTCCGGCAGTTCTCCTTCCCGGGCGGTGTCCCCAGCCATGCCTCACCGCATCTGCCGGGTTCCATCCACGAGGGTGGCGAACTGGGCTATTCGCTCGCCCATGCCACCGGCGCGGCGCTGGACAATCCGAATCTGGTGGTGGCGTGCATGATCGGTGACGGCGAGGCCGAAACCGGGGCCCTGGCCACCAGCTGGCACGGGTCGCTGTTCCTGGACCGCGTCACCGACGGCACCGTGCTGCCGATCCTGCACCTCAATGGCTACAAGATCGCGAATCCGACGCTGCTGGCGCGCATGTCGCGCGGCGAGCTCGACGCCATGCTCAGCGCGCACGGCTGGGAGCCGATGTATGTCGACGGCGACAATCCGGCCGAGGTCCACGACCGGTATGCGACCGTGCTCGACGAGGCGATGGAGCGGATCCGGGAGATTCGCGAGTTCGGCGAGCGCGGCCTGGGTCCGCGCGACCCCTGCCGTCCGATGATCGTGTTGTCGACTCCGAAGGGGTGGACCGGTCCGATGATGGTGGACGGCGTGCGCGTCGAGGGCACCTTCCGGGCGCACCAGGTGCCGTTGCCGGGCGTACGGGAGAATCCGGAACACCTTGCGCAACTGGAGGACTGGTTGCGGTCCTATCGGCCCGAGGAGCTCTTCGACGACGAGGGCCGTCCGGTGGACCGGATCGCGCGCCTGCATCCCGAGCACCTGCGGATGAGCGCCAATCGCGCCGCGCACGGTCACGACAGCGTCGACCTGCAACTGCCCGACCCGGCCGACTACACCCTCGAATTGCCCGCGCCCGGAACCGAATCGGCGGAGGCGACGCGGGTGCTGGGCGGGTATCTGCGCGACGCGCTGGTCGAGAATCCGCACAATCTGCTGTTCTTCTCGCCGGACGAGCACACCTCCAATCGCCTGGACGCCGTTCTCGAGGTCACCGGCCGGCGCTGGCGCGCCAGGCGGATCGCGGGCGATGATCGGCTGTCCCCGGACGGCCGCGTCTTCGAGGTGCTGTCGGAGCATTTGTGCCAGGGCTGGCTGGAGGGTTATCTGCTGACCGGCAGGCACGGTGTGTTCTCCACCTACGAGGCCTTCGCGCACATCATCGACTCGATGGTGGTGCAGCACGCCAAATGGCTGCACATGGCGGCGGAATTCCCCTGGCGCGAGCCGATTCCCAGCCTGAACTACCTGATCACCTCGCACGTGTGGCGGCAGGATCACAACGGGGCGTCCCATCAGGATCCCGGATTCATCGACCACGTGCTCAGCAAGCGGCCCGAGGTCAGCCGGGTATACCTGCCGCCGGACGCCAACTGCCTGCTGCACGTCTTCGACCACTGCCTGCGCAGCCGCGGCCGGGTCAATGTCGTGGTCGCCGGGAAGCAGCCCGCGTTGCAATACCTCGACGACGAGGCGGCGCGACTGCACTGCGAGCAGGGTCTGGGCGTCTGGCACTGGGCGAGTTCGGATTCCGATCGTCCCGCCGAGGTCGTGCTGGCCTGTGCCGGGGACGTCCCCACCCAGGAAGCCCTGGCCGCCGGGGCGCTGTTGCGAGAACTCGTGCCGGACTTGGCGATCCGTTTGGTCAACGTGGTGGACCTGGCCCGCCTGTTCCCGCCGGATCGCCATCCGCACGGGATCTCCGACGAGGAATACCGCTCCGTCTTCACCGACGCGCCGGTGATCTTCGCCTTCCACGGCTACCCCTGGCTCATCCACCGCATCGCCTACCGCCGCCCCGGCCACGACGTCATGCACGTCCACGGATTCACCGACAACGGCACCACCACAACACCTTTCAGCATGTGCGCCATGAACGGCATCGACCGCTTCACCCTGGCGGCCGCAGCCCTTGCCGAGGTGCCGCGCCTGTCCGAACAGCTCGCCCCGCTCACCGAGGAGCTCACAGCCCGCCGTGAGGCCGCCGACGCCTACGCCCGCCGCTACGGCATCGACCCACCGGAGATCACCGACTGGCGCTGGCCCTCCTAGCCCGGGGGGTGGCGCATTAGGTTACTGATCAGTTGCCCAGTCTGTTTCTACCGTTGTGACTGGTCGATTGGTCTTGTCATCCCCCAGATCAGCATTGTCCGGCGAATCATATGAATGCGCTGATCAGGCATGTTAATTGAAGTAACACATATCACCCCCTAATCGGCGGCCGGCCTGGTGGATATCGGCGGCGCGCTCGATAGGGTTCCAATCCTCCACTACAGCAGGATTTTTCGATCCCGAGCCGTGCCACGCGCAGAGGATCGAGGAGACGTGAGCCGCTCACCCCTTCGCGGCGGCTCACGGTCGTCCCGCGGATTGCCTGCAACGATCCCGGTGACGACGTCGAGGTCGACGCCCGGGTGCGGCTGGTTTGCTGCCCGCCCGGGCGTCGATCCACCATGGCCGGCCCAATCCATCCTGGGAGCGCCGCGAAAAACTGGCCCGGCCCGGCCATCGCCGTGTGGTAGCTCGCCGGGCCACTTCCGCTCCGAGTCAGTCAGTGCGCTGTCCATCAGCGACGTCGAATCGATTGATAACTGCTGGATCTTGGTAGCTGGTTATCCCAGTGATCCGGTCTGCATCCACCGACAGCACCACCACTGCGAACAAGGTGAATGCCGAGTCCGGGTGCTCGCGCCGGTAGGCCACCGCGGCGGGCTGCCCATTCACGACCGTGGGATGCATCCGGTATCGACCGGCCGTCGTGCCGACCAACTGGGCCAGGCGTGCCAAGCAGCGGTCTTTGCCCGACAACGAGGTACCCCTGGGAACAGACTCGAGGGTGGCGTCCTCTCGCAACAGCTCGGTGAGCGCAGCGATATCGGCGTTTTCGAACGCAGCCATGTACCGGTCGAGAACGGCGCGGGCCTGCGGCGAATCCGGTTCGAGCACAGCGTGATCCGCAGGTGCTAGTTCATCCACTGTGGCGCGAGCGCGTTGCAACGCACTCTTGACCGCCGCGACACTGATGCTGAGCATGTCGGCAACCTCGACCGCGGGATAGGAGAGCACCTCACGCAGAATGAACACCGCCCGCTGGCGCGGTGGCAGATGCTGCAGGCTCGCTACCAGCGCTAGCCGCAGATTCGATCTGGACACCGCGATCTCGGCGGGGTCATCGCTCGAACCTTCGTACAGCCGGTTGGGGAATGGCTCGATCCAAAGCGGATCGGAGGAACCGGCGGCGAGCGGTGAACCGGGGTCCTCGCTAGCTGGGCCGAGTCCGGACGGCAGGACTCGGCGCTGCTGATGGACCACTGCTGTCAGGCACAGGTTGGTGGCAATCCGGTAGAGCCAGACCCGCACCGTCGAGCGCTGTTCGAACGACTCCCAGCCGCGCCACGCCCGGAGGTACGTCTCCTGAACGAGATCTTCGGCCTCCTGTACCGACCCGACCATTCGGTAACAGTGCGCGATCAGCTCCGGCCGGTATCGGTCGGCGTAGTACAGAAACTCGTTCCGATCGATCGTGCCGGAAATAGTCGGCCGCATCTCAGCTCCTCCACGAATGCCAGGGAGTCATTTCCGGATGAACGCGGCCGCGAAGGTACGCAGCGCTTCGGGGTTGAGTGCATCAGCGAACCCGACGATCAACTCGTCGACTCCCGCCTGCTCGTAGACGGCGAGTCGGTCACCAATGGTGTCGAGGGTGCCGATAAGCCCGTAGTCGGCGAGCAGGCCGGGAAAAACCAGGGGAGCCCACTCTGGAACCGCGGCCCGGGCTTGTTCGTCGGTGTCGGCGATGATGCAGTAGGACGTGGAGGTCTTCGTAATCGTGGAGAAGTCGCGTCCCACATCGGTGCAATGCTTGGCGAGGACGCTGTACTTGCGGGCCACCTCGTCCGGCGGTTCCTGGACGTTACACAGGTCCCCGTACTTCGCGACCAGTCTGAGGGTGACCTTTTCACCGCCGCCGGCGATCATCATCGGGATGCGCGGTTGTTGCACGCCGGCGGGCTGGTTGACCACCCCCGCGGCCCTGAAATAGCTGCCGTCGAAGGTGGTCGCCTGGTCGGTCCACATCGACGTGATGATTTGCAGCGCCTCCTCGAGCCGCCGCAGCCGCTCGGGTGCGGCCGGGAAGTCGTAGCCGAAGGCCCGGTATTCGTCCTCGTACCAGCCCGCGCCGATTCCGAACTTCAGTCGCCCGCCCGAGATGACATCGAGGGTCGATGCCATCTTCGCCAGCAGGGTCGGATTGCGGTAACCGTTGCCGGTCACCAGCTGTCCCAGCTTGATGTCCTTGGTCTCCCGGGCCAGCGCCGCCAGAGTGGTCCATGCCTCGAAGACATAGGCGCCAGGCGGCCCGAACGGAATGAAGTGATCCGGCGCCCAGATCGTGTCGAATCCGCATTCGTCGGCGACCACCGCGAGATCACGGATCGTCGTGAACGCTGCCACCGGGTCGGTGTAGCCGTAGAACTCCTGGGTAGTCCCGGTCGGGATATAAAGGCTGAGTTTCACAGGGTGTCGTCCTTTCGAGATTTGGTGCGCATATCTCTAGGCGAAGAAGCTCATCGCGGTTCCGTGTCGCGCTGCGGGCTACCGTGATACGCCTCGATGAGCCATCTCCCGTCATGCTGTACAAGCACCCAGGTCCCCCACTCCCACCGCTCGGCCGCAGGCTCGGTCTCACCCCTCGGCACTGTGACACTCTTGGAGATCACCACTGCGGTGCCGCCGTCGAGAAACCGGATGTAATCCACCTCATGGATGCGTCGCGAGGACTTCAACGGGCCGGCGAACGCCGCTCCCATGCCGGCACGAATTGCTTGTTTGCCCGGCAGGTACACACCCGGCAGGATCGCCGTGGCAGTGTCGGCGTAGCACCCGACGAACGCTTCGACATCACCGTCGGCCCACGCCGCCGACGCCGCGTCGAACAGCGCCCGCACAGCGCTGTCCACCGCTCCGGCAGCGGGATTCGCATAGCTGGTCATCGATCGTCCTCACTCTCGACTGTCCGGTCGCGCCGCTCGCGCGCCCGGTTTGTAGTGCACAGAATGAAGACTTCGGCCGGACCGAAAAGGAATCGCAAACAATGACGGCCATGCTCACGGCCAACCTCGCGGCGCACTCGCAGCCCCGCCGTCGACGATACGATGACCTGCCTCCCGGAAAGTGTCTGGGCCACATGCCGATTGGGGTGCTGGAGATGGACGGGGAGTCCCCAGGAAGATGGGTTTGTGATGCTGGAGTACTAGGGGCAATGGTCATCTCGAGTGCGACCTGTCGACTCTGCTGAGCCTGCTAGTGGCTGCGCCAGGCTCGGGAATGCCGCCCTGAGAGGACTGATTCCCATGACCACCGCCCGTGCCTTCATCACCGCCGCCGTCTTCCTATGGCTGGGCATGGTGCTGGCCATCTCGTTCATCGAGGCGCCGCTGAAGTTCCGTGCCCCGAATGTCACCCTCGCCATCGGACTCGGCATCGGCCGCCTGGTCTTCCGTGCCCTCAACGGCGTCGAATCCCTACTCGCCATCCTCGTTCTCGCTGCCGTCTGGGCCGATCCTCCCGGTGCTGCGACGACCCTCGCCCTCGCCGTCGCGATCGGCGCACTGGTCATGCAGCTCGCTTTCGTGCGCCCCCGGCTGACCCGGCGCAGCGACGCGGTGCTGGCCGGGGACGAGGGGCCGCGTTCGCGCAGCCACTATGCCTACGTTGCCCTCGAAGTCCTGAAGGCGATCGCCCTCCTCAGCGCCGGCGTGCTCGTCCTGGACAGCGCGATGCGATGACTTCGCGCGCTACGGTGCTCTGATGGGTGACGCCACAGGGCGGTGGCTGCCCGGGACGCGACAGTTCCGGGGTTACCGGCGTGGCTGGCTGCGGTCCGACGCCGTGGCCGGAGTCACCGTGGCGGCCTATCTGATTCCGCAGGTGATGGCGTATGCGACGGTGGCCGGTCTGGCGCCGATCGCGGGCCTGTGGGCGGTGCTCGGCCCGCTGGCCGTCTATGTGGTGCTGGGGACCTCACGGCTGCTGTCGGTCGGGCCGGAATCGACGACCGCGCTCATGACGGCGGTGGCGCTGGCGCCGCTGGCCGCGGGTGACTCCGCCCGCTACGCGGCGTTGGCCGCAGCGCTCGCGCTCCTGGTCGGAGCCTGCTGTGTGGCCGGCGCGGTGACCCGGCTGGGGGTATTGGCCGACCTGCTGTCGAAGCCGGTACTGGTCGGCTACTTGGCCGGGACGGCAGGAATCATGATCGTGGGCCAGCTCGGCCGGGTCAGCCGGGTGAGCGTGACAGGCGAGTCCATCCCCGATCAACTGCGGTCCTTCGCTGCGCATGTCGACGAATTGCATTGGCCTACCGTGTGTCTGGCCGGCGGCACCCTGGCCTTGCTGCTGCTGCTGGCGGCGTGGCGGGCGCCGCGGCTGCCGGGTCCGCTGGTGGCGGTGCTGGGCGCGACAGTGGTGGTTGCGGTGTTCTCGTTGCGGGAACGCGGGATTCGCGTGGTGGGTGAGATCCCGTCCGGGCTACCGGTTCCGGGCATACCGCACGTCGCGGTCGCGGACCTGGCGAAACTGCTGCTGCCAGCGGTCGGGATCGCCCTGGTCGGATTCTCCGACATGGTTCTGACCGCCCGCGCGTTCGCGGCCCGGCACGGCGTGGCCGTCGACGCGAACCGCGAACTGCTCGCCATGGGCGCGACCAACCTGACCGCCGGTGTCTCGCAGGGGTTTCCGGTCAGTTGCAGTGGCAGCCGCACGAGCATCGCCGACGCCGCGGGTGCGCGTACCCAGCTGTACGCGGTAGGGGCGCTGCTGACGGTGCTCGCCGTCTTGTTCTGGGGACGGACCGTGCTCGCCGCGTTCCCGGCCGCCGCGCTGGGCGCGTTGGTCATCTACGCCGCGCTGCGGCTGATCGACCTGCCGGAGTTCCGTCGCCTGGCGCGATTCCGTCGCAGCGAGCTGGTGCTCGCGCTCAGCACGGCCCTCGCGGTGCTGGCGGTCGGCGTCCTGTACGGGATCCTCATCGCCGTCGGCCTGTCGATCCTGGACCTGCTGCGCCGGGTGGCCCGCGCCCACGACGCGATCCAGGGCTTCGTCACCGGTCTGGCCGGCATGCACGACATCGACGACTACCCGGAGGCGACGACCGTGCCCGGACTGGTGGTCTACCGGTACGACGCCCCCCTGTGCTTCGCCAACGCCGAGGACTTCCGCCGCCGTGCGCTGGCGGCCGTCGATACCGTCACCGCGGCGGTCCCGGTCCGCTGGTTCGTCCTCAATGCCGAGGCCAATGTCGAGGTCGATCTGACCGCACTGGATGCCCTTGATCAGCTCCGCACCGAATTGGCTTCCCGTGGCGTGGTTTTCGCGATGGCGAGGGTCAAGAAGGATCTGCGCGCGGCGCTCGACGCGGCCGGGCTCACCGCCCGTATCGGGGCCGATCGCCTGTTTCCGACGCTGTCGACGGCGCTGGCGGCCTATCGGCACCAGACCGGCGACCTCGGACCGGCGGATCGGTGACTTTCGGCCGTCACCGAGCGGCCCTGGAAGCGAGATGCTGAACGGGCACACAAGAAACTCCAGGGACGAGGTGCAGGGCCATGTCGCACGATTGCTCACTGCCGTGGCGGGTGTGGCGGATGCGGCCGTGGAACACGAATCCGCTCATGCGGGCATCCGACCGCTGGGAGTCGGTGCTGCACATGCTGGTGGTCGTCCTGCTGCTGCTGGCCGTGCCGGTCGCCGCCGCGGTCGGCACCGAGACGTACACCCGCAGCGCCGCCCACATCAGCGTTGCGAACGCTTCGAAGACCACGGTCCACGCGACGGTTCTGACCACGCCGAAGGAAGTCCAGCCGGCCGGTCCCGCGCAGCCGGCGCGTTTCGAGTCACAGGTGCAATGGCAGCGCGACGGGAACCTCGCGACCGGAACGATCGAGATCCGGCGCGATACGAAGGCCGGTGACACGGTGCAGCTCTGGGTCGGGCCCGACGGCCTGGTCACCGACCCGCCGCGGGAACCCGAAATGGCGATGTGGGACGGCGTCGGCACCGGTCTCGCGCTGCTCATGGGAGCTGGATTCGGAGTCCTCGCGCTGCTCTGGTGCGTCAGCCAGGGGCTGGAACGCCTGCACGCCGCACGTTGGGAGGCGGAGCTGCGCGGGCTCGGCCGTCCCATCGGCACCTAGTCACCACAGACCATCGGGAGGATACCGGTCATGAGCGCCGACCCCAGTTCTGTTGCCGGGCAACCGATGTCGCGCATCATCATCGCCGCCGTCGACGGCTCGGCGACCTCGTACCGGGCGGCGGTGTGGGCCGCGGTGGCCGCGGATCTGCACGGCTGCGGACTGCACCTCGTCACCTCCATCTCGCTGCCCGTCGGCGAAATCCCCGGCGAGTTGCTCGGCGACACCGACCTGGAGCTGCTGGACCGGGACGGCCAGCGAATCGTCGGCGAAGCCGGCCGCGTGGTGCGCGCCGCGGCGACGGGTGCGGCCGTGCCGATCACGACCGAGGTAATTCGCGAACCCATCATCGACTATCTCCTCGATCAGTCCCGGCACGCGCGTGCGATCGCCGTGGGCAGCCGCGGACTGGGCGCGATCCGGCGCGGCCTACTCGGCTCGGTGGCCGATGCGGTCACCCGGCACGCGCACTGCCCGGTAGCGGTGATCCATGCGACCGCGGCGGCCGATCCGCTGTCGGCGGAGAAGCCGGTGCTGGTCGGCATCGACGGCTCACCCCACAGCGTGCCCGCAGTGGAATTCGCGTTCCAGGAGGCCTCGGTACGCAAGGTCGGGGTGACCGCGCTACACGTCTGGACCGATGTTCTCGGCTCATACGTGCCACTGATCGGCTGGGAGCCGCTGCGTGCGCAGGAGAACGAACTGCTCTCCGAGCGGCTCGCCGGGTTCGGCGAACGCTATCCCGACGTGCCGGTCCGTCGCATGCTGGTGACGGAACGCCCGGCCCAGGCTCTGCTCCAGGAATCCGAGCACGCGCAATTGGTCGTGATCGGCAGCCGCGGCCGCGGCGGCTTCACGGGCATGCTGCTCGGTTCCACCAGTTCCACCGTGTTGCACAACGTCGAGACCCCGACGGTCGTCGTGCGCGCGTAATCGAGGATCAGGTGTCGGTCATGACCGAATTACAGCCGCTGGATGCGGGATTCATCGAACTGGAGGACTCCGACCGGCATATCAGCCTCGGTATCGCCGCCGTGGCGATCCTGGCCGGTGCGCCTCCCGGTCGTGCGGAATTCACGGCGGCGTTGGCCGAGCGGGTCTCGGCCAACGACCGCCTGCGGCAGCGTGTCCGGCGTGCGCCACTGGACCTGGCCGTACCGGTATGGGAGGACGACCCGAATTTCGATCTCGCCCACCATCTCCGATGGAGCGCGCTGCCCGCGCCTGCCGACGAGCCCGCCCTGCGCGAATTCGTCGCCGGTGAGCTGGTGGAGCGCCTGGACCGTGATCATCCGATGTGGGAGTGCGTAGTCATCGACCACCTCGCGGGCGGGCGCTGGGCCGTGATCGTGAAGGCGCACCACAGTCTGGTCGACGGTGTCTCCGGCGTGAATCTGTTCGAAAGCTTCTGTGATGAAACGGAAGTTGAGAGCCGAGAGGAGGCGGCGCCGGACACCGATGCCGCCGGAGGCAGCAACTGGTTCGACTGGGCGGTCACCGGGCTCCGGCTGCCGGTGGAGGTGCCACGGTATGCGCTGAGCCTGGCCCGCAGCCTGGCCCCGGTGGCAGCCGCACTCGTCTCCACGCCCGCGGCCTCCTCGCTCAACGGTCCGATCGGCAGGCAACGGCGCTATGCGATCGCGCGAGCCTCGCTCAGCGAGATCCGGGAGATCGGCCACGGCTTCGACGCGACGGTCAACGACGTCGTGCTGGCCGCGGTGACATCGGCGTACCGCGCGGTTCTGCTCGGGCGCGGGGAAGAACCCACCGGGAACAGCGTGCGGATTCTCGTCCCGGTGTCGATGCGAGCCGCCGACGCGAAATCGTTTCTCGACAACCGGGTCTCGGCGGTCCTGTCCCTGCTGCCCTTGCACCTGGACGACCCGGTCGAACGACTCACCGCCATTCATCGGCGGATGGCCCGGCACAAGTCGGGCGGGGCGGCGCAAGCCGAGAAGTCGCTGCTCGCCCTCGCCGGCCGGCTCCCGTTCGCTCCGGTCGCCTGGGGCATGCGGCTGTGGTCGCATCTGCCGCAGCGCGGCGTGACGGCCGTGGCGACCAACGTCCCGGGCCCGCGCCGCACCCTCACCATGCTGGGTCGCGAGGTCCTGGAGCTGATACCGGCCATTCCCATCGCCATGCGCCTGCGTACCGGCATCGCCATCCTGAGCTACGGCGATCAGCTCACCTTCGGCATCACCGGCGACTACGACTCCACCCCCGACCTCGAGGTGCTCGCCGACGGAATCCACACCGCCATAGCCGAACTGCTCACCGCCGCGCGAGCCCGGCCACAGCACCCGGCCGAGTAGGTCTCCGGTGCTCGGGCCCACCGTCGGACAGCCAGAGGTCCCGCTACCAGCGGGACCAAAGTCCTGCCCACGGTGCCACCGGCAGCGGCGAAAGGCCGTCGGGCGTGGGACTTCGGCTTCTGTCTGCGGTGCCCGGTCGCGGCGGACGATCGGATCGGCGGGCGGATCGACGCGCTCGCGGACGGAGGACACAATGGTTACCGAGTACGGGGGCCACGGCATCGGGGCGGCGGCTGTGCGGCCGCCGAACGCACTGCGACATGCGCTGGGGGAGTACAGGACACGGCATTCCGGCGCGGTTGTCGAGCCAACGGCGCCCGCGTCGGCGGTGCCCGCGGCGCGCGGGGTGCGCGAGGTGCGTGCACGGTGGTTCGCCATGGTGACGGCCGGGGAATTCCTCGGGTTCCTCGTGCCTGCACTCGCGGGTGCGCTCATCGCACACGCGAGTGGGGCGGCGGTTGCCGCCGTCATGCTGACGGCGGGGGCCGTCGAAGGCGCCGTCCTCGGGTACTTCCAGGCTCGGGTGTTGCGAACACTGTTGTCCTGTTTGCGAATTCGCGAATGGATGGCGGTCACCTCGGCCGGCGCGGTGGTGGCGTGGTCGATCGGGGTGCTGCCCATGCTCTACGGCGAACGATTCGGCGCCTGGCCCACCTGGGCACAGGTTCCGGTGGCCGTCGCGGGCTCGGTGATCGTGGTGTCCTCGATCGGTGTCGCGCAGTGGACGGTGTTGCGCCGCTTCAGTGATCGGTCCGCACTGTGGATCCTGGCCAACGCGGTGGCATGGATCGGTGGGCTCATCGCCTTCACGGTGGTGGCGCCGCCGCTGTGGCAGCCGGGCCAGCCGCTGATTCTCACCGCCGCCATCGGTGCGCTGGGCGGTGCGGCCATGGCCGCCGCCATGGCGTGGGTGACCGGTGCCTTCCTGACCCAGGTACTGGCCGACGGACATCGCCGGACGCCGCCTACGGAGCGCCGATCCTGAAGCCCCGCACCGGATTCCCCATCGAGACCGTGCTCGACCCTTTGTTCCGAACAGGAGAACGACATGAACCCCGAACCCTCCACCGTCCGCTCCGTCCGACTGCGCGGCGACCTGGACGAACCGCTCTCCCGCTGGCTGTGGCTGGTGAAATGGATCCTGGCGATACCCCACTACATCGTGCTGTTGTTCCTGTGGATCGCCTTCTGGGTGGTCACGGTGGTGGCGTGGTTCGCGATCCTGTTCACCGGGCGCTACCCGCGCTCGCTGTTCGACTTCACCGTGGGTGTGATGCGCTGGTCCTGGCGGGTGCAGTTCTACACCTATGCGGCGCTGGGCACCGACAGGTATCCGCCGTTCACCCTGCGGCAGACCGACTATCCGGCGGATCTGGAGATCGATTACCCCGAACAGCTCTCGCGCGGGCTCGCTCTCGTGAAATGGTGGCTGCTCGCCATCCCGCACTATTTGATTCTGGCCGCCCTGTTCGGCGGCGGTGTGATGCTCGGTGGCGATACGGGCGACAACGACGCCAGCAACACGATTCCGCTGATCGGCGTGCTGGTACTGATCGCCGCGGTCGCCCTGCTGTTCACCGGCCGCTACCCGCGCGGACTGTTCGGATTCGTCCTCGGCGTGAACCGGTGGTTCTACCGCGTCCTGGCGTATTCGGCGCTGCTGACCGACGACTATCCACCCTTCCGGCTCGACCAGGGCCCGCGGGAACCAGCCGAGGATGTCGTGCCGTGACAACGAGATTCCCCCGGGTGCCGGAACGCTGGGCAGTCATCGCCGTGCTGCTGGCGGTCGCCGTGGTGCTGGCCGCTGCGGCGCTGGTGGCGATCCTCTGCGATCGCAGTGATCAGTCCGCGCCGTCACCGCCGGCCCTCGTCGCCTCGTCGGCCGGTGCCGACTTCCGCTACGAACTCCTCTGGCCCTTCTGCAGCCTTGCCGAACACCCGGCCGCTCAACCGCACAGCACGACGGGACAGGGGGAGTGATGCAACAGATCCCGGCTCGTGGAACCGAACAATGCGGCGGTCGCGGAGCTGCGGGCGTGGGTGCCGACGACCAGTAGCTGGGAGTCGCATCCCGCCTCCGCCAGAACGGCGGCGGGTACGCCTGGAACGGTCACCTCGGTGACCTCCACGCCCGGGTGAGCCAGGCGATGCGGGGCCAGTGCACTCGTCAGGACGGCATCGTCGGTGGCCGTGTGGTCGGCTGCCGGTCCGATCGCCACGATCCGGTTCCCCGGCCGGCAGTGCACGGCGGTCAGCGGCACCGAGAGTGCCTCGGCGAGTTCGAATCCCAGCGCGAGGGCCGCCGTACTGAGCGGGGTGCCGTCCACACCCACCGTGACCGGTTTCCGCCGCGGAATGCGACGACCCGCTCTACCGCGCCATACCGCGACCGGGCACCGCGCGTGGCGTGCGACCTCCATGGTCGTCGGGCCGACCAGCCGCCCATCCCAGGCGGTCTGGGCCCCGACCACGAGGATCCGGGCGTGCGAGCTGCGCGCGATGAGCGCGGGAGCGGCCGCCTCGGGGGTGACCTCGGTGGTGACGGGCAACTCCGGCGCACAGGAACGAACCAGTGCCACAGCGTGTTCGGTGGTGTGCGCGGCGATCTCGTGCCAGCGAACCACCCGTCCGCTCGGGTGAACGTGCTCCGGCTCGCCGTCGCCGCGGGGAAATCTCGGAGCGCAGGCGATCACGAGCGGTTCGTGGATGGCCGTGGCGAGATACGCGGCCCAGCGGACGGCATTGAGTGAAACCGTCGAGCCGTCCACCCCGGCCACCACGGCGTTGCGATCATGATCTGCGTCCATCGTTCCCTGCCTCCCGCCCGGCGTATCCGCGCGAAACCTGTCCCGACTTTTCGAGAATGACGCGTCACCGCCGATCGCACACGATGCGAGAGACCTCGATCGCGGTGACGTAAGACCATCCGCTCGCAGGATCGGGCCGGGCGACAGGTGTGTCGGACCTACCCGGCGGTGATGACGACCTTGAGCGCCCCGGTCTCGCCGGCGCGCGCGAAGGTGTCGTACGCGGAGGGGAATTCGTCCATCGTGAAGCGGTGGGTGATCATCGCGGCAGGGTCGAGGCGCCCGCTGGCCACCAGGTCGATGAGCCGGGGTGTGGAGTAGGTGTCGACCAGGCCGGTGGTGATGGTCAGGTCCCGGATCCAGATCTTCTCGAGGTGCAGGGTGGCGGGCTTGCCGTGCACGCCGATATTGGCGACGTGACCGCCCGGGCGAACGAGGTCGACTGCGGTTTCGAACGTTTCGGGGATGCCGACCGCCTCGATGGTGACGTCCGCGCCGAGGCCGCCGGTCAGCCGTGCGATCACGTCGGCCGGATTGTCGCGGCCGCTGTTGACGATGACGTCCGCGCCCAGTTTCGCGGCGGCGTCGAGTCGGCTGTCGGCCAGGTCGATGGCCACGATGTGGCCGGGGCTGTAGAGCCGGGAGGTGACGATCGCGGCCAGCCCGATCGGACCCGCGCCGATGATCGCCACGGTATCGCCCGGCCGCACGGCGCCGTTGAGGACGCCGACCTCGTAGCTGGTGGGCAGAATGTCGGCGAGCATGAGCATCTGCTCGTCGGAGATGCCCTGGGGGATCGGATAGGTCGAGGTATCGGCGAAGGGGACGCGCACCATTTCCGCCTGCGTGCCGTCGATGAGATGGCCGAGGACCCAGCCACCACCGCCGAGGCACTGCCCGTAGCGGCCCTCCCGGCAGAATCGGCATGCGCCGCAAGCGCTGATGCAGGAGATCAGGACCCGCTCGCCGACCTTGCCGGTGTGCACTCCGGTGCCCACCTCGACGATGGTGCCCACGGCTTCGTGACCGAGAATCCGGCCGGGCGCGAACTCGGGAACGTCACCCTCGAGAATGTGCAGATCGGTGCCGCAGATCGTCACCGCCTCGACGCGGATGATCGCATCGGTCGGTTGCGTGATGATCGGATCGGGAACCTCATCCCAGGATTTCTGCCCGGGTCCATGAAAAACCATTGCTCGCATGGGAATACCTCCTGTGCGCGGACATCTCGACCGGCCTACCGGTCCGGTGCTGCCGCAGTGCGTGATCGGCGGCCGTGCGTATCGGTCGCGGCGTCGAGGGAATCGGCGAAGTCGATGAGCTGGTGGACCTGTTCGCCGTGCCGGCGCAGGAAGTCCTCGCGGGCGCGGCCGCGGCGGAAGGTGAGGAAGGAGCGGCCGGTCTCGAGCTGCCAGGTGTACCAGAACAGGTAGGGGATGGTGAGGACGAAATTGGCTATGCCCCAGACGATCCAGACATCGTTGTTGAACCACCCGTCCGACGGCATCACCTTCGGGAAGATGTTGTAGATCGCGATCACCAGCATGAGCACGGGCAGCGTGTAGATGCGCGCCATGATGTAGAGCTCTGGGCGGCGCTTGACCAGCGGATAGATCTCCGCGACCGCGAGAATGCAGATGCTGGCGGCGAAATGCTCTTCCTGCGGGGGATATCCGCCGAAGGTGAAGCACAGATTCCAGGTGGTGTAGAGGAAGTTCCACGCCATCGTCGTGTAGGCGACGAGTTCGGCGTTGCGGCCGGGCAGCACTTCCCAGAAGCGCGGGCAGTAGGGGATCGTGAGGCACAGTCCGAGCCCGACCGCGGCGTTCCAGTAGTTGCCGATCTGGGCGTCGCGCAGGGTGGCCTCGGCGATGTTGAGGAACAGGATCGCGTACGGGAACCACAGGAATCGCGGGTTGCGCAGGATCTCCCACACCCGTCCGGGGCGTTGCTCGGCCACGGAGATCCGCATCGCGCCGACCAGGGTGAGCGGGATCAGCACCGACAGGATCTTGGCCCAGGAGAACCAGTTGATCAGGCCGATGTCGCGGCCGGGCCCCCAGATCCAGAGCGGGAACGTCAGCAGCGACAGTCCCCATACCCACATCGCGGGTCGTGGATGGGTGCGCATGTAGTCGACGATGAGCCACAGCACGCCGCAGAACACCAGCATCGAAACCGCCGTCACCCACGTGAAGGGGGCCGGATTCCCGGACACCGCCTGCGACGCGGCGCTGATCATGGTGGATACCGCCTTTCACTTACTGCGGAGGAGAGCGATCGGGCAACCGACGAGCAGGCTGATTCCGCCCATCTCGAGCCGACCGCGTGGGCAGCCGCGGACGGCGCGCCGTGCGGCCGGGGAGCGGCGCCGCGCTCGCCTGTGTCAGCCCTGTTCGATCGTGAGGATGTCGGCCAGCGGGCGCCGGGGAGTCGGCGGCAGGGGCGGTTCCCCGGCAGGCACGGTGCCGATCCGGACGACGAGCTGCGGTGTGCCGGGATGCCGCAGCAGGTTGGTGAGAATGTTTCGGGCCGTGGGTAATTCGGTGATGTGGGTGAGCGCGCAAGTCGCCAGCCCGGCCACCGTGCATTCGAGCAGGACCGCCGACAGGGCCTCGCCCGTCGCCAGCCACTCGGGTAAGGAATCACCCTCCGAGCTGAGCATGACCATCCCGGCGTGGTCGTCGGTCTCCGCGCGCCGCATGGAGTGCGGCGCGGATGGGAAGACCCGGCCCACCCGGACCCGGGCGAACTCCGCGTCCGAGACCAGCGCCGCCGACGGAACCCCCTCGGGAACCCCGGAATGCCCAGCCCACCAGCCGATCTCGGCCTGATACATCATGTCGTGCCGGCGCAGCGCAGCGGTCTGCTGGGACACCGCGGCCAGCCTGGCCTGTACCGCGTCGTCGAGCGTGTCCAGCTCCAGGTAGTACGGCGAGACCAGCATTCGCAGCCTCCGCTGGAGGTCTTCCCAGTCCCCGGGCGCGCCCAGCGGCAGCCGGTCGGTGCGACGGTCTTCGATGGCCCCCGCGCGGGCCACCAAACCCGATGGGGGATCGGGCCAGGGCCGGAAGCTGATCTCGGCCAGGCGGCCGGGATCCAGTGGGTCCGGGACCCGGGTGGTGTCGGTGTGCCAGCCCTGCGCGCCGAACGCGGTGCGGACATGGTGGAGCATGCCGCCGCAGCTGATCACCTGCTGGCGGCCGTGCGGGTCCGCGGCGGTGAGCAGCCGGTCGGGATCGGTGCGAAGATGCAGCCGCGCGCCGTCGAAGCGCCAATGCCAGGGCTGGGTGTTGTGCACGGAGGGCGCGCGCGAAGCCAGCAGCATCGCGGCCCTCAGCGTGCGGTGGTCGGGTACGGCGAGCGGGGTGGCGTTCATTGCGGTCATACTTCGAGTGTTCGCGTCGGCCAGTCCGGAACATACGGGCTTTCCGCCTGCTGACCAGGGACGTTGGTCACCAGGGCGAGTGCCGGCGCGGTGCGTTCGGCCCGCTCCTTGATGCCCCGCAGCATCTTGGCCTCCATGATGAGACTGCCGGGCTCCATGATCAGCATGTAGAAGAGCCGTTGCAGCAGACCGGCATCCGGTAGCGCGATGCGGTTGCGGCTGATCAACCGGGTGCCCTCGGCGGTCGGGCAGAGGCCGAACGCCCACACCCAGCGGTGGTCGGTCGAGGCCAGCACGAAGGCATGCGGACGGTCCAGCACAGCCACCCGCATCGCGGGACCGGACTTGCCCATCGGCAGCACATCGTCCACCGCGAGCTGCTGATACTCCGGCAGGATCTGGTCGGCGCTGTGCATGTCCAGGCCGAGCAGGTTCTCGATCCAGTCGTAGGTGTAGGCGCCGGCCCGGCCCGGTCCCATCTGAACCAGCCACGGCCAGATCTGCTCCGGCGTGGCGGCGACGGTGATCGCACGCGTGGTGACGGTGCCGGCTTCGGCCAGCAGTTCGTCACCGGGCATCGTCCGCCCGACCTCCTCGGCGGTCGAGCCCCAGGTCACGCACTTGGTGCGTGCGAAGAGCCGGTATCCGGCCGCCAGCCCGGTGAGGGCCGAGGCCACGCCGATCACGGTCGCCAATGGTGTCTTCACTGTTCTTCCTCTCGGTGGGACGTCGATGTCGATCCTCGGCCGCGCCGCGGGATTTCCGCAGGGACCGATGGCCCGACATCCGCCCTCGGAACCGGTGACTTTCGGCCGTCTCGCCGCAGCTCGCCCGCGCGGGATGCTGTGAACGAACAGTGGATTCGCACGGATCGGAGGACAGGCAATGACGGAGTTCGTGGACCGGAGCGCGCTCGTCACCGGCGGTGCGCGGGGAATCGGCGCGGCGGTGGTCGCGGAACTGGTGAAGGCGGGCTTCGGCGTCGTCATCGCGGACCTGCGCACCGACGCCGGGACGAAGCTCGCCGAAATCCATGGGCCGCAAGCACGATTCCATCATCTCGACGTCACCGACGAGGAGGAGTGGCAGCGGGTGCTGGAGAAGACCGAGCGAGAATTCGGTCCGCTGGGCGCACTGGTGAACACCGCCGAGATCCTCGACCTCGGCACCGTAGAGTCCGAGTCGCCCGCCCTGTTCCGGCACGTGCTGGACGTCAACCTCTACGGGCCCTGGCTCGGGATGCGGCTGGCCGCGCCGCGCCTGCGTGCCGCGGGCGGTGGCACGATCGTCAATATCTCCTCGACCGCCGGCCTGGTGGGCTACCCGGGCATCAGCGGATACGTCGCCAGCAAGTGGGGACTGCGCGGATTGACCAAAGCCGCGGCGCTGGAACTGGGTTCGTCCGGCATTCGCGTGTGCTCGGTGCACCCCGGGCTGATCCATACGGCGATGACCACCGGCCTGGACGAGTCGATCGCCGCCACCCAGCCGCTGGCGCGATTCGGCGAACCGGAGGAGGTCGCGGCCATGGTGCGGTTCCTCGTCACGGAGGCGACTTTCTCTACCGGGTCGGAATTCGTGGTCGACGGCGGCGCGACCAGCGGTCAGGCCGGGCTGATCGAAACGTCTGGTGCAGACCAGCGGTAATGGCGACACGAAAGAACTGGAGGCATCGCCATGATGTATTGGTACGGCCACGACATGAGTGGCTGGGGCTACGCCTGGATGGGCGTGGGCATGTTGGTCTTCTGGGCCCTGCTCATCGTCGGGATCGCGCTCGCGGTCCGGTTCGCGGTATCCGACCCGGGCCGCTCGGGCCGCTATGAATCCCCGTCGCCGCAGGAACTGCTGGCCCAGCGTTTCGCGCGCGGCGAGATCGACGAGACCGAATACACCAATCGCCTTGCCGCACTGCGGGCCTCGGGCGCGCGGCAGTAGAACGACGGGAGTGCGAGCATGTCGAAGATCTCCGAAACCCCTGGCGGGCAATTGAATCCGCCGGTCGTCGTGGCAACCGACGGATCGGCCGTCTCGAACCTCGCCGTGGCCTGGGCGGCTGTCGATGCGGCACTGCACGCCTCGCCGCTCGAGATCGTCACCTCGATGGCGGTCCCCGGCGGATGGGGGCCCGGTGCGATGCTGACAAATACCGACACCGATTGGCTCCGCCTCGATGGCGAACGGGTGGTCACCGAAGCGAGTCGCGTGGCGCGCTCCGCGGCCGTCGGCGACGGCCTGTCCATCCGCACCGATATCACCTTCGACACGGCGATTCCGTCTCTGATCGAACGGTCGCGGCACGCGCGCCTGCTGGTGGTGGGCAGCCGCGGGCACGGCGCGATCCGGCGCGGCCTGCTCGGATCGGTCAGTACCGCGGTGACACGGCATGCCCACTGCCCGATCGCGATCGTGCATTCGACAGCGGCGATCGACCCGGTGTCAGCGGAGAAGCCGGTGCTCGTCGGCGTCGATGGCACACCCAACAGCGTGCCTGCCCTGACGCTGGCTTTCGAGGAGGCATCCCGTCGCAAGGTCGGGCTCGACGCGCTGCACGCCTGGAGCGACACCAACCGTGACGGCCTGCCGCTGCCAGGGTGGGACGCCGTCCGCGACCGCGAAACCGAACTGCTCGCCGAACGGCTCGCCGGATTCGGGGAGCGCTATCCGGACGTCCAGGTCCGCCGGATCCTGGTCCGCGACCGCCCGATCCAGTCCCTGCTGGATGCGGCGGAGAACGCCCAGCTGTTGGTGGTCGGCAGTCATGGACGCGGCGGTTTCGCCGGCATGGTGCTCGGCTCGACCAGCAACGCGCTGCTGCACAGCGTGGAATGCCCGATGATCGTGGTGCCGACCCGCTGACCGGGCCGACATGGTCTCGGCGTAGTGGTACCTGCAGTACCGCCCCCGACAAGGGGGTGCGTGCTGCTCGTTGATTGCATGTTTTCTAAACTAATAACCTAGTTTATTAGTGAAGGAGGATATTGCCATGGACGATCAGACCACTGCGGAGCGGCCGGCAGCAGTACTGGAGCAACCGATAGCGTTGAAATCGGCTCTGGTGCAAGAACTGTGAGCGTGCGGGCACTGTTGCCGGTCTGGTCGGACTGGCGTGCGGGCGTGCGTGCTCCGGGCGCGGATCTGCTGTCCGGGCTGATCGTCGCCCTGGTCGCGCTGCCGTTGGCGCTGGGCTTCGGGATCTCCTCGGGCCTCGGCGCGGCCGCCGGCCTGGCGACCGCGGTGATCGCGGGCGCGGTTGCGGCGGTCTTCGGCGGATCGCGGTTCCAGGTGTCGGGGCCCACGGGGGCGATGACCGTGGTGTTGGTGCCGATCTTCCATCAGCATGGTGCGAGCGGGGTGCTGGCCGTGGGGCTGCTGGCCGGGCTCGTGCTGGTGGTGCTCGCGGTCGCCGGGGTCGGGCGTGCGGTGCGCTACATGCCCGCCCCGGTGATCGAGGGCTTCACCGCCGGTATCGCGGTGGTCATTGCGCTGCAACAGGTCCCGGCCGCGCTCGGTATCGCGCACGCGCACGGGGACAAGGTGTGGCAGGCCGCCGCTGACGCCGTGCGCCAGTACCTGGGCCATCTCGACCCGCTGCCGATCGCCACCGCCCTGCTGGTGGCAGCGCTCATGCTGGTCGGTGGCCGGTATCTGCCCCGCTGGCCGTTCGCGCTGCTGGCCGTGGCGCTGGCGACCGCGGCGGTGGCGGTGTTCGATCTGCCGTTGGAGCGGATCGGCGCCATCCCGTCGGGATTGCAGGCCCCCGGCCTCGGTTTCCTTCATGCCGATCAGCTGGGTTCGCTGCTGGCGCCAGCGTTGGCGGTAGCCGCGCTGGCGGCATTGGAGTCGCTGCTGTCGGCCACGGCCGCCGATGCAATGGCCGTGGGGACACGCCACAACTCCGACCGCGAGCTGTTCGGTCAGGGCCTGGCCAATATCGCCGCACCGCTGTTCGGAGGTGTCCCGGCCACCGGCGCGATCGCGCGCACCGCGGTGAACGTCCGCTCGGGCGGTCGCACCCGGCTGGCCGCGCTCACCCACGCGATCGTGTTGGCGGCCATCGTCTTCCTGGCAGCCCCGCTGGTCGGGCAGATTCCCCTCGCCGCGCTGGCGGGGGTGCTGCTGGCGACCACGGTGCGGATGGTCGAGACGGCGTCGCTGGCGGCGATCGCCCGCGCTTCGAAGGGAGACGCGGCGATCATGGGCGTCACGTTCCTTGTCACCGTCGCCGCCGATCTGGTGACCGCGGTGGCGGTGGGTGTGGGGATCGCGGTGGTGCTCGCCTTGCGCGCAGTCGCGAAAGAGGCTCGCCTACAACAGATTCCGCTGGACGAGGGAGATCATCTGGCCGAGGAGCACGACCTGCTCGACGAACACATCGTCGCCTATCGGCTCGACGGGCCGCTGTTCTTCGCCGGCGCGCACCGATTCCTGCTGGAGCTGGCCGAGGTATCGGATGTGCATGTGGTGATCCTGCGCATGTCGCACGTCACCGCGCTGGACACCACCGGTGCGCTGGTGCTCAAGGATGCGATCGGCAAACTCGAACACCGCCACATCGTCGTGCTCATGTCCGGGCTTCGCCCCGATCACCAGCGCCGTCTCACCGCGATCGGGGCCCTGCCCGCGGGCGGCGCCGCGCACCTGTTCACCCACACGCCCGATGCCATCACCTGTGCGCGGAAGCTGGCGCCCGCGGTGGTCGGGGACGGTCACGTAGCGGGCGCCTGACATCCCTGGTCCGCGCTGTTCAGTGCGTGTTGGTGGAGGGGCGGGCGGGGAGCCCCAGGGCGGAGCGGTTGCAGGCCAGGGCGAGGTCGGTAGCGGTCACCAGGCCGGTGAGGCGGCCGGTGGGGTCGGTGACGGCGACGGCATCGAGGTTGGGGCGCAGGACGATTCGGGAGATGACGTCGGCGAGCAGATCGTCGGAGTGAGCGATGGCGGCCGGGGGGAGCGGGCGGGCGAGGTCAGCGACCCGCAGGCCGGGGTGCGGACCTGCGCGGGTGCGCAGGAGATCGGCCCAGGCGAGGACGGCGTTCGGGTGGCCGTTCTGGTCGACGACCGGGAAGAGGTGGTGGTGGGTGTAGACGAGGTCGGATCGGAGGAGCTGGTCGAGGGTCCATGCGGCGTCGGCCATCCGCGGCGCGGGGGTCATGACATCGCCGATGGTGGTGGCGCCCAGGCGATGTCGCAGGCCCGCCATGGTCAGCTCGCTGTTGGCGGCGCTGTAGAGGAACAAGCCGAGCAGTATCAGCCACAGGCCGCTGAAGTCGCGGAACGCGATGATCTCGGCACTGCCGAGGCCGCCCAGGACCATGCCCAGGACCTGGCCGGTGCGGGCGGCCGTGGTCGCGGCGCGCAGGCGGTCGCCGCTGCGCCACCAGATCACCGCCCGCACGACGCGCCCACCGTCGAGGGGCGCCCCCGGCAGCATATTGAACACGGCGAGAACCACATTCACGGTGGCGAGCCAGACGAGGGTTGCGGTGACCGGGCCGCCGGGGGAGAAGACCGACGACACGGCCGCCGCGCCGTAGGCCAGCACGCCGAGCATCAGACTGGTGGCGGGGCCGACCAGGGCGACTCGTAGGTCGGTCCGGGCATCCTTGGGCTCGTCGGTCAGCTCGGAGGCCCCGCCGAGCAGCCACAGCACGATGCGTTCGACATGAATCCCATTGCGGGTGGCCACGATCGAATGTGCCAGCTCGTGTGCGAGCAGGCAGGCGACCAATCCGAGAGCGCCGGCGATCGCCGCGGCCCAGATGATTCCGGCGCCGGCGGTGCCACGGAGGTAGGCGGCGAGGATCCACGTGAAGAGCCCCACGGTGACGGCCGCCGACCAGTGCGCGGCGACCCGGATGCCGGCGATTCTTCCCAGTGGGACCGTGGATCGGAGCTGCATGGTGTCCTCGTCTGTCGTGCCGGTCGGATCAGTGCTCGGCCCCGGTCAGCCCCTGAGCGAGCAGGATGCGATGGGCCTGCTGCGCGGCCGAGAATCCGCCGTGCTCGTCCGGTCCGGCGTCGGCGGGATACTCGAGGCCACGCACGAGCGCGGTGACGGCCTCGGTGAGCGCGGTCAGGCGTCGTTCGATGTCATCGGTCTGCATCGGGCCCGGCTGTGTGGGGACCGCCGCGCCCCCGTAGACCGCCGCCAGGTCGGTGCCGAGCAGGAGGAAGCGCAGCGCCGCCGGCAGCTGCGCCAGCACATGGTCGAGCTGACCGGGAGAGAAGAGGTCCGCGAGGGCATCGGTCACTACCCCCACCAGCGGCACGGCCTCCTCGGAAGTGACGCCCGCGGCATGGGCGAACTGGGCGAGGAATGACGGCACATCGCGCGGGACCGGCACGTGGGCCGGTATCCAGCCCTCGTAGAACGTGCCGCGGAGCAGCTCGGGCAACTGGGCGCTGAGATGCGCGGCGGCATTGACGCCCAAGCGGTCGCGCACGGTGTGCAACCATGCGCGCAGGGCGCGATGGGCGAGGAAGCGATCCTCGGTGCCCATCGCGTCGGCCACGGCCGCCAGCCATTCGTGGGCGGTGTGCACGCTCCGCGCGAACGGATCGGTGTGATGGCTCATGGGACACGTCCTTTCGGGAGATGAGAACGCACTGAGCTGACAGGTCTGGTTCCACCCGCGCAATGCCTGGGCGATGGTGGCATCCATCGAGGTGGTGGTATCCACGGTAGTCGCGTCCGGCCACGGAGAGCTGGTCGTGGCCAGTGCATGCGCGATTTCGGGCGTGGCCTCGGAATCACCGGCGCGGCGCGTGCGGATGCGCGTGTCGGACGTCCGGGGCGGGCACTCACAGCGCAGCGAGATCAGCTCGGCGTGGGCGCCCGCCGCGAGCGCCTGGGCGCGGGCCCGTTCAGCGGCATCGATCCAGGAGGCGTCGAGTATCACCGAGATGCCGAGCCCGAGCCGCTGCCGTGCCATTTCCAGCATGTGGGTGTACACCAGTGATCTCGCATCGGGCCGGTAGGCCCCGGCGTCGAAGACGCCCCTCGCACCGGTGATCGCTCCCGAGGCGCGGAGCCGGGCCCGCACGGTGTCGCTCGAGATCACCTCGGCGCCGGTGACCTGTGCGAGACGGGTTGCGACAGTGGACTTTCCGGTCCCAGGCAGGCCGCCGACCAGAGCCAGCCGCACCGCGCCGGCCTCCAGGTGCCGTACCGCGAGGTCCAGGTGCCGGATCGCGTGACCGACGAACTGCTCGTCGCCCTGTGCGGCCCGGATATGGTTCGTCTTGGCCCGCACCATGGCCCGGTAGGCGATGTAGTGGTGGCGCAGTGAGGCCGGCGGCGAATCCCCGGCCGCGCGCAGGTAATCGGTGAGAAAGTCCTCGGCGAGCTGCGGTCGGCCGAGGAACTCCAGATCCATCGCCAGGAAGGCGGCATCGTCGAGGCCGTCGACAGCGCGGAGGGAATCGTCGAAGTCGAGGCAGTCCAGGATCCGGAAGCCGTCGGGGAGCGCGAAGATGTCTTCGGTCAGCAGATCGCCGTGCCCATCCAGAATCCGGCCGTCCGCAATGCGTTCGGCCAGCAGCGGTGCCCGGCCGTCGAGGAAACGCATGGCCAGCCGCTCGATGCGGTCGACCAGCAGGGGATCGAGCGCGCTGAGCGGATGGGATCGAGGGCCGCGCAACAGGATTCGCCATCGCTGCCGCAGGGCCTGTGCCGTCCCCGCCTGATCGATCGTGCTGCTGCGGACGGCACTGCGATGGAATCGGGCCATCACCGTCGCCAGCTCGGACAGTTCCGCCCGGTCGATCTCGCCGCTGGCGACCAGCCTGCTCAACCGCCGAGATTCCGGCATCCGCCGCATGATCAGCACGGGCTCGCCGGGACCGTCGACCGGACCGGTGAGATGTGCCAGGCCCAGGTACACATCGGGCGCCCAGCGCCGATTCAACTCGAGTTCGCGGCGCAGCGCATGTTCCCTGGCCTCGGTCGTGGCGAAATCGAGGAAGTCGGTGACGATGGGTTTCTTCACCTTGTACGCCCGATCACCGAACAACACGACCAGCCCGGTGTGCGTTTCCCGCAGCTCCGCGGCGCTCGCATTGTGGAGGATCTCGCTGCGCAGGTGCTCGGCAGCCACGGCGCGGTTCGCCGCCCGCTGTCGCATGTCGTCGGGCCGGACGACAGGACGTGACGTGGAGGCGTTCGTGTCCATGCCTCCCACACTCCGCGCTCCGGGCGGGCGGGAACAGAGGACTTCGGTCCCCGCGGTGACGACAACGGTCCCGTCGCCGGCAATCGCCCGCAACTACATCGCCGATCAGCAGCTGCCGGAGCGGTCTGAACGCACGGGTGCGCGGCGTCGCGATCACCGCGGGGCTCCAACCGGCGCTTTCCCGGAGCCGTTCGACACCGCCCGCCCCCCGGTCGGATGGAGACGCGGGCACATGAAGGGGCGTGCTGTTCCCGCTACGACGCTCGGAGGGACTCGATCGCGTGCATCAAACGGGTGCCCTCGGGGTCGGCTGTGGGTGCCGGTAGGACGATGCCGTGGACGAGGCCGGCGTAGCGGTCATGCACGAGGTCCGGCAGGGCGTCGTAGTCGCCGCAGACGATCAGCGCGTCGAGGACGTCGTCGGTGACCACGTCGTGGAGTTGATCCCAGCGTTGCGCTTTCACCAATTCGCGTAGGCGGTCGAACAATTCGGGCATACCGAGGCGTGTGAGCGTCGGCCGGTAGGACGGGGTGGAGTAGAGGAAGGCGAGTAGCCGCCGCTGCCGCTCACGGTCGCGTGCCACCTCGGCTGCCGTGGCGCCCGTGGCGATCGGGACCGCGGCGATGATTCCGGGGGCCTGGCGTGAGCGTTCGGCGGCGCCCGCGTGCACTGCGGGCTGGACGACGTCGCGCAGGTATCCCGGATCGGCGTTGGTGGAGTGCGTGATCACGCCGTCGGCGAGTTGTCCTGCGAGGCGGCACATCCCGGCATTCACCGCACCGAGCAGGATCGGTGGCGGGGCGATGTCGTCGGGGCCGGGGTTGAAGTAGGGCTGCAACCGGGTCAGCCGGTAGCTGTCGCCCTCGAAATGGATCGAATCGCCGGATGCGAACGCGGCGAACAGCTCTCGCAGCACGGTCACGTACTCCCCGATCCGCGCGACGGGTTCGGTCCACGGCATCCCGAAACGGCCTTCGATGTTCTGCTTGATCTGCGTTCCGAGCCCCAGCTCGAAGCGCCCGCCGGAGAATTTCGCGAGATCCCAGGCGTTGTACGCGACCAGCGTCGGGCTCCGGACGAAGGCCAGCGTGATCGCGGTGCGCACGGTGATCCGGCTGGTGTGCTCCGCCGCCAGCAGCGCGACCGCGAACGAATCGTGGATCGTCTCGGGGATGTGAACCCCATCGAATCCCAGCTCCTCCACCCGCCGCGCCACCTGCGGCACCTCGGACAACGGCAGTCGCGGATCCAGGGCTGCATAGACTTTCATCAACCGTCTTCCTCGGCGTCGGTGCATTCTCACCGCAGACGGTAGCGGGCGCACCGCTTCATCGGCCCTCGGGCCGAGCCGTCGAAGTCTCTCGAACGATGCCGACGGCGATGCCACCAAGTGGAACCGCGCCGGTCAGCACCGGCACATACTGTCGCATGAGCGGCACTGTGCGTCATCGATGGAATGCGACTGCCGCGATAGGTTTCTCGATGCCGACACCCCAAACAACACCGCGTCGGCGCGCAAAGGGTTAGCGCCCGCCCGGGCGGCAAATTCTTTCAGGGCGGCCCGGGCGGGCATTCTCTGTCCACGGATGATGATCTCAATCGCTTCGGAATTGACGCCACATGTGGCCTGCGCGAACGGTACTAGTGGCGCATGGGAGAATGTTCGCGTTGAATGCCTCGATCGCTTCACGACACCCAACGCAGACGATGCCGCCTGAACGAATGGGGTGTTTCCCCACTTGGCACCGGTCGGTCCTCAGGCCGGGCTGTTGAAGTGCCCTCGAATGATGCCGGCGGCGAAGGCATCCCATTCACCGGGGGCGAAGACAAGAGCGGGGCCTGTCGGGTTCTTCGAATCGCGAACTCCGACCGTGCCTCCGTTCAGCCAGGCTACTTCGACGCATTCGGTTTGGCCGCTACTGTGGCTGCTCTTGAACCAATGGGCACCGGACAGGTCGATGTTCATGCGGTATGACTCCTTGCTACCCGTCTGAGCAGGTCTCGCGTTGCTGTCTCGTCCAATGCGGTTTCTCTTATGGCCGAGGCGATTTCATGGTAACGCCGTACATCATCGTTGTTCTCCATGTAGATGTCCGGTTTGCCCGCTCCCTCGAGATAGACGAGAGGCGGCTCGATCGGGCGAGATTTGGCATCCTGTCCGAACTCGAGAATGACAAAGGGGCCATGCAGCAGACCGCGGCTACACCCACTCGCGAACGGCTGAACGCGCAGCGAGATGTTCGGCAGCTTGCCGATCTCGGCCATGTGCTGTAGCTGAGCAGCCATGACGCGCGGTCCGCCGATCATGCGGTGCAGTGCCGACTCGTGAAGCAGCAGCTCGAGTTTCACCGGATCGGTCTTGCGAGTGATGATCGTTTGCCGTTTGAGCCGCAACTCGACCCGGCATTCGATGTCTTCCCGGCTGCTTTCGACATAGAACGCGCTGATCAGGGCACGGGCGTAGTCGGCGGTTTGCAGGAGACCCGGAACGATCTCGTGGTAGGTGATCAGACGCTGAGCCGATGCCGCCAGCCCGACAAACATATTGAATGTCGTATCGCTGTAGAGACCGCCGAATGCGGTGTACCAGGAAGTGACCTGCGCTTGCTTGGCAAGTTCGACGGCCCGATCGGTATCGGCGGGAGTGACCTCGTACAGCTCGCACAACGCTCGGATGTCGCGGATGCGAAGCTTTTTCACACCACCGGTCTCGATGCGGTGCAGCGCGGTCTTGCTCAGCTCCACCAGGCGAGCCGCGCGATCCATCGAGAATCCACGGCTGTCGCGGGCCTCGCGCAGGAACCGGCCCAGTTGCCGCCTGGGCAGTGTCGAGGGTTCGTCATCGTTGGTCATGTGTGCATCCTGTGAAATTTCGGAACGGAACACGCGCCATCGCGGAACAGACTGTACGCCGGGCGCGGACCCCGTCCTGGCCAATCGGACCAATCGTGTTCGGAACGTCCGAATTCGCTGTCTCGCCAGGACATCGGTGGTGTCCTGATCGCACGCCCGGCGAGAAATCACACCATCTGGTTCTCCAAATGCCTGGCGCGCCATAGTCGTCCGATGAGCAGGGGGTCGATGATGTCCAGAAACAATCCGTGGTCGGTGCAGGCGATCATCGACCGCATCGAACGTGAGAAGCAGCGAACCGTTGACACAGAGCACGCCGAGGTCGGCGCGGCCGGGTATGCGGTGCGTGGGCTGTGGTCGTGCTACGACGATCCCGGCACATTGACTGCCGGACAGGCGCATACCGCCATGCAGCTGCATCTCGGATGCGGGGTGGACAGCTGCTGGGTGCGGTGGCGGGCGCGGACCGCGCTGGTCGTGGCAGGGCGCATGGTGCTCGATCCGCGTGCGGCACGGGTGCCGGGTGTGCACCGTAGGTCCCTTTTCGCCGTGTTGCGGATGGCGGGTTTCGGGTGTGGCGCACTGTTTTTCGGAGGTCGTCATGCCCTGCGATGACCCCGACCGGATCGAGATCCAAGTCATCCAGGACGTACTCGATACCGTCGAAGCCCGGCTGTGCGACCGCGAACGTCGCGGGTGGCGGTTGACCGCGCCCCGTTCGCTCATCTACGCAGCCGTCCTGCACGCGGTCATCGTCAGCGCCCGTGCCTCTCACCGCCTGCCCGCCACTCTCGACCACGCCGCGGTCCTCGACGCCATCTTCGACGGCACCGAACCGTCGGAACCCGGCGAACGCGGCCGCCCGGTCGAGGACGTGATCGAACGCCACACCGTGAACATGAACTGACTGCCTTCGCCGGGGGCGCAACGACTCGCCGGTCATGGCGGCAGCATGTGTCGACCGTGCGGATTACTCTCTTGCACAGAGGACTTCGTCATTCGAGGAGATGGTTGACACCATGACGATCAGCGAACCCACGAGCGTGGGAACCGACCCCTATCTCACGCCCCGTGCGTCGTCGTCGGCTCTGGTGCTCATCGATGTGCAACGCGACTTCTACGAGGACGACGCCCCGGCGGGGATCGATGGCACCGCCGCAGTGATTCCCGCGATGGCGCAACTCGTGCATCTGTTCCGCCGCCAGGGCAGGCCGATCGTGCACGTTGTGCGGTTGTACCGGCGTGACGGTTCGAATGTGGATCTGGTTCGCCGGCATGCGGTCGAATCGGGTGCGCAGATCGCCGTGCCGGGATCGGAAGGGTCGCAGATCGCGCCTGAATTGCTCCCCGGCGCAGTCGAGTTGGAGCACGAGCGGCTGCTCGCCGGGCAGTCGCAGCAGGTCGGTCCGGCCGAGTATGTGATGTACAAGCCGCGGTGGGGAGCGTTCTACGGCACCGGTTTGGAACAGCATCTGCGCGCGAGCGGGGTCGACACCATCGTGTTCGCCGGATGCAACTTCCCCAACTGCCCCCGCACGTCGATCTATGAAGCCTCTGAGCGTGATTTCCGCACGGTCTTGGTGTCCGATGCGATGTCAGGACTCTACCCGCGGGGTGCGGAGGAATGCCGGGCCATCGGAGTACACGTGCGCACGCTCGCCGACGTGTCGACGTGGCTCACCACGGACTGATCATTCTCTCCAGCCGTCGACGTTGGTGATCGAGACGAAGCTCACGAGGGTGGCCGGCGCAGAATCGGTTCACTTCGTCCTCCCGTCAGGTCTGGTTCGTCCTGGTCCGAACCCGGGTGGGAACGCGCAGCGCCCTACTTACGAGCCTCGATGGGCTGGCCTCCGATGAGCTGTTCGCGATCCCAGCGCACCCGCACGGCACCGGTCCATGTCAGAGCTCCACGGCTCAGCGGTCACAACATGTCCGATCGTGCGGGCGGGCTCGAACCACGACCTACACCACCCTGTATCGACGACCGGATCCGGAAGGCGCACCGTGCCAACCGAATCTAGCCGCACTGTCCGCATCCACCATGGCGCCCGCCACCTTAATACTGCAACCGACACCTGTGTGGGTTGGCGCTGGTAGATCTGTTGTGCGGCGTTGGATCGTGTTGTGGCCGAGTTGGATTCGTTGATTTCGCGGATCGGGGGCCGGTTCGCGCGGTCGGAGCCGCGGGTCCGGGCGCGGGAGTACGTGTCGGGATTGTTGGCGGGGCTGGAACGCAAGAACGGGTGGACGCTGGCCGAGCGTGCCGGTGAGACTGGCCCGCAGGGGATGCAACGACTGCTACGCGCGGCCGATTGGGACGTCGACGCGGTCCGTGACGATGTTGTCGAGCACGACGCGACAACACCAAGCCCGACTCTCCCACTACCGACGCCGCGGCCACCCACTCACCCGAATGTCGTTGCAGTACTGGGCCTGTCGATTCCGACAAGTTTGGCAAGGAAACGGTCCAGCTGTTCGGTGACGGGCGGCCAGGGCAAATCGGGTTCGTTGATACGTTGGGAGAGCATGCCGTTCACGGCAGTCCGCAGATCGATCGCCACGGTGGTCGCATCGTCCGACGGTGCGACGCCAGCGTCCATACATCGCTGCACCGAGTCGATCGTGCGTTGGACCATGACTTCTTTGAACGGCATGCCGAGTCTGCGGTGCACCGTGCTCTCGTGTAGCACCTTGTACAGCCCGGGGTGATCCTCGGCCCAGCCTGCCTGCGCCAGGATGCGGGCGCGCAGACCCGCACCGGGATCGGATTCGGCCGCGTCGGCCGAATCGCCGAGCTGCACGAGTTCTTCGTGGCAACGCAGGGTGGCAGCCAACACAAGGGAATCCCGGTCGGGGAAGTGGAGGTACACCGACGTGGCGGCGATCTTGACTTCACGGGCGACCGCGCGCAGCGAGAGCGCCTGATCGTCGGCCAGCTCGTCAAGCATCCGCACGGCGGTGGTGACGATGTCCTCGCGCAGCAGTTCGCCTTGGCCGCGCGCATTCGGCCGCCGACGGGCGGTGGAGGTAGCTGTGTCGTCCATGATTCGGCCATTGTAACCGGACACTCTTAGCGCTACGGTTATAGCGCTACGTCTGTAGCGCTATGGTTGTTCATTGATAGGAGGGGTCGTGACCCCGAGCAACATCATCGAGGCTGCAAAGCTTGATCTGCGTGCGTTGGACCCGGCATTCGCACAAATGGGTGCTGCCACCGTCGCGCAAGCCGATTCGGTGTCCGAGTTGACCGATCGGGAGAAGGTATTCCTGGAAATCACTGCCGATGTCTGCCAACAAGCGCTCGGGTTACCCTTCGAGCTGCACGTGCGCGCGGGCCTGGAGCGTGGAGTGTCCACCGCCGACATCCGTGCGCTGCTCCGTCTGATCTCCTACGACAGCGGCTATCACGCGGCATTGGGGGCTTTCGAACGGCTGGCTGAGATCGAGGCAGCGCTCGGTCTGCCCCGCCCCGACGTCGCTACGCTCGACGACGAGCTGCTGTCCACCGGACCGGATGCGCCGGCCAGCCCGCTGCCCGAGTCGGTCCGTGCCACGCTGGCGGAGCTGGACCCGCACTTCGCCGAGTTCTTCGACCTGCAGTCCCGCATGCGGCTGCCGTCCGGCCCGGGCACATTGACCGTGCGGGAACGGGCATTCGCGACGATGAGCGTGGACGTGCACTATCAGACGCTGCGGGACACCTTCCGCATCCACATCGAGCGGGCACTGGGCGCGGGCGCGACCCTGTCGGACGTGCGTGGGGTGCTGCGTTACACCGCTCAATTCGGCGCCACCCGAATGTGGCACGCGTGGCAGGCATTTCACGCCCACGCCGCCGAGGCCGGTTGGATCGACCGAGTGCGCTGAGCCGTCCATCGATATCGACGACAAGGAGACAGGTTGACATGAGACACGTTCTGAGACCGTGTCTCATGTCATTGATTTCGCCTTCGCCAGCTTCTGGTATCAGGTGAGTGCGGCGGCGAGGGTCGGAAAGGCGGATCCGCCGCCTGCTCATCGCCTTCGTCCTCACCCGCCACCACCCCGCCGACCACACCTGGGCCTGGTCACGATGGCGACGACGCCGACAACACCAAGCCCGTCTATCCCACTACCGACGCCGCGGCCATCCACTCACCTGAATGTCGTTGCAGTATTGGGTGGCGCACTTGAATCCCCGTGCCTCCGTGCAGATTACCAGCGCTCCCGATGATCGGTGCTGTTTGGAATGGCCTGGAACATCCTTAGCCTCATCGCATTTCGGGTGCTGTGAGGCTTCGGCATCTGAGCGTCCAACGCGCGAACATGTGTTTTCGGCGACCTCGGCCAACGTCGCCTGCCGTTCGAGAACACGCTGCACCGTCGGTAGATCCAGCCCCAACTGCCTCAGGGTGTGAACCAGCTCGAGGCGCTCGATCGCAGCGGCATCGACAGGCGGTACCCGCCCCTCGACCGTGCCACCGGCGGCACTGCTCCGATATCGGACCAGAACCGGATTGTTCTACCCGGCAACCCGGTTCGCTGTGCCAGTTGGCCGACCGTGAAGAGATCGGTGTCCTCGTGCATGGAATCCAACCTGCACCTTCCACCCACTGCCAGGTCGACTCGGTGGGCATCGCACCCGCTCGGGCACGTAACGCCGGCCAGAAACCACACGCCAGACAGCCGGCTCGCTCATCGGCAGCCGGCGATCTGGCACCCGCGGAAAGTCAACGGGCCGAGACTATCTCAGCTTCGGCAACGCATCGTACTGCCGATGCGGCCGGTAGGTGGTCAGTCGGATACCGCCTTGCGCGCGGCCAGTCGCGTCGTGAGCTGGGCGAGCACATGATCGGGAACCAGCCCGGAGACGTCGCCGCCGTGCCCCGCGACCTCTTTGATCAGCGACGAGGACAGGTGGCTGTACTCCGGATCGGAGGCCACGAACAGCGTCTCCACGGTGGACAGCCGGTGGTTCATGAGCGACATCGTGAGTTCGTACTCGTAGTCGCTCACCGCGCGCAGGCCCTTCACCATGGCGCGTGCGCCGTGCTGCACGCAGAAGTCGGCGAGCAACCCGTCGATGGCCTCGACGCGGACGTTCGGATATGCGCCGGTGACGTTGCGGATCATGGCGATCCGTTCCTCGGCGGTGAACAGCGCGCGCTTGCCGACGTTCTTGCCGACGCCGACGATCACCTCGTCGAACAGCATCGCGGCGCGGCCGATGATGTCGAGGTGGCCGTTGGTCACCGGGTCGAAGGAGCCTGGGTAGACCACACGCCGGATGGCTTCGCCGGTCAAGTCCGCGGAAGGATGATCGCGCGCCCCACACCATCAGGTCGGCCTGCGGCGCCCTGTTCGGCAGCGAAACGCTTCAGCCGGGTGAGGAGGTCGGCGGGCATGGGGGTAGTCCTTCTCGTCTCGAGGTCGACATGCAGGTCCAACTGCTCGGATGCGGCGACTCGGGTTTGGTTGCCGAGAGTGCGGACTTCGTGGAAGAAGTGCAGGCGTTTGGTATCCACACCCAGCAGCCAGGAATCGACTGCCAACCGTGCCCCACGGCGTACTTCTCGTTCGTAGGTCATTGCGGTCTGCACGACAACCTTGCCGAACCTTGTCTTCCTGACGTAATCGTCGCCCAGACCCAGAACCTCGGTGAACGCGGCGTGCGCCCGATAGACCACGATCCCGTAGAACTGGGCGTTCATGTGATCATTGATGTCGATCCACGTTGCGTCGACATCGCATTCGAGAGTTCGCACAGCGCCCCCACTTGTATCGGACCGCCGTAATCGGGTGCAGGCGGACATCAGTCGCGTATCCGGGCGGTCCGTCGGCGGACAGTCTTGGTCAAGACCGGCACCAGCAGGTAGATGACGATCGGGACCACGATGATGGTGAGCAGCAGTGTGCGAAGGGGAAGCGGGGTGTGTGCTGTCGTCGGGCCGATCAACGCCAGCGTGATCGTGATGGTCGGGTAGACAGCAATCCAGGTGATGAGCGCTCGCGTGTGGACTGACGGCTGATCGGTGATCACCTGTTGTTCGGTGATACTCATGATGCATATCCCCTCCGAGCCGGTTGGCGACGATCTTGCGATGTGCGGGTCGGCACCCGCCCCCTCTGCTCCGCCCTGATCCGGATGAGCCGAAGAAGCGGGGCGGGTTGCCGCCCTGGGCCCACAAAGATCATCAGCGACGTGCGCGCAGCCGGTCAATCCTCGGTTTGCCTTGGTAATCCCCAAGATTCAGCTTTGAACCGGACACGCATTACGGTGGGCTCGATGCGGATGACCTTCGATGACCTCCGGGTATTCGTGGCGGTCTGTCAGGCCGGAAACCTCAGTGCCGTCGCTCGCGACCTCGCGTGTACCCAGCCCGCGGTGAGTCAGCACGTCAAACGGCTCGAAAAGGCCACCGGCGTACGGCTGCTCGAACGCGGACCTGACGGCGTGACCCCCACCGCGGAAGGGCTCGTGCTGTATACGGCAGCGCGCGACGGCATCGTCGGTGTGGACCTGGCGCTACGCCAACTTCGCGAAATGGCCCGTGGCCAAACCGGTTCGGTTCGCATCACCACAGGAGCGACAACCATCCGCAACTTCATGTCCGAAGCCGTCGTCGACTTCCGCCGACGCTATCCCCACGCCGGACTCGAGTTCCGAACGATCATTTCCAGTCGCCGATGCTTCGAATCCCTCGCCGAGGGCCTCGTCGATCTGGCGTGGGTGACCATCGCCGACGCGATCCCTGGCATCGAACAACGCCCCGTCATGGACCTGCCTTGGGTGCTGGCGACCCGAGACGACGACCCTCTGGCTGACCGGCCCTCGATCACACCGGCCGACCTCACCGCGATCCGACACATCCAACTACCTGACAACGCAGTATCGCGTGTCCACCTCGACACCGTCCTCAATCGACTCGGAATCCAGCTGACACCCGAAACCGGTGTCGCAGATTGGAACACCGCAGTCCTGCTCGCCGAACTCGGCGTCGGCCACGCCATCGTTCCCTCGCTGCCATACGACTCCGCCGCCGCCTCGCACCGGCCACTGCGATTTCAGCCTTTACCGTTCCTTGCTCCACTGACCGTCGGATGGGCCGTCCGCCGCTGGGAAACACTCAGCCCGCTGGCGAGAAGCTTTGCAGACATGGTCGAACAACAATGCCGAGACCATTGAGAACTCGACACCGAGGCCAACGTCCGCACCGCGATCCGCGCGTTGCTTACCGAGGGTTCGGTGTTGTCGGCAAACGATCGTTCCGATCGACGATGCCGCGCGCTCGGCGGCACCCCGTCGTAGTCCGGGGCCACCAGTTCACCGTCGTGGGTCATCTCCCGCCCCGCCGCCAGCGACAGCAGGGTGGGGGAGATCTCGGGGAAGGCCGGGTTGAGGGAGTTGCCGTTGCGGCTGACCATGTGGCATACGCCGTCGGAAATCCATGCCAGGCAGCGGATTCCGTCGTGCTTCCATTCGTAGGCGTACCGGGTGTCGTCGTCGGCGGGAGCGGGCCCGGCCGTGGCGAGCATCGGCGCTGGTGCGGCAGCCCCATTCGGATGCAACCCAGTCGCTCACCGCGCCATCGCGCAATTCTCACCGTGGAGCAGCCCTACCGGGGCCCCAGATCATCGGTAGGGCTGTCGGTGATTCGGTGTCGATGTGTCCGGTTCGTGCGAAATAGCCCCAGACTCTGCGTAGTTGAGCGCCGAGTCTCTCGATATCGGTCCATGTGGTGGTGCCGAGCATCGGTGCTGGTTGCCATGCTTGCCGTGTGCCCAGGAGCAGAGGTAGTTCGACGCCGTGTGTCGCGCCGAACGCCGATCCCTCGGGGCGCCAGTCGAAGCGGTAGATGTGCACGCGGGCGCCCGCGTCGTCGAGCTCGGCCGCGAACGCCCGCACCGGTTGTGCGAGCAGTTGTTCGGTCAACTCGAGGGTTTCCGGTCCCGGGGCGGTCGCGGTGAATGCTGAGGTGTCGTCGAGGTTCCAGCCGCAGAGCACATCCAGGCCGGTGACGTTGTCGGCGAGACTCGCGCCCAGTGTGTGTAGCGGTTCTGCGCCCGAGACCGGATAGAACGGCGGTAACGCGACCCCACCGGCTGACGCCAGCTCCGTCGCGGTTCGGGCGGCGGCGTCGAGCATTGCGGCGACGGGGGCGGCACGCGGATCGACGCCCAGTTTCTCGATGAAGATCTCGCCGATCTTTTGCGCGTCCTGTCGTGCTCGGGTTGGTCGGGGTGCTGGTCCGCTCTGCAGGATGGCGCGGGTGAACAAGCCTCTCGCGGCGGGGATCTCCATGAGCAAACGGATCGACAACGCGCCGGCGGACTGCCCGAACACCGTCACCCTGTTGGGATCCCCGCCATAGCCGCGGATGTTGGTCTGCACCCAGCGCAGAGCCTCCACCTGGTCGAGGAGTCCGAGGTTCGCGTCGCTGACCCCGTCCAGACACAGGAACCCGAACACGCCGAGGCGATAGTTCACGCTGACCACCACGACATCGGCGTCGGCGGACAAGACACTGCCGTCGTACCAGTCCGACAGGCCGGCGCCGCTGCTGAAGGCGCCACCGTGGAAGAACACCATCACCGGCCGCGCCGCATCGTCACATCCGGGCGTGGTGATCGACAGGTTCAGGCAATCCTCGCCCTGCGGAAGTTCGGCTTTCGAGGTGCCCATGACCGCCCCCAGACGCTGCGGCAACTGCGGACAGATCTGACTACTCGACGCGACGGTATCGGTGCTCATTTGCGGGGGTTCGAACCTTCCCGCTCGCGCGTATCGAATGGACGCGATCCGCACGATCCCTGCCGTGTTCACGCCCCACCGCCGTAGGACATGGCGGGCCGTCGGTGCGAGCGAATCGCCACGACCGATAGTGAAACACTTGTTACACACATGGATGCATCAATACATGGAACAGTCGTTACAGTCAACGGATGCAGCCGATCCCGCACGAGGTCAAACGCGCCGACATACTCAGCGGTGTCATCGACTACATCGCACAGCACGGAGTGAGCGGGTTGTCGCTACGCCCTTTGGCCGCCGAACTGGGCACGAGCGCACGGATGCTCGTGCACTACTTCGGATCCAAGGAGAAAATGCTGATAGCAGCGCTGGAAACGCAACGCCCCGATATCACCGAGGCCTTCGCCGACGTGCACGACGCCCAGACCCTGCGCATGCGCCTACTCGACGGCTGGATCGCCAACACCAGCGGCGCTGCCACACGAAGCACAACCGTCGTTCTACAGGTCCTCGGGCAGGCAGCCGTGCAACAGGACCCATACCTGGCCTACGCGCGGGCAGCCATCGAAGTCCTGGTGTCCGCCCTCACCCAGGTTCTGCAGCGTATCGATCCCTCGGTCGAAAACCCGCAAGCATCAGCAACATTGCTCGTGTCCGGCATCCGCGGCCTGGTCCTGGACCGCCTCGTCACCAGCGACAGCGACCGCGTGGATACAGCAGCCCGCCAACTGATCGACCAGACACTCAGCAACTACAACCACACGGCCCGCCACTGAAAACCTTCCCCGACCAGTGCGGAGTGTTTCCCCGCGCACCAGTTCCGGTCATGTGAGGTGGCGGCCGAATCCCTCGAGCAGGGCTGTCACTGCGATGTCGAAGTGATCGGTTCCCACCGCCGCGTCGTCGGCAACGGCCAGGAGGTTGTAGTCGGGCGAGTCCGGTGCGGGTTTGCGACTACGGTCGGCGCTGTCGCCAGCTTTCGCCAGCATGTGACCGAGGACGTATTCCTGCAGGCACCGCGTCAGTTGTAGCGCTGTGCCAGGCGGGAATCCCGCCGTCTGCAGGGTTGCGCGACGGTTCCGTCGCCGTCGATCCCGACCCACGTCGACGAGTATGCGCTGCCCCGGTTGACCGGTGGGTACGCGTGCGGCACCGTCCATCGTCCGTGGGCGGCCGCGAATCATCGGCGATGAGAACGCTGATCGCCGACCCCGAATCGGCGTCATTGCGGGCCTGGGGTGCCGGTCTTCCCGCTGCGACCGATCGGTCGGCCGCGGCCCCGTTCGCGGGTTCACCCCAGTTCGGCCAGCCGGCCCGCGAGGAATCGTCGTTCCACCTCGTTGTCGGTGAGCAACATGGCCTCCTCGTACGCCGTCTGCGCTTCGGTCGGTCGGCCGAGCGCGGCGAGGAAATGTCCGCGGGCTGCGGCCAGATATCCGTAGCCGGCCAGCTGAGGCTCGGTGCTCAGCTCGTCGAGCGCTGCCAATCCCGACTCGGCGCCTGCGGCCAGGCCGAGGGCCACGGCGCGATTCAATGCCACCACCGGTGACGGCCACAGTTGGGCGAGAACTCCGTAGAGTCCGACGATTTCGTGCCAGTCCGTGTCGTCGTAGGTGAGTGCCTCCGCGTGTACGGCCGCGATTGCTGCTTCCAAGGCGTATCGGCCGGGTCTGCGCCGCAATGACTCTCGGACCAATGCGATGCCCTCGTCGATGTCGCCGCGGTCCCACAGGTTTCGGTTCTGTTCCGACAGTCGCAGCAGATTGCCGTCGGTGTCGGTGCGGGCCGGACGCCTCGCTTCGGTCAGCAGAATCAGTGCCAGCAGCCCGGACACATCCGAATTCTCGGGCAGCAGGGTGCGGAGCATGCGGGCCAGATCCATTGCGCGCGTGGTGAGATCGCGTCGGCTCAGCTCGGCGTGGTGGGGCGCGGTGTGGCCCGTCGTGTACAGCAGGTGCACCACCGTCAAGATCGCGTCGATCCGTTCGGGCAGCTCTGCCGGAGCGGGGACCCGATAGGGGATCCGCGCGGCGGCAATCTTCTTCTTGGCGCGGGTGATTCGCGCCGCCATGGTGGACTCCGACACCAGGAATGCTCGCGCAACCTCGGTGGTCGTCAACCCGCACACCAGCCGCAGCGTCAGCGCCACCTGAGCCTCGAGCGACAGTGCCGGGTGGCAGCAGGTGCTGACCAATCGCAATCGGTCATCGGGGATATCCCGCTCGGCGACCACGGTGTCTGCGACGTCGTCGTCGAAATCGTCCGAAACAAGCAGCGGCAGAGATCGTTTCGCCGTCGCCTGCCTGCGTAGCAGGTCCAGCGCGCGGTTGCGCGCCACCGTGGTCAGCCAGGCCGCCGGCTTGGCGGGCACGGCGCTTTCCCAGCGGGTCAGGGCCTGGGCGTAGGCGTCCTGGACGCATTCCTCGGCGGCGTCGAGGTCGCGGGTGACGCGCACCGTCGCGGCGAGCACGAAGGCCCACTCGCGCCGGTGCGCATCGGCGACCGCCGCCGCTACCGCGGCACTGGGCATCGCTACGGCTGGAATACGTGAATCGGCCGGACCTCGACGCCGCCCGCGGACATCGGGATCTGCTTGGCGCGGCTGATCGCCTCGTCCAAATCGGACGCCTCGATCAGGTAGTACCCGCCGATCTGCTCCTTGGTCTCGGCGAAGGGCCCATCGGTCACGACGAACCCGCCTGCCCCGTCGGGCCGTATGCTGGTCGCCGCATCGCTGTACTCCACAGCGTTTCCGCCGCGCAGCGCCGCCTGGTTCGTGGCCATGAAGTCCGCATGCCCCTGCGTCACCGACCGGCTGGACAAGGTGTCCCCGGCCAACCGCTCGTCCTGGTAGATCAAGACCAGATACTCCGCCATGATGCCGTCCTCTCGCTGTCCGGTCCGCCTCTCGGACCATTCAACTCTTCGACGCGCAGACCACCGCGGAATCGACAGGTCCGGAATCGATCTCCTAGATCGTCAGGCCCATGCCCTGCGCCAGCATCGGCCACGAGTCGTGCAGTGAGCCCTTTCAGCCTCGGGTTGCGGCTTGAAGCTCGCGGGCTTGCAGGAGGTCGACTGTCTTGACCAGTTGCCCGGCCCAGTACGGGCAGCAGCGTAGCTTTCGCAGCACCTTCCAGGTCTTGAGCTGGGCGTTGGCGCGTTCGCCGGGGCTGCGTAGCCTTGCGTGGGCGCGGTTGGCCCGCTTCTGCGATTCGGGCTTGTCGCGTCCCTTGTACGGGGTGAGCCGGCCCTCGACGCCGTGGTATCCCCTTGTCCGCCAGCACGATCAGCCCGCAGTGCGCGAGCTCGCGCATGATCTGCCAAATCCAGGCGGCCTTGCTGTCGTGCACATGCTGGGCAACGCAAACAAGAGCTCGCCGCCGCGGTCGTTTGATGTTGCCAGCTCCCGTTCACGTTCGCAAAACGATGGCCTGCCGAACACGAACACTCCTGCCAGGTGAGGGCCGTTGTGACTCGCAGCGGTAGATGGCGTGGTTTTCGCGGTGTCAGGCGGCGCCGGTATCGGTGTGGGCGACGGTGGTTGCTCGTGTGGTCAGGGTTATCACGGCGGCGAGGGCTGCGAGGAGTGCGCCGAGCGTGAGCAGGCCGGTGTCGAGTGTGGCGGCGGTGGCGACGATCCCGACGAGAAGCGGGCCGCCGGCGTCGCCGAGTTCGCGGCCGAGTTCGGCGGCACCCATGGTCTGGCCGAGCCGTTCGAGTGGGCTCGTCTCGGCCAGATGCGCGAATCCGAGGGGGGTGATGAGTCCCGTACCGGCCCCGATGATTACGGCAGCGCACACCGTCCCCGCTGTCCCGGGCAGGGCCGCGGCGATGGCGATCCCGATCGCGGCCAGCAGCAGCCCGGCTGCCAAACCGGATCGATCCTGGAGCCGTCCGGTGTCACGGGCGCGCCCGGCGCGTGGTTGAACGAGCGCGGCAGTGGCGGCGAGCAGCGACACAACAGCGCCCGTGGCCAGCGGCCCCAGGCCGTGGCGGGAACCGATCGCGGGCAGGAATCCGACCCCGACCGCGAGCGCGGCGGTGGCTCCGGCCAGGGCGGCCGTGGGGCGTAGGAACGGGCCGCTGGTGAGGCGGCGTGCCAGATCCAGCACGGTCTGACGGGTTTTCGGCAGCACCTCGACGGCGGGCACGACGACCCCCGCCCACACAGCGACTGCTGTGGCGAGTACCGCGAGGGCGGTGAACAGCAGGCCGTAGCCGCCCATGGAGACGAGGATGCCGCCCAGCAACGGGCCGAGGGTGTAGCCCAGGCCCTTCCACGCGCCGTAGCTGCCGAACGCGCGCCCGTGTGCGCCGGCCGGGGTGAGCCTGGCGACCATCGCCCCGGCGGCTGGAGAGAACGCGGCCGCGGCCGCGCCTTGACCGAATCGTGCGACACCGACCAGGCCAGGATTGCCGACCAGCACGAACGCCGCGGACGCGAGCGCGAACGCAACCAGCCCGCCGATCAGCACCGGCCGCGCTCCGACGCGGTCGGACAACGTTCCGAAGACGGGTTTGAGCAGCACCTCCGCACCGTCGTAGACGGCCAGCAGCAGCCCCAAGGTGAGCAGGCTCGCGTGCTGCTGTCCGGTATATCCGGCGAGGCTGGCTGCGATGCTGTGCGCACCGAACGCGGTCACGAACCCGGCCGCATACAGCGGCAGCAGCCGTGCCCGGCCTGGACCGGTTCGGGTACCGGGGATAGCGGTCATCGGGATTCTTGCTGCGCGGCAGCGGGTTCGACGGCGGTGCCGGTGAGCAGTATGCGCAGTGGAGTACGAGCGAGCAGGGCCAGCAACCGTGCCATGAGCGGTCGTGCCAGGTAGAACCCGACAAGGCTGACCGCGGCCCCGAGGGCGAGACCCGCGAGGACGTCTTGAGGATAGTGCGCGGCGATGTACACCCGGGCGAACGTCATCACGACCGCGGCCACGGCGGCGAGCACCGCGAGTCGCCGGTTCACCAGCCACAGCCCGGCCGCGACCGCGCCGGCCATGACCGCGTGGTCGCTGGGGAACCCGGCATCGGTGTTGCAGTGCAGGATCACGATGTCGTGCAACGCATTACACGGGCGGGTCTCATCGACCGCGGCGGCGATCGGCTGGTTGATCATCAGCGCGATCAACATGCCCAGCGGCGCCCACACCGCCGCCACCATCGCAGCGGGATCGGCGTCGTGGCGGGCGATCCACCATCCGGCCAGCAGCAGCACCGCGAACAGCACGACACCGTCATTGGCGTAGCCGGACACGATCGGATGCAACCACGGGGTATCGCGGGCAAAGTCGTTGATGTCGTAGAAGATTCGCGTATCCACGCTCATCGAGGCTCCCTCGGGGTCCAGTAGCAGCCGGTCACATCTGGTGCAGGGCTTGAAAGACCCGCTCGGTGTAGTCGGCCAGCCGATCGGCGCAGTGTTTGAGCTGCTGCTCGGCCTCGGCGGCCGCAGGGGCACCGAACACGTCGCGGGCCTTGATGTCGCGATGCCAGCGCCGCAACCGTTCCAGGCTCTGCTCCTCTTCCTCGAGCTCGGCCATCGTGAACTTGGCTTTGGCGATCTCCTTGTCGATCTCGGCATCGAACCCGGCGCAATCGGCCAGGAACTCCGCCCACTCCTCACCGCGCTCGGCGGTGAACATCGCCTCCAACCGCGCGGTGTCGGTGTCGGCGTGGCCCGTGGCATCGAGCACCAGCACCTCACCGGTCCCGCGGGCAGCCAGCTCGATCACCCGCGCGACTCCGTCAGCGAACACCGGAACGTCGGGCACCACCCACACGCCCTGGCCGACTTGCAAAGCACCTACGCGGCGCAGTTCACGCCACACAGCCACCCGATGCCGCGATGGTTCGGCCGGCACCCGGACCAACAACACCAGCCACCGCGCCGCAGCCTGATTCGCCGTCACAACATGAAATGTAACAGACGTTACCTACGGGTTGGTATCGGGCGACACATAGCCGATAGGCGCTCGTGCGCGGGGTGCGTGGCATTTGTGGATCGGAAGCGATCAGTTCTCGACACTCGGGCAACCCGAACACGCATCGGCAGGAATGCGATTCGGACCCGGTGTCCAAAGACGCGCAACCAGGGCTGTCGTTTTGGGGTAGACCCCAACTCGACACACCCGGTCCCTGCACTGTCGTCGGAATAGAATCCTTACCGACTTTTCCGATACTTGTCGGTGTCGTTTCTTAGACTCCAGACCGGCACATTCCAATGCTCAGAAGGGATTCCGGGTGACCTGAGGCGCGGGAATGATCTGACTGGCCCGCCCAGCTGTGAGTTTGCGCGGATTTGTCGCTTGGGCATCACTTTTCGGTGCCGGCATCGACCAGCAGACGCCCCAACCATCGACTCACGCCGGAGCCCGTCGGCGACCACACGACCAATCACTGCACGGACCAAAGCAGCCACATCATGCGCGCGATCAGATCCCGTTCCGGAAGTCTCTGATGTCATTGTCCTGCAATCTGACAACTCTAAAGAACGCGACCGACAGAGTGACCCTCGATCGCCGAAGGCTAGTCGCCTGCGTACTCAACCCGGTAGTTCAGGACGTTCGCCGACAGGTGCTGCGGTCGGTCCGGTCCGCGCGGGTCGCGGCATGAGCGTGCACTGCCCTGCGAGCAGCGGCTGACAGTGCTTTGCCAGCGCCGTCGGACAGTGTGCGAAACCATGACGGAAAAGACAGCGGAAATGCGGGCCGCCTACGTCCCGGCAGTCAATGCGATGTGGGAGGTGCGTGAACTGCCGAGGCCGGAACCGGGTCCCGGCGAGGTATTGATCCGGGTGCGGGCCAGCGGAATCTGCTACACCGACATCTGGTCCACCACCGGAGTGATCCCGACGGGCGTGCCCGGGGTGGTCGGGCACGAGACGGTCGGCGAGATCGTCGCGGTGGGCGAGGGGGTGCACTCGCGGGTGGTCGGTGACCGGGTCGCGGCGACCTGGATCCTGCAGACGTGCGGCCGATGTGAGTACTGCCGGCTCAACAAGCCGGTCAGTGGGGTGGCCGGCTTGAGCTGTGCTGCACCGAAAACCAGTGGGTTCAGTGTCCAGGGTGGGCATGCCGAGTACTTCGCGGCGCCCGAGGCTGCCACGGTGTTGTTGCCGGAGGGCTTGTCTTTCGAGTTGGCTGCCCCGGTCGCCTGCGCGGGTTACACGACGTGGAGTGCGTTGCGCGCGGGTAATCCGCAGCCGCACGAGCGGGTCGCCGTGGTGGGGATCGGCGGGCTCGGGCATATGGCGGTGCAGTATGCGAAGGCGGCCGGGTTCGAGACGGTCGCGATGACGCATTCACCGGACAAGCGGGAACTCGCACTGAAATTGGGTGCGGACGAGGTGGTCTCGGACGGCGAAGAACTGAAGGCGATGGGCGGCGCGGACATCATCCTGATGACCGGCAACTCCAACCGCGCGGCCATGGACAGCCTGCACGGATTGCGTCCGGAAGGGCGGATGGTGCTGGTCGGTCTGCCGCACGACACCGATTTCGTCATTCCGGGGCCGGAGACCGGGATCAATTTCGTGGTCAATCGCAATCAGATCATCGGCGCGACGCATGGCGGCTTCGAATACCTCACCCAGGCACTCGATTTCGTCGCCACCGGCAAGGTGACACCGATGGTCGAGACCTATCCGCTGGCGAAGGCCGCCGACGCCTACGAACGCGTGGCCGGCGGCGCTGTGCGGTTCCGCGCCGTGATCACCTACTGAGACCAGCGCTCGAGCCGCGCGCTACGCGGCCACTACGCGCATTTGTTGATGGTTTCGCTGTTGCGGTTCTGTCCGTGAATGGCTGGCGTCGGCGGCGTATCGAGTCCGCACTGGCAGCGGCTGCCAGCGCGGTATCAGCACTGCCGGGAAGTGTGAATGACCATGACAAAACGAGAGCGACAATGCGAGCCGCCGGGGTGATCCCGGTGGCCACACCCAGGCCCTCGACTTCGTCTGCACCGGCACGGCGACACCGATGATCTAGACCTACCCATTGGCGAAGGCCGCCGAAAAGTACTGCGGTCGAACCGGTTCGCCGCCAGCCGACCAATCTCTATCCCGCGCAAATAGGTTCGGTCAGCTACTACCGAACAAGTCTCCACTACCCCAATCACCACTACCCCAATCACCACTACCCCAACCATCGACCAAGCCACCGACACCCCAGTCCCCAGTGCCCCAACCGCCGACGTCCCACGGGTAAGCGTCCTGCACCACACCGGGCACAGGCGTCGGCGCAGCCACGGCAGGAACCGCCGCCGTCATTGGAACCACCATCGCGGCTCCAACGAGGGCAGCCCTCGCGAGCGGCTGGCATGTGGCAGTTCGGCGCGTCTTGTTAGCCATCGTCATTACCTTCTTCCGGCGAACTCGTCACAGGGACCCGGCCCACCGATTGCCGAGTCCATTGACATTTCCCGACACGTCTGATGATAAGCCCGCACCGTGCTCCACCGACGTGTCTCGTTGCCGAGCCGTGGGTCCGGGATGTGGCTTGTCCGAAGGACCGGTGTGCGGGTGGAGCCGGTCGCGCTGGAGTCAGGAGTCGTCCCCGATTGCCCTCCCGGGCCTGCCAGTTCGCGTCGTTGCTGATCGGCGAGCATCCGGGTGTAGACAGTGTTCGACAGGCGGCGTTTGAGCGCGCGCAACGTTTCCATCGAGGTCTTCCCACCGGCTCTGCGGGCGTCGTAGTAGACGCGGCCTGCAGTGCGGTTGCGGAGTTGGACGATCGCCATGATGTGCAGGATGCGCGCCTCGCGGCGAGGGCGCCGGGTTCTGGTGGTGGTGAATGCATGGACCTGCTCGGTCGATGATCCGGGTCGAGCAATCCGCAGCGCGTGCGGCGTCGAACTATCGAACGGTCCCGTGCATGATCGGTCGAGGGGGAGTGCTCGAGTGCAGGTGTTCATCAGCGGCCGGGTCAGCCGCTGCGTAGTGAGGCCCACGTCGTCATCGGTGCACCGCGCCCGGTCGCCGGGTCCGCCCGCGGTGACCAGGTATGCCACGTCGAAATCCGCTGGGCAGACACCATTGTGCGGCTGCACCCCCGGCCGGGGTCCACGCGGGCGGCACTGGACAACGCGCTGTGTGAGGTCACCGAGCATGTGGGCATCGACCTGCCGGCGTTTCTCGCACACGTCGCGATCGGGTCCGCGGTGCCCGAACCCCAGCCCTGGTAGCCGAGATACGCCGCTTCCTACCCCGATTCGTGCGACTCGCAGCGGTAGATGGCGCCGATGAGGCGAGCGTCTGTCGAGCGGGCCCGGCGTCTGCCGATTACCGGTCCGGCACCCGCGGGGCGCGTGCCCTACAGGTCGATGGTCTCTTCGATAATGTTGGTGCCCAGTTCTTCGGGGAACAGCGGGTCCCAGTCGGCTGCCGCGCCGAGGATGAGGCCGTCGAAGTCTCTGTGCTCGTAGTCGAAGCTGTCCGCGGTCCGGCCACGGTGTCGGCGTTCGATCACGTCCTGCTCACCCTGCACAAACGTGTCCCGCGCTGACGACATCGGATGGACGAGGGTCTCGCCGCAGCGGCGCGGTAGTGCACGTGGGGCGAGACCCTCGTATCGGCTCAGCAGGGTCAGGGGGTTGTTGTGCTGCGCCGACACCTCAGCGCATACCAACAGGTCGGCCTTCTCAATCGGTCGGTGCCCGATCGTGGCTGACTGATGATGAGGTCGTTATCGGCCCCCATCCCGTCCACCCACGTCGCTGAGTGTTCGAAAACGATCGATGCGAACAATCCGCCGGCGCAACGGCGTCGGACTTCGAGCGGTCCTGTAGCCGGGTGCGCCCGCGGTGACGAGGTCTGCCACGTCGAGATACGCCACCCTCGATTCGTGCACACTCTCTTCGATCCACTCGGTCTGAGCAGTACCGCACCGTAAAGAGCTGCGGTCGTTGCTGTTGCTGGGGATGGCCCGGGATCAGCTGATCGTGTTGATGAGCCACCTGCCCAGGCTCTGTGTCATCACCTCGTCGCTGTCGTCGATGCGTTCACGATCGAACTCACCGTTGGGGAACCAATCGACCTCGGCCTGGGAGCGCACTTTGATTTTCACCGGAATCCGGGGCCACCAGCCCACCCGCTCCATCAACGCGCCTTCCTCGGTCCGGTGCGGTGTCCCGTTCCAGGACACGTAGAACCCGGTCCGAGTATCGACGCCTTCGGTTTCCGACTTCGCGAGCGCGTAGCGGGCAAGCAGCGCGCCGCGCCCGAGACCACCGACGGTGAGCGGATATTCGGAACTGCGTACATCGTTGGCGAGGGTGATCGTTTCGGTGATCACCGAGGAGTTGGTCTCGAGATCGGCCGCACCGTTGTTGTATCCGACCAGAATGACGTCGTAACCAGCGGCGTGCAGGCCCGCAAGCAACGAGTACCCCTCGTTAGCGACATCCTCGAGGAGAACATCGAGATCGCTCGGCCGGTTATGGATCGAACCGGCGGCGATGATGAACGGATCGACGAGATCAGCGCCGTCGGCGGGATACAACCGCGCTTGACCAGCATCGAACTTCCAGGTCTCGGCCGGCTCGAGGATATCGGGCATCATGTCCTACCTCTCCTTCGTGCGAGCATTGCCTGTTCAGCAAGACACTTTGTGACGCAAAGGATTCCAACTCCAACCGAACCGCCGTTTCAGAAGGTGAACTGGTCGCCGTAGGCGGTGGTCTGCACCAGCCTCTCAGCGGTGCTCACCGTGGTGGTGATGAAAGGGACGGCCGATACCGGCGAGGCGCATTGGGCGATATTGAGCGCGGCATTGTTGAACGCGATGCGATGCGGGAACGTCGTGGCGGCATCCAGGCGGGCCGTCTCCGTTCTCGCAACAGTGACCTGGCCGGGTCCCACGTTCGCGAACACGCCTTCGCCCACGCCCAGATTCCCGATGACACCGGGCCTGATGACCCGACCGGGAATTCTCGCGCCCAGCCGTTGATCGGTGCCGATCTCGACACCGAAGCCGCCGTCCACACTGATCCCGCAGCCGAGGATGAATCCCGCGACCGCCTGTCCAGAGGTGATCGGGCCGCCGTCGACGGTGACCGAGTAATCGCCGGACATCTGCGCGGCATGCGAGAACGTCATGAGGAAGGTCGGTGTCCGGTCACCGGGCGGGTTCGCCTCGATGCTGTCGACCGACGCCGTCACATGAACTCCCCCACCGGAAATATCCGCACCGGGCGGCTGGGCGCGGCCGAGTCCGGGGCCACCGGCCCACAGGCCCACCACGCCCAGATATGCCGCGACCGTAGCGGCCAGGGCGCCGGTGAACGAACCTCGCATGCCTGGAGCCTTCCGGTTCACGACGATAGGCAACTCGACAGCACTGGAACAAACCCACACGGGAGGAACACCGCTTCGCAAGCCTAAACGGTGCCACCGGCCAGGCGATGTCACGGCCAGGCGTGTCGACCAGGGCACCCGGTGTCGATCCGCGTCGATCCCGACGGACATCGACGCCGAAGCCGCCTCCCTCCCGCCCGGGTGGGCGGCGACCAGGACACAGACGTCGATCGGTGAAGGGGCAGGGGCCAGCGGATCAGAGCGTCAGGGCCAGTGGATCCGCGGCCGCGCCGGCACGTCCTCGATCCGGATGTCGTTCACCGACGTGGGCGCGCTCAGACGTGTTGTCCGGCGACGGGTTTCCCACCAGCAGGTCACCGCGACCGTCGCGTAGGCAGCGGCCACCGCAACCACGGGTGCGAAGATCGCGATTGTCACCAACAGGGTCATCGACATGAGCTGCTCCCACCGCGCGGAAGGGTTCCTCGCCACACTGCGTCCGATATCGCACACCCGGAAATAGTCTGTGCCCCAACAGTTCTCGATCCATCAAGTATTTGGCTCATCGCACACGATCAGCGGTCGGGGGTGTGGCCTGGGCGTGGGTGCGTCCAGGCCACCTCAGCCCCTCGGATGCGTGCCTGCCCGAGTGCGCCGGGGCGCCCCCGCGCGCGGGTGCCCGGTCACCGGTTGGAGGGTATGCGTGTCGCCGCCGGTGACAAGGGGTGCAGCAGTTCCGCGTGGCGGCCGAACCCTGGCCTGCACCACACGAGCCGGGCTGCCACCGGTGCCGGAGAAGACGCCGGTAAGCAAAGATTGTGAAACACCGGTCGCCGGTACGCATCCCGAACGGTGCCGGCAAGCATGGGCGTTCATCGATCCGGGCAGATCTGTCTGTGGCCCCGCCCAGCCTCCCGGAAAAAGAACCGGGCGGGTGGATATGCATTCCGCAGATGACCCGCCGGAGGGGAGGCGACCACGAAATATCGTAGGCGCGCAGGCCCGATCAACGCCTTCTCTGCTCTGTACGCAGGAGCCGAATTGCCCTGTTTCCGGGGCATCGTGCCGGGAGACAATCAACAGGTCGATACCGCGCGAGTTGCGTCGGTTCACGCATCAGGAGCTGCTCATGATTACGCCGGTCATGCCCCACCGGCAACGGTTGACAGCACCAGAGCGCTCGGCCACCAGAGCGCTCGGCCACTGCCTGTGCTGGGCTATGTCCCGAAATCGCCGCAGAGAACACATGACGACATCTCGCGACAGTGACTCCTGGTCACAGGACCCCGCACACCAGCATGAGCTGATACATCGGCACGAGCTGACTGCCCGCCACGTCACCTGGACGGCTGGACAATACAAACACGGTGGCGGTCACCGCAGTCGGTCAGTGCATCCGCCGAAGATTCTCCGGACTACCACCGTCATGCTCGGATCCCTTGCAGCCGCGACAGTGATCGCGTTCGGTGCATCGGCGAATACGCCGACCGTCGAACTCCCACAGGTACCCAGCAGTTTCTCTGGCGAACTGTGCGGGGGCAACCTTGGCACCTGCGCGGATATCAGCCCGGACTCCCGGGGTCGTGCTGACATCCTGGTCCGGCCCTTCGACGGTCCGGAGGCGAGACATACGCCGCCTCCGCCAACCACCACCACCCCACCGCCATTGCATCCCCCACCGCCGGTGAATCCCCCACCGCCGGCGCATCCCCCCGGTGCATCCCCACCGATATTCTAGGTCTGAGCATCGATATCGCTCCCGGCGTTCGTCACGTCGAAGGTGTACGGATCGGTGTGGATTCTCAGACTCCAGCCCGCCACATTTCCCGAGCCGAGGTCAGGTCGTGACGACTGGTGCCTGCAGCTCGGACACCGACTCGTCCGGATTCTCCGAGGAGTTGAGCATGACCTCCCGCGCATGCCCGTCGAACCGGTAGCCGTGCGCATCGACCCAGCGGACGAGCAGCTGGCTGGTGCTCAGAAAGCTGTATGGCATGCCGCGGTGCACGATCGTGGCGGCGCATTCCACCGGGGGCAGCGAGACGATCTGAAGGTCCGCGTCCTCGGTGATTCCCTCGGGGACAGGGAGGCCCGTGCACGACGATCCCGTAGTCGCCTTCGTCAGGGGTCTCGAAGTAGACGGTGCGGGGGCCGATCGGAGCGACTCCGGCGGAGTTGAGCCGTCGGCGCAACTCGTCGAAGAGCCGGCCGATGAGCGGGCCGGTCTCGTCAGGGCTGAAGCTCGTGGCCGTCGCGTTCAGCTCAGCCAGGCGGACCGCGGGCAGTTGCCTGATTACGACGTCTTCTTGGGGCATGGAACCCTCATTCTCGATCGACCGGAGCCTCGCCTCGACCTGGGCCAGGCCCGACGCCGCCTGCGCCAGGGCCGCTTCCAGCTCGGCGCGTCGCAGTCGCAGCATCCCACGCAACTCATCGGTGCTGATGTCCTCGTCGAGGATCGTCTGCACCTGCTGCAGTGTGAAGCCGAGGCCCTTCAGCGCGACGATCCGGTTGAGCCGGGACAGCTGCGCCGCCGCGTAGAAGCGGTAGCTGCTGGACTGGTCCACGTGCGCAGGGCGCAGCAGACCGATGGCGTCGTAGTGCCTGAGCATGCGGATGGAAACACGTCCATGCCTGGCGAAGTCTCCGATTGTGAACATGACGCCTTCGAGTGTTGACCCTCACACGGTGGCAGGGTCAAGGAACATCCGCGAAGACAGCCGGATCGGCACGGCCGGCTGATCTTCCGATGCCGGCGCTGGCTGGTTCGGTCAGCGCGGTATGCACTGATGACAGTACGTTGCCTGCGTGGGCGGTAGGTAGCGCGATGTCAGTCCTCGTGGTCCGTCCGCAGGAGGACGCCCGTGACCGAGGAACGGAATTCCAGACGCTGTGTCCGGGGTAGCTGAACCTCGCAGAGCTTGCCGTCATAGATCATCCAGAGGCCGAAGCAGCTGTCTACTTCGTCGTGGACGAGGACTTGGACCGAGTGCGGGTCGGGCCAATCAGGGGATTCCAGATGCGCCAAAAGGCCAGTCCAGTTATGGCGGCGGAACTGAATCACCCAGGCGTAGCACTCGTGTGTTGCACGATTGGTGCCCTCGAACATCGCATCGCCTACCGGCGTGAAGCACTGATGCCATTCACGCTCGTCATCTCGAACGGTCAAGTGGTGCATGAGTTGTTCAGCATCTCGGCCGAGAACGATGACCTCAGCGAATCTGCTCATCTGGCCGATTCTCCACCACGATTGCCACCGGATCTGTATCGGCGGCTTCAGTCCCAGCCGCAGCAGCTCGGCTAGTTGCGGACGTTCCGCCGGCCTCGGATGGCCACGGCCAGTTGATCTTCCGTCGCGGTGCGCTGACCGGTCCGGTCAGCGCGAAATGCGGCAAAATAGTACGTTCACAATGAGACGTGGGCGCATGGTTTGGTCAGTGGCTGCTGCCCGGGTTCAGGCTCGGTGTCGGGGTGGGCGTGATCCATTGCGAGCGAAGGAAGACCCCGGCTCGGTCCAATGCCCAGACTGCTTCGTCGAGGATGGCGGCCATGCCTTGGAAGACGTGCGGAACCTCGGGGGTCACGTCCAGGTGAACGGATACATTGGCTGCGGCGGCGCGGGCGGCGAAGTCGATGGAGTCGTCGAGCAGGATTTCGTCACCGCCCACTTGAACGAGCAGCGGCGGCAGCTCTTCGAGATCGCCGAACAGCGGGCTGATGAGCGGATCGGAGGGGTCGGCCGTACCGGCGTAGTAGGCGGCGCAGGCTTTTAGATCCTGCGGGGTCAGCGCTGGGTCGGCGGCGGCTCTGGTGGCACGGCTGACGCGAGTATTGGTCAGATCCACCCACGGGGACATGACGACAGCAGCGCGGGGCTGGGGGAGGCCGGCCTGCTTCGCGGCCAGCAGCGTGGCCAGAACAAGCCCGCCACCTGCGGATTCACCGGCGAAGGCGATACGCTCGGGTGGTACTCCGCTGTCGAGCAGAGCGCCGTAGGCCGCCAGGGCGTCGTCGGTGGCGGCGGGGTGGGGCTGTTCGGGAGCCAGGCGGTACTCCACCGCGATGGCGCGGGCGTGTGCGCGCCGCGCGATATCCGAGGCCAATCCTGCACCGCCGAATGCGGATCCGGCGGCGTAGCCACCGCCGTGGAAATACAGCACGACATCGTCGGTCTCGATGCCCGCGATGTCGATCTCGACGACCGGGATATCGCCCAGTGTTGATTCCTTCAGCCGCACATCGTCGGAAAGCGGTGTGGCGGTTTGCAATTCGCCGAACAGCGACCGGGTTACCGTCAGGTCGGCGGTGAAATCCAGTGGGGTGTCGCGCACCAGCCGGTGGACGGCTTCGCGCTGCGCCTTGCTCATTGGTCGATCCTCTCGGTCCGGATGGAACGTCTCGCGGTAGCATTACCGAGAACTTGTCTTCATGTTGAGATAATTCCTGGTAATGCACATTGCCGAGAGTGGGGTGTGTCACATGGCCGAGATGCGGCAATTGTTCGATGACCTGGTCCGGTCGCAGATCGGGTTGTGGAATCTGGCCGATGCGCGGCTGCGAGAGCAGTTGGGTACCTCGGCTGGGGTGTACGACACGCTGCGCGCGATCGCGGCGACAGATCCGGCCCGGGTCCACGACTTGGCGGACCGGCTGCTGGTCACCGTCGGCGGCATGAGCAAGGCAGTGGACCGGCTCGAGGCGCAGGGTTTGTGTGTCCGTCGGGCCAATCCGGGTGATCGGCGCTCATCGATCATCGAGTTGACTCCCGCGGGGAAAGAGCTGCTCGCGCAGGCGAACACGGTACTGGACCGCGCGTTCGCCGACGCCGTCGGAGCTGTGCTTTCTCCGGCCGAAGCGGCCGAGCTGCAGCGTAGCCTCGCGAAACTCCGTAGCGTGGCTGTTTCGACACCGGCTTCGGCACGGCGCTAACCGCTCATGGGGCTATCGGATCGCTCGCTGGATGCCGACGAGCTTGCCGGGGACCAATCACGCTGACCAAGAAATCGGGGGTTCTGTCATTGCGCGATCCGGGCCCGAGTGGGACACCATAGCGGCTGATCTCCGCCAGCGAGCAGACGAACTCGAGAAGCGCTGACCAACCGCACTCAACTCGGCAGCAGCGGACATTTTGCGCCGCAACAGGTTCCGACCGCCGGCGCCGCGCACCGACCGGTTCGATCAGCGCGGTCAGCGGCATGTCAGGATGTTGAGCGGGGCGAGGATTCGCGCTGAGCTTCAAAGTAGGCAGGAAGGAATTGTTCATGACCGACAGATCGGACGGTCTCGTGCGCGACGACCCGGGGCCTCGGAAGGATCTGGTGGAGAGTTCTTCACCGTTCCTGCCTTCCGGGAGCATGATCCGGCAGGCGTTCATCTACCAGACCGCGCCGAGCTTCGCCCTGTTCGTGATCACCTATCTCACCGGGCTCACGATGTTCTGGATCAAATACCGCTGTGTAGCAGTCACTCCCGACGCCATCTATGTGCTGGAGAGCAGCAAACTGTCCGGCGGCGCCAAGTCTGTGCGCCTTATCGGCACCATCCCTCGCAATACACCGCTCGGCCCGGTCTCCGGACGATGGGGGCAGATGACCCTTCTCGGTGAGCGCGCTTGGGTTCACAAACGTTTTCATGACCAAATCGAGGCCGCCGACCACGAGGCCGGCTTCACGCGCTAGGCGCCAGACCCATCGCGTCGAATCCCGGTCCCGGGCGATGCTATGCGCGCCATTCGGCTACTTGGAGAATGGTGGTAGGGCTGGGTCGGGGCCAGGGTCTGGTCCAGGTGCCCGGTGGGATGCGCTCCAATTCGGCTGCCCGCCAGCGTGACCGGTGTGGCTCTCTGATGGCTTGCCTCCCGCCGGGTGCCGTGCGGGAGTGGCTGAAAAGGGGCATGCCCTGGCTCGAAGTAGCGGTGCCCTCCCCGTGCACGGACACCGAAGACCTGGGTCGGGAGGAACGGGCGATGACCGTCCTCATCGGGATGGATCCGCACAAACGCTCGGCCACCATCGAAATCATCGACCAGACCGCAGCGATCCTGGCAGGCGGAAGATACAGCACCGACAGGCCCGGCTACAGCGAAATGCTCTCCACCGCCCGACGATTCACCGACCGGGTGTGGGCAATCGAGGGCTGCAACGGCATCGGCCGGCACCTGGCCCACCGGCTGGTCCGCGACGGGGGAAACCGTCCGCACCGCTGGAAGCCTCTTCCGGAGACTAGCATCGGCATCGGCTTTCCCGCTCGGGCAACCGCAAGATCAACCGGGTGCTGCACATCATGGCCGTGGTCCAACTCCGGCATCGCACCGTCGGTCGCGCCTACTACGACCGCAAAGTGCCTGGCCGGCAAGACCTCGATGGAAGCATTGCGGGCGTTGAAGCGGCGCCTGTCGGATGCCGTCTTCGCCTGCATGGTCGCTGACCAAGACAGAAGCGAACTAGCAGGCCCGGGAGGGCAATCGGGAACGATTCCTAATCGGGATGTCAACTGCTTCGAAGGTTGGGAATGCCCGATCTCAGGCCGCCACAGCGGCCGGTTCGGGTGGTGCGGGTGTGTAGCTGCGATTGTCACGCAGCAGCGCCCATAGGACGTTGACTCGGCGGCGGGCGAGTGCGAGCACCGCCTGGGTGTGGTGTTTGCCCTCGGATCTCTTGCGGTCGTAGAAGATTCGCGATTGCTCGTTGCATCGGATACTGATCAGCGCCGAGGTGTAGAAGACGTGCTGGAGCCCGCGGTGGTAGCGGTGTGGCCGGTGCAGGTTGCCCGAGACACGTCCGGAATCACGAGGAACTGGTGCCACCCCGCCGTAGCCGGCGAGGTGGTCTGCGGAGGCGAATTCGGTCATCTCACCACCGGTGGCGGCAAGGAACTCCGCGCCGAGCAACGTCCCGATACCGGGCAGGCTCAGCAGGATCTCGGCGGTTCGGTGACGGCGAAACCGGCCCTCGATGAGCTTGTCAGTGTGCTTGAGCTGCTCATCGAGGGTGATCACCTCCTTGGCCATGTCGGCGACCAGCTCGGCGGCCAGCCGCTGTCCGGGCAGTGTGGTCTGCTGGGTGTTCGCGGCAGCGACCGCCTTGATCGCAAGTGCGGCCGCATTTTTGACTTTCTGTGCCTGCAGCCAGGTTTCGACCTCAGCGGTTCCGGCGTGGCGCAGGGCGTCGGGCGTCTGGTAGCGGGTCAGCAGCACCAGCGGGCCCTTGGTGGTCAGGTCCAGGGCACGTTCGAGGGCGGGGCTGATGCCGAGCAGTTGCTGATGGAGCCGATTCACCAGTCGGACCCGGTCACCGGCGAGGTCAAGGCGCCGCGCCACCAGCATGCGCAGCTCGATGACGAGTTCGTCGTCGATTCGGATCGGTGACAGGTCGCGCCGCATACGAGCCTGATCTGCGATGATCGCGGCATCCTTCGCGTCGGTCTTGCCCGCACCGCGATAACCGGCGGCAGCGCTGTTGACCTGGCTGCCGCTGAGATAGAACGCCCGCTGCCGATGCGCGGCCAGCAGTGCCAGCAGCAATGCCGATTCACCACTGACCAGATCCACTGCCCAATCCACGTCGTCGGCCAACGCGGCGACCTGACCGATCAGCTCCAGCAAGGCGGTCTCGTCGTTGGCGATCCGTCGCGACAACAACCGGCGGCCGTCGGCATCGACCACCACCGCATGATGATGCCCCTTGCCGACGTCCACTCCGGCCCAGGCCCGTTCCAATGTCGTCTCCTCGGTTCATCGAATATGTTGTCCCGCAGACGACTTCGCTGGCCAGTCCCTACGCAGCGACGAGTTCGCAATTCCTAATCAGCAGCCGAGTCGCCCTGGAGGGTGCCGGGCGGCCAATCGAACCGAGCCACACCAACGGCAGACTACTGAAAGCCACACCCGACACCCCTGGGAACCAGGACCCTACGACTGGCCCGGATACTCCCGGAGCAAAACGGTAGGGACTACTGACTCCAGCGCGACCGGCTTGAACCCACACCGATCCTTCGGACAAGCCACATCCCGGACCCACCAAACAGCCTAACTCCGCACCCACACCGACGTCTTGACTAAAGGGGCGGCAGTTGCGACGTTCTGCACCGCACCGGGTTCCGGCCGCCGGCGCCTCGCGTTGGCCGGTTCGGTCAGCGCGGTCAGCGGCAGTAGCGGATGTTCCGCCACAGTGGTCGGTTCCGTCGACGGCCAGCCCGCGCGAGCCGATTATCGGGGTCGCTTGCGCCACAACAGATAAGCCTGGTTTATCGGTCGCTCCGAAGATCGATATTGATCTATAAGCCCTGACGGTGGGATCGTCTGGGAAGCAAGATCTTCCAGCATTGCCGAGAGGAAATCGAACGCGATGACAGAGTCGTTGCCAGCAACTGCCGTCGTCCGCGTCGGGCGCGTCACCTTCGATCCGAGCCTGTACGACGAGGTCGTCGCTGCGGACAAGAAGACCTCGGAATATCTGATCCCGGCAATTCTGCGACTGCCGGGTCTTCTTCACTGGTACGCGGGTGTCTCCCCTGAAGGCTCGCTCTCCCAGGTGAGTATATGGGACTCCGAAGAGCATGCGGCGCAGATGGACGAGCTGAAGGAGATGCGGGTCAGAGCGCGCGACGATCTCGGAGCAGTCGGCGTGACGTTCACAGCTGAGACCGCGACGTACGCCAATTACCCGATCACCTGGACCATCTGACCCAGGTGTCGGAGGGAACACCAACTGCAACCAGGCGGTAATACTAGCCGCGCATCGCCCGGTTGACACTGGCGGTAGGGCCTGATCCCGGCCAGGATCGGGTCCAGGTGCCCGGTGAGTAGCTCCCTAATCGGCTGCCCGCCAGCGTCATTGGTGTGGCTCACTATTGGCTTGCGTTTCACCGGTCACCGTGCCGGGAATGGCTGAAGAGGGGGTTGCCCAGCTCGAAGTAGCGGTGCCTTCCCACACGGACCTCGTACCCAACGCGGCTCCACTCTGACCGACCTCCACGGCATCGGCCCGGCCGGCGCAGCCCGGCTACTCGCCGATGTCGGTGACATCCACCGATTTCGGGACCGGGACCGGTTCGCTTCCCGGAACGGCGCCGCACCCTTCGACGCTTCCTCCGGCCAGCAGAAACGCCATCGGCTCTTTCGCGCCGGACATCGCAAGATCAACCGGGTTCTGCACACCATGGCCATTGTTCAACTACGCCGTCCCAGCGCCGGGCGCACCTACTACGACCGCCGCAGAGCCGCGGGCAAGACCTCGATGGAAGCGATGCGGGCGCTGATACGGCGGCTGTCGAATGTCGTCTACGCCCGCATACTCGCCGACCAGCAGCGGCGCGAAAAGGCAAGCCCGGGAGGGCAATCGGGGGCGACTCTTGACTCCAGCGCGACCGGCTCGACCCCGCACACCGGCTCTTCGGAAAAGCCACAACCCGGACTCACCATCAACCAGACCAGCCCTGCCCTCCAGACCGCGCCTTGACATAAGGGGGAGCCATTACGGTGCGTTCGGTCGGCCTCGGATGGACACGGCCAGTTGATCTTCCGTCGTCCTGCGCTGGCCGCTTCGGTCAGCGGCTCGAGCGGAACCTCGTCAGCCGTGTGATAGGAAGTCAGCTGCGGTGAATCCTTAGCGCCGGATTTCGCAGTTTTGCGCGTCTTACACCCCGGTCAGTAGCTGCTTTCAGGAGTCCGGTCCGGACGAAGGCCCGCAGAGTTCCTCGGTGGCGGGGACGGCGGGGACTTGGCCGGGGTCCGAAACGTGACGGTCGCGGGTTCATGACTGGTGGCGCCGGAATTGGCTGGGGCTGTGGCCGGTGTGGCGGCGAAACCATCGCGAGAAGGCGCTCAGTTCGGAGAAGCCGAGTTCGGTCGCGATGTCGGTGAGCGCGCGGTCGTGCTGGGTGAGATAACGGTGGGCGAGGTCGAGGCGGGTGGTGTCGAGGATGCTGGTGAAGGTTTCACCAGCGTCGGCGAGGTGCCGGTACAGGGTGCGGCGGCCCATGCCGAGCCGGTCAGCGAGGACGGCAGCCGAGCAGCGCTGGGTGGGCAGGAGGGATTCGATGACGGCGCGCGCCTGGTCGGCAATGGACTCGCCGGACGGGGCGAGTGTTCGCAGGTAGTCGCGAACGTAGGGGCGGAGCAGGGGGTCGGCGAGGGGGTTCGCCGCGTCGAGGTCGTGAGAGTAGCAGACGATGCCGTCGGAGGACTGGTCGAATTCTATTGAGGGACCGAGGATCCGGTAGTAGGCATCGAGGTCGGGTGGTGCGGGGTGGGCGAAGCGGACCGATACCGGGCGCCAGGTGGGGCCGAGGAAATCGCAGAGGATCCGGCAGGGCGCACCGACGGCAAGCTGGCGGAATTGCCGGCCGAGCGAGACCCCCTCGGCCGCCTGGACGTGGATAGTGGTCAGGCTGTTGGTTTCGGTGAGCCGGATGCGCAGTGCTTCATTGTGCAGGGTGATGTTCCGCAGCGCGATTTGTACCGCGCTGCGGATATCGGGTTCTTCACGGGCGACGAGGGCGACGGGGCCGAGGTTGGACAAGCCTCGCCGTTCGGCGAGGCGTAGCCCGACGTCGTCGCAATTCGCCGCGGCGGCGGAGCGTTCCAGGAGTTGGTCGACCGCTGTGACCGGCAGCCAGATGTCGCTGGCGGTCAATCCGGCAGAGCCGATGCCGACCGAGCGCAGCAGCAGCATCGGGTCCAGCCCGAGGGACAGGGCCACATCGACATAGCCGGACAGCACGGCGCTGCGAATCATCGTCGCCGTCATAGCCATCCTTCCGGTGCCCCAGGAGTCAAATTACATGGCTCAATGGGTCAAGTATAGTTGCGTTTCGGCAGATACCGTGACCCGCATCACGTCCAATGCATCACAGGAGCTGCCGGTGACCACCGAGTCCGTACCCACCCCCGTCGTCGACGCAATGCGCGCCCAGGGTGCGTGGAATCCGTTGTGGGACAAGCTCTCTGAATGGGACCCGGTGTGGACTGAGCAGTTCATGTCCATGGGTACGCTGCCGATTCGCCGTGGCGTGCTGTCCCCGCAGTTCGTGGAGTTGCTGGCCATCGCGGTCGACGCCGCGTGCACGCATATGTACTCGCCCGGAGTGCGCCGCCACATCCGCGCCGCATTGGAGCTGGGTGTGTCTCGCGAGGAGATCCTCGCCGTTCTCGAGCTGACCACCGTGCTGGGCATTCACGCCTGCAACATCGGGGTCCCCGTGCTCGCCGAAGAACTCGACGCCTTCGAGCGTCGCCGCGCGGAGCAGCGGTAGTTCCGCACCGCGCAATCCACAACGATCAGGAAGGACGATCATGCACTACCTCGATGATTCGCTGCTACCGGAGAACCAGGAGAAACTGGTCATCCAGGTGGCCCCGTACGCTCCGGGGTTCCTGCCCGGAGATTCCGACGACATTCCGGTCACAATGGACGAGCAGATCCAGAAGGCGGTGGACTGCTACAACGCGGGGGCGCAGGTGCTGCATGTGCACGTGCGCGAGCTCGACGGGCACGGATCCAAGCGGTTGGAGATGTTCAACGAGATGCTGGGCCGGCTCCGGGAAGCAGTGCCGGAGATGATCCTGCAGGTCGGTGGGTCGATCTCGTTCGCGCCGCCGGAGGGCGGCGACAAGGCGAAGTGGCTGGAATACGACACCCGGCACATGCTGGCCGAGCTCGACCCGAAGCCGGATCAGGTCACCATCGTCGTCAACACCAACCAGATGAACCTCACCGAGCTGCTGACCGATGACGACATCGCGGGCACGTCGGTACAGCAGAACCCCGTGCTGTACAAGGCATACCGCGACATGGTGATGGAAGCCGGTCCGGAGTTCTACCTCGAGCATCTGCGCCGGCTGACCGCGGCCGGCATCCAGCCGCATTTCATGCTCGGCAGTCTGACTCAGCTGGAGACGGTGGAGCGGTTGATCCGTCGCGGCCACTACACCGGCCCGCTGGTGCTGAACTACATGGCGATCGGCGGCGGTTCGGCGGGCCTGCACCCGGCGGACCTGATCGAGTTCATTCGCCGGACGCCCGACGGTGCGGTGCTGACGATCGAAACCGTCATGCGCAATGTCACCCCGATGTGCACGATCGCGATCGCGTTGGGCCAGCACGTGCGGGTCGGTATCGAGGACAACCTGTGGGGCCGCAAGGGCGAGCGGCGCACCTCGGTCCAGCAGGTCGAGCAGATGGTCCGCATCGCCGACGAACTGGGCCGCGACGTTGCCTCCTGCAAGGAGGCACGTGAGATCTACCTGCTCGACGAGCAGTACGCCGGCACCGACGAGGCGCTGGCCAAGATCGGTTACCCGCCCAACCGCAAGCCGGGCCAGGTCGGATTCCTTCACCACGCCTGACCTTCACCGGTGACAGCGCGCCGCCACAACCGTGCGGCGCGCTGCCCCGGCCCTTCATTCTTCTCTTTCTCATCGTCCGGCATCGGTCCCTGCGGGCCCGGTATGCCAGTTCCACCAGGCTCGAGGATGCGCCATGGACATTCCCACCACTCCCGCCGCCCCTTCGGCGATCACACCCGCGACCCCGAGCGCACGTTCCCGGATCTTTCCGTGGATAGTGTTCGGATTGACCTTCGGGTTGATGTTGTCGGACTACATGTCCCGCCAGGTCTTGGCCGCGGTGTTTCCGCTGCTGAAATCCGACTGGGGGCTGTCGGATTCACAGCTGGGGTCGCTGACCAGCGTCGTCGCGTTGATGGTGGGCGTGTTGGCGTTTCCGCTGTCGCTGGCGGCGGACCGATGGGGCCGTGTGCGCAGCTTGCTGGTCATGGCGACCGTCTGGAGCGTCGCCACCCTGCTGTGCGCGCTGGCCACCGGCTACGGCCAGATGCTCGGCGCACGGTTTCTGGTCGGGGTCGGTGAAGCCGCATACGGCAGCGTCGGGGTCGCAGTGATGCTGTCCGTGTTCGCACCTCGGTTGCGGGCCTCGCTCAGCGGAGCGTTCCTTGCCGGCGGTTCTTTCGGGTCGGTCCTGGGAGTCGCACTCGGCGGCATCGTCGCCGCACATATCGGCTGGCGATGGACTTTCGTGGTCATGGCCGTGGTGGGTCTGCTGCTGGTTGCCGCGTTCCGGATGCTGATCACCGAATCCGCCCTGAGCCGTCATCAGGTCGCGGAGACGCCGGCGCCGGATTCGTCTCCGGCCCCGCACAACACCTCGCGAGCGCCGTTGGCGAGCCTGTTCGCGTCGGTATCGCTGTGGTGCGCCTACCTCGGTGGCGGCCTGCAGCTGTTCGTCGGGGGTGTGCTGCTGGCCTGGCTGCCCAGCTTCTTCAACCGTTCCTATTCGATGCCCCCGGGCCGCGCCGGCCTTGTGGCCTCGGCATATGTGCTGCTCGGCGGAATCGGAATGATCGTGTGCGGCATCATCACCGACCGGATCGGGCGCACCGATCCGGTGCGTCAGTGGAGCAGCGCACTGGTCTACTGCACGATCTCACTGATCCTGCTGACCATCGCGTTCGGTCTCGGCACCGGCCCCGCCCAACTGATCGTGCTCGCGCTGGGGACACTGACCGCCTCCGGCTCGACCGGTGCCACCACCTCGATGGTGGCCAGCCTCACCCATCACAGCTTGCGTGCCACCGCGTTCGCGACGGTCGCATTGGCCAACAACGTTTTCGGACTCGCCCTCGGCCCGCTCGTAGTCGGCTTCCTGGCCGACCGCTACGGGCTGGCCAACGCCTTGCGACTGGTCCCGTTGGTCTACCTCGGCGCCATCATCGCCCTGGCCCTGGGCCGCCGCGCCTACCCTGCCGGACTACGCCGCCTGGCCGCACTCGATACCCGGCCGACTGCCGCGTGAACTCGGCGGCGCTGCCCGCCGCATTCCCTCCTTCACCAACCCCCGCGAGGTGCCTCCATGCTCAATTTGTCTGTGCTGCTGGAAGATACAGCCCGCCTCCCGATGGGCAGGCTCGGCACACCCGAGGAATACGCCTCCCTGGCGGTCTACCTCGCCGGTGACAACCACTACCTCACCGGCCAGATCATCAGCCCCAACGGCGGAGCCGTCATCTAACCCCGCGGCCGGGAACACCCGGCCACGTCATCCTGGAGCACCGACCGTGAATCTCGCGACCGAACCGAACGTCCTGATCGTCCCCGGCCTCGGCGATCACCCCGACGACCACTGGCAGATCCAGCTCGCAGCAACACGTCCCAACGCCCGACTCCTGTCCCGGCCGAACGGCGCCCAGCGCCTGGACTGCCGCGCCTGGGTCACGGCGTTGGACCGGGCCCTGTCGGACATCACCGGCGAGGTTGTGCTGGTCGCCCACAGCGCAGGCGTGCTGGCCCTCGTCCACTGGGCCCAGCGCGCCACCCGCGACGTCCGTGCCGCGGTCCTGGTCACACCACCGGATTTCGAAGCACCGCTCCCGGACGGCTACCCGAGCACCACCGTGCTCGGCCAGCACGGCTGGACTCCGATCCCGCGACGGCGGCTGCCATTCCCCTCTGTCCTGGCCGCGAGCACCAACGACCCCTTGGCCAGCCGCCGGCGTGTGGCCGGCCTGGCCGAAGCCTGGGGCAGCCGCCTGATCGACGCCGGCCCGGTCGGACACCTCGACCCCGCCGCAGGCTACGGACCCTGGCCACAAGCCGGGCAACTGATCGACGACGCGACCCCAAACACGGTGCGCACCACCCCAGATCCGCACCAATCCCGTAGATGAGAACAAGGAACACCCGATGAGGAAAACCACCACCGCCGCGCTGCTCACCGCGACAGCCATTGCACTCACCACCGCGACGGCCGGCGCCGACCCCGCTCCCGCCGACCCAACGCCGAACGCCGTGCACTACGAAGTCGCTCGACGCGGCGACACCGCCCTACTCACGACCAGCGACGGCAAGCTGAAGGTCGACGGCGACCAGCTCGTCGTCACTGACCACACCGATCAACCGGTCGCCGCCATCCCGCTCACCTACCAGATCGACAACACGGCCTACCCGATCAACGCCCGGATCGACGGCGGCACCGCAACCCTCACACCATCGAGAACCGACGGCCGCCCGGCCGAGGCCGTCTCCCGCGACCAGGTCATCACCACCGACCAAGCCGCCAAACAGATCGCCGAATCCCTCAACCCCCGCGACGCGCAAGCCCTGGGCACCTTCGCCCAGCGGCTCTCGATCGGCGCCGCCGTCAGCGCTGTCCTGGGCGCCGTGCTGGGCGCCGGCGTCGGCTGCCTGACCGGCGCCGCAGTCGGGGCCGCGATCTCGAGCCCGGTCATCTTCCTGCTCGCACCTTTCGTCGGCGCCGCCGTCGCCGGCTGCGTCCTCGGCGCCGCCACCCTCGGCGCGGTCGGCTCCATGACCGGGCTCGTCGTCGCCGGCGGACCCATCACCCTGTTCGCCGCCATCCAGTACTTCTCCACCATCCTCGCACCCTGCCCACCCGAGCTCGCCTACTGCAAAGACCCCGCGCAACCCGCCGCGCCCGCGAAGTAGCAGTCCGCGCCACAACCGCGCACCCGGGGATCACGTCCGTCCCGGGCGCGCGGCCATGGCCAATCCGCCATCCGATCGCAGCGACCACATGAGCCAAGGATATGGTTCCCGCCGAAATCACCTCTCCACCAAGTGTTTCCGCAGTCCGGAGTGAACCACACCGACGGACTCCGCGCCTGGAACCACCGACCGGATTACGAGCTGGGTGGTTTGCCAGCCACACCCGAGCGGCAGTTACCTTCGGGAAACCGGTGGCTCGCCTGTCGCTGACCTGACCGACGATCCACCCCGAATCCACGAATTGCGCCCGCTCCGACACGGAATTCGCCTAGGGCGGCGCGTGTATCGCTGCTGGTAGAGACCCTGCTGAGCCCCCGTCCGGTGTCCGGGCGGGGGCTCAGTCGTTTCGCCGGAACCTAGCGCTGGCCGTTTCGGTCCGCGCGTTGCATCCGGGTCATATTGGGCCTCGCCCGTGGCCGTAATCTTCTACATGCAGGCGTGATCACCAACCGTATGGATCCATCCAATGGGCTGCGTCGATCAGACGGAGGATGACCTATGTCCGCTGATGATATGTCGATGCCAGATCCGATGGACGCTGCCGCGGCCGATGCTGGTCCTTGGGATGCCGCAGCCTTGTCACTGTTGCGGACGTGGGACCCGGCATGGGCTGACGCGTGCAACAAGATGGCGACCAATCCGTGGCGTAGTGGGGTCCTGAGCTCGAAGTTCGTCGAATTGGTCAGTGTCGGCTTGGCCGTGGCGTGTACCAATCTTGATGCGCGGGCGACGCGGCGGCATACGCGTGCCGCGCTTGCGGCCGGCGCGACGCGTTCGGAAATACTGTTCGTGATCAAGTGCGCGACCATGGTTGCGCTCCACTCGTGCAGTGTCGCTGCGCCGATCCTGCTCGACGAGGTACCAGCCAGCGGGAGCGAACCCGTGTCCAGAACCGGCGGCCTGCCGACTCCGTCGTGTGATGCGATGCGCGCTGCCGGACAGTGGAATGAGGCGTGGAATCCCTTCTTCGACCTTGACCCGGTATGGACCGAGGAGTTCATGGCGACCGGTGTCGGCATCTATCGAAGCGAGGTCATGTCCGCCAAAGAGATCGAGCTTCTCAGCATCGCCCTGGATGCGTCGTTCACCCATCTGTACTCACCTGGGATCCGTCGCCATATCAAGGCTGCGCTGGGCGCTGGCGCGACGACTCAGGAGATCATGGAAGTACTGAAACTCTGTGTCGCCCAGGGAGTGCAGGCATGCAACCTTGGTGCCGCGATCCTCGCCGATGAGCTGTCTCGAGTCGAGTCGCATGAGTGAAATCGGGCCATAGGATGGGACATAGCAGTACAGCGATCATCACCCGCGAATTTGACGTATCTCGACCGAGAGTTTCGGAGGCGAGAACATGTACTTCACCGATCGATCACTGCTTCCAGAGAACCAGGCACCGCTGATCATCACCGCGGCCCCCTACGGGCCGTTGTGGATGCCGTCGGACTATCCCGACGACATCCCGGTGACCTGGGACGAGCAGGTACAGAAGGCCGTCGACTGCTTCGAGGCCGGCGCCCGCCTGCTGCACATCCACGTTCGTGACCCGAAAACCGGCAAGATTTCCAAGAACTTCGCCGAGTACAGCGCCCAGATAGGCCGGCTGCGTGAGGCCGTGCCCGACATGGTGTTGCAAGTCGGCGGCTCCATCTCGTTTGCCCCGGAGGGCGATGCCGTCGCCAAATGGCGAAGCTATGACACCAGGCACATGCTGACCGAGTTGGATCCCAAGCCCGACCAGGTCACCGTGGCCATCGGCTCCACGCAATACGACATCACCTCGATGCTGACCGTCGACGATATCGAGGGCACCCACATGGCTGATCCGCACATCATGTGGCAGTACTCGCAAATGGTCGCCGACGCTACGCCGGAGTTCTACATCGAAAACCTCCGACGCCTACGCGAGAACGGCATTCAGCCCTACTTCGCGCTAGCGCACGTGCATAGCCTCGAGATCGTCGAACGACTGATCCGGCAAGGCTTGTACATGGGTCCGGTCAATGGGTTCTACAGCATGGTCGGCGGCGGCTCGACCGGCTCGAACCCCTTCGACCTGATGGAACTCATCCGCCGCGCTCCGCAGGGATCGTGCTTCACCTACCAGTCGATGTTCCGGCTGGTGTATCCGATCTCGGCGGTGTGCATCGCGCTCGGTCAGCACGTCCGTGCCGGAATCGAGGAGAACCTGTGGGGTCCGGTCAAGGGCCAGAGGTTTACCACCGTGGAGATGATCCGCAAGATGGTGCGCTTCGCCGAGGAGCTCGGCCGGCCTATCGCGACGCCTGAGCAGACACGGCAGATCCTCAAGCTCGGCACCTGGTACAACACCGCCGAGGAGACACTGTTCAACCTCGGGCTACCCCCCAACCGCGACGAAGGCCAGCGCGGCTTCCTCACCTACGAGGGCTTCCACACCTTCGAGGAAGAAGGCAGAGTGCACGCCGCAGCCGCCGCCGGTCCCACCGACCCACGCGACATCCTCTAGCTGTCGTGTCTCAGGACGTTGGCTCCACTGTCACGATCTCGAAGGCCGGCTGCTCGGGGCCGATCACCGGCAAGGCCGGAAAAGTGATACCGGCGGCGCTGGTCGCGGCCCCAACGACGCTAGAGGTTATTCGGCTTCGGAACTTGACATGGCCTTGTCTGGGCTGCCATGCGGGCGTTGGTGAGTCGGCTGAAGATGTTGTGCAGCAGGGTGTTTCGCTGCCCGATCGGGGCGCGCAGGGTCTTGTGTGAGTGGCTTGCGCGGCACGCCTGGTGGAGGTCAAGTGGGTCGAGTTCCGAAGCGGATTAGCCTCTGCGAAGAAGTAGAGCGGCGCGTGTATAGCTGCTGGTAGAGGCGTCGTAACTGTCCTTGCCGCCGAGCTGACGGCGGGCAGACCGGTCGGGGTTTGGTGCGACGGTGTTTGGACTTGCGGGATCTGAAAGCTCCAAGATAGTATGTGCGCATACTAAATCGGTTTGATCGAGGGAGACTGCAAGTCATGTGGAAGTTCGCGCACACCGAGTCCACCACCGCGACCCCGGCGCAGCTGTGGAGGCACTACGCCGACCCGACCGAGTGGTCGAAGTGGGATCACGAAGTGGAATGGGTGACGGTCGACGGCCCGTTCGCCGAGGGCACCACGGGCTCGCTCAAGCCGGCCGGTGGGCCCAAGACAAGGTTCGCGATGACTGAGGTCACCCCGAATGTGTCGTTCACCGATGTGAGCCGGCTTCCCTTGGCGACAATGACTTTCGAGCACCGTATCGAGGCCGCCGCCGAGGGCACGCGGTTTACCCATGAAGTCTCGATTGCGGGGCCGCTGTCACCTCTGTTCGCTCGTGTCATCGGTCGCCGCGCGGCGGCCGAGCTGCCCAAGGCGATGCGCAAGCTGGCCGAGCTCGCCGAGGCGGCCTGACTGCGGGTCCCGGGTTGCGCTATCACCGGTTGCCGTTGTTGTCGACCAGCTTGCGGACGGTGGTTCGGGTGAGTGCGATCTTGGACGCGTGGCCGGCGGCGCTGTGCGGTTCCGCGCCGTGATCACCTACTGAGACCAGCGCTCGAGCCGCGCGCTACGCGGCCACTACGTGCATTTGCTGATGGTTTCGCTGTTGCGGTTCTGTCCGTGAATGGCTGGCGTCGGCGGCGTGTCGAGTCCGCGCTGGCAGCGGCTGCCAGCGCGGTATCAGCACTGCCGGGAAGTGTGAATGACCATGACAAAACGAGAGCGACAATGCGAGCCGCCGGGGTGATCCCGGTGGCCACACCCAGGCCCTGGACTTCGTCTGCACCGGCACGGCGACACCGATGATCTAGACCTACCCATTGGCGAAGGCCGCCGACGCCTACGAATTTGCGGCCAGTGGCGTCATGCGGTTCCGCGCCCTCATCACCTACTGGAACCGGCCGGCACGGACGCCAATTATGTCGGACCCCTATTCACTGTTACGGACGCACCCGAGCCTGCAAAGGAAAGCTCATGGAGACGGACCCACCAACGACGCCGATCCTGTTTCTCAGTGGCGCAGGGCTTCCGGCCTGGATCTGGGACGAAGTGCGGGCCTCCTTGCCCGTCGAGTCGGTCGTAGCGGCTTACCCGAAACGGGTCGACGCGACCCTGCGCGACTACGTCGACACCGCTCTGGCGCAGGCACCGAATGGCCTGTTCACGATCGTGGCTCACTCGATCGGCGGTGTCGTGGCCAGTGAGATCGCAGCTACCGCGCCGGAGCGCATCGACCGATTGCTCGGCATCGCAGCGTCCTTTCCCGCCGCCGGAACCTCATTCCTCGCGGCATTGCCTGCGCCGCAGCGCGTTTTCACAGGGCTCATCATGCGGGTTGCCGGAACACGTCCGCCGGAGAAGGCGATCCGCACAGTGTTGTGCGCTGGCCTCGAAGAGGACGACATCGCGCACGTCGTAGCAGAGTTCGAGCCGGAATCGCAGCACCTCTACCGGGATAGGGTGTCACCACGAACGTTTCCGACGCGCACCGGATATGTCGCGACAACCGCCGACCGACAGCTCCCCGAAATGCTGCAACGCAAGAATGCAGCCGAACTCGGCATCGGCTTTCACCGTGAGATTCCCACAGGGCACTTGCCGATGCTGCAGGACCCCGCTTCCCTGACGACGGTAGTCGAGGAGTTCATCGCCCTCCCGTGAGACCATTCCCGTCCTCGAGCGACTTGCCAACATCGACGGGCCCTCAATTCGGCATGTGCGGATACTGGCCAGCCTCGGATCGGCAACGGCCCGTTGATCTTCCGCCGCGCCGCGCTGGCCGGTTCGGTCAGCGCGGCATGCGGTATGAGGGTGCGTTCGGTCAGCCTCGAATCACGACGGCCGACTGATCTTCGACTGCCTGCAAAGCTCGAGCCGAACAGCGCGGGAACGCACGAGCGGAGGTCGAGAATCGATCGATTCTCGACCTCCGCTCGTACCTGTAACCAGGGATGCTCAGTCGATCTGGAGGTTCAGCGTGTACGAGGCGTCGTGCTCGGGCGAGGTAATGGTCAGGTAATAGGTGCCCGTGGCCGGGAGGTAGAGCTGGGTTCCGGTGGTGTCGATGGCCAGCTGCTGGCCGTCGGGTGAGGTGAGCGTGTAGACGGCGGTTCCTGAGGCGGAGGTGTAGTGCGAGGTGATGTCGGTGCTCAGCTGCTGACCGGCGCGGGCGTCGAAGTGCCAGGTGTCGGAGTATCCGCGGTTGATGTAGCCGTCCACGGCGCCGTGGTCGGTGTCGAGCGCGAACTTGATCTCGGCATTGACCCCGCTGGCATTGGCGGCACCCGCGCCTGCCAAGGGGATGAAGAGCGCCGCCGCGATCGCAATCATGGCGACGGCCGCTTTACGGGTGGCCGTGGCAAAGGCAGTCATGAGGTTCCCCCCAATTCGATGTATCGGACAGCGCTACGCCACGTCGGCGTGCGCTCGTTCGGCCGGATGTTCTTCCATCCGGCACTATCGTGTCTTTCGCGTCCGAGGCGAAAACCGTTGCGCCCCTATTCTCATGGGCACGCAGGCCACCGATCTCCAAACCTCACCCGCACTGGTGCACAAGACTTCTCGCGCCAGCCCCTTCGAACCGCCCGGGTCGCGGCATGGGCGTGTGTTGGGAAGCTATTCGCTGGCGGTTGGGTCGGCTTGTGCGTCGTTGACGGTGTTGGCGTAATCGATCTCGGCCATATGATCCTCGGCCCAGGTGCGCAAAGCCGCCAGGGGGATCTCCAGGGACAAGCCAAGTTCGGTGAGCCGGTAGTGCACGCGTGGTGGCACTGTCGGCTCCACTCGACGGGTGACCAGACCGTCGCGGACCAGGTTGTGCAGGGTCACCGACAGCATCTTCTGGGATACACCGGGCATTCGCCGCCGCAGCTCGGCGAAGCGCACCTCACCCGGGGCGGCCTGCGCGAGGACCTTGACCACCATCGACGTCCATTTGGTGCCGATGCGGTCCAGCAATTGCCGTGTCGGGCATTGGGAATCGAACAGATCACCACGAACCGGCGTCTTCGCGTGCGCTGATCGAGTAGTCACCTGGACCTCACCACCTGTAGCCGAAGTGCCTTCTTGGCAGCGTAACTAAGGTTACCTACCGTTCCCTGGTAACCAATGGTAACCGCAAGGAGGTCCCATGACCCACACACCACCGCTGCAAACCGCCCCTATCGAGCTGCGCCGGATCGAGACCAACGGCATCCGCGCCAACGTCGCCATCGCCGGCGCCGGCCCCGCAGTCGTTCTGCTGCACGGCTTTCCCCACACCTGGCGACTCTGGAGCGAGATCATCGGCCCGCTGTCCGAGCACTACCGGATCATCGCCCCGGACCTTCGTGGGTTCGGCGCCACCAGCCGTGCGCCGGACGGCTACGACGCCGGTACGCTGGCCGCCGATACGGCCGGGATCCTCGATGCCCTCGGCGAACCCACCGCGGCCGTGGTCGCGATCGATGTCGGCACCCCGGTCGCGGTCCTGCTCGCCCTGCGCCACCCCGACCGGGTGCGACGGCTGGTGGTCATGGAAGCCTTGCTGGGCGCCCTCCCCGGCGCCGAGGACTTCCTCATCGCGGGTCCGCCGTGGTGGTTCGGCTTCCACACCGTCCCCGGTCTCGCCGAAACGGTCCTGCCCGGCCACGAGGCACAGTATGTCGAATGGTTTCTCACCACCGGCACCCGAGGCCGGGGCGTGCGGGCAGATATCCACGACGCATTCATCGATGCCTACACCGGTGAAGACGCCCTACGTTGCGCCTTCTCCTACTACCGGGCACTACCGACCAGCGCACGACAGATCGATCACGCCGTGGCAGCCGACCGACTCACGACACCCACCCTGGCGATCGGTGCCCACCCGGTCGGCGACGCACTCGAGCGGCAACTACGCCCTATCGCCGATACCCTTGCGGGACACGTCATTCCGGATTGTGGCCACATCATCCCGCTGGACCGTCCGCAAGAACTGCTCAACCTCATAACCCCCTTCCTCGCCGCCGACCAACCTGCCTGACCACACATCCGCAAAGCCCCCCATGAAGCCATCCCCGGGTACAACACACCATCCGGCATTCGGTAGTAGCGGACGTTCCGCCGGCGTCGGATCGGCACGGCCAGTTGATCTTCCGATGTCCCGCGCTGGCCGGTTCGGTCAGCGCGGTATGCGGCTACTTAAGCCTGGTGTCATTAGGGCCAGGATTCGATCATGAGAGTGTGTTCCCCAATCGTCTGTGCTTCGCTCCTCCTGGTCCGGCCGACCGGGGATGAAGCGTCCGAGTCCAGGCTGTCGCGTTTATCCAATACTGCGACTCGGCCAGCCTGGTTGCCTTGTGCCGTGTGCTCGGCGACCGCCTGCAAGTACTCGATTCTTACTGGCCGAGCTCTCCGACCGGCCGAACCTCGACACAGGAGACCCCTTGCCACCAAACCTGGCCTTGAAGGCAATGAACATCGCGCACCGCGGCCTGCTCCGGGCGAGCGGCGGGAAGTTGGGCAACTCCTTCAGCGGCATGCCGTCGCTGGAACTGACCACGGTCGGACGGAAGTCGGGACGATCGCACACGGTGATGCTTACCGCCCCGCTGGTCGATGGCGACACGATCGTCGTAGTGGCGTCCCGCGGTGGCGGTCCGGTCCACCCGGCGTGGTATCTGAATCTGCGAGACCGGCCCGAGGTCGACGTGTCGTTCCGCAGCGGCCCCCGTCGACGCATGACCGCCCGGATGGCGACTGTGGAGGAACGGGCCGAGCTATGGCCGAAAGTGATCGCGAGATATGACGGCTACGCCGCCTATCAGCAGCGCACCACTCGCGAAATTCCGCTGGTCCTGCTGACCCCACGGGACTGAACAGATTCAACGCAGACCGACCACGGGCCCTCACACACGAACCCGACGCGGCGGGCGCCCCCTGGCATTGGCAGAACAACCACACCTCGGCATGAGCGAGTACTCCCGGCGCGCGCCGTGGACCGGTCGGTCTGGTCAGTGGCGCCGGAGCGGAGACCAAAAACGGTCGGCCCGTTGGTCTTCGGGGCCGACCGCCTGGCCGAGTCGAACCGCGCGCCACGCGGCAATTGAGTGCGTTAGCCAGAAGGTCCCACAACCCTGATCGGACCAATTAGCGCTTCGTCCGTTGCCGGTCGGCACCCGTGCGGCGAGCGCGGTTCGATAGCACCAAGCCGCCGAGCGGCAGGCTGAAATGATTGCTCAAGCGCTGCGGTTTCGTGCGCCCAGGTGTCCCAATCATGGTAGGCGGCACCAACTTTGGCGCCGAATCTGTCGATCAGGGAATCGACTTAGGCTGCGGCGTGGGGCACCAAGGGTCTCGTTTCAGCGCGCGTTGAGGCGTGCGAGCTTGTCGGGATTGCCGATGGCGCGGATCGCGACCACGTGGTTGTCATGGGACTCCAACGCGATCACGGCCATGACGGGGCCCGCGAGTGACACGACCACCCCTGGCTCGCCGTTCACCGATGCGACCCGGAAGTCGGCGCCCGCTCCGAACAGTGTTCTGGCGAGCGTGACGCCGACCAGCTCGGCGCCGACCAATGGTCCGACGGGGGCGCCGGCGACTCGCCCGCCGGAGTCGAATTCGCCGACCACGTCGTGAGCCAGTACCTCCATCAGTGCCGCCAGGTCGCCGGTGGTGCAGGCGTGTGCAAATCTCTCGGCGACCGCGCGCGCCTGTGCTGGTGAGACCTCGAACCGCGGCTCAGGGTTGTCGCGCAGCGCGGCTCGCGCACGACTGGCCAGTTTCCGGGCCGCGGCCGGTGAGCGGCCGACCACCCCAGCGATCTCCTCGAAGCTCACTCCGAAGACATCGTGGAGCACGAACGCGACGCGTTCGGCGGGGCTGAGGGCGTGCAGCGCCGCCAAAAGCGCCAGGCGCACGCTGTCATCGAGGGTGACCTGATCTGCGGGATCGAGATCGGTGCCAGCCTGCTCGACGAGCGGCTCAGGCAGCCACGGCCCGACGTAGCGGGCCCGGGTGCGGTCGGCGCGCAGCCGGTCGAGGCAGACTCGGCCCGCAACGGTGACCAGCCAGCCCTCGATGTCGTCGATGCCCTCGCAGCCGTGGCGGGTGAGCTTGGCGAAGGTCTCTTGCACGGCGTCTTCGGCGTCGACGAGGGTACCGAGCATGCGATAGGAGACGTCGAGCACCCGCCGCCGGTGCACGTGCCAAGCCTGCTCGATGATGTCGCTCATACATACCTCCGACGAATGAGCCTGGTGAAATGTGACCGTCACATACGACCGCGCCGGCACGTCCTTAGAGATATGACCCTTACTACCAAACCCGTTCGGCCTGACTGGCTCACCACGCAGGATTGGCCGCATCCGCTGTACGCGTTCGACTTCGACGGGCGCCGCATCGTCTACACCGATACTGGCGGTGACCGTCCGGTCCTGCTCATGGTCCACGCCGGACTCTGGTCGCTGCTGTGGGCCGATCTGATCAGTCACCTCGAGGACCGGTACCGGTGCGTGACCCTCGATCTGCCTGGAACAGGACTCTCCGATCCCGGCGTGGCGACGGTGGCATCGGCCGCGCACACGATCACAGCATTCATCGACCATCTCGACCTCAACGCCGTGACACTGGTCGTACACGACCTCGGGGGCCTGGCCACACTCGCTGCTGTACACGATCGAATCGACCGCGTGGCCGCACTGGTGGCCATGAACACCTTCGGCTGGCGGCCCCGGGGCATGCTGTGGCTCGCACTGCGATTCTTCGGCTCGGAGCTGATGCGGGAGGTCGACGCATGGCCTGGGTTGGTCGCCTGGGCGAGTGCGACAAGGTTCGGTGTCGGCAGACGATGGAACCGCACCCGTAAGACTGCGTGGCGACGTGGTCTGCGCGACCGCGACCGCCGCCGGTTCTTGCACCGAATGTTTCGCGACGCGACCCGCGACCGCGCCACCGCCACATGCGCAGAAAGCACGGTCACCGCGCTGGCTGGCCGGCCGATGATGACGGTATTCGGGCGACTCGGCGACTACTTCTTCTTCGTTCGGCGTTGGCGGCGACTGTTCCCGCGCCTGACCAGGGTCACCGTGCCCTGGGGGCTGCACTTTCCGATGGCCGACAACCCGCAGCTCGTGGCCGATGCCATCGACCGCTGGCACCGCAGCCACGTGGCCTGTGCTCAACCGTGAATCCAGATCCCACTGCCACGTCCGGTCGGCTACCGACCCTCTGATTTCGCTGCACCTTCGACATTCGCTACTCGGCATGAGCCAACGTCGACGACTGCGCCCGCAGGGGACGCACTGAGATTGGGACGCCCCACCGGACCGACGGACCTGCTAGGTCGAATGTTCGCGCAACGCGGGCTTGTGGGCCTAACGCTGCACAACGCGAACACTCTGACGGCGGTTGGGCCGCAGATCCGGGTCCACCCGGTCGGCACCCGCACGGCGAGCGCGGTTCGATAGCGGCGAGCCGCCGAGCGGCAGGCCACGATCGTGCGACGGTGGACCACCCGCGCAGCGGCAATTGAGTGTGCGCTGGTTTCGACTGTCTGTCAGCTGCCGGTGGTAGAGATGGCCTCCGAAGTGGTATCGAGTCTGGAATTGGTGATCGCGGTATGAATCGGAGCAGTTTGGTCGCGATCGCAGAGCAACTGGCCTCGAACGAGCCGATGCTCGCTACGGGAGTGCGAGCTGCGGTCAACGAAAACCAGGCATGGACGCGCCTTATCGATGGCCTGGAAGAGGCCAGGCTCATGGGCTACATCGATGAGACCGACCCGGAGATGGCGCGAGATGTGTTGGAGCCCTTGAAGTTCTGCCCTGCCTCGATGTCCTGGGATTGGTGGGAAGAGCACCGCGAGGACGAGGACCAGGACGAGGACATCGAGCGATTCTTGGGCCTGGCAGGAGAACACAGCCAGGACCACCACGGCGTGCTCCTAGTCGAGCTCCCGTTGGGGGCGGACGGATATCTGCTTGGGTTCTTTCCCCCGGCAACAGTGGAGGACTTGATTGCGGCCGGTGATCTCTTCTTGGTGCGCAGAGGATGGCAGGGCACCGACTGACCGGCCGACCCGAACGCTTCATCCGCGCGCTGAAATCGGCTAGTTAGACACTTGCTGTCAGGATCGGATCCCGGCCAGGATTTGATCCAGGTGCCCGGTGGGATGCTCCCAATATTCGGCTGCCCACCGTCTGTTTTGGTGTGGCTCTCTACTGGCTTGCCTCCCAACGGGTGCCGTGCAGGGAGTGGCTGAAGAGGGGCCTGCCCCATTGCTCGAACTAGCGGTGCCCTCCCGCACGGACACCACTGTCGTTGCCGGACACGGGAGGGATGATGACCGTCATCATCGGAATGGATCCGCACAAACGCTCGGCCACCATCGACATCATCGACACCACCGGTCGTGTCCTGACTGGCGGCCGGTATGCCACCGACACCGCCGGATACAACGAAATGCTCTCCGCGGGACGAAAGTTCACCGATCGCGTCTGGGCCATCGAGGGCTGCAACGGCATCGGCCGCCACCTGGCGCACCGGCTGGTCCACGACGGCGAGACGGTGATCGACGTGCCCGCGAAACTCTCCGCGCAGGTGCGGGTCTTCGCCACCGGCAACGGCCGCAAAACCGACCCCGTCGACGCCCACTCGGTCGCCTTGGCCGCCCTGCACGCACCGAACCTGCGACGGGTCGAAGCCGACCCGGAACTGGTCGCCCTGGGCATGCTCGCCGATCGTCGCGACGAACTGGGCCGGGCCCGCACCGAGACCTTGTGCCGGTTACATCGCCTGCTGCTGGAACTGATCCCCGGTGGCGCCAAACAGTTCCTCACCGCTGCCCAGGCCCGCGCGCTCATCAAACCGATCCAGCCGCTGGACGCGGCCGCCCGGGTCCGGCTGCGCCTGGTCACCGAGCTGATCGAGGATCTGGAAACCATCGACCGCAAGACCAAGTCCGCCGACAAGGAGTTGCGGGCGCTGGTCCTCGAACGCGGGTCGACCCTGATGGATCTGCACGGCATCGGGCCTTCCGGCGCGGCACGGCTTCTGGCCGATACCGGCGACATCGGTCGCTTCGCCACCCGGGACCGGTTCGCGTCCTGGTACGGCACCGCACCACTGGACGCCTCCTCCGGCGATCAGCAGCGGCATCGGCTCTCACGCGCCGGCAACCGCAAGATCAACCGGGTCCTGCACATCATGGCGATCGTCCAACTCCGCAACCGCACCGCCGGCCGCGTCTACTACAACGCCCGCAGAGCCGGCGGGAAGACCTCGATGGAAACGTTGCGCGCGCTCAAACGCCGCCTGTCCAACACCGTCTACACCCGGATGCTCGCCGATCAGCAACGCCGCGAATTAGCAGGCCCGGGAGGGCAATCGGGGACGACTCCTGACTCCAGCGTGACCGGCTCCAACCCGCACACCGGCCCTTCGGACAAGCCACATCCCGGACCCACCCACAAGGCTAGCTCCGCACCTACACCAGCGTCTTGACATAGAGGGGTGCCAGTAGCGGATGTTCAGCCGGCCTCGGTTCGGCACGGCCAGTTGATCTTCCGATGCCCGGCGCTGGCCGGTTCGGTCAGCGTGGTATGCGGCAGAATAGTGCGCTCAGCACTGGCCGGTTCTCCGGTGGACTCGGCTACCAGCTGCTCGTCCTGTCGTGGTCGCCCATTACCGTTGTCGCAGTACCGGACCAGCACCTGGGGTAACGACACCTTCGTCCGCCTTCGCGTGGAGATGCAGCGAACCGATCCGCCGTAAAGGGGAAGCGCGTGGATGACCTGCTGGAGATCGCCGCGGCTCTCCTGCCTGGTGTCCGCCTCGATCGCGCCGTCCTCGCGGCCAACGGCAACATCCATGACGTGCTGCTGATCCCCGATGTCGCCGCCGTCCGGGTCAGCAAGCGACCGTTGGCTGCTGCCGCGATGCCACAGCGGGTGGAAGTGCTTCGTTGGTTGGCCCGCGCGGGCCTGCCGTTTCGGGTTCCGGAGCCGTTGACCTCTGTCGCCATGTTCGGCGACCGGGCCGCTGTTGCTGTCTCGTGGATCGACGGCGCAGCTCTGCCTGAAGGTGTCGGCTCCGTCGGCCAGATCGCCGAGGTGCTGTCGGCTGTCCGCTCCGTGCCTCTCGACAGTGATCTGTTGGCCGTGCTCGACAGCCGAACTCAGGGCCGCCACTGGTCGGAGATCATCATCGCGGACATCGTTCCCCGCCTACCGGTCCGGTGGCAGCCCGAGGTCCTGCGTCGGCTCGACGCCGCCCTAACCCTGGAACCGGTCCCCGATGCCTTGGTGCACGGCGACCTCTGTGGCCCCAACGTCCACTGGTCGACCGACGGTAGGTTGCTCGGCATCCTCGACTGGGACCTGGCCATGCCCGGCGACCCTGCCCTCGACGTGGCGATGATGGCCTGGCACGGGTGGGACACCGTCCGCCGTGCCGTCCCCACCGAAATGTTTCACCGCGCCCGCATCTGGGACGACCTTCTCGGTGTCGGTCATCTCGTCGCGTGTATGAACGGCCGCCCCATGACCAACCCCGACAGCTTCGTCCAGGCCGTCGTGCCGTGGCTGGAGTCAGAAGCGAACCGCCACCCCGAACGCTTCGCGTAGCCGCACCGTACCTCGGTGCGGCTACCGCCCCGCCTGCCTGCCCGGCTGACCATCCTCGAATACCGGACAGTTGAATACGGCCCTTCGCTGTTATCTGACGCCGTTACTGCCACTGCTGACTCGTTGACCGCACGAAAGCTCTTTGATCGCACGAAAATCGGCATCAGCGCGCACTGCCGGCGGCCGTACGGCGCTCTGCCCGTTGATCTTCCGATGCCCCGCGCTGGCCGGTTCGGTCAGCGCGCCACGCGGCAAGAGCCGATGTTCGCTGGGTTCGGACGTAGGGTGAGGTCTCGTGGAGTCAGAGAGCAAGCTCGAGAACTTACGGTCAGTGCTCTCGTGCGTTTTCGAGAAGCTCGAAGCCGAGAGCCTCACCGAGCCCGACCGGGTCGAGCTGGTGGCGCGCGCCGAGGCGGTTCAAGACCAGATCGACGCGATCGAGGATGTCATCGCCGACGAGGAGCTCGTATGCACGCGGACTGCGCCCGTGCCGGAGCATTCGAGTGATCGACTGTTCTGAATTGCGGAACTTCGCGCAGAAGATCAACGTCCCGAGATGACCTCAGGACTTTGATCTTCCGAGGGGCCATGTAGTCGATTCGGACCGCGCTGGAAGCGGCAGTAGCGGCTGTTCAGACGGCGAGTCGGGTTCGACGGTCGACCTCGTTCTCGAGTGCTGCCCAGGTCTTGAAGAAGTCCCGCCTAATCCGCTTGCCGAAGTAGAACCGGAACAGTACCTCGAACGGCCCGGTGACCCGCACGGTTTTGACGCAGCGGACGCGTCCGTCACCGAGATCCTCGAACAGGTTCTCGCCCACCAGTTTTCCACCGGGCAGCACACTCTGCGAACCCCACCGAGATAGCGGTTCCACCATCGTGATGACCCAATCGGCCCCCGGCCCGCCCCGGGGCTTGGACCACCCGGTCGTTCCCGGTGCGAAAGCCCCATCCAGCCGGGCCGCCTGCTCGTGCGGATCCCACGCGGGTCGATTCTCGACATCGGTGGCCGTCGCCCACACGCAGGCCAGATCCCCGCGGATCACCGTTTCGGCCGAAATCTCGTACACCTCGAGCACTCCCATCATGTTGTCGCAACAACAATAAAATGTTGTTGCGACAACATGCAACAGGTGCGCTGGAATCGGCAATAGCGGACGTTCTGTACCGCAACAGGTTCCGGGCGCCGGCGCCCCGCGCCGGCCGGTTCTGTCAACGCGAAATGTGCCAATGCAGGACGTTGGGTGCCGAGTAGTCGACCGCCGGGCGACTGATTCCCGTGCACTGATGGACGCGCACCATTCGGCGGTCCGCCGCCTTACTGTCGGTGCTGTTGCCGCCCCACGTGTTGGTGTGTGCTCGATGGTTGCGCGATAGGCTTTGGAGGTGCCGGTCAGGGTGGATGGCACCGAAGCTGTGTCGGATATTCAGGTGTGGTTGTCGATCGTCGCGTGGGGCCACACCTCGGGGATTCGCGTTCCGGGGTATCGATGTGGTGCATGAGTCCCTCGAGCATCTGATCATCGATCCGGCAGAACGGAGCCGCACGGCGCTCGCTGCGGCGGTATCCCGGTTCGAGCAGGCGTGGGCGGCGTCGGGGTGTCCTCCTGACCTGTCGGCGTACCTGCCCGACGCCGATACCGAGCGGCGTGCGGTGCTGGTGGAACTGATCAAGGTCGACCTCGAGAACAGGTGGGTTCGGCATCACTTTCCCAAGCGCCTGGCCGAGTATTGCGAGCAGTACGCCGAGCTGCGGAGCGGCCCACTTCCGGCGGACCTGGTGTACGAGGAATACCACGCCCTGCGTCGCGGCTCGCGGCCGGTCGCGGGGGAGGAGCCGACCGAACCCGGGGCTACCGAGTCCGCGGCCGCGGGGATCGGCCGGGCTCCGGTCCAGTTGGACACCACCGGATATCGCAGCACGATGGTTGCTCGCCCGAGCGCGCAGGTCGCTCTGGGGGCGATCAATCCGGGGGACCGGGTCGGGGACTTCGACCTGCTGACGATGATCGGGGAGGGTGCGTTCGCCCGGGTGTATCTCGCGCGGCAACGCTCGATGCAGCGGCTGGTCGCGGTGAAGATCTCGCACAACCACGGTACCGAGCCGGAGACCCTGGCCCAGTTGGACCACGAGTACATTGTGCGGATCTTCGACCAGCGACTGATCGCCGATGGCGAGCTCAAGCTGCTGTATATGCAGTACCTGCCGGGCGGCACGCTGCTCGATGTGCTGAATCGGCTGCGGTCGACCCCGGTTGATGCCCGCAGTGGGCGGGTGCTGCTCGATGCCGTGGACGGGGTACTCGAGGACAAGGGCGAGGTTCGTGCCACCGATTCGGCGGTGCGGGCCCGGATCGCGGCGATGACGTGGCCGGAAACGGTTGCCTGGCTGGGGCGTCGACTCGCCGACGCGCTCGGGCACGCCGCCGGGCGCGGGGTGCTGCATCGCGATATCAAACCGGCGAACGTGCTGCTGAGCGCCGACGGCATACCCAAGCTCGCCGATTTCAATGTCAGCTTCAGTCGGCAGATCCGGGGGACCAGCCCGCTGGCGTACTTCGGCGGATCGCTGGCCTACATGTCACCCGAACAGCTCGAAGCGTGTCATCCGGAGCTGCCGGCGACGGCTGCCGACCTCGACACGCGCAGCGACATCTACGCGTTGGCCGTCATGCTGTGGGCGTTGCTCACCGGCCGCGTCCCGTTCGCCGACGAGGAGTTCGCCGGCATGTCGGAGACATCGCTGGGTCGCATGCTCGAACTACGCCGCCGGCCCATCGATCCGCAGTACCTGTCCGAGGTTCCCTCCGATTGTCCTGCGGCGCTGCGGCAGGTGCTGCTGACCTGCCTGTCGCCGGATCGCGAGTCCCGGTATGGCAGCGGGTCGGAATTGGCGCTGCAGTTCGATCTGTGCCTCGACGAGCGGGCCCGTGACCTCGTCTATCCACCGGAGAACAGTTGGCGGGCACGGCTTTCGCGCCATCCCGTCCCGATCCTGTGGCTTATCGCGTTGGTCGGCGTCGGACCGGCGTTGGTCTACCTGTACGGGCAGAGCTTGCAGTTCGGCAGAGGGAGCCCGTCGGGGGCCGTCCACTCGGAGCTCATCCAGGCCTCGAACACTTTCCATCTGATCGCCTGGCCGCTGGCCATCGTGAGCTGGGTCTACCTGTGCCGACATCTGATCGCGGTGCCCCGCGGCCTGCGCAAGGGCAGACGCTACGACGAGGCGACGCTGGCCCGCGTCCGATCACGCACCCTGTTCTGGGCCGACTTCGACGTGATGTTCACCCTGGTGTTCTGGATGATCGGCGCGGGGGTGTGGGTGGCCCTGCTCGGCGAGATAGCCGCTCGTCCGCCGCGGCTGTTGGCCCATGCGGCGATGCTGGTGCTGGTGTGCGGCGCGATCGCGGTCTCCTACATGTTCTTCCTGCAGACGTTCTACATCGTCCGCTGCGTCTACCCGATCTACCTGCGCCATGGGCACACGACCGTTCGCGATGCCGCCCACCTCCGGGCACTGCACCGACGAAGCATTGTCTACCTCGGCATCGCCGCATCGGTGCCCCTGGTCGCCGTGCTGACCGGGTTCCTCTACCTCGAGCCGGACGAGCGCGTCCGCATCACGAATTCGGTGCTGTGGTTGTGCGGGATCACCGGGCTCGCGTTCGTGGCCACCTATTGGCTGTTCCGAAAACTGGACGCGGACCTACGAGCCCTCGAATGGGTCGTCGAGAAGCGCTCGGGTGTCGAGATCGCATGAGCACTCCCAGCCGATGCTAGGAGGCCAGTCCGGCCATGCCGCGCTCGATCGCCGCGACGATCTGCGGGCGTAGCTCGGCCGTGGCGATGATCGAGTGCACCGAACCGACCTCGCGGGCGCGGGCGATGGTGTGGATCGCCTCGAACTCGGGGTTTAAGGAACATCGGCGCGAAAAGTAGCTCTAAATTAGAGCCGGATCCCGCAGAGATGGGCTGCCAGGCGATTCCGTCGCGCGAAGGTCTCGCCCACGCGAGCGACTCCGGAATTAATCTGCGGTAGCACGGTGGATTGATAGCCAAACCGCTTAGCGTGACTTTTCGCGGATCTGTCCCTCGATCCCGCAACAGCCGATACCAAGAGCCCGAGCAAGACGCGACATTCGCAGTAGCGGACGTTCCGCCAGCCTCGGATGGGCACGGCCAGTTGATCTTCCGATGCCCGGCGCTGGCCGGTTCGGTCAGCACGGTATGCGGCACGAGCGGACGTTCCGGTCAATCTCGAGGCGCCAGCGAAGTCGGCTCGCTGGATGGCGACGGCAGCAACGGCGAGGTGATCGCCGGCAGTGGCACGACTTGCGCATCTTCACCCTCGTCCGGATCCCGCTTTGACTGGGCGAATATGAACCCGACCACCAATAGCATCACAACGATCGCCGACATGATTTGCCATCGCCCGCTGTACAGGTGCTGCTTCAGTGTTGCGGTTCCGCTACCTTCCCTCCCATCGGGTGCTGTGCAGGGAGTGGCGGTCTCAGTCCGGCGACGGATGGGATTCGAGCTCGGCGAGATACGTGGCGGCGGTGTTGGCTTCGGGCACGCGGAGGCGGCGATAGATGTCGACGGCGGTGCGCAGGTCGGTCACGGCCGAGGCAGTGTCGCCGAGGCTGGCCCGACTGCGGGCGGCGCCGTGCAGGGCGCGGGCCTGTTCGAGATGGCTTCCGATTTTTCGGGCTAACCCGAGCGCATCGGTGAAGGCTGTCAACGCTTCGATCGGTTCACCGGCGTCGAGCGAGGCCGTCCCGATCTCATTGAGCACGCGGGCTTCCCCAGGGCGGTTGCCGATCTCCCGCAACACGGCCAGGGCCTGCCGGGAAAGGTCTGCCGCCTGCACGTAGTCCCCGGTCAAACGGCGCACACCGGCGAGGTTGGTGAGGGCGTTGCCTTCTCCGAGGCGTTCGCCGCTCTCCCGGTAGAGGGTCAGGGCCTGCTGGTACAGGACGATGGACTGGTCGTAATCACCGGATGCCATGCGCACGGCGCCGAGGCTGGTGAGAGTGTTGCCTTCTCCTGGGCGGTTGCCGATCTCCCGAAATAGGGTCAGGGCCTGTTGGTGCAGGTCTGCGGCCTGTACGTAGTGCCCGGTCGCCATGCACACGCTGCCGAGGTCGGTTAAAGCGTGGGCTTCCCCGAGGCGGTTGTCGATCTCCTGAAACACGGCCAGGGCCTGCCTGGAAAGGTCTGCGGCCTGCGCGTAGTCTCCGGTCGCCCTGAGCGCGACGCCGAGGTTGGTGAGGGCGTTGCCTTCTCCGAGGCGTTCGCCGCTCTCCCCGTAGAGGGTCAGGGCCTGCCGATACAGGACGATTGACTGGTCGTAGTCACCGGTGAATTGGCGCACGATGGCGAGGTCGATGAGGGCGTTGCCTTCCCCGAGGCGGTTGTCGATCTCTCGGTAGAGGTCCAGGGCCTGCTCGTGCAGATCGATGGCCTGGCCGTAGTGCCCAGTCCTCCACAGCACGCCGCCGAGGTTGGTGAGGGCGTTGGCGTAGGCGAGCCGGTCACCGAGGCGTTCGGCCTCGTGTGCGGCGCGCCGGTGCAGGCGCCGGGCCAGCGGCCAGGGCCCTTCCCGCTGCAACAGTCCGGCCATCACGTCGGTCAATGCGACCATCCGGGCAGGATCGTGGCTAGTGGTGTAGTCCAGGCAGGCCAGCAGGTTGGCGCGTTCGGCACGCATCCACGCCAACGCCAGATTCTCGTCCCCGAACTCCCGTACCCCGACACCGCCGGTCTCGACTGTCGGTGTCCTGGGGACGGGACGGGTGTGGCGTCCCAGCCACCGGTCGGCATTGGTGGCGCCATGCTGGTAATAATCCAGTAGCCGAGCCACTGCCTTGTTGTTGGCCTCTGCCGGGTCGGTGACAGTGAGGGTATGGGCGTAGTCGCGCAGCAGGTCGTGCAGCCGATAGCGCCCCGGTATGGTCTCCTCGATCAGGTGATCGGTGTAGAGCATGTCCAACTCGCGCCGGGCGGTCATGGCCGCGATATCGGCCAGCGCCGCCGCCGCACCAGTGTCGGTGTCGGGTCCAGGATGCAGGCCCAGGCGACGGAACAGTCGCTGCCGCTCGACTGGAAGGTCGCGGTACGACAGGTCGAACGCGGCCCGCACAGCCCGCTGCCCAGCCTCCAGTTCACTGAGGCGATCTGTCGCGCTGGTGAATTCGGCGGCCATTTGTTCGATGGTCCAGGCAGGGTGATGGGCGAAGCGCGCGGCCAGCAGCACGATCGCCAACGGCAGAAACCCGCACGACCGGGTAATCCGATCGACCGCCGCCCTCTCCATATCGGAGGCTGGTGTGCGGCGGGCAACGGTAATGAACAGCGCGGCGGCCGGATCGGGATCGAGGATATCTAACGGTACCGGCATCGCGTGATCCACCGCGACCAGACGGCGGCGGCTGGTGACCAGGGTCAGACATTCGAGTCCGGAGGGGATCAGGGGCGCGATCTGATCGGCGTCCACCGCGTCGTCGAGCACTATCAATACCCGTTTGTCGGTAAGCCGGTCGCGCCAAAGGTTGCGGAGCCCTTCCAGAGTGTCGGGCAGGAATTGGGGGTCGATCCCGAGGTCGGTGAGCAGACGGGCGAGCACGTCGGCGGGATTGGCGGGGGCCTGCCCCTGGGTGTGAGCATGCAGCTCGACGAAATAGCGGCCGTCGGGAAACAGTTCGGCCAGCTGGTGAGCGGCGTGGACGGCGAGAGTGGTTTTGCCGATGCCGGGCATTCCGTCGATGGTGTGGATCGACACGAGCCGCCCCTTACTCGCCGCTGCTACGATCCGCCTCAATTCGCTGTCACGGCCCAGGAATGTGCGCGGACCGACCGGAAGGGTACTGACCACAGTTGGGCGCGGAGGCGGGGTCGCTTGCTGCACAGTGACATTGGCGTCGCCGCCGGCCTGGACCATCAGGTTGTGGTCCCCGCCGATGGTCGCCCGCTGTTCAATTCGGGGGACCGGATCGACGTGACGATCGATGTCCTCGGAGGTGTCGTCGTCGCTCGGCTCGTCCGCAGGATCAGTCACGACGTGGGTGCCGGGGCTGTTGCTTGACGTTGGCGTCGCGGCCGGCCTGCACAGTGGTGTTCCGGTTGCCTTTCACTTCGGCGGTCTGGGTGATCGCCGCGACGGTGCTCTGGTCTCCGACGCTCAACCGCGGGAGGAGGTCATCGCTCAGGAGTTGTTCGAGTCCCCCACGTAGATCAGGGTTTTCGTTCAGTAGCCGGTGCAGCCGTAGCCGCCACGCGCCAGTCAACGCTTCCTGTGTCGAGGTGTCGTCGCCAGCAGCGACCGCGTCGGAGCGCAGCTCGTCGAGGTCCTTGCCTACCTGGTCGGCCTGCTCGGGCCGGGCCTTGCGCCACCAGCGCACGACGGCCTCCTTGGCCGTGTTCCAGGTTTCGGTGGCCATCACCTTCACCAACGCGGTCCCGACCGCCATCACGATGGGATCCACCGATCCGCCTCCTTCAGGCTCCGCCACACGAGTCGAATAATCGTAGATCCAAGGCCCCCAGCGTGATACCCGAACCAACACCCGAACAGCAGCAGGGCATACAAGAACACGCCATTTGTCGCCGCGAGTCATCGGTGTCATTTGCCTAGGCATTCGGAAACGATCGCTCGCTTACCAGATATGCCGGGTCGGTCAGGCATCATCGGAGCCTGCTATCCCGACCCCTCGCAGACTCGCTCATCGGCATCACCGTGCACTGACGACCTTGGTCAGCGGGCTCAGAGGGCCTCTGTCCGTTGATCTTCCACGCACCCATGCCGGCCGGTGCGATCGCCGTCGATCGGAGCCAGTGCTCGCTGAGCGGCCGTGTACTGTCGGCGCATGCAAGTGCGTCGTCGGAGGTTGGACCGCGCGGGCTGAGATGATCTGAGAGAGTTGAATTTCCACTGGCCCCGCCTGTCGGGGCGGGTACTGGTACGGGTGGATTCCTGATGGCGGGCCGAACTGTATTACGCCTGTTGGTCGATGAGCCGCAGGCCGTGCGTCAGGTCTGTTCCCGAATCCTGGATGTCACGTGGACGCCAGAATCGCACTCCTGGAAGGATCTCCGGACATATATCGTGCGAACGCTGTCGAACTCGACCCTTACTGCGTGGTCGCCTCCGGCATTTCAGCCCGGATTGTCGGCGTGGGTGAGGGTTTCCCACATGGAGAACATGTCCAGCCCGGCCGGGCGTTGCTTGTCGGTGAGGTGCTCGGTGTCGGGGAGGTCCAGGTGCATTCGGTTGTGCAGGGCGTTGTAGGCGACTTCGGTGACCGGGCCGAGTTCGCGTTGTAACTGCCCTTCGCAGAGCCAGGTCGGCATCGGTTGGCCGAGTTGGTATTTCGAATGCAGTTCGAGGGCGGCGCGGAGGCGGTCGGCTACTTGGGGGTAGAGGTCGTGTTGTTGGATGCGGCTGGTTTCGGCGATGTGGGCGATCGCTGACAGGCCGTATCCGGTGTGCGCGAAGTCGCGGCAGGTTTCCTGTGCGACGCCATCGACGAGCGTCGATTGGCCCCACCAGTATTTGGTGATCTGATCCGGGGTGGAGGCGTGGGTGCGGACCGAGATCCGCGGTTGTGGACCGTCCGAGGTGAGGTAGATATAGGCGGGGACACGATCGAGGTACATCGTTGCCGCCGTGTCGTAGGCGTGGTGATCTTCGAGGAAGACGCCGATGCCCTGGGTGGCCTCGATCATCGACAATTCCCAGTTGCCGTTCGACGTGGAGCCGGTGATTACCTTGGGCAGGTATACGTTTCGCAGCAGGTCCTGGAATCGAGCCAGATCCGGCCAGCTGCCGGAATAGGTGTAGCGGACGATCTCGGCCGCGCGGGTCCACACCGAGGCCGCCCATCCACTCTGTAGCGGGGCGTTGCTGCCGGTGTGATCGGTGAGCGTCGCCGACCACGCATCCATGACCTGAATCGACTTCCGCGCATAGCGCTCGTCACCGGTCAGATACCACGCCAGTGCGCTGGTGTAGGCGGCGTCGGCGTCGCGCCGCTCATCACTGCACCCGTTGTCGGGGTGGTCGTAGGGTCCGCAATCAACTACTGCCCGCGGCTTCGCCACGTACCCGAGGCCCGCGTACTGGCTCGCCATCATCGCGTCGAAGGCCGCCTTCCATGGCTGCGCCTGCGCCCGCACCTGCTGCCGCACGAAATCCAGCTGCCCCCGCGAGTCCAACACTCCCGGATGCACGAACCCCGCGGCGCCGGCGACAACGCTCGACGTCGTCGCCGGATGTGATGTCCCCGAGGGAGATCCGCATCCGAGGAGCGAGCCGACGATCACAACGACAGTCAGCGCCAGCCGGGGGGACCGGACCTGACTATTGACACGAGACGACCTCACCTCATCCCCAATCAGGGCAGCATTCAACACAATTCGGCCGTTCGGGTCCCGGTGGGCACGCCTGGATCGACCACGAAGACAGTACACCCGGGTCGCCTCGGGCCCACGGTGAACGACCGTGCCCGGCCCTCGTGCCCCGCGGGTGACCCTCGGTCGCGATCGCCACCGGCTCGGACACTTCGCCGTGCCGCTCATCGGGAATCGTCGATCGTGTGCTTTCCGGCGTGTGCAAATATTTCGCAATGGCTGGTGGAACGCATATGTGGCCGGTTGTCGACCTGGCCGATCTGCTCGATGTCCTCGATCTGACCGAGGTCGGGGCGGGTCGGTTCCGTGCTCGCAATGTCACCTCGACGCTGCCGACGACGCTCGGGAGTCAGACGCTCGCGCAGGCCGTGGTTGCCGCGGAGCGGACGGTGCCGCACATGGCCGTGCAGTCGCTGCACGGTGTCTTTCCGCGCGGTGGGTATGCCGATCGGGACGTCGATGTGGCGGTCGAGGTGGTGCAGTCGGGGCGGGCGCTGGCGACGGTCCAGGTGTCGTTCTCCCAGGAGGGGCGCGAGCACGCGCGGGTGCTGTCGATGCTCAGCGCCGAGGAGCCGGACTTCCTCAGCCACGGTGCGCACCTGACCGAGGGGCTGCCGGGGCCGGAGGAGTGCGAAGAGCTGCCGTGTGCGCTGTTGCCCTGGGAGGTACGGACATTCGGCGGAGCGGACGCGCTCGCGGCCGAACTGTCGGGACCGCCGGCCCTGGATGTGTGGATGCGCTGCGACAAGGCGCCGGATCTGCCCGGCCTTGGTCGCGCGTTGCTGGCGCACGGCAGCGAGGGCTTCCTGGGACCGGTCGCGATGCGCCCGTACCCGAAATCCGAGATCGCGCGCCGCGGCGGCCGCGGCGCGGCCGCGATGCTCGCCCAGACCGTCACCTTCCATCGGCCGTTCACGATGCACGACTGGCTGCTGCTGCACTGCGAGAGCCCCTTCGCCGGTGGCAGCCGGATGTACGGTCGCATCCAGATCTTCACCCAGGCCGGTGATCTGGTGGCGTCCGTTTCCGCCCAGGGCCTGATGCGCCAGGCCGGCTGACCAGCCGCGTCGAGCCTGCGGCCATGACCTGGGCCCACCCTGCGTCACCGAGGTGAGGCCGCCGGGTTTGTAGCCTGGACGGGGTGGATGCTGTGGACTTCGGTGACGAGCCCGATGCGGGGTGGGATTTCGCGGGTCCGGACGATGCCGGATGGCCGGGCGGCGCGATGATCGGTTATCGCGATATGGGCAGGGCCGGACTGGACCTCCGGGTTGCCGGGACGACGGCGGTCACCCTCGTGATCGGCTTCGGTGCCAGCGCGGTGCTTGTCGACGATGTCGCCGGCCGGCGAACTCTCGACGGGTTCGCCGCAGGGCTTGCCCTCTCGGCCATGCGAGTTCGCAGCGAACGAGCCGCATGTATCGAGATTCGCCTGTCGCCGACACAGGCGTACTCCCTGTTGGGTCTTCCCCCAATCGATTTGGGCTGCGGCGCTGTCGCGCTGGAGGATCTCTGGGGACCGCGGGTTCGGGTACTGCGCGAGCAGCTCGCCTCCGCCCCGGCGTGGGACGAGCGTTTCGCGCTGACGAAATCGTTTCTGGCACAGTGCGACAACCCGAATCGGTCGCCGGACCCGGAGGTGCTGGAGGCCTGGTTTCGAATCGAGTCCGCGCACGGCCGGTTGCGGATCGGTGAACTCGCCCGATCGCTCGGCTGGAGTCACAAGCGGCTGGGGTCGAGGTTCGAGTCCCAGATCGGACTCACTCCCAAGCGGGCGGCGATGCTTGCCCGATTCCGGTATGCCGTCGACAAACTGATGGCGGGCCGGCCCGCCGCCGACGTTGCGGCCGAGTGCGGGTACACCGATCAGGCTCACCTGTGCCGGGATGTGTCGATCTTCGCGAACGACACCCCGAGGGCTCTCACCGCACACTATCTGCCCGCCATCGCCCGGCACCGGTACCGGGCCTGGGGAGAATTTTTCCAATACCGGGCCGGGTAGCCCGGCCGATAGTGGTGGCCACCGACATCGACAACGAGAGGACACGTGTCGTGACCACCACCCTCGATTCCACGCAGCTGCAGGCCGCCCTGGATGCCGTCCACCGTGCGGGCATGCCGGGAATCTTCGCGGAAGTCCGCGCCGGTGACCAGATCTGGTGTGGCGCAGCCGGAGTCGCCGACGTCGCAACCGGACGACCCGTCACCAGCGATATGCGCCACCGCGTCGGCAGCATTACCAAGACGTTCACCGCCGCCGCCGTACTGCGGCAGGTCGACAACGGTGAGATCGAGCTCGACGCACCGATCGGCCGCTATCTGCCCCGTCTGGTTCCCGGGGATCGGGGCGCGGAGATCACGGTACGGATGTTGCTCAACCACACCAGCGGCCTCGCCGAATACCTGCCCCATGCCTATCCGTCACTCGCGGCCTTTCCGGACCTGGCGAGGACGACGCCGGACAGCCTGGACGACAACCGATTCACCCGCTTCCACCCGACCGAGCTGATCGAGATGGGTGTCTCGGCGCCGGCCACCGGAGCCCCGGGTGGCACCCCCGGGATCTACTCGAACACCAATTACCTTCTGCTGTGCGAACTTCTGGAGTCGGTCACCGGCACCTCGGCCGAGAAGTACATCACCGCAGACATCATCGAGCGTGCCGGGCTGCGCGATACCGAACTCCCGGCCGGACCGCACATCGACGGGCCTCACTCCCTGCACTACGAATCGTGGTTCGGCATGATCGAACCGCCGCGCGACTACAGCGTTTTCGACATGTCGTGGGTCGGACCGGCGGCGTCACTGATCTCCACCGTCACGGACCTGAACCACTTCTTCGGCCTACTGCTGGCCGGTGAAATCATCAGCCGCCCGGCCCTGGCGGAGATGCAGCGCACCGTTTCGGTTATCTCCTTCGAGGGAAAGACCCTCGACTACGGTCTCGGCCTCCAAACGCTGCCGGCCCCCGGCCCCGCCACCTTCTGGGGCCACGACGGCTCCGTCTGGGGTGGCGGCGCACTCTCGATGGCCAGTGTCGACGGCACCCGTCAACTGTCCGCCGCCGTGAACCTCCAACGCTGGAACCGTCCCGCCATCGCGCCGCAGCCCCATCCCATCGACGCTGCCCTGCAAGCCTTTATCCACCAGGCGCTCGCGTAGCAGCGTGTCCCGCAGCGACAGAATCCGCCTGACTTGGTGAGCGAGCACATTTCTAGACCAGTGTCTGGAATGTGGTCCATTTCATATGGTAGCGTCACCCGCGCACAGATCGAGGTTGATCACACGGCCGTGGGGAGGGGGTCGGCGCGCGGCGTCCGACTTGCCCTCGAGGGTTGAAAGACCGGTCGTACGAGGAGGTTCGATGTCGGCGGCTGAGATGCCGGTGCGGCCGGATGCCGAGGGGATGACCGTGGCGGGGGTAGTGCGCCGGAACTTCGCCGAGACCGTGCTGTCGAGCCTGGCCACGCTGGGGCGTGCGTTGCGGATCGGCGCCGGCGCGATCCGCATCGGTGTCATCGATGTCGTGCGGCTGCGCTTCCAAGTGCACGAAACGCTCACGCAGGCTTGGTTTTTGATCCGGGTGACCGCCATTCCGAGCGTGCTGATGGCGATTCCGTTCGGGGTCATCGTCTCCGCGCAGGTCGGCAATATCGTCTCGCAGCTGGGCGCCGACTCGATGATCGGCGCGGCCGGTGGGCTCGGGGTGATCAAGCAGGGTGCGCCGATGGCCACTGCGATGCTGCTCGGTGGTGCGGGTGCGGCCGCGATCGCGGCCGATCTCGGGGCGCGGACCATTCGCGAGGAGGTCGATGCCATGCGGGTCATGGGCGTGGATCCCATTCAGCGCCTGGTCGTTCCGCGCATCGCCGCGATGATGCTGGTCGCCCCGCTGCTCAATGTGCTGATCGTGTGCATCGGCATCGCCTCGGGGTTCGCCGTGGCGGTGGCCGCGCTCGATGTCACTCCGGGCAGCTACTGGCAGTCGTTCGGCGCCTTCACCACGCCCATCGACATCTGGGTGTCGCTGGCCAAGGCCCTGATCTTCGGGCTGCTGGTGGTGGTGATCGCCTGTCAGCGCGGGCTCGAGGCGAAGGGCGGCCCGCGCGGTGTCGCCGACGGGGTGAATGCCGCGGTCGTGATGTCGGTGGCGGCGGTCGCGGTGCTGAACACCGCGATCACACAGGTGGTCACCATGTTCTTCCCGGTGAGGATGGCGTGATGGCGGCGTCCTACCTCCCGGCCGGATTGCGGTGGGCCCGCCGTGGTCTCGCGCATCCGCTGCGCCCGATCGAATCCCTCGGTTTCGCACTGGGTTTCGGCTGGCAGGTGCTCGCGTCGCTGCCGTACACGCTGGTCCACTACCGGCGCGAGACGATCGCGGTGATCACCGACATGACCTGGGGGCGCGGCTCGGTGATCATCGGTGGCGGTGTGGTGCCGCTGATGCTGCTGCTGGGTGCGGCGATGGGCGCGTCCATCGGCATCGAGGCCTTCAGCGCCCTGAATCTGCTGTCCCTCGGCCAGCTCAGCGGCCTCATCTCGGCGTTCGGGGTGACGCGCGAGCTCGCGCCGATCGCCGCGGGCGTCGGCTTCGCGGCGCAGGCCGGGTGCCGGATGACCGCGGAGATCGGCTCGATGCGCATCTCCGAGGAGATCGACGCGCTCGAATCGCTCGGCATCCGGTCGGTGCCGTTCGTGGTGACCACCCGGGTCGTCGCCGGAATCGTCGCCGTCGCACCGGCATTCGTCGTCGCCCTGATACTCAGCTACTTCTCGTGCGAGGTGATCGTGACCACCGTCCACAGCACGCCCTCGGGCACCTACAACCATTACTTCGATCAGTTCGTGGCCGGCTGGGACGTGATCGCCGCGACCATCAAGGTGATGCTGTTCGCGGTGGCGGTCGTGCTGATCCACTGCTATCAAGGATTTTTCGCCACCGGCGGGCCCGAGGGCGTCGGGATCGGCTCGGGGCGCGCGATCCGGGCGAGCCTGGTGTCGATCATCGCCCTCGACATGGTCGCCACCATCGTGCTGTGGGGATTCCGCTCGCCCATCTCCTTCACCGGGTGACGCCATGCCACCTTATGCACTGCCCGGAACCGAAGTCGGCCCGCGCCGGGCGCGGATATTCGGCGTGTGTGCGCTCGTGCTCGCCGTGTGCACCGGTGTCGGCTGGCGAGCGTGGCCGGAGCCGGCATCGGCCGGCGAGATCCATGTGGCGTTGGTGGTGAACGAGGTCGGTGCGGGCGTCGGGCCAGGGACCGATGTGCGGCTCGATGGCGTGCGTGTCGGATCGGTCGGCGCCATCGACGTCGCCGGGCGTGGTCGCCAGCGAATCATGCTGAGCCTGACCGGTTCTCAGCTGTTCGGCCTCACCGACGCGGTGACCGTCGACTACGCGCCGGGCAACCTGTTCGGTATCAGCGCTCTGGACCTGCACTCGGCTCCGGGCGGCACGGTGCTCGCCGACGGCATGACCGTCGATCTGACCGGGGCGGCCGATCGGGTCCGGGACGCGACACTGGCGACCCTGCTGAAGTCCACCGGCAAGCTCACAGGGGCCGTGCTCACACCGCAACTGACCGAGCTGCTGCGCACCGCCGCGCACGATCTCAGCGCGTTCACCCCGCTGTTGCAGGCCATCGGCGCCACCGCCCGGGCGTTCGCCGAAACCCAGCAGCTGCCACCGTCGCTGCTGTTCGACCGATTCGGTTCGGCACTGGCGGGAGTGCCGCCCATGCTGACCGGCGGTCTGGCGGTCCTGGAGGCGAGCTATGTGAACAAGCAGCTCGCCTCCCCGGAACAGCTGGCCCGATTCGGCGCCATGTTCTCCGGAATCCGCACCGACCTGCTGCCCACGGCCACGACCCTGCTCGGCACCTCGCAGCGCTACTTCTCCGGCCTGTTGCCCATCGGCACAACGATTCTCGACCAGGTGTCCGCGTCGATCAGCACGCCGGACCACACCGCGAGCGAGCTCACCGAACTGCTCACCCGGCTCGGCGCGGCGTTCCACGACACACCGGACGGACCGGTGCTGGACGCAGCCGTGGAACTGACGGGCGTGCCCGGCTTGGCGACGCCGCTCGCGGCGGTCCTCGGCTCGCACCCGGTGACGGGAGGCCGCTGATGTCCACCCGTGCCCTGCTGCTGCGCGTGGCCCTCGCAACAGCGCTGATGGGTGTGGTGCTGGCGGGCGTGTTCCGCGTCGTCGAACGACCCGTCAGCGGCGAAACCGATTCCTACACAGCACTGTTCACCGACGCGAACGGTCTGCGCCCCGGTGACGACGTGCGCCTCTACGGCGTTCAGGTCGGCAAGGTCGGCGACGTCGGCCTGGACGGCACGCTGGCGCGGGTGCGGTTCACCGTCACCCGCGCCCACCCGCTGTTCGCCAACAGCAAGATCGCCATCCGGTACCAGAACCTCACCGGATTCCGCTATCTCGACATCGAACAGCCGGATCGGCCCGGCGCACACCGGAATCCGGCGATGGTCTTCGACACCGCGGAGACCGTCCCCGCCTTCGACATCACGACCCTGTTCAAGGGTCTGCAACCGGTACTGGCGCAACTGTCACCGGAAGACCTGAACCAGTTCGGCGCCGGCATGCTCGCCGTCATCGAGGGTGACGGGACCGGGCTCGGACCGGCGCTGGGGGCCATCGAGAAACTGAGCCACTACGCCTCGGACCGGCAGGCGGTGCTCTCGACCCTGGTGGCCAACCTGTCGCAGATCTCCGATCACCTCGGCGGCAAATCGGGCAATGCGATGAAACTGCTGACGAATCTCACCGACCTGTTCGTCACCATCAGCGACAAGCTGCCCGGTCTGGTCAGCTTCTCCGACCAGATTCCCCCGGTGCTGCAACCACTTCGGAGCATGCTGACGGTGCTGGGCGTCACCGGCGCCCCCGACCGCGACCTGGACGCCGCGCTGAAACAGGCGTTCCCGGATCCTCGGGAGGCGGTAGCGGTCTTCGACCGCCTGCCCGGCCTGATCCAGGCGATGACGGCGGCCGTCCCGGCGACCGGCCCGGATGCCACCATGACCTGCTCACACGGCGCTGCCACCGCGCCCGAACCCCTGCGCATGCTGATCGCCGGACAAAGGATCGTCCTATGCCACAGGTGATTTCGTGGCGGCGACGCACGCCGCGCGACCCGCACCGCACGCCGGTGGGAGAGTCCGCCCGCGACCTGCGGTGGGGGATCGCCGGCATCTGCGCCGCGGTCGTGCTGGTGATCGCGATCAGCGCCGTCTACATCTCCGGGACCTCCCCGGAGCGAACCTATACGGCGGAGATGACCCAGGCCGGTGCCGTCCGGCCCGGCGACGATGTCCGTATCGCGGGCATTCCGGTCGGCAAGGTGAAGTCGCTGACCCTGCTGGCGGATCGGGTCCGCATGGAGTTCACCGTCTCGGAGCGGGCGTTCCTCGGCGATCAGACCACCCTCGACATCCGCATGCTGACGGTCGTCGGCGGCTACTACGTCGCGGTCGAACCCGCCGGGGGCAAGCCACTCGGGTCGTCGGTGATACCGCCTGATCGAGTCATCGTGCCCTACAACCTCACTCGGGCTTTCCAGGACGCGATACAACCGGTGCAGCGGATCGACGGCGACGTCCTGCGGCAGGATCTCGCCGCCGTGGGACAGTCGATCGGCGCGAACCCGGACTCGGTCCGTGCCGCTGTCCGTGCGGCCGGGGATCTGGTGGGGGTTCTGGACAAGCAGAACGCCGCCATCTCCCGCACCCTGTCGCTCGCCGACGAGTATCTGACCGCGCTGAACCAGAATTCGGATGTCGTGGCGCGGCTGTTGACCACGCTGGGCACCCTCGAGACGATCGTCCAGAACAACAAGGTGCAGGTGGCTCAGGCGCTGCGGGATCTGGCGGCGGTGCTGCGCGATCTGACCCCGTTGGGCCGGGTGTGGGACGAGTCGCTGAAACAGCGTGCGCAACCGCTCGCCGACGCGATCCCGAAGCTGTCGGAACTCGGCGGCCGGCTGGGCGCACTGGTGGATTCCCTGCGCGGCTTCGAACAACGTCTGTTTCCGCTGCTGCCCGCCACCGGCGGCGTGAGCGTCGACCAGTCCGCCGCCACGCTCGCGGTCGCGGCGGTGTGCGTACCCGTTCCGGGAGGGGGATGTTGATGATGAAGATAATCCTGGCCTCGCGCGGGCTGATGTCGGCCACGGTGGTCGTCACCCTCGTGCTGGCCGCCGTCATCGGCCTGAAATTGAGCCGACCGCATCCGCAGCTGCGTGGCTACTGCGCCGACATGCCCGACAGCATCGGCCTTTACCAGGGCAGCGCGGTCACCATCATGGGCGTGCCGGTCGGCCGGGTCACCGACATCCAGCCCGACGGCACCTCGGCGCGGGTGCGATTCGAGATACGGGCGGATCGCAAGCTGCCAGCGGAGGTGGGGGCGGTCACGGTCAGCGACACCCTGGTCGCCGATCGGAAGCTGGCGCTCATCGGCGCCGAACCGGCGGGCCCCGGCTGGGACGCAGACCACTGCATCACCAAAACCCTCACGCCCAAGAGCCTTTCGGAGACATTCGCGGCCCTCGCGGGTCTGGTGGACAAGCTCGACGGCACTCGGGACCCGAGTCAGCGCACCGCCCTCGCCGACGGGCTGGACGCGCTGGACAATGCCACCGCCGGCACCGGCGAACAGATCAACGCCACCCTCCTCGCACTGTCCCGGGCGCTGCAGGCGCCCGATGCGGCGATCGGCCATCTCGGCAAGCTGCTGGACGCGCTCACCGAACTGGCGCATCGCGCCCGCGGCGGATGGAATCGGGTGCAGGACAGCGTGACCGGCTTGCCGCAGACCTTCGGTGATATCGACACGATCGCGTTCCCGCCCATCATCGATCTCGTCGCCGCGCTGGCGGAGGTCCTGCCGCAGGCCAACGACGCGCTCATGATGCTGGGTTCGCCCGCGCTGCGCGCACTGGACTCGATCCCCGACCTGCCGCACCTGATCGCGTCCGGGGTCGGCTCGCTGGCGGACGTGATCCGGATGGCGCCCGCGGTGGCGAACGGGTTCGCGAGCGCTGTCGACCCGGTCTCCGGCAAGCCGACCATCGGCTACGCGCCGCCGAAACTCGTGCTCGCGCAACAGGACACGGATCAGATCTGCACCGCCGTGCGGACACTCACCGGGCAGGGGTGCCAGAACTCCGGCGGCGTGGTGACGGTGCCCGCCCTGCCCGTGCTGCTGGCTGCGGCGGGCGCGCGATGACGGCCGGGCGCGCAGGCAAGGCGTCACGCCGCATGGTGCGGTCGGTGGTCGCAGCTCTCACCGTGGCTTCCGCCGCCGGATGCGGCTTCCAGCCCGCGGACCTGCCCGTCCCCGGCGCCGGCGTGGGTGGCCCGACCTATGCGCTGCGGGTCGAATTCGCCAATGTGCTCAATCTTCCCCAGGGCGCCAAGGTGATCGCCGACGGCGTCCGGGTGGGACAGCTGACCCGGGTGACGCTCGTCGACCCGGTGGCCGCCGCTGCGGCCCGGCCCGCCCGGCGGGGATACGCCATCGCCGACATCGCGATCCGGACCTCGGTGCGACTGCCGGTGGGCACCACCGCGGAACTGCGGCAGGACACCCCGCTCGGCGATGTGCACATCGCGCTCACCGAACCGGCCACGCCGGCCGGGGGCGAGCTGGCGGCGGGCGCGACGATCCCGCTCGCGGACACCACACAATCGGCCTCCATCGAGGACATCCTCGCGGGGCTGTCCACATTCGTGGGCAGCGGTGCGGTGTCGGATATGCAGAGCATCGTCCGCCAGGCGAACGCGATACTCCCCAGGGATCCGGCGGACACGGCGCGCATCGCCGGAATCCTGGGCGCGGATCTGTCGGATCTGGGTGATCACCTGGGTTCGATCGACGCGGTGCTCGACGGCCTGCAGGCGACGGTGGATGACGGATTGCAGAAGAACGCACCCGTGTTCGACGATCTGCTCACCCCGTACGGCGTGCAGCACACCACCGACGCGGTGAACGCGGAGATCGGCGTGATCTTCGTGCTCACCTCGCTGGACCCGCTCGCACCCGCGGCGAAATGGCTTGCGCCGCTGCTGCAATCGCTCGACGGCAGTGTGCGGGCGGTGGTGCCCGTGCTCTTCGGTGCGCACCCGCTCGACACCGATTCCCCGTCCACTATGAAGCGGCTGGTGGATCTCATCCAGAACCGGATCATTCCCTTCGTCGACCGAGGCCCGAAGATCGACATGGTCCAGGTCGCCGTCGACCCCGCCGTTGGTTCCGCGATGTCACCCGATGAGCAGACCGGCCGGATTTTCGACACCCTCCGGATGATCGGTGTGGTCCGATGAATCTGCGTGCGACGGTGTCGCTCTCGGCGATCGCCGCGGTGCTGGTCCTCGGTGTCGGCTACATGTCGGTGGGCGTCGTGCACCTGGATCGGCGGCGGTCGTTCATCGTCGCCGAGATGCATCTGTCCGATTCGGGTGGTGTGGTGCCGAATACGCCGGTCCTGCTGTCGGGCATCCAGGTGGGGCGCGCCGAGTCGGTCCGCAAGCAGCCTGCCGGTGTGCTGGTTCGGCTGCGCATCGACGACCGGTACCGCATCCCCGTGGCCAGCGATGTGCGCATCGAACAGCTGTCGGCGCTGGGTGAGCCCTACATCGAATTCGCGCCCGGCACCGCCGCCGGGCCGTATCTCCAGAATGGCCAGATCATCGCGGCCGACCGGATCAGGACGCCGTTGACGATCACGGCTCTGTCCACTCGGGTGGTGGAACTACTGAATCAGGTTCATCCCGAGTCGATTTCGCGCCTGGTCGGCACCTTCGACACCGCGCTGGCCGGAACGGACGCGGCCGTGCAGACCCTGCAGCGATCGACGACTCTGCTCGCCGCCGCGCTGCTCGGCCGCACCGCCGCCCTGCGGCAGCTGTTCGCCGACATACAGGCAATCGGCGGCAATATGGAGTGGCTCGGTCCCTCGCTCGCCGATGCCGGGCCCAAGTTCGGCGAATTCGGCATCACCCTGAACCAGATCGTCGCCTCGGGCTCATTGCTGGCCGAAAGCCGGCCGGTCCCCGACTATTTCACCGGCGACGGGCTCGTCCCGTTCCTCACCGATCTGAACGCGCTGCTGGACAAGATCGGTCCCGCCATCGCGCCGCTGGCGCCGGTGCTCGAACCGATGCGTGACGCGGTCGGTCGCGCACCCGCCATCGATATCAGCGCGCTGATCGACCAGGCCCTGCAGGGCGTCGGCGAGGACGGCGCAGTGCATCTCCGGATCGCCATCAAATGAACGCAGACACCGTCGGGCATCGCCGCGCGGGCGGAAGGACACAACCATGAGCGCACTCACCGATGAAGCACCCGCCTCGGCCGAAACGGAAAGCCGTTCACCGGCTTCCAGCGATCGCACGGCTGCGCCGCGCACGGTGTCGCTACGATTGTCGACGGTGCTGGTCAGCGCCGGTATCGCGCTGCTGACCGCCGTGGCGGTGACCTTCGCTTCGCTGTACTGGTCGGCCAGGTCGACGCTCGCCGACCGTGACGGGAAGGCTGCGGACGATCGGCACGCCGAACAGATCGCGACGGACTACTCGCTGGGTGCCTCCACCATCGACTATCACGACGTGAAGGGCTGGATCGGCCGCCTGCAATCCGGCACGACGCCGCAACTCTCGGCCAAATTCGACGCCACCGCACCGCAACTCGAACAGATTCTGCTGCCGCTGCAGTGGACCTCCAAGGCAGCGCCCCTGTCCGCGACCGTGATCTCCGAATCCGGTGGAATCTACAAGGTCAACGCCTACCTCACGGTGACGTCCACGAGCGCGCAGACTCCCGACGGCGCTCAGACCACCGTCACGTATTCGCTGACCGTCGACCGCAATTCGGGATGGAAGATCACCGACGTGGGCGGCCTGCAGAACGCCTTGCCGTCGAAGTAGTGCGGGAGCCTGGCTCATTCGGAGCCGGGCCGACCTCTCTCGGCGAAGGCGAGCCACGCCTGGTCAGGGTCCCGGGCCCTGATGACCTACTTCCCCGGATGCGCGATCAGTACGCGAGGAAGAGGATCTCGTCGCGGGAATAGTCGTGATCGGGGTGCCGCTCGGCGAGGTGGGCCTGGGTCTTCTCGACCAGGTCGTCCTCGTTCTCACCGCGAATGTATTCGCCGCAGGGGCAGCTCAGGCGGGTCTTCATCATCTACTCCCAATGTGATTGCGGGGGACAGCTTCTCGTCCGATCCGCGCCGATCGAGTATGCACCGGGCGATCCGCTCGACGATACGGTGGGCCCGGCTATTCGTACCGGACCCGCCAGTGCTTGATGCCGTTGATCCACCCCGACCGCAGCCGCTCGGGCGCGGCGACCTCGGACAGGTCCGGCATCGCATCGGCGATGGCATTGAACATGAGATCGATCTCCAGCCGGGCGAGATTCGCGCCGACACAGTAGTGCGCGCCGGTGCCGCCGAAGGCCAGGTGCGGATTGGGGTCGCGGAGAATGTCGAATCGGAACGGGTCGTCGAAGGCGTCCTCGTCGAAATTGGCGGAGCTGTAGAACAATCCGAGCCGCTGGCCCCGCCGGATCGGCTGCCCGCCCAGTTCGGTGTCGGCGGTGGCGGTGCGCTGGAACGCGGTCACCGGCGTCGCCCAGCGCACGATCTCGTCGGGAGCGGTGCGCGGGCGCTGCCGCCGGTAGAGCTTCCACTGCTCGGGGTGGTCGATGAATGCCTTCATCCCGTGGGTGATGGCATTGCGGGTGGTCTCGTTGCCCGCCACCGCCAGAAGGATGACGAAGAAGCCGAATTCGTCCGAGCCCAGGGCGTCCCCGTCGAGATCGGCGTGCACGAGCCGGCTGACGATATCGTCGAGCGGATCGGCGCGGCGCTGCTCGGCCATGGTCCAGGCGTAGCCGAGGATCTCCATCGACGCGGTGGTCGACGAGGTCGTGCTGGTGTTGTCCCCGTATTCGGGGTCGTCGTAGTTGAGCATCTGATTGGACCAGTCGAACAGTTTGCGCCGATCCTCCTGTGGCACGCCCAGCAATTCGGCGATCGCCTGCAACGGCAGCTCACACGCCACCTGCTCGACGAAGTCGCCACCGCCGGTCTCCCGTGCCGCGCGCACGATCGCGGCCGCCCGCTCGGCCAGTGTGCCGCGCAATCCCTCGATCGCGCGCGGGCTGAAGCCCTTCGAGACGATGCGCCGGATCTTGGTGTGCTTGGGCGGATCCATGTTCAGCAGCAGCGCGCCGGTGAGCTCGATCTGCTCGGGCGTGATCTCGCCGGGCAAGCGGATCACCGCGCCCTTGGACCGGGCGGAGAACAGCTCCGCGTTGCGCGAGATCTCCTTGATGTCCTCGTGTTTGGTGACCACCCAGTAGCCGCCGTCGCGGAATCCGCCGGACTGGGCATCGGTCTGCGGGTTCCACCACACCGGGCCGGTGCGGCGCAGCCGGGCGAATTCTTCGACGGGGTTGCGGGTCTCCCACAGCGCCGGATCGGTGAAATCGAATCCGGGGGGAATGGACGGCGCGGACACGGCTGCCTCCTGACGGGCCGACATCATTGTGGACCGGGACGGACTCAGCGACGGCGGCGCCGGTAGCGGACGCGGCACGGCTGCTGCAACTGCACCACCATCTTGGAGTGGTCGTTGCGGTAGGTCTCCGACGGCTGGGCCAGCTCGAACTCCCAGTCCCGCAACAGGATCGAGAAGATCGCCTTGAGCTGCATGAGCGCGAACGGTGCGCCCACACAGCGGTGGCGGCCCGCACCGAAGGGGATCCAGGTCCAGCGATTGACCAGATCCTCCTGCCGCGGATCCAGATAGCGGCCCGGGTCGAAGGTGTCGGGGTCCGGGAAGTCCTCCGGTATCCGGTTGGAGATGGCGGGCGTGGCGGCCACCATGTCGCCCGCCTCGATCCGATGCCCGCACACCTCGAACCGGGCACGGGCGATACGCATGAGGATGATCAGCGGCGGGTGCAGGCGCAGCGCCTCCTTGAGCGCGGCCTCCAGATTCGGAATCTGGCGCAGCGCATGGTGACTGACCTCCGCGCCGTCGGCGTACAGCTCGTCGAGCTCGGTCACCACCGTGGCCAGCGTGTCCGGGTGACGCAGCAGTTCGATGATGGTCCAGGCCGCCGTGCCGGAGGTGGTGTGGTGCCCGGCGAACATCATGGAGATGAAGATGCCGGTGATCTCGCTGGCCGAGAAACGCGGCACGCCGTGCTCGTCCTTCACCGAGATCAGGACGTCGAGCATGTCGCGATCGTCCTTACCGGTCGGCGGATTCGCCTCGCGCTGATCCATGATCGCCTGCACGAGCTCGACCAGTGCGGCGCGGGCCTCGTCGCGGCGGCGGAAGCTCTCGATCGGCGCGTAGGGGTCGACGTAGGCCAGCGCGTCGGTGCCCTGCTCGAGTTCGTGATAGAGATGCGCGAACCGGGAGTCCAGCTGCTCGCGGAACTTGGGGCCGATCAGGCAGGCCGAGGATGTGTAAATGGTCAGCTCGGCGAAGAATTCGAGCAGATCGATCTCGCCCTCGTCGGTCCAGCGGGCCAGCATGCGATCCACCTCGCGGGCGATGGTGGCCGCGTGCCCGCGCATGTGGTCGGCGCGTAGCGCCTGATTGTGCAGCATCTCCTTGCGGCGTTCGGGCGGCGCGTCGAAGACCACGCCCTCGCCGAAGATCGGCTTCATGAACGGGTAGGCCGCACCCTGATCGAGGTCCTCGTCGCTGGCGCGGAAGAAGAACTCGTTGGCCTCGGCGCCCGACAGCAGGATCACATCGCGCCCGGCGAGTTCGAAGGCTCCGACATCGCCGCATTCGGCGCGCACCCGCCGCATCAGCGCGATGGGATCTGTGCGGAACTCCTCCAGGTGTCCGTGCTCATCCGCGCCCCCGGACACTCGCTGCGGCTTGACCAGCGTCATTGCAAATCCCTCCACGTATAACCTTGTCCAGACACGTGATGGACATGTGTCTGGACGGTACTATGATCGGCGGCGTGCGACAAGGTCCGCGGCCGGTTTCGGACGTTGAATCGGATCGGCGGCCGCGTGCTGTCCGGGCCTGTGTTTTGCTGCCCGTCGATCACTCGGCCGCGGGATCTGCCAGCAGTCGGCGCGCCGACATTTCCAGCAGGTCGGCGACCTGCTCGTAGGAGAGCAGGCCCATCCCGGCCTGGAGCAGCGCGCCCGCGTAGAGCAGCTCCAGCATCGAAACCCGTTCGGGGTCATCGGATCCCAGTGCTTCGGCGAGCCGGCCGCGAATCTCCCGGCCGATGCGCACCCGCAGATGCCGGACATCGGGATCGTCGCCCAGCAGTGCATTGCTGACCGCACCGGCGAGAGCCGGGTCATTGGCCACGAGCAGGGATACCTGACGCAGCACCGCGACCACCCGGGTGGCCGGGTCCCCTGCGTCCGTGTCCAGCTTCGGAGCCGCGACCAGTCGCCGCCAGAACACCTCCGAGATCAGGTGCTCCTTGGACGAGAAGTACGTGTAGGCGGTGGCGGTGCCGACTCCCGCGGCCGCGGCGACCAGCCGAATCGTCGTGCCGGAGAAGCCTTCCCGGGACAACACCTCGGCTGCCGCCGTGGTGAGGCGGTCGACGGTGTCGGCCTGCTTCTCGGTGAGTCGCCGTCGGGTTGCCTCGATACCGGTGGATGCGAGTTCGGACATGTGTCTGGATGATACTGACGCCACGAAGTCTGGACTAGTGTCTGTATCGGCTTCCAGGTCTGTGATAGCGTCGCTGGACCTGCGAAAGGGCCGGCATGCAGATCACCGACGCGATGATGGACGGTCAGCTGCGTGCGACCGGTGTGTGGTTGCGGCGCATGGGGTCTCGGCACAGTGAACGGCGGCTTCGCGTCGCCGGGGCTCTGGTCGACGGGCTGCTGTGGCTCGCGCGGGCCCGTCGCCCGAAGACCCTGCGGGTCGAGAAGTTCGGAATCGATCGCGGCGATGGAACGCGGCTGCGAGTGGTCGTCTATTCGCCGTCGGCGCCCACCACCGCCGCGGCCGGACTGCTCTGGCTGCACGGGGGCGGATACTTCCTCGGGCGACCGGAACAGGACCTGCGGATCTACCGGCGATTGGCCGAGCGGACCGGCTGCGTGGTGGTCGCGCCCGACTATCGGCTCAGCGTGGTCCACCCGTATCCCGCGGCCCTCGACGACTGCTACACCGCGTTGATCTGGATGCGCGACAATGCGATTCGGCTCGGCCTCCGCGAGGATCAACTGGCGGTCGCGGGGGAGAGCGCGGGCGGGGGACTGACCGCCGCGCTCACCCTGCTCGCGCGGGACCGTGGCGAGGTGAACATCGCCTTCCAGATGCCGATCTATCCCATGCTCGACGACCGGCAGTCCACCGAATCGGCCCGCGACAATGACGCGCCGCTGCTCGATTCGGTCACGCTGGCCTCGGCGTGGCAGCTGTATCTGCGGGATCTGCATGGGACGCAGCGGGTTCCGGTGTACGCGGCGCCCGCGCGGGCCGGTGATCTGCGAGGTCTGCCGCCGACCTTCACCTATGTCGGGGGCCTCGAGCCGTTCCGGGACGAGACGATCGCCTACGTGAACGGCCTGCGATCCTGCGGCGTGCCGGTGGAGTTCGAGGTCCATCCCGGGTGCTGGCACGGCTTCGACCGGCTCGTTCCGCGCGCCGAGGTGAGCCGGCGGGCGTTTCGATCGCGGGAACGGTGGCTGCGGCATGCGCTGGACACCTATGTCGCGCCACAACCGGGAGCGGACCGGGACTGGGCCTGAGGGCATCCCGCCCCTTCCGGATAAACGAATACACGACTCTCTGTGCGCAGTGGGAGGGCAGCAGGCATGGTCAAGCCGCCGCTATCGATGAAACCGACGGGATGGTTCCAGGTGGCCTGGTCGCCCGAGATCGCCGTCGGGGACGTGCACCGGATGACGTCGACGGCCCGGTGTCCTATGTCGACTTCACCGTCACCTTCGGTGACGCCACCGGGATGACCGCCGACGATATGGCCAGCGGTCTCGAGGCGATCAATGCCGGACTCGGCGTCGCGGTGACCAAGAGCTGGGGCGTGATCGACAATCGCACCATCTCCGCGGTCACTCCGGTCGACGACCGCACCTGCGATGTCCGCTTCACCGTGTGGGCCGGACGCCCGCCCGGTGACGACAGCGCCACCGCGCCGCCGTGGGCCGAACGGGTGATGCGGGCGGTGATCGACCAGTTCCTGGCCGACGTGCATATCTGGTCGCACCAGCGCTATTCGGATCCACCCGCGCTGGCCCGCTCCGAATACGACGGATTCATGGCCCTGCGCACCTGGGCCGCCCAGTTCTATCCGCAATCCTGATCACACGAAAGGCGATGCCGCCCATGGTATCTGTGTTCCCCCGGCGGCCGATCCGGGTCTTCCAGGTGGCGACCGGCAATGTCGGCACCGAGATGATCAAGCGAATCGGCACCCATCCCGACCTCGAACTGATCGGCTTGCACTGCTACACACCGGAAAAGATCGGCCGCGATGCCGGAGAGCTGGCCGGGCTCGCGCCCATCGGCATCCGCGCGACGGGCTCGGTCGACGACATCATCGCCGCGCGGCCGGATGTGGCGACCTTCCACGGTGTGTTTCCCGACGAGGACCTCTATGTCCGGGTCCTCGAGGCCGGAATCGACATTGTCACCACCGCGGATTGGATCACCGGTCACCACCGCGACCGCAATCATCCGCACCCGTCGGGCAAACCGACCTCCTGGGTGCTCGAGCAGGCCTGCCGGCACGGCGGATCGACGTTCTACGGCACCGGCATGAATCCCGGGCTGACCCAGATCCTGGGCGTGGTGCACACCTGCGATGTCGCCGAGCTCGAGAACGTGACGGTGATCGAGTCGGTGGACGTCTCCTGTCACCATTCGGTGGGCTCGTGGCAGATGGTCGGATACGGCCGCCCCGCAGACGATCCCGCGATCCCGGCCATGCTGGAACGGGGCACCCGGGTATTCGCCGACGGCGTCCACCTGATGGCGGACTGCTTCGGCCTGGAACTCGACGAGGTCACCTTCGGCTACGAACTCGGCGCCTGCACCAAGGACATCGACCTGGGCTGGTATCAGCTGCCGAAAGGTTCACTGGGAGCCAACTACATCAAGTACCAGGGCCTGGTCGCCGGAGTGCCGAAGGTCGAGGTCCACGTCGAATGGCAGATGACCCCGCACACCGAGCCACACTGGAACGTCCAGGGCTGCTATATCACGAAAATAACCGGCGACCCCTGCATCGCGAGCAAACATCGCGTCCTCCCCAAGCCCGGCACCGACTTCACCAACCCCGCCGCCTTCGCATCGGTCGGCATGACAGTCACCGGCCTCCCCGCCCTCAACGCCATCCCCGCCGTTGTCGCCGCCCCACCGGGCATCATCACCAGTGCCGACCTCCCATTGCGCGCCTTCGCCGGGCGATTCAAATCGTGACAGACCATCGTGGGAGCTGCGCGCGACCTCGCGACCCCCTGGGCTGTACTCGGTGCGCCACCGCCTTCACGTAGTATCGCCCGGGTAGTTCGCTCCTCGAAACCCGTTGTGGTGGCAGGTGATCGGGAACCGACAGGGGGTTCGCATGGGCAAGGACTGGGTACGCGAAGCAGAGTCGCTGGCCGCTGAGGTGCTCGAGGTCAGGGCGGCAGAAGTGGATCGCGGCGGGCTGATTCCGCCTGCGAACTTCGAAGCGCTCGCGGCACGGGGGTTCTACGGGTTTCCGCTGTCGGACGGCATGTCACCGGGAATCCTGATCGATACCGCCGCGACCGTCATCAGCGGTTGCCTGGCAACGGGATTCGTGTGGGCACAGCACCTGGGTGCGCTGCGCTCGCTCGTGGCCAGCAGCAATCAGGAGCTGCGTGAGCGGTACCTCGCCGACATGATGAGCGGTGCCTATCGCTGCGGAGTTTCCTACGCCGGAACTCGGACCGAGCCGACCCTGTTCGCCGAACCCGGCGACGGTGGATACCTGCTCACCGGTACAACGCCCTTCGTGACCGGGTGGGGCTACATCGACGCGGTCGCCACCGCCGCGCGCGTGCGTGACGGTGCGACCGAATCGGTGGTGACGCTGTTGGTTCCGGTGCGTGAGGCGGAGAACATCCGCGCTGAACGGCTCTCGTTGATCGCGGCGGACGCCAGTGCCACGGTCAGGCTGACTTTCGACGGCGCCTTCGTGGGCGACTCTGGGGTGATCGATATGAAGGCCGTCGCCGATGGACCGGAAGGCGGTGTCGCGCTCAGTGATTGGGTCAATGGCGGACTGGTCCTGGGCGTGCTGATGCGGTGTGTGCGCTATCTGGAGGACTTCGGCGCCGAGGCGGAGCCGCACGCGAGGCAGCTCGCGAGTTTGCGGGAACGCTACGGCCGGGTGATCGGTGACGTCGCGGCCACCCACGCGCTGCGCGCGGAGATCGCGCACGCGGCGGTGAATGCCGCCGCGGCCGGCGTCGTGTGCGCCGGCAGTCGGTCAGCGCTCGCAGACGCGACCGCGGAAAGACTCGTACGACAGGCGACCTTCGCCCTGGTCTGCACGACTCGAGATCCCATCAAATCCGCTCTGCTGCAGGCACTCCAGCCCAGCCCGCAGCCGGTCGGCGGCTGACCGGAGCACGTCACGGCCATCGGCGACGACGAGGACAATGGTCATCCCGGGTCGGTGATCGGGTGGGCGGCCGCGACCTCGCGACATAGGGCAACCGGTCCGTCCGAAGGGTTCGCGGTCACGCGATGGAGGCCATGTGGGCGGGAATCGGGGTGGATCAGCGGGTGAGGATTCGCCGGATCCAGCTTTCGCGGGCGGTGTCCTGATGGCCCGGGCACCACTGGTCGGCCGGTACGGCGGCGCGGACCTGGGCGACGTGGGCGCCGCAGCCGGACCAGGTGGTCTTGCCGCAGGTCCGGCATCGGGCGGGATGGCACATGGGTGGTTTCTCCGGGGTGGTCAGGCGGGGGATTCGCCGGATTCGATGGCGGCGGCGAATTCGCAGAACGCCTCGTAGGCACGGGCGCCGTGGATGGTGGCGGGGCCGCCGTGCATGAGGAAGGTGACGCCGATGGCCTCGGCGGCCTCCTGCCTGGTCGCACCGGCGCGCGCCGCGGCCTGACCGTGGGAGGCGATGCAGCCGTCGCAGCCCTCGACCACCCCGATGGCCAGCGCGATCAGCTCCTTGGTCTTGCGATCCAGCGCGCCCGGCGCGAACGCCGCCTTGCTGAGCTCGCCGAAACCCTTGTACACCTCGGGAATCGCGCGCCGCAACTCCCGGTGCAGCGGGGACAGCTCGTTCAGGACGGCCTTGCCGTGCGGCGAGGCGTGGGTGACGTCGGTCGGTGCGGACATGGCTACTCCTTCGGTTGCTTCGGCGAAGCGCGGCATCGTCCGATCCGGCCGCGTCGCGGATACCCCTTGGGGTATGAACCTAAGCTAGCATACCCCCAGGGGTATGTGCCGCGATGTGCCTCACATCGGCCGTCCCGAGCGAGGTGCCCCGAACTCGCCCGGCTCGGGATCGGTTCGAAGCCGGGCGCTGACGGTCAGTTCAACCCGAGGACCACAGCGTTGCCGTCGTGATCGCCGGTGGAGGCGGTGGCGGTGTTGTACGTGTTGCCCAGCGGCACCGTCCCGAGATCGGTCCCGCCCTTGGCGAGCACCGCGGTGCGGACATTGTCGCGGGCCTGGGTGAAGGACACGTAGGCATGGGTCACCACTTCGAACTTCTCGCGACTGAAGGCCGCCGACCACACGAATCCGCCGCCGGGCAGCGGGGCCGGGCCGAAAACCCTGCCGTGGTCATTGGTTTCGATCGCGATCGCGTCGGAGAAGGCCGAATCACTGCCGTCCGGCGGCTGCTGCGCGTAAAGCTGACCGTTGATGCGCCCCTGATATCCCGTGCTGTGCAGCCACCGCACCGGGAACCCCGCCGCCGAAAGCTGGTCCGTCAGCTTCGAAGTGGCGGCATCGGCCGTGGTGGAGGTCCGATCGACCAGCAGCACATCGATGGGCTCGAACAACGACTTGCCCTGATACTGCTGCCCCAGCCAGTCCGCGACATCCCCATTGGACTGCAACATCCACACCCCGATCGACCCGTACGCCGTCGAGACGCTCGTCCCCGCCACCGGCGGCGTCCCCGTCGAACTCTGGGACGTCCCGGTGGGCAGATCGGACGATCCGGTCGGCAGCGCGGCAGCCCCCGGCGCCATCACGACAACCGCCGCCGCCGCCACCGCCAACGAAATCGACCGGACCCGAATCACAGAGCGAGACAACATATTCACCTTTCACCGACGATCCACAGGTCTTAGCAGAGAAAGGCCGACCAGAGGACCGTTACGCCCGAGGAAGCCTCGGACCGATGGGTTCCGAGGCGGCCGGTCAGTGGAGCGGGGCCGACCAGCGGAGGCGGGTGCCGGTGTCGTCGGGGTTGGGGAGGATGGTGAAGGTGCCGCCCAGTTCCTGGGCTCTGCGAGCGAGGTTGGAGAGGCCGCTGGGGGTGATGTTGTCGGGGATGCCGGTGCCGTCGTCGGAGACGGTGATGGTGAGGTCGTCGGCGACGTCGAGGGTGACGGCGAGGGAGTGGGCGTTGGCGTGGCGGACGGCGTTGGAAACCGCTTCTCGGACAACGGCTTCGGCGTGGTCGGCCAGGACGGGGGTGACGACGGAGAGGGGGCCGGAGGTGCGCAGGGAGGTGCGCAGGTCGATGTCGGCGGTGTGCTGGGCGATGACCTGTTCGAGGCGTTGACGCAGGCCCGGGGATTGGTCGTTGGCGCCGTGCAGGTCGAAGATCGAGGTGCGGATCTCCTGCACCACGTCCTGGAGGTCGTTGACCACATCCGACAGGCGCTGCCGGATTTCAGGGGCGCGGGTGCGGGCGATGGTGCCCTGCAGGCTCAGGCCCGCGGCGAACAGGCGCTGGATCACGTGGTCGTGCAGGTCGCGCGCGATGCGGTCGCGGTCGCTGAGGATGTCGAGTTCGCGCACCCGCTGCTGGGCCTCGGCCAGCTGGATGGCCAGCGCCGCCTGCTCGGTGAAGGCCGTTGCCAATTCCAGGGTTTCGGCCGAGAACGGGGGAGCGGAGATCGGCCGGACAATGACCAGCACGCCGAAGGTGGCGCCCTGGGCGTGCAGCGGGAGGATCAGCGTCGGTCCGGGGTCTGCCATCGGCTTGCCCAGATCGATATCGCCCGCGTCGTCGAAGCTCAGCGGCGTGCCCTCGGTGATCGCCCGTCCGATCGCGGTGCCGGTGGTCCGGACGACCAAGCTGCTGGGCCCGGCGCCGGGCCCAGCCCAGCGCGCGATCCGCAACTCCCGCGTCTCCTCCGCCGGGATATCCGGATCGTCCTCGATCGCCAGGAACGCGCGTTCGGCCTGGGTCAGCGTGCGTACATGCTCGACCACGTGCGCGAGCACCTCGTCGGCGGCGGTCCCGGCCAGGAACGCGGTGGCGGTGTCGCGGGTGGCCTCGATCCACGCCTGCCGGGCGCGGGCCGATTCGTACAGCCGCGCATTGTCGATGGCGATGCCGGCCGCCGCTGCCAGCGCCTGGACGATCACCTCATCGTCCTCGTTGAACGGCAGCCCGTTCTTCTTCTCGGTCAGATACAGGTTGCCGAAAATCTCGTCCCGGATCCGCACCGGCACCCCGAGGAAGGTGTGCATGGGCGGGTGGTTGGCCGGAAACCCGACCGACGCAGGATGACTGGCGATGTTGTCGAGCCGGATCGGCTCGGGCTGATGGAACAGCACCCCCAGCACACCGCGCCCAGCCGGGAGGTCGCCGATGGCATCAGCTGTCTCGTCATCGATGCCCTCGTGCACGAACTGGGTGAGGTTCGCGTCCACGCCGCGCACGCCGCGCACACCGAGTGCGCCGTAGCGGGCGTCGACCAGGCTGATGGCGGTGCGCACGATGGTGCGCAGGGTCTGGTCCAGATCCAGCCCCGCGGTCACCGACAGCATGGCCTCGACGAGTCCGTCCATCCGGTCGCGCGCGTCGATGATCTGATCGACCCGATCCTTGACCTCGGTCAGCAGTTCGCGTAGTCGCAACTGCGACAACGTGCTTCGCACCGAGTGCTCGGCATCGGAGGGGGAAGTCATCTGAGGGCATCCTGGGGCTGTTGCGGGCGAATCCGAGCTTTCGCTCGCCCACAGTGTATTGGCGCTGCGCGGGATACCGCCTCCGGAGCCGCCGGCGTCGGGGCCGGATCAACTCACCCGGCTGCCGCGGCCGGGTGGTGCAGCGCGGCGAGCGCCGCACCGAGCAGCCGGTGTGCTTCGGCGGCAATACCGTTGAGCGCGGGTTGCGCGAGCGTGCCTACCCGAACCTCGGGATCGGCTGCTTCGATCAGCACTCCGGTCTCGTCCTCGCGCAGCACGATCCGGCTGGGCAGCAGCAGACCGGCCCGCTGGTCGACCTCCAGCGCTCGCGCGGCCAGCCGCGGATGGCACACCTCGAGAATCAGGTAGTCCCCGATGTGCTCACCGGCCTTCTCCCGCAGGATTGCCTGCATGTCGATCTCGGCGACGACTCCGAAGCCCTGCCGGTGCAACGTTTCTCGTGTCCGGGCGGCGGCGTCGGTGAGGTTGCCGTCGAGGTGTACGGCGATCGCGGGTGCGGGTGCGACCGGGATCCGGATTTCGGTGATCAACTGCCGCGGATCGCTGACCTCGTCGGGGCCGACCAGATATGCCTCGGTCGGTGGCCCGATCGGTGTGCAGCCCGTCTCCCGCACCCAGTCGGCCAGCGCGCGGTAGGCGGCCTCCAATCCGCCGTAGCCGCCGCGGTGGCAGGTGCGTGCGACCAGTGTCGACGGCAGCACCACCAGCTGCGCCCCGGACGCGGGCCCGAGATTGGGCGCGGGCTCGATGGGTAGTCCGAAATCGACCTTGATGGAATCCCCGGCAGGCGACTCGTGATGAAACGTAATGGTGGGTGCGCCGGAAGCCGTCAGACCGGCACGGTCGGCCACCTCCGCCATGCGCTCGACGCCCGCGACAATGGCGTCGCTGAGTCGATCGGGCGGGATCTCGAGGGGAATCTGCACAACGGTCTGCGGCGCCGTCTCGCACAGACCGATTCGATAGTTCATCACGTGCCTCCTGTTCGACGGGTGTCTCTTCAGAGTCCGACTCGGGGCCGGGTCCGTCACAGAGGCGAATGTCCCCGCGCCCGAGGCAGAAACGCAGTGCCGGTCGGAAATCAGGACGGTCATCGAGGACCTTAGGCCCTGCCGGGCAGGAGAATTCAATGGTCCTATGGAGATCGAATGCCCATCGAATCGATGAACCATGACGGGAGACGACGGCATGAACCGTTTCCGGGCCGAGGAGGCCGCGCGGAGCACGGCCGAGGAGGCCGCGCGCAGCGTGGTGGACCTCTCCCGGGACGAGTCGATGCGCCTGCTGGCCAGTGTCCCGTTCGGCCGGGTGGTGTTCACCCGTGATGCGTTGCCGGCCATCCGGCCCGTGAATCACATCGTCGACGGAGAGACCCTCATCGTGCGGACCCGGCTGACGTCGCGACTGACCTCGACCGTGCGGGCCGACTCCGATGTGGTGGTCGCCTACGAGGCCGACGATATCGATCGGGTGACTCGATCGGGCTGGTCGGTCGTGGTGACCGGCCTCGCGCGGACCATCACGGCCCCGGACCTGGTGGCCCGCTACGATGCGCTGGTGCGGCCGTGGGTGGACGGGATCATGGACACCATTGTGGCCATCGAGCCGACGCTGGTGACCGGTATCCGGCTGGTCGATCGGGAATCGATCGGGGCCGAGCCGCTCCGGTGAGCGACGCTCCGGCTACCATCCACGCTGCCGCGTCTCGGATGGTGTGCCGATCCGACGACGCCGTCCGACCCGACCGATCCCGAGAGGACCATCATCATGTGTCAACCGACCCCTTGCGACTGCGGCAAGATCACCTGGGCCGGCTGCGGCGAGCACATCGACCAGGTCAAGGTCAGCGTCCCCGCCGAGCAGTGGTGCGACGGCGAGCACGAGACCGCCGGCAAATAGCAGCCGATCGCCTCCCGCGACCATCGGCCCGCGGCGGGGCGGTCTTTGGGCCCCTGGTCCCATGACCATCGGCCGCAGTGCCGGCACCCCGGTGATTCATACCGTGAGGGTGGGCGGCGCTCCGCCGCCCGGTAACCGCACCGCCGGGAGATGGCAATGGCTGAGCAGGAATACGACGATCCGCACCGACTGGTCTCCGCGGGAGTGGTCGTCGGCGTGGACGGGTCGTCGGGATCGGACATCGCGCTGCGCTGGGCAGCCGACCTGGCGGCGCGCCGGGGACGCACACTGCAGGTCGTCCACGGGCTGGACCTGGTGGGCACCAGTGCCGTGATGGGCCCGTATGCGGTGGTCACACCCGAGGTGATCGACGCTGCACAGGCCAAGGGCCGGGAGGTGGTTCGGCATGCGGTCGAGACCGCACAGTCCGCGCACCCCGATCTGCAGGTGACGGCGCACCTGTTCAACGACTCCGCCGCGGGATTGCTGATCGACTTCAGCGCCCGCGCCTACGCCGTGGTGCTCGGCGCCACCGGGACCACCGGAACCTTCGCGCATCTGGGCTCGACGCTGCTGTCGGTCACCTCGCACGCGGCGGGCACCGTGTTCGTGGTGCGCCCGGATCACCAGGTGGACAACATCGTTCGTGATTCCGGTCCGGTGGTGGTCGGCATCGATTGCGGCCCGGTGAGCGAGCCCGCCATCGCCGCCGCATTCGCCGAGGCGTCGGAGCGGGGCGCGGACCTGGTGGCCGTGCACGTCTGGAGTGACTGGAGCGCGGGGGTATTCGCCGGCGATCATCCGACTCCGATGCTCGACGACGTCGAAGCCGTCGAGGAGTCGGTCCTGGCCGAGCGGCTCGCCGGGTGGCAGGAGAAGTACCCCGACGTGACCGTGATCCGCCGCGTCCACTTCTCCGCTCCGGCGGCGCACCTGCAGGATTGGTCCAAGCACGCGCAGCTGGTCGTGGTCGGCAATCGTGGCCGCGGGGGATTCCTGGGCTTGCTGCTCGGGTCGACCGCGCACTCGCTGGTGCAGCACGCCCACTGCCCGGTCATGGTCGTCCACGCGGCCGACTGACGCCCGCACCGCCGACAACCCTCGGCCGGCCCGCACCCTCGTGAAACCCGTTCGGCCACCGTCATTCCGCGGTACCGGGCGCATCCTCGCCGTCAGTGGGTTTCGATCATGTTCCCGAAGTGTCCCGTACGCCAGATGATGCGGTTCCGCACCTCGGTCATACGCCACCCATCGGGGGTGCGGGCCAGATCCGCGGTAACAACGCCGCCTGCCGTGAACAACCGCTCGAGCATGCTCGACTCGACGGGCATGTCCTTCCACAGATGTATCGCAACAAGATTGGCCCGCACCTCGGCCGTGTCACCGTCGATCGCGACATCATGACCGCTGAGCAGATGCTGGGTGGCGTCGAAGCGAGCGAAGCTCACCGCATGACTGCCCGCGATACTCGCGGGTCCCGCCACCGCCGCCCCGTTCGGCCGCACGATTCGCCCATCGCTGGTGAAGATCTGCTCGAAACGCGGTACGTCGAAACACATCTCGTCCAGAGCACGAAAGTAGCTGTTGAATACCTTGTTGATCCGCGCAGTGTCGACCCAGCAGTCGACTTCGTCCTGATCGATTCTCGGCACAAGCTTCTCCTTCTGGCTGTCGCCCCCGACGCTAGATCCTGACCCGACGTCAGCTTCAAGTCCGCGCCGTCGTTTCAGGTCCGCAGCAACTGTGTGGGCCGTCTGTGCCGGCTATGAAATTCCGGCCTGAAACACTGCGGCGCAATGTGTTTCGGCGGAGATGGTTTGTAGCGTCGGCGACTGTGAAGCGTCTCAGGAGTGGCTGTGCAACATGCTGTCGCTGGGTAATCAGACCTCGCCGGCGTGTAGTTGATCCGGAATCGTTCGGTTCTTGCTGGTCCGGGCTGAATCGCGGGGTTGGCGGGGTGTTCTTGACAGGCAAGTAATCACTTGCCTATGGTCGGGTGGTGGGCGATATTTTCAAGGCCCTCGCCGATCCCACGCGGCGGATCATTCTCGATGAATTGGCCGAGCGGGACGGGCAGACGCTGTTCGAGATTTGTGCTCGGCTCAGTGGGCGGCATCAGCTGAGTTTGACGCGGCAGGCCGTGTCGCAGCATTTGGCCGTGCTGGAGGAGGCCGGGCTGGTCGAGACGCGGAAGCAGGGCAGGTACAAGTTCCACCACCTCGATACGACTCCGCTGGCCGTCATTCAGGAACGGTGGCCGGTGCACAGGAAAGGGTAAGGGCCGTGCGGATTTACATCACCAGCGTGTTCGTGGACGACCAGCAGAAGGCGCTCGACTTCTACACCGGGGTACTGGGCTTCACCAAGAAGCATGATGTGCCGCTGGGCCCGGGGGCCCGCTGGCTGACGGTGGTGTCGCCGGAGGACCCGGAGGGCGCGGAATTGCTGCTCGAACCGGATGAGCATCCTGCGGTCAAGCCGTATAAGGACGCGCTCGTCGATGACGGCATTCCGGCCGCCTCGTTCCAGGTGACGGATGTGCGGGCCGAATTCGAGCGGCTGAGCGGTCTCGGGGTGACGTTCACGCAGCAGCCGCTGGAGGCGGGACCCGTCACCACCGCCGTATTCGACGACACTTGCGGGAATCTGATCCAGATCGTCACCCCGGCCTGACGCGTCCGCTCAGACGCGGGCGCGCTCACGGGCGAGGGAGCGGTCGCGCTGCTCCTCGAAACGCGGAATCTGCACCTGGTGGAGATTGTCGAGGTAACGCGCCAGCCGCTCCCGCGCCTGTTCACCCTGGGGCCCGAAGTCGGTGCGGCCGAAGACATTCCAGTGCCGCAGCACCGGCATCAGCACGTCCTCGTAGTGCTGGCGCAGATCGTAGATCCCGTGCTTGGCCATGAGGACGCCGTGGCGGCGGAAGTTGGGCATGCCGGTGCCGGGCATGCGGAAGTTCTCGACGATCAGGTCGATGGCCGCCATGGCCTGGTCGGGCACGAGGTCCAGGGCCGCGCCGCACAGGGTGCGATAGAAGATCATGTGCAGGTTCTCGTCCAGCGCCAGCCGCTGCATGATGCGGTCGGCGACCGGGTCCGCGCAGACCTCGGCGGTATTGCGGTGGCTGATCCGGGTGGCCAGCTCCTGGAAGCTGACATAGGCCACCGAGTAGAGGAAACCGGCGTGCGCGGCCGCGGTGCCCGGATCGACGGGTGCGGCGAAACCATTGGTCATATGGGTCATCCGGTCGTTCTCCAGCGCAACCGGATCGACGCCGCGGGTGACCACCAGATAGTCGCGCAGGACCACGCTGTGCCGGTTCTCCTCCGCGGTCCAGCGGCCCACCCACGTACCCCACGCCCCGTCGCGGGAGAAGTTCTCGGCGATCTCGCGGTGATAGGAGGGCAGATTGTCCTCGGTGAGCAGATTGGTGACGAGCGCGGCCTTCGCCACCTCGGAGAGCCCGGATTGGTCCGGATCCCAATCGATTCCACCGAGCTGCGCGAAATTTCGACCGTCGTCCCAGGGCACGTAATCGTGCGGATGCCAATCCTTGAACACCGACAGATGCCGGTCCAGCGCCTGCCCGGCGACCGGCTCCAGTTCCACGAGAATCTCCCGCTGCGTCAGCTCACGCGCCACGAGTCCTGTCCGCCTTCCTGTCCGATGAATGGAGGCCATGCGGCCACCGCCCACCGTTCCGGGCCGCGACCGAGCGCGACAGAGCCGAAAGTCCCGACCGGACCGGGACTTCGATCTTGGAATCCGGGACCCACCGAAAGGTGCGCCTCGCCACCTGATCCCGGGACCTTCGGCCCTGTTTGCACCGCGGTGCCCGGTGCTGACATGGACGCGTCGACATCAGGGTCGATCACCACCAGGAGGTCGTGCAGCGTGTACGCGGACGAGGTCGCCACCATGCCGGAATCGTTCGTCGAGGTGGGAGTGGACGGCACGGCCTCCGCGCAGGAGATGGACCGGGCTCGCGCTGAGCTCACGGAGGTGCTGCGCCGCCACGGCCTGGCCGGCAGCGCGCGCCTGCGGCTCACCCACGATGCCCGCGTCGACCGCACGTCGGTCGCACAGGTCAACCTGTGCGTCGCCGGGAATCCGGTGCGCTGCCAGATCGACGGCCCCCGCACTCTCGTCGTCCGCTTCGCCGCCGAACGCCTCGACCGCGCGTTGAATCGCCAACTGGCGCAAGCACCCCCGCGCTGGGCGCCCGACCCGGCCCGCGCGCCACTGGTCACCGTCGGCGCGGAACGCCCCATCGTCCGCCGCAAGCACTGCGTGCCACACCGGTGCGACCCGGCGGCCGCCGTCGCGACCATGGACGCCCTGGACTACGACGCCCACCTCTTCACCGACCTCGACACCGGCGAGGAGGCCATCGTGTATTGGGCCGGGCCCCTGGGCGTCCGGATGGCCCGCCAGCGCCGGGCATGCCCGCCTCGCGATTTCGAGCATCTCCCGCTGACCATGAACCCCCACCCGACCCGCATCCTCACCGAGTCGGCCGCCGCCCGCCGCCTGTGCGGCTACGGCCTGCCCTTCCTCTTCTTCACCGACGCCGAGGATGGCCGCGGCCGCCTGCTCTACCGCCGCTACGACGGCGACCTCGGCCTTGTGATCGCGACGTCCGCTCTGCCGGTCTCGTAGCGGCGGCCCGCACCGGGTCGGGCCTTCGATCACAGCGTCCTCTCAGCGATGTTCCGCTAAACCTCGAGTACGGCCTCGTAGGCTTACCGCCGACGTCACGACAGGAGAGTGCGGATCATCATGGGACCCACGACCATCAATGGGCTGCCGGCCCACGTTCTGTTCGTTCACGCTGTGGTCGTGCTGGTGCCGGTGACCGCATTACTCGTCGTGGCCGCGGTGCTGTGGCCCTCGGCGCGGCGCCGGATCGGCGTGCTGTTGCCGGTGGTCGCCTTCCTCACTCTGGTGTCCGTGCCGCTGACCACCCACTCCGGTGAATGGCTCGAACACCACACGCCGCGAGATCCGCTGTTGCGCGTCCACACTCACCTCGGTGACGATCTGCTCGTCTGGTCGGCGGCGACGTTCGTTTTCGCCACCGTGTGGTGGGCGATGCACAGTGAGCGCGCGCGGGACCTCCTGCGGCGGCGGGTGCCGCGGGTCGACGCTGTCTCCGGTCGCCGGGCGATCGCGGCCATGGTCGCGGTGGCTGCCCTCGCCGTGTCCGTCGGATCGGTCGTGCAGGTCTATCGCATCGGGGACAGCGGGGCGAAGGCCGCCTGGCACGATCGAACCGCCTCCCAGGCCAGGTGATCCCCGGTGGCCCGGCATGTCAGGAGGCGACGCGGCCGAAGAGGACGGACTCCATGAGGCGGATCACCCACTGGCGCGGGTAGATTCGCTCGTCGTCGCCGAAGACGCGGCCGTAGTCGACGACCAGCCCGAGGGCGGCGTGCACGAGGATCTGCCCCTCGGCGGGACTGAGCTCGGGGCGGACCCGGGCCAGCAGGGTCGCCCACTCGGCGACGACCAGGCGTTGCACGACCCGCAGTGTCGCGCGTTCGTCGTCGGGGACGTGGCCGAATTCGGCGAAGTAGACGAAGATCAGTTCGCGTTCGTCGAACGCTCCTGCCACGTACATGTCGACGAGTTTGGCCAGAGCGTCGGCGGGACCGGAGGATTCGGCCAGGGTCGGGCCGATGACCGCCGACATGCGGTCGGCGGCCCGGCGGAACGCGGCATTGAGCAGGTCGCTCTTGCCGCGGTAGTAGCGGTACACCGCCGAGGGCGAGGGCAGGCCCGCAGCGGTGGCGATATCCTCGACGCTGACATTCGGGTAGCCGCGCTCGTAGAACAGCCGGATCGCCCGATGCAGCAGCAGTTCGTGCTTGAGTATCGGCGGCACCTCCACCGCGCGCGGCGCGGCCGCCGGGAGTCCGGACGCGGGCAGATCGGCCTCGACCAGCGCCCAGCAGGCCGAATTCAGCAGGGCGGCCGTGGCTTTCGCGCCGAGGGTGATGCGGTGATCGCCCAGGCCGCTCGCGGTGCTGAACACGCCCACCGCCCGGACCCGCCGCTCGTGATCGGACAGTTCGGGCCGCACCTCACCCATCAGACCGGCGAGCGCGGTGAGAGCAGTCGCGAAATGCCCGTCCACCGTGCGCTTGTCGGCGTCGTCGAGGTAGCGGAACTCCCAGCGCGCCAGCCCGACCGTGGTCCGGTTGGCGATGGTGCCCGCGATGATCCCGTCGATGGCGTGCCCGAGCCGCCGCCGGGCGGGCCAGGCCCCGGCCTCCGGAGGCAGGCGCACCGCGGCCACGGTCAGTGCGCCCAGCCGCAGCAGTTCGCTCGCGAACAGTGCGTACTTGCTCGGGTAGTGCCGGTACAGCGCCGTGGAGGTGATCCCGAGCCGGGCCGCGATATCCTCCATGCTCACCCGGTGATACCCGAGTGCGGCGAACTCGGCCGCGGACACCGCGGCGATCTGGGCCCGCCGGTTCTTGGGGCGTCGCCGCACCGCCCGCGCTCCCGGGTCGGAGGCGGGCGTGGTGGCGCGGTTCACGACTGCGGCTGTTGTGCCAGCGGCGAATTCACCTTGTTCACCAGCCACCGGTCGCCGGACCGCTCCAGCCGCATGACCATGGACAGCTGCCCGGGCGCGGGCTTGCCCTGGGTGCCGAGGCTGGTGATGGTCTGCCCGATCACCACGATGGCCTCGGCGGAATCGCGGTCGGCAGTGCGGACCGCGCACTGCACGTCGGTGGCCTTGGACACCACCTGGCCCTGGGTGAGCACGTCCCGCAGATCCTTGCTGGTGGAATCGAATTGCTTGCGCCAGTCACCGGTCGCGCCGTCGAGGACACCGGAGAAGTAGGCGTCGAGATTCTTGGCGTCGTAGGTGGCCAGCAGCGGCGCGTACTTGCAGGCCGCGGCCCGGGCCTGCTCCTGGGCGGTGAGCAGATCGCGGTGGTGCGCGTCCTGCTGGTGGAAGACGATGCTCGAGCCGATCGACCCCGCGAGCGCGAGCACGACGGCGGCCCGGGCCACGATGCGGCCGCGCTTGCCCAGCGCGGGTACGGATACTCGCGGCAGCCGCGACTTCTTCACGCGCGCAGCGGCTTTCGGAGCGCTGGCGGGCTCCTGCGCCGCCTCGGTGTCCGCAGGCCCGGCCTGCTCTGCTTCTACGGTGGCCTTGTCCGCAGCATCGCTGACGGTCTCGGTATCCGGTTCGATGGTCGCAGCGCTCGTTTGCGCGGCGTCGGTGCTCATTTCGACCTTCTCGGCGCTCGCCCGGTCGGCTTCCGCAGCCGTATCGTGCTGAATCATGTTCTCGCTCATGGGAAGTCTCCTATCGGGGGACGGGCTGGGACATTTCGTTGCCGGTGGTCCCCGGCGGCTTGGTCACCCCGTTGTCGGGCACGTCGGGCCGTGGCGCGTCGGCCGAGCCGCGGATCTGTAGTGCCGGATTCGAGGTGACGCAGTAGTTGTAGAGCCGGACCCGGGTATCGGCCTGGACATCGGTCGGCACCACCGGGATGGTGTCGTAGTCGCAACTCGGCCGGGGCCAGGGGTCGACCAGGGTGTTGTACGCGCCGTCGTGCGCGGGGATCCCGAGTGCCTCGGTGCCCACCCGCAGGGCGGGGAACAGCGCGGCGATGGCCGGAGCGCGCAGCTTGGCGGCCTTGGTGACGGCCACGAAGTTGGTCACCAGATTGGTGATCGGGTCCTGGGTCTGGGTGATGAACCCGCTGAGGGTGGCCAGCTGTCCCGGCCCCTGCTGGAGCAGTGTGCGCAATTCCTGGTCGGCGGAGGCGAACTGGTCGAACAGCACGCTGCCCGCCCTGGTCAGCGTGCCCAGGTCGGGCTGGGCGTGCTGGGTGGTGCCCGCGATGACCTCGAGGTTCTCGATGAGCTGGCGGGTCTGGGGGAGCAGGTCGTCGAGCCCGTTCATGGCCCGGCTGATGCCGGAGATCATGTTGCGCAGCCGATCCGGGCCGCCGGTCAGCGCCTTGTCGAGCTCGTCGATGATGACGTCGAGCCGGTCCGGGTTCATGCCGCCGATCAGATCGCTGAGATTGGTGAACACCGACTGGATCGGCATCGGCACGCTGGTGCGCGCCCGCTCGACCAGCGAGCCGTCGTGCAGATAGGGCCCGGTGTCGGAGTCGGGCCGGAAATCCAGGTACTGCTCGCCGGCCGCCGAGAGTCGCCCGACCGCGACGGTGCCGCCGATGGGAAGCTGTGCGCTGTCGTCGATCTCGGCGACCGCGGCCACACCGTCCCCGGCGACGTGCACGTCGGTGACCTTGCCGATCCGGCTGCCCCGGAAGGTGACGTCATTGCCGGGCAGCAGCCCGCCCGAGGAAGCCAGCTCGACGGTCACCTTGTAGGTATGCGGAATCGGGTTGAACCGCAGCACATATCCGCCGATATAGCCCGACCCGAGCACCAGCACGACGCCGAGCCCGATGTTCGCGAGGGCGATGCGATGCCGCACCACCCACTGCCACAGTGGCGGATTCATCGATCCCTTCCCTGCTGCGCCGGGCCGGGCTGCGCGTCCAGCTGCCCGGGTGGGCTGGTGAGCCGGCCGAACACCTTCTCCAGCACCTGCGCCAGGCTGCCGACGAACTGCCCGGCGTCGCCGAGTTCGGGCCAGCGGCTGCCGCTGGGGTCGGTGAGTGCGCCGACGCTCAGATACGACACGGTCGCCGCGACCGCCAGCGCGGGTCCGCGCAGGCTGGCCGTGAGCGACGGGTAGATGGTGTGCAGCCCGTCCAGCGCCCCGGTCAGCTGATCGCTCTGCGCGAATCCGGACATGAGCGCCTGAATGCTGTTGAACAGGCTCACGAAATCCCTGCCGCTGGTATCGGCGAAGTCGCCGAGCGCGTCGGTGGTGGTGGCCACCTTCGACAGCAGGTCCACGATCTGCTGATTGTTCTCGGTCAGCAGGGCGATCAGCGCGGGGAAGGTGTCGGCGGCGGCGCCGAGTTGCGCCTTGCGCCGGGCCAATTCGCGCGAGAGCGAGTTCATCCCGCCCAGCACCTGGTCGATATCCCCGGTGCGGGCATTGAGCGCGCCGATGGCGGCGGTCATCTCGGTGATCAGATGGGACAGCTCCGGCGCCCGGCCCGCGAACATGGAGTTCATCTCGCCGGTGATCTTGGCGGCCTGATTGATGCCGCCGCCGTTGAGCAGCAGCGAGATCGACATCATGAGCTGCTCCACCGACGCGCCCGCCGCGGTGTGATCGGTGCCGATGGTGTCGCCGTCGCGCACCGGATCCCCGGCCTCCTGCGCGGAGGGCAGCGTCATGGCCACGAACATGTCACCGAGCGGGGTCGCCTGCCGCAGCTCGACCGTGGTGCCCTTCGGGAGCCGGATGTCGTCGCGGATGAGCATCTGCACGTCGGCGATGAAGTTCGTGCTCTTGATCCTGGTGACCACGCCGATATCGGTGCCGCCGATCTTGACGTGCGCGTGGTCGGGCAGATTCAGCGCATCGGCGAAGGCCGCGTGAATCGTGTACCCGGGCGCGCCCAGGCCGGGCTTGGGCATGGGGAGCGTGTCCACCGTGACCGCGCACCCGGTGGCGGCGAGCAGGGTGGCGGCGGTGAGCAGTCCGCCGAGAGCTGTTGTGCGTAGTCTCATTTCAGGTTCGCGATTCCCAGTAGTGCGGCGGTGAGGCCGAAGTCGGGGCCGAAGTCCTGGACCTTGCCGGTGCGGCAGCCATCGAGCCGCATCTGGATGCGCTCGCAGAAGGTCGACAGGATCTCGCCGTCGAGCAGCGACTTGTCGAGCAGGCCGTGCAACCGCAGTGCCTGATCCTCCTTGCTGGTGGCCTTGGCGATGTTCTGGAACAGCAGCGGCCCGACGTCCACGATCTCGGTGAGGCCGCGGGCATTGGCGCGCATCTGATCGGTGATGGCCACGAAGCGGGTGAGCGCCCCGGCCAGCTGACCCCTGTTCTGCCCCACCAGGGTCGAGGTATTGGTGACGAAGTCGTCGAGCTGCCGCAGCACCGCGTCGATGCCGGGGGCCTGGTCGCCCATGAGGTTCACCAGCTCGGTGAGCCGCCCGCTGAAGTCCCGCACCGTCTGATCGTTGGCGGCGATGACCTGGGTGATGTCATTGAGTTCGATGATGGTGTCGGAGATCTGGTCCTTGTTGGCGAAGGTCACCTCGAAGGCCGAGGACAGCTGGTCGAGGGTCTCGCGCAGCTTGTCGCCATTGCCGTTGAGCAGCGGGAACAGCACCCGGCTGGCCATCGGGCCGGTGGTGTTGTCGCCCTTCAGCGCCTCGCCGAGCTGGGAGAAGGTCGCGAGGATGCGATCCAGTTCGACCGGAACCCGGGTGCGCTGCAACGGAATGTAGGCGCCATCGGTCAGGGTGGGGCCGTCGCCGGTGTAGGCCGGGGCCAGCTCCACGTGACGATTCGTGATCAGCTGCGGATTCACCAGTGCCGCAATGGCGTCGGCGGGAATCTTGACATCCCGGTCCAGCGACATGGTGACCTGGACGTAGCTGCCCTTGGGCGTGACGGTTTCGACGGTCCCGACCGGAACCCCGAGCACCGCAACGTCATTGCCCGCGTACAGGCCCGCCACGTTCTCGAAGTCCGCGGTGACCTTCATCTGCCCGCCGAGATACTCCTTCGACAGCGAGAACACCGAATCGGGCAGCATGCCGCACGCCGAGGCGAGCAGGAGCGCGCCGCAGGCCGCGGCCAGCTTCATTCGTCCGCGAAGTGTCATCACTTGCACCCCTGCACGGCCTGCGCGAAGCACAGCCAGTTGTCCGGGAACAGCCACGGCGCGTACACATTTCCGTACGGGCCGTCGCCGAGCACATTGTTGAACTGCCGCAAGGTCACCGGCATGATCTGGTACAGCCGGTCGAGGTTGCCCTTGTTCTTCTCCAGGCCCTCCGACATGGTGTTCAGGTCGGTGATGAGCGGGCCGAGCTGGTTGTTGTTCTCCAACCCCATCTGCTGCAACAGCTTCGACAGCGACGCCACATTGTCCAGCAGCTGCTTCAGCAGCGTCTGGCGCTGCTGCACCGCGCTGCCGATGGCCTCCCCGCGGGTGAGCAGCAACAGCACGCTGTTCTGGTTGTCTGCGGTCAGCTGCGAGACGGTGTCCATGCTCTTCAGGAGGGTGTCCACCTCGTCGCGGCGGTCATTGATCACCTTCGCCAGTGCGCCCACACTGTCGAGTGCCTGCACGGTCAGCTCGGGGGAATTGCCCATCTGCTGATCCACCAGATCCAGCGCCTGCCGCAGCTTCTGCGGATCCAGCTTCTCGACACGCTCGAAGCTGTTCTTGTACTGCGGATCCTGGATGACCTTGCCCAGGTTGTAGGGCACCGAGGTGTGGTCGAGCTTGATCCGGTCGCCGGGCAGGGCCCGGCCGGCGCCGGGCGTCAGATCCACGTGCAACCTGCCCAGGATCGTCGACATCTTGATGGCCGCGCGTGCGTCGTCGCCGAGCTGGATGTCGCGGTGCACCCGCATGTCCACCAGCACCTTGCCGTTGTCGAGCTCGACCGCGCTGACCTGACCGACCTCGATGCCCGACACGTCCACGGTCGCGCCCGGCCGCAACCCGGCGGCCTGGGCGAACTCGGCGTGAATCGTCTTGTCGCCCAGCTGCGCCTGCTCGATCAGGGTGGAGCCGACCAGCAGCAGCACCACGAACGCCGAGGCGAGCAGACCCAGCCGCAGATAGCGGTTGCGCAGGAAGCCGGGATAGCGGATCGAGGGCCGGCGCAGCGCCGGAACGCGTGGCCTCCTCATCGGCACACCTCCGAATGGGATTGGCCGCCGATCTGATCGAACAGACCGGGCGGGAGCAGCACGCCCCACAGCGAGACGTCGAGACTGCACAGGTAGGCATTGCCGTATGCGCCGTAGCTGCTGAAACGCGCGACGCCATTGAGCATGTCGGGCAGTTCGACGGCCGCCTTGTCCAGTGAGGCGCCGTTGAGCAGCAGCAGGGCGACACCGGCGGAGGCGTCGGTCTGGGCCCCGGCCGCGCCGGGCTTCACCTGGGCGAGCACGTTCACCAGCGAATTCGTCGCCGTCGCAACGCGTTCCACCGACGACTTCAGCGTGGAGCCCTGCGTGTACAGCGCCTCGGTGAGTGCCCGCGCCTGGGTGATCAGCGTTTCCAGCTCGTTGCTGCGGTGGGCCAGCCCGGAGATGACGCTGCTGAGATTGCCGACCACCTGTCCGAGAATCTCGTCGCGCTGGCCGAAGGTACTGGCCAGCTGTGCGGACTGGGTCACCAGCGCGCTCAGCGAGACGCCATTGCCCTGCAGGGCCTGAATCAGGGTCTCCGACAGCGAATTCACCTGATCCGGTTGCAGCACGCTGAACAGCGGCTCGAAACCGGACAGCAGCGAGGAGACGTCGAAGGAGGGTTCGGTGCGCTCGATCGGGATCTGTCCGCCCGGCGCCATCGGCTCACCGGCGTCCTTGCCGGGCATCAGCGCGATATAGCGCTGCCCGATGAGGTTCTGGTACCGCACCAGCGCCTTGGTCGTGGTGGTCGGATGCTGGTCGTCCTCGATGCGGAAGCCGACCCGGGCGCGGTAGCCGTCGGTGAACTCGATCTTGTCGACCCGGCCGACGCGCACCCCCGCCATGCGGATGTCATCGCCGATCCGCAGCCCGAGGACATCGGAGAACACGGCGGAGTAGTCGTGTGTGCGGCCGGGCACCGAGCGCTGCAGCGTGGACCACATGGTATAGGTCAGCACGATCGCCACCACGGCGAAAAGGCTGAATCCCGCCAGGGCTTTTCCGGATTTCACGAGGCGCCTCCGGTCTCGGCGGGAACCAGGGATCCACCGGCCAGAATGGGTGTGAGCAGCAGGACCTGTGCGGCATTGGGCCTTCCGCCGACGAGGGCGGCGATGGCGTCGGTGCCGCGCAGCCCGGCGGGCTGGGCCGCAGCCGGATTCGTCTCGGTGGCCGCGGCCGGTGCGGTGAGCCCCGGGATCGCCGGTAGACCGGGAATCGCGGGCAGGCCCGGGATCGCGGGCAGGCCGGGTGCCGCCGGCTGGGTGGTCTCGACGGGCACGGGCCCCGCGGCCTCGAGTCGCTTGGGCATGAGCTGCTGCGGAAACTCCTGTGCGGGAGCGGTTTCCGGCACGGTCGCACCGCCGCAGCGGGGCCCGGCGAGGTCACCGTAGTGCGGGCAGTCCGCCGCGGTGTACTGCTGGAACGGCGTGAAGGTCACGTCCATCCGCCAGACCATCTGCTTCTTCGGGCCGAAGGTGAAGGTGCCCTGCAGACGCTGCAGCGCCGTATTGAGATTGGCGATGGCGGTCGGAATCGCCTGCGGGTCCTGGGCCAGGCTGCCGAACAGCTGGTCGAGGCCCGATACCAGGAACTTGCCGGAGTCGGGATTGCGGGCGAAGAGCCCGTTCACCGTGTCCACGGCGGTGCCGCCGCTGGTGAGCAGGTCCATGAGCGCCGCGCGCTGCTCGGTGAGGGTGCGCGCGGTGGTCACCGACTTCGCCAGTGTCCCCACCAGATCCGGGGCCGACTCGCTCAGGGCGGTGGCCGCGCGACCGAGATTGCCCAGCAGATCCCCGATGCCCTCGATGCCGCGCACCTCGGTGATCCAGTGATCGAGCCGCTCCACGGTGGAACCGGGCACGCGCGCCGACGGATCCAGCGCCGCGGACAGCGTGGACAGCACGCGGCCCAGCTTCTCCGGCTGAATATTGGTCAGCACCGTGCGCAGCACATTGAGCGTGGTCTGCAGCTGCACGGTCGCGCTGCTGGTGTCCTCGGGAATGGTCGCGCCCGCCCGCAGGGTGTCCCCGGTGGGCGTGGTGTCGACCAGTTCGACGGCGGTCACCCCGAACAGGTTGTCGGGAATGACCCGCGCCGCCACGGTCGCCGGAATCGTGCCCGCCACTTGCGGTTTCAGCGCCAGCGCGGCCCGCTGCCGCTCACCCTTGGCCACCACCGACACCTCCTCGACGCGGCCGACGACCATGCCGCGGAATTTCACGTCGGCGTGGTCGGGCAGCCCGTCGCCGGTGCTGGTGAGTTCGGCGGTGACCGCCACCTTGGCCTCGAAGCGGCCGTTGTAGCGCATCGCCAGCAGATACAGCAGCAGCGATACGGTGGCGATCAGGGCGAGTCCGGCCAGCGTGAGCTGCCGGGCCGTGGGGCCCCGCCCGCTGGGATCGAGAATCATCGAAACACCTATCCCGAGATGCGGAAGCCGGGGTCGATACCCCAGATCGCAAGGGTCAGAAAGAGATTGACGAAGACCATGACGACGATGACCATCTTGATGGCCTGCCCGGCCGCCACCCCGACGCCTTCCGGCCCGCCGGTGGCGACGAAGCCGTAGTAGCACTGGATGAACGTCGAGATCATCACGAAGACCATGACCTTGAGCAGCGACCAGAACACGTCCGGTCCCAGCAGGAACTGGAAGAAGTAGTGGTCGTAGGTGCCGGCGGTGGTGCCGCCCAGGAACAGCACCGACAGCTTGGTCGCCAGGTACGCCACCGCCAGGCCCACGCTGTAGAGCGGGACGATGGTCAGCGTGGAGGCGACCATGCGGGTGCTGATCAGATACGGAAGCGGCCGGATGGCAAGGGATTCCAGCGCGTCGATCTCCTCGGAGATGCGCATGGCGCCCAGCTGCGCGGTGAACCGGCACCCGGCCTGAATGGCGAACGCCAGGGTGGCGATGACCGGCGCGATCTCGCGGGTGGTGGCGAAACCGGAGATGGCGCCGGTGAGCGGCGACATGGTGAGCAGGTTCAACGCCGTGAACGACTCCATGCCGACGGTGATGCCGCCGAAGCCGCACAGCGCCACCACCACGCCGATGGTGCCGCCGCCCACCACCAGGGAGCCGTTGCCCCAGCCGATGTCCGCGGTCAGGCGCAGCACCTCCTGGCGATAGTGCCTGAGCGCGAACGGAATCGCGAGCAGGGCCTGGAAGAAGGTGATGACCTGATGGCCGAGGCGCTGATTGGCCCGCACCGGAACGGACACCATATTCGTGGCCATCCGCACGGGTTTGAGCGCCGGGGGAGTGTAGGTCGTGCCCACCTCACACCACCTTCGACGGCAGCAGCGTGTTGTAGAGCTGGGTGAGCACGATATTGGTGGCGAACAGCATGAGCGCCGAGCTCACCACCGCCGAGTTCACCGCATTGGCCACCCCGCCGGGGCCGCCGTGTGCGTGCAGGCCGATATCGCAGGCGATCACGGCGGTCAGCAGGCCGAAGACGGCCGCCTTCAGCACCGCGATGACCAGATCATCGGCCACCGCGAAGGACGCGAACGAGCCGATGAACGAGCCCGGCGTCCCGGACTGGGCGTAGACGTTGAACATGTAGGCGGTGGCGAAGCCGACGAAGACGATGAACCCGCACAGCAGCATGCTCACCAGCACCGCGGCCGCGATGCGCGGCGCGACCAGCCGCCGGACCGGGTCCACGCCCATGACCATCATGGCGTCGATCTCCTCGCGAATGGTCCGCGAGCCCAGGTCGGCGGTGATGGCCGACCCGACCGCGCCCGCGATCATCAGCGAGGTGACCAGCGGTGCGCCTTGGCGGATGATGCCGAGCCCGGCCACCGCGCCGATGAACGTGGTTGCGCCGACCTGGTTGACCAGCGCGCCCAGCTGAATCGACACCACCACCGAGATCGGAATGGCCACCAGCACCGTCGGCGCGGCCGACACGCTGGTCATGAACGCACACTGTTTGATGAACTCCTGATACGGGAACCGCCGGCGCAGGATCGACACCACCAGCTGCCGCAGCGCGTCGCGGCCCAGATCGACCTGTCGCCCAAGGGTTTCCAGCGAACGCTGCGGATGCCGCCGCCACAGACCGCGCACGCTCTCACCGATCCGCTCGAGCTCGGTGGGTTCGGCATCCGCTGCGGCGGACGGCTTTTCGAGTGTCGTCATCAGGCCATGTCCTCGAGGTAGCGCTGCAGCAGGACCAGTAGATACCCGGCCACCGAGAGGCCCGCGGCCACGGTGCACAGCACGGCCACCCACAGCCCGAAACGCAGCACGGGATTGACTTCCATACGCCCACCGAGGATCTTGATGCCGATCACCAGGATGTCGATGAGCCAGACCAGGGCCATCATCTACGTCATGCACACGTTCGAGAAGGTGAGCACGGGCCAGCACACGATGGATCCCAGGAACGAGATGATCACGTCGATGCCGTGCAGCTGCTTCAGATGCGAGGTGTGGGTCAGGGTCCAGATCACCCCGACCAGCCCGTAGGGGATGCCGAGAATGATGAGGGTCCCCAGGAACTCCGACACCTTCATCTCGTAGCTGAGTAGCCGATCCAATCGTTTCAGCATGTCGCGTATGTCCTTCCACTTCCCTGTCGACCCCGGGCGCGGTGCGTGCCTCATTGCCGGTGCCGCGCTGTCCCCGCCGCCGGTGCGCCCCGGGCCGCTTCGCGAGAGCTGCCCGCAGCAGCGTATGTTACTAACTATTCTCGAAAGTGGAAGCGGTTCCGATGATCTTCTTCGGTCAATATGCTCTGTAGTAACGCAGGTATCAGCTCATTACTGCTGTGGACGAGGTTCTAAGTTATTTGGGATTCCTGCGTCAATCGACTGCCCGAGAACGAGAATAATCAGTAACATAGCAGCCGTGCCGGGGTGCTCGGCGCAGGTTCGACGAGGAGTGTCCGATGCAGGCAGGGGTCGGGTACGCCGTGACCGCCACGGAGAGAGGGAACCAATATGACGACCGGGGCAGCGCAGCCGTCCGGCTGGAATGATGATGAGGCACAGTCGAATCCGGATCCGACAGGGGACCGGGGCAGACCCCGGGTCCGGCGGATCTCGGTGGCTTCCGCACCGGCGACCGGGGGCGCGGCGACCCTGACCCTGGAGCAGACGCGCATCCACATCCCGGGCGTGCACCGCCCGGACACCAAGCGGCCGCCGAAACTCGAAGACGCGATGGACTTCTGGCAGTTCTCGGGGGCCGCAGCGAATGTCGCCATGCAGATGGCGCGACCCGGCGTCGGCCACGGGGTGGCCGACAGCAGGGTGAAATCCGGCGCGCTCATGGTGCATCCCTGGAAGCGGTTGCGCACCACGGCCTCCTATCTGGCGGTGGCCATCCTGGGCACGCCCGAGGAGAAGATCGCCTTCCGGGAGGCGGTCAATGTGGCGCACCGCCAGGTGAAGTCGGAACCCGGTGCCGCGGTGAAGTACAACGCCTTCGACCGCGACCTGCAGATGTGGGTCGCGGCCTGCCTCTACATCGGGTTCGAGGACTCCTACCAGCTGCTCAACGGCCGGATGAGTCCCGAACAGGCGGAGGCGTTCTACTCCACCGCCGCGCCGCTGGGCACCACACTGCAGGTGACCGAGGAGATGTGGCCGGGGACCCGCGCCGAGTTCGACGAATACTGGGTCGAGGCGTGCCGTCAGGTGGCCGCCGACGACAAGATCCGCCGCTTCATCGAGGACCTACTGCACCTCCGCATGATCCACTGGTATCTCCGGATCGTCTTCGGTGGACTGCTGCGCTTCCTGACCGTCGGCTACCTGCCGCCGTACTTCCGCGAGCAACTCGGTGTGGAGTGGACGGCCGCCGACCAACGCCGCTTCGAGCACCTGTTCCTGTTCGTCGGCTTCGTCAACCGCTTCATCCCGAAGTTCCTGCGCACCATGGGTACCCGCACCATGATGGCCGACGTGCGCCGGCGCATACACCGGCACAAGGCGCTGATCTGACCGCCGGTCCGATCGGTTCGATTGCACCCCCTGTGGCTGGGTCCAGCGGTCGATCACGCCCTGCATGGTGCGGGCCGAGATAGCCAAAAGCCAGACGACGTCGGCGATGACCTCGTCCGGAAAGCCGGTGAGGCCGTGGATCTCGATCATGCGGCCCACCGATTCCAGGCGGTCCACCGCGTAGTCGAGGGCGCTGGCCACCCGGTAGAGCTCGGTGCGATCGGGCATCTCGAAGCGTTCGGCGTCCAGCAGGCACACCAGCTGTTCGGCAGCTGGTGGCTGACCCGCGCGAAGGCGGAGACCCGACCCGCACGCCGTGCGGGTCGGGTACGTCGAGGCGGATCTCCTCGAGGGTGCGGGCCGCGGCGACGAGATTGTTGGCGGCCGAGGCGAATTAGAGCTCGATCGCCGGCCCCGGACGGGGCCGGCGCAGCCGTTCGTAGCTCACGCACTCACTGGCTGGGACAGGTCGTAGACGGTGGTTCCGCCCACGGTGACGGTGGCGAAGTGGGACTTCACCCACTCGGTGATCTGGGCGGACGAAGAGTTCGAACCGCCCATGCCGAAGCCCGCCAGGAAGTACCGGACCTGACCGGCTGACACATAGTGCTGGAACTGCTCGAGCGTGGGAGAGCTGTCGCCGCCGGTGAAGCCACCGATGGCCATGACCGACCGGCCGGATTGCAGGGCGAGCGTACCTGCGGAGCCCGCGCCCACGGTAGCGGCGGACCAGCGACTCTCAGTGTGCTCGAGCAGGGTGACAAGTTCGGCATTGTTCGAGAAGTCGGCACCCGGGCCACGACCGCCCGGCGAGGTCGGCGTGCCGCCGTCGCTCGAAAATCCCTCGGGCCGTTGGTCGGACGTGCCCTCCGGCTGCGAGCCGGACGCACCGCCCGGTTGCCGGCCGGGGGTATCGCCGCCCGATTCTGGACTGCTGCCGGGGTTGCCCGAAGGCATCGCTCCGAACGCCTGACTGGTGGGTCCGGAGTTCGGATTGCCGCCGCTGTGGGACTGGCCCGCGGTGGCGACGGCCCAGGCTCCCGTACCGCCGAGCCCGAACAGCAGGCCTGCGGTCGCGAGGGCGACTGCGAAGCGGCGGGACTGTCGTGAGACCGCGATCAAGCCGATGGCGACCAGGATCGAGCCGGCCAGGACCGCCCAGCGCAGCCACGGCAGCCAGGCGGGCGTCCGGTCCAGCAGGGCGAATGACCAGGCGCCGGTCACGACGGCCATGGTCACGAGGGTCAGCCGCGCGGCGGGATGCGCTGCACGGGACCACAATTCACGCACCGACAGGGCAACCAGCGCGCCGATGGCCGGGGCCAGGGCGACGGTGTAGTAGGGGTGCACGGTGCCGCTCATGTAGGAGAAGGTCAGGCCGGTGACCACGAGCCAGCCGCCCCACACGACGAAGGCCGCCCGCGTGCGGTCCGTGCGCGGGGCGCGGCGGGTCAGCCAGAGTCCGGCGATTAGTCCGATGAGCGCGGCGGGCAGCAGCCACGAGATCTCGCTGCCCATCTGGGAATTGAAGACCCGGGTGATGCCGGGTGACCCACTGAAACCGGGGAAGCCGTGCAGGCCTTCGGGTAGCTCGGTCTCGCCCCCGCCCCCGCCGCCGGAGCCCGGGTTGCCGTGGCCGCCGAAGATACGGCCCAGGCCGTTGTAGTCGACCGCCAGCTGCCAGAGGCTGTTGGTGGTGGAACCGCCGATATACGGCCGCGAATCCGCCGGCCACAGCTCCACCAGTGCGATGTACCAGCCCGCCGAGACGACCACGGCGACGCCGGCCAGGATCAGGCTCCAGATCCGCTGGCGCAGTGGCGCGTTGGCCGCGATCAGATACGCCAGGGCGAGTCCGGGCAGGATGAGGAACGCCTGCATCATCTTGGTGAGGAAGCCGAAACCGACAGCGACACCGGCCGATACCAGCCAGAGCGTCGGCGCGGAGAGCAGACGGTCCCCGGTGGCCGTGATCGCGCGGACCGTGCAGTAGGCAGCCGCGACCAGCAGCAGGACCAACAGCGCGTCCGGATTGTTGAATCGGAAGATCAGCACGGCCACCGGGGTCAGCGCGGCGATCGCCCCGGCCACCAGCCCCGCGCCCGGCCCGCTGAGCCGGCGTACGGTCGCGACCAGCAGCCCGGTCGAGGCGACACCCATCAGCGCCTGCGGCACCAGGACCGACCACTGGGAGAAGCCGAGCAGTCTGCCGGACAACCCCAGCACCCACAGCGCCGCCGGCGGCTTGTCCACGGTGATGGCATTGCCCGCGTCGAACGACCCGAACAGCAACGCCTTCCGACTCTGCGACCCGGCCTGCGCGGCCGCCGAGTAGTACTCGTTGGCCCACCCCGAGTTCGTGAGGTCCCACAGATACAGCACCGCGGTCACGGCCAGCAGACCGAGCAGACCTGGCCGCGCCCACCGCGGTTGCTCCGGAGGCCCGAAAAACGCTCGCCCGAACCAGTTCTCACGATCCGATCCGCTGTGCTCGGTCAGCCGGTGCGCCCCGGCCACCCCCGGCCGCTGCGTCGTCGATGTCATCTCCACGTCCCTTCATTCACCGCGATGGCGTTGCTCCGGCGCGGTTCTCGAAGCCGATCCTGATCGACTGCCCTCGGGGGAATGTGGCGCGAACCTGGGAACCAGCTGGCAATGCCGCGTGAGCACCCTGCGCCTCCGCTGTGCCCCGAGTCCTGGCCGCAGGCGGAGCGGTGGTTCTCGAGTTGGCCAGAGGTTGGGCGGATACGGTCGGGGCGGTTCGGCGGTTGCGGGGCGGTGGAAGGAGTTCGGGGTGGTCAGGGAGCCGGAGGATGCGGGATGGGCGGATCGGCGTGGTGGTGCGGGGATCCGCGGGGGAGGGGCGGGGCTGTGTTTAGGTGGGTGGCGTGAGTGATCTACCGGCCCGCGCGGCGACCGGAAGGGGTGGCGCGGCGCGGCGGGCGCGGGGTCTGCGGCGGTGGACTCTGCGGACGCGGCTGCTGGTGGCGGTCGTGGCGATCGCGGTGGTGGGGCTGACGGCGTTCGGGGTGCTGAGCGTGGCGGCGCTGGGGCGGTCGGAACTGGCGCGGATCGATGGGCAGTTGAATTCGGTGGCGGTGGATATGGCCGCCCAGAGCCATCCGCCTCCGCCGCCGCCGCGGCCAACCTCGACGGTGCAGGGATTGCCGTCGACGTTCCAGATCCAGTTCTTCGACAGCGCGGGGCAGCCGGTCGGGCAGATCGGGGTCGGCGCGAACGATCTGGCCCTGCCCGCGATGGACAGGTCTGCGGTCGGGGCGCGCGGGAGCAAGATTTTCGAGGTCGACGACGCGCACGGGACACCGTGGCGGGTGCGCACAGTCGCGCAACCGCCCAACGAAGACCAGCCGGACGGCGGGACGGCGGCGGTCGTCATGCCGCTGGACGGCTATTACGCGACGGCCCGCGAACTGCGGACCATCGAACTGATCGCGGGCGCGGGACTCATCCTGGTGCTGGGCGTCGTGGCAGCCTGGCTGGTGCGCGTCGGATTGCGGCCGCTGTCGCGGATCGAGCACACCGCGGAGGCCATCGCGGCCGGTGATCTGGATCGCCGAGTCGAACACGCGGACACCCATACCGAGGTCGGGCGCCTGGGGACCGCCTTCAATGTGATGCTCGAGCGATTGTCCACCACCATGCGGCGGCTCGAGGAATCCGAGTCGCGCATGCGACTCTTCGTCGCCGACGCCTCGCACGAACTGCGCACTCCGCTGACCTCGATCCGCGGCTACGCCGAGCTGTACCGAATGGGGGGCGGCGCGGACCCGGCCCAGGTCGCCACCATGATGCGGCGCATCGAGCACGAGGCCGCGCGCATGGCGGTGCTCGTCGACGATCTGCTGCTACTCGCGCGGCTCGACGAACAGCGCCCGCTGGATCTGACCGACGTGAATCTGTCCACCGTCGCCGACGAGGTGGTGCGGGACGCGCGGGTACGGAAGCCGGAACGCGTTGTGCGGCTTCATCTTCCGGGCGAACCCGTCCACCTCGTCGGCGACGAGCACCGGCTCCGTCAGGTGCTGACCAACCTGGTCGGCAACGCGTTCGTGCACACCCCTGCCGCGGCGGAGATCGATGTCCGGATCCGGTGGGGCGTGGTGCCCGCCGAGACCGCGGGCGGCCGGGCGGAGTTGCCCCGGACCGGGACGGCCGGTGTCGAGCCGCGCGGCACCGGGGTGGTCGCGGCGGCCGGGGCGGAACTGCCCGCGGGCGCTGCAGCCGTGATCGCCGAGGTGTCGGACACCGGGCCCGGCATCCCGCTGGAGAAGGCCGAGCACGTGTTCGACCGCTTCTACCGGGTGGACGAATCCCGTTCGCGCGCCGGTGGTTCCGGCCTCGGCCTGGCGATCGTCGCGGCCGTGCTGACCGCGCACGGCGCACGGATTCAGCTGCTCACGGGTGCGGGCTCCGGCACGACGTTCCGGATCGTGTTCCCGATATCGGACACGCCCGGCGCCACCGGCCGGGGTTCACAGGAAACGCCCAGCTGACGCCGAGCTGGAGCGGTGGTGGCCGCAACCAGGATGACCGGTATGAATCGGTGCGGGACGCGGGTGCGCATAGGGTGGCGAGCGTGAGCGATCGCGCCCCGGCGGGGGCGGCGACCGTGCTGGTCGTCGACGATGAGCCCTACATTCTGGACCTGCTCTGTTCCGCGCTGCGGCTGAGCGGGTTCGAGGTGTGCTCGGCCGACACCGGGCGCGGCGCGCTGGAGGCGGCGACCCGGCGGCGACCCGATGTCATGGTCCTCGATGTCATGCTGCCGGACCTGGACGGATTCACCGTCGCCCGGCGGCTGCGTGCGGCCGGAAGCGATGTGCCGGTGCTCTTCCTGACCGCCCGCGACGCCGTCGAGGACCGCATCGCCGGACTCAGCGCCGGCGGCGACGACTATGTGAGCAAGCCCTTCAGCCTCGAAGAGGTGGTCCTGCGGTTGCACGCGATCCTGCGCCGGACCCGGCCCGGCGACGAGGACGGACCCGGCCGGCTGCGCTTCACCGACCTGGAACTCGACGCCGGCACCCACCTGGTGTTCCGCGCCGGTGAACAGATCTGGCTGTCTGCCACCGAATTCAAGCTGCTGCACTACCTGATGCTCAATGCGGGCAAGGTGGTGAGCAAGCGCCAGATCCTCGATCGCGTCTGGCAGGCCGAGGAGGGCCGCGCCGACCGGGTGGTGGAGACCTTCGTCAGCCAGCTGCGCCGCAAGATCGACACCGGCCACCCGCCGCTCATCCACACCGTGCGCGGTGTCGGCTACACCCTCCGCAAATCCCCCTAGCGCGGACTCCGGCGATCACACCCGATCGAGGAAACCGTTGCCGTAGTCGATGTTCCGGGCATCACGCAGATCCGTGTCCGGTGTGAATCGCACCGTGTCGGTGCGATCCCACAGTTCCATTCCGGCTATGGCGGACTGGCAGTCGCGAATGCAGCGGCGGACGCCATTGCGGATTCTCGGCGGCAGCCGCAGCGCATCCATTTCTGCCGTAATTGCCTGGGCCGCGGCCTGATTGTCGGCGATCCGGACGTCTATCGCACGGCGGACTTCCGTGACCGCCTGCGGCAGTTCCATTCCCAGATGATGCTGCAGAGTCGTCACTAGATTGATGGTGTCCTCGGAATCGGTTTCGATTGCCAGCGAATGCAGATCATTGATCAGGCACATGATATCGGCGGTGGTGGCGATTATCTCCTGATACGCGGGACCGTAATACAGGGCATCGGGAATTTCGGTGTGCTCGATCACCTCCGCCAAATCTACCGTCGGCAATACTGTGCACGCGTCCCGGCGCAGTCGCGGATATTCTTCCGGACTCGGCGACTTGCCCGCCTGACGAAATGCATTCTCGCGCGCGTGACCGACCAGCCACAATTCCAGATTCAATGCGAATCGGCGCGCCCAGGCCTCGGAATTGCGCGGGAAGGTGCGGGTGCAGAGATTGGACAGAGCTGCGATGACGGGTGGCACCGGACCCGCGACCCCGCGCTCGTGCACCACCTGCAGTGCGGCGTGCCGGAGGCGGTCGTAGTCGTCGAGCCGACCCGTGGTGATGGCCAGATCCTGCAGATCGTCGAAGACGAAGAATACGGTGATCCATTCGGCGACCAGGAGCATGTCCGCGAAAGACGAGGTGGGGCACCAATACGCCGAAAAACGCGCGTAGCCGAGCGATTCGAACTTGCGGGCCGCCGCCCCGTCCTGGAGCAATCCGAAACGCTGTGCCCAGATCTGAACTCTTTCCTGCGCTCGGTCGCTCATCGAATGCCGCTGCGGCAGGAACGGAAGCGGGATCTCCAGGTGCCGCAAGTCGTGTTCGTTCATCGGTAACACCTGGGTTCACTCGGGTGGAGGCGGGATCCCTCCGGCGCTCAGCGTAACCGACATTTCGGGCAGATATTCGCGGATTCGCAAGATCCGCAGAGCGGCAACCAATTTCGCCGGGACCGTGGACGGCCGCGCAGCCACTGCCGGAGGTACGGTGAAGGGGTTCCCGTCTGGTCCGCAAACCCCTGCGAGTCATCGTGTACGAGGAATCCACCGCCGCGGTCCGCAAGCACGCCCTGATGTCGTTGTGGCAGTTGATCAGGGTCGTCGACGAGGATCCCGACGGCATGATCAGTGGGTCGCCCTACGCTACGGCCGGCGTGGTCGGACGGCTGTGGCAAACACCCCGAGTGCTGCCCGCGACGCCGGCGCGGCTGGGGCTGAATGCGTTGGCGCGCACCCAGAACGGCGACGGCAGCTGGGGGAGTCCGCACGCCCCGGCGCGGTATCGGGTGCTGCCCACGCTGGCGGTGGTGTGCGCGCTGCGGGGGCTCGCCGCGGACGCGCCGATCGATCGCGAGTGGGTGCGCGGCGCGGCGCGGCGGGGGAGCGAGTTCCTCTTCACCGATCCGGAAGTCTTTCTTCCAGAACGACTGCCCAGTCTCGAGGCGATCGAGTGCACGATTCCGGCACTGCTGGAACGACTCGCGAAGGTGTCCGATGCCGACGATCACTACCGCTCGCCCCTGCGCGTGGCCCGAATGTTCCAGCAGGCCAATGCCGAACATTGGGCACGCCTGCGGGCCCGCGCCGCGGCCGGTGATCGTGCCGCCTGGCGCGATGTCCCCCTCGAACTGCTCGATGCCCCGCCTCGGGGCTGGACAGTCGACCCGCACGCCCATGACGGTGCGGTCGCGTGCTCGCCGGTGCTGACCGCGACGGCCCTCGGGTGGCGCGGCGCCGAATTCGCCGGAGCCGAGCGGTATCTCTGCCGCGAGGGCATCCGCCGACAGGGCCTGTGGCCGGTGCTCGCGCCCGCGGTCAATTTCGAACGGGCGACGGCGGCAGCGCTTTTCGCACGCCTCGGCTTCCCGTTGCCGGCCGGGTTCACCGCCTCGTTGAGCGCCTCGCTGCGGTCGGCCCTCGGCGTGGAAGGTATGGCGTTCGCCCCCGGCCTGCCCCCGCACGCGGACGACACGGCGAAGGCCGTCTTCACCTTGAACTCCTGGGACGATCCGGTGGATCCCCGCTGCCTGCTGCGTTCTTCCGGCGCGGCATCGCCACTGGTCACCGCCCATCTCCTCGAGGCACTGACCACGGTGGCGCGGCGGGCGGGGTGCGATTCGTACCGTGACAGACAGGTCGCCGCGGTGCGCCTGCTCGTCGAAACCCAAGAACTGGACGGTCATTGGGACGACCGGACAGTCGCCTCTCCGTATCCGCCGACCGCCGCCGCGGCCATGGCGCTGGTTCGCGCGATCGAATCGGAGTTCTCCGCCGATGCCTTGCTGGCGGTAGCCCGGGCGATCGCCTGGTTGCTCGCGACCCAGCGGCCGGGCGGATCCTGGGGCGTATGGCATCCCACCACGGAGGAGACGGCCTGCGCGGTGCACGCGCTGTGCGTCTGTGCGAACCCGTCGGCCGAGCGTTCGGTGGCCCTTGCATTGCGCCGGTCTCACATTTTCCTTGCCGATTGCTATGACGCCGCGACGGCCGATTCGACGCGAACTCCATTGTGGCACTACAAAGATCTCGGATCGCCGCTTAGAATCGAGCGTCTGTATACATTGACCGCCCTGCTCATGAGCGGTTCACCGCTGCGGTGAGGCCATGGTGGGGACCTTGGTCACCAACCACGGACGGAACTCGTTCGAAACGTGGTTGCTGAGGGATATGTGGTGGGAAGATTACCGACGTGGAGCAAGCCGTTTTCGGCGCTGTCGAGATCTCGTCGTCCTCGACCCTTTCGCCACGTCAGGCGTTCGAGCAGTGGGAAGCCCTGATGGCGGATGCGGTCGCACCGTCGGTGATCGAGCCATTGCGCACAGGTCACTGGCACGGACAAGTCGCCACAACTCAATTCGACGGATTCGCGGTGTCGCGCATGCAGGCCAGCGCGCAACGGGCATTGCGGACAAAAAAGATGGTGGCACAGTCGACCGGTGAGTTCTTACTGGTGAATATCGTGCTCGAAGGAACGAATTGGACCGAGCAGCATGGCCAGACGGCCGAATGCAAGCCCGGCACCATCTCGTTCTTCGACAGCGGCGTGCCGCTGGAGAGCCGCACCACCGACAATTGCCTGTCGACGCTGGTACGCGCCCCGCTGCAGCTGGTGCTCGAGCACTCCGGCCTCACCCGCGACCAGCTACCCACCGCCACCGCCGTCCCCGCCACGGGGGCGCTGGGCGTGGTCGCCGGCTTCTTCCGCAATCTGGCCGAGCTACCGCCCGACGACATCGCGCGTGCGGTCACCGTCTTCGGCAGCGACGCCGCCGGCATGATGGCGTCGGCGTTGCTGCTGGCGAACGGCGAAAGTTCGCCCGGCCCATCGGATTCGCTCTACACGCGGCAGCAGGTGCTGGCCTACATCCGCAAGAACTTCACGAACTCGGACCTCACGGTCGACGAGATCGCGCATGCCTGCCTGATCTCGCGGCGCACGCTGTACCGGGTCTGCGAGGGCTTCGGCGAGCCGGGCGGGATCGTCCGCCGCACCCGGATCGCCCATGCCCGCCGCCTCATCCGCGCAGACCCCTCCCGATCCCTGGCCGCCGTCGCCGCCGCGTCCGGTTTCGCGACGGACCGCCACTTCTACCGGGCGTTCCGCGAGGAAACCGGGCTCACCCCGGGCCAATTCCGCGACCAGCTCGGGCCCCGCAACCGCACGCGCTGAGCCACAACAGGATTGGGGAGCCCTCACCGGACCTGCGCTCGAATCCCGGTTCCTGATCAGGGACGGGGTCGGGTGAGGGTGAAGGTGTCGACCGGGGTGGGTTCGCTGCGGGGACCCACCAGGGCGTAGTAGGCGGTGCTGGGGGCCGCGGTGCCGCCACCGCCGATCACCAGGTGCACGGTGCCTTTCGAGGTGTCGTACGGGCCGTGGCCGGTGTCGGTGGGGACCGGGGTGAGTGCGCCCGGCCCGCTGGTGCCGCGCACGGGATAGGTGCGTTCGTAGTGGTGTTCGTGCCCGCAGAGCACCAGGTCGACCTGGTATCGATCGAAGAGGGGCAGCCAGCTCTCGCGGATGCCGAGATCGGCGCCGTTGAAGTCGGAGATGGCGGTGGAGAAGGCGGTCTGGTGCATCACCACGATGACCCAGTCGATCTCGCGATCGGCGCGGGCGCTGCGCAATTGCTCCTCGAGCCAGCGTTGCTGGGCGCCCGAGGAATAGCCGCGCACATAGATGTCGCCGCCGTTCTGATAGCAGACGTCGTCATTGGCCAGCGCGATGATGCGTGCGCCGGCGACGGTGAAGGCGTACCAGAGGCCGGTGAACTGCTCCTCGGCGCCGGAATCGGGGACGGTGAAATAGGTTCGGAAGGCGCCATATCCGATCGGGCCGTTGCCGAGCTCGTTCTCGTGATTGCCGGCCGCGGGCATCCACGGCCGATTCCGTGCGGAGCGGCCATTACTGGTGAACCAGTCGTTCCCCCGCCATGCGACAATGCCCACTCCTACTGGCCGGAAATCGTGGTTGACCCACAGCGAAAACCATGTGGACGGCATACACGGAGAGGGGAATCGGAATGTCGGAGCTGCCCGCATGGTCGAGGCAGGACGGGTACGGAGTGCGATTCGAGTGGGGGCTGACCGGTGCGCGGGCACTCGGGCCGGGCTGTGCGGTGCTCGTGGTGATCGATGTGCTGTCGTTCACGACCGCGGTGTCGGTCGCCGCCGAGGCCGGGACGCGGGTGTTCCCGTATCCCGCACGCGATTCCACGGCGGCGGATTTCGCGGTATCCCGGGATGCCCGGCTGGCCGTCGGCCGCAGTGCGATGAGCGCCGCGAATCCGTGGTCGCTGTCCCCGGCCGCACTGCGCCGGGCGCCCGCGCCGGAGCGGCTGGTGCTGCCGTCGCCGAACGGGTCGGCCATTTCCGCTGCCGTCGAGGGGATTCCGGTGGTGGCGGCCTGTCTGCGGAACGCGTCGGAGGTGGGCCGGTGGATCGTGAAGCAGGGCTGGGGCACCGGGGATCGGCCGGTCGGGGTGATCGCCGCCGGTGAACACTGGCCGGGGCGGGAGGTGCTGCGCCCCGCGATCGAGGACTGGCTCGGCGCCGGTGCGGTCATCGCGGCACTGTCGGAGCACGGAGCCGGGCCCTTGTCGCCGGAGTCGATGGCCGCGCGGGCCGGCTACTCGGGCATCCCCGACGTGCCCGCGTTGATCGGTGACTGCGCCTCCGGGCGGGAGCTGGCCGCCATCGGATTCGGCGACGATGTGGCGATCGCGGTCGAGATCGACAGCAGCGCAGTGGTTCCCGTGCTGAGCGGCGACAGCTTCGCCGACGCTGCGGCCTGACCCTTACCCGTCGTGGTGAGATTCCGTGCGGCCGAAGAGAATGCCGCGCCGACGGATCAGAGTTGGTAGCTGTCGATATCGAGGTCGGCCGGGGTCTCGCCGCCGGCGCGGGTGAAGGTCGTCAAGGCGCGGATCAGGCCGGAGCGGTCGGCTTTGGGCATCTGCTCCACGACGGCGGCGAGCTCGCGGCGGCGGTGCGCGGTCACTGCGTCGACGACTTCGCGTCCGTGCCCGGTCAATTCGATGATGAGCTCGCGGCGGGAGTCCGGATTCGGTTTGCGGTCCACCAGTCCCGCGCCGACGAGCCGGTCCACCATGCGGGCCGCGGTCGAGGGCTGCACATCCAGTGCGGTGGCCAGCGTGACGACCTTCGACGGCCCCCGGGTCGAGAGGATCATCAGGGTGCGGAACTGCGGGATGGTGATGGAGTCGTCGACCAGTGCCAGCGAGCGCGCCGAGAGCGCGACGAGCAATCGCGACGCGCCCAGCAGGGCATCGGTGATCTCGTCCACCGACTCCGCGGCCACCGCGTCCTTCGCCGCCACCACTACCTCCACACGTTCTGCCGCTGCCTGATTGCTCCTATCCTGCCGGTTGCTCCTTGGGCGTGTGCAGCGGCATGGGCTTCGTGATGGAATCGAACTCACGCACATAGCAACTGTTGCATACTGCTTGTGTCGGGTAGGGTCTCCGAATCGTGGGAAATCGTGTTGCACTCCGTCTGCGAACCGACGGGTGCCGGTGGGGAATGGTCACGGTGATCGGCGTGGTCGCGGGGTATGCGTCGGTGCTGCTGGCCAATCCCCGCCACTTCTATACCGATGACACCGAATCGCAGTACGCCCCGATGTGGGTGATGCTGGGACGGCATCTGCACGACGGGCGCTTCCCGGCGCTGGTGCCGTGGGAATGGATGTCGGGCAACTACTCCATGGAGGAGGCGGGTCTCTACAACCCGCCGCAGCTGCTGGTCGACTGGTTCGCGCCGACGGTGGACAATCTTGCGCTCTACGTGACCATCGTGAAGCTGATCTTCTCTATCATCGCGGCGCTCGGCGTGTTCCGGGTGTGCCTCGCCTACGGGGCGCGCGGATCGTGGGCGGCGCTGGCGGCCATCGCCTTTCCGCTCTCGGGCTGGTTCCTGTTCTTCGACGAAGCCAGCTGGGCGACCTCGCTGACCGGTACCGCGTGGATGCTGCACGCGTGGGCCTCCGCCATCCGGTACACCCGCACGCCGGCGGACGAGCGGCGCTGGACCACCGGGCCGATACCGGTCTTCGTGTACCTCTACCTCGCCATCTCGGTCCAATATGTCTTTCCCGCAGTCGAATCCGCGCTGATGATCGGCGCGGTGGCGGTCGGCGAGGTGGTGCGGCAGCGCACCTGGCGGCCCGCGCTGCGGCTGCTGGCGGTGGCGGCCTGCGCGGGGGCGGTGGGGCTGGAGACGTATCTGCCGGGGATGCTGTCCTCACCGGTCACCTGGCGTGGCAACGAACGCATTCTGTCCGAGGACTTCCTGACCGTGCCGTGGTCGGAGTCGCTGAATGCCAGCCTGCCCAGTACGGTTCCGGCGTTCACCGGCTGGTGGGGATACGTGCAGCCGATGCCGATGGTCTACATCGCCTGGTTCCTGATTCCGTTGCTGGCCTTCATCGATTGGGGTGCGGTGCGGCGGTCGGCGCGCGAATACACCGGACCGGTGTTGTTCGCGGTCATCTTCCTGATGTGGACCGCCGGACCGGGGCGGATCGGCCCGCTGCGCTGGCCCGCGCGGGTCCTGCCCATGCTGGCGGTCGGGTCGCTGGTGCTGGTGTGCCTGTGGCTGAGCCGCCACGGACGTTTCGGGGTCCGGCGCCGTGGCGTGGCGGCGGCGGTGCTGCTCGGACTGCTGTTCATCCGATCGTTCTGTGCCGCACCGCATCTGGTGGTCCGGCATCTGATCGCAGTGGCGGCGGTGGCCGCCCTGACCGCCGCGTTCGTGTGGCTGATCCGCACCCGCGGGCCGGCGGCGGCCGGTGCGCTGGCGATCGTGGCGATGTTCCCCATCGCCTACAGTCAGGTGCGCCTGCAAGCGCCCACACCCATGTCGTATCACTTTCCGGAGCGGCGATCGCAGATGACCGCGGCCTTCCCGCATTTCGACGGCGTCACCCTCCAGCTCGCCGACCGCGCCCTGGTGCCGCCGGACGAGCAGAGCGCCGCCGGGGCCTGGAGTTCCCTGGCATTCGGCAACTACGCCAAGAACCTGCGCCTGAACTATGTGAACGCCTACACGCCGATCGGGTACCGGGAGTTCAGCAGGCTGCTGTGCATGGGCTGGGACGGGAGCACCTGCCCGGCCGCGTTCGGCGCGGCCTTCGCCGTCGAACCCACCACGGGGCGACCGTATGTCGACCTGATGAAGGTGGATCGCGTTGTGCTGCAACGCGCCCAGTACCCCGATGCGGGCGAGCAGCCCGCGCCGCCGGGCTGGAAGTGGGTGGACTATCCGGGCCACGAGCGCTACATCTGGGTGCTCGAACGCGAGAACGGCCCGATCTCCACCACACCCGGCCCCTCCGACGCGCGCGATGTCACCGCCACCCAGATCGGGCGCGACAGTGTCAGCAGCCACCTGCGCGTCACCTCGCCCGACGGTGGCCGCCTGGTCTTCGCGCGCCTGGCGTGGCCCGGCTACCGCGTCACCCTCGACGGCCACGACATCGGTTTCCATCCGGTCGCGAATACCTTTGTGGCCGTGGATATCCCGCCGGGCACCCGGGATGCCGACCTGGTGGTCGCCTGGCGTCCGCCGGGCTGGAAGATCGGCATCGCCACCGCACTGGCCGGATTCCTGGGACTGGCCCTGCTGGATTGGCTGTACCGCCGTGCGCGCCGAGACGACGACCTCGAAACTGGGCTGCTCGCAGACGATTTCGACCCGCTCACCGAGCCGCTGATACCGGTCCTGGTCTGATCGGCATGTGGCGGGTGCTCGGGTGTGACCGGTTTCGCCTCGATGTCCGGTGCGTGGCCGTGATCACACTTGCCCGTTGTGCCCGAATGTTCGCTGTGCGCGAAGCCGTTCGACGAGCGGTGCCGGGCCGGGGTTTGATGGTTGCGTACCGGTAGCGGTTGCCTATCACCGCGAGCTGGTGGCGTTTCGCGGTCCAGCGGCGACCAGAGGACGGGGATAGGCTGAACAACGTGCAGAGGGAGCGATCGTGAACGAGACATCCGGCGCCGCCCTGCCTTCCACCGCTGCTGATGCGGACCGGATGATCCCGGAGGAGGCCTCGGAACGGCTGACGGCGGAATTCGGGTCGGTGGTGGACGCCACCACCGTCACACGCATCCTCGACAACTCTTTCGCGCACCTCGACGCCATCGGCATCGACCGCGCCCGACTGGCCGGGGTCGCCGAGCGGTTCGCGCGAGAACGGTTGACGGCCTTGGCCCGCGTCGAGGGACGCGCCATCCGCACCGGTCCGGCCGTGGTGTTCGTGTGCACGCACAATGCGGGACGTTCGCAGATGGCGCTCGGATTCTTCAACCGGCTGGCCGGGGACCGGGCGTCGGCGTGGTCGTGTGGCTCGGCGCCGAACACTGCGGTCAATCCGCTCGTTGTCGCCGCCATGGCCGAGCGCGGGGTCGACATCGCCGACGAATTCCCGAAGCCGTGGGCCGATGAGCTGATGCGGGCCGCCGACGTGGTCGTCGACATGGGCTGCGGTGACACCGATCCGATCATCGCCGGGCACCGCTTCGAGCAATGGCCCCTGCCCGATCCGGCCGGCGGGGGCATCGAGGAGATCCGCGGCATTCGCGACGCGATCGAACTCCGGGTTCGCCGCCTGGTCGCCAACCTCGGTCTGGCTGCCTGACCTGCGGGCACTGCTGCCGGCCGGGCACCGCCTGGCGGGGACCGCGCGCACCACCCCGATGCGGCTGTCGGAACTGGCGAAGGAGACGTGGATCGCCGGCTGCCCGCAGTGCCGGGGACACCCCGTCGATGCCTGCGCGGACGCGGGATTCCACCCGGACATCGCCTATGCCACCGAGAATCCGGGCGCGGTCGCCGGGCCATTAGCGGGGCTTTCACCCCCTATTACAGATGCTTGGGAAATATCGCCCCGGGTCACACTGGGAAACCCTGATTCCCGGCTAGCGTCGAAGGTGCCCTGCTCCGCTTCGCGGGCCTGAACCGGAAGGACACCGAGATGGCTGTGACCCAGGACGACACGGTCGACGAGACCGACATCGACCGCTCCGACCCGGAGTACCGGAGCTGGCTGCGCGAGGCCGTACGCAAGGTGCAGGCCGACGGCAACCGCTCCGCCGACACCCACCTGCTCACCATCCCGCTACCGCCGGAATGGGGCATCGACCTCTACCTCAAGGACGAATCCACCCATCCCACCGGCAGTCTCAAGCATCGGCTGGCGCGGTCGCTGTTCCTGTACGCGCTGTGCAACGGCTGGCTGCGGCCCGGCCGCCCGGTGGTGGAGGCGTCCAGTGGATCCACCGCGGTGTCGGAGGCGTACTTCGCCAAGCTGATCGGCGTGCCGTTCATCGCCGTCATGGCGCGCTCCACCGTGCGGTCCAAGATCGACCTCATCGAATTCCACGGCGGCGCCTGCCATCTCGTCGACGACCCGAGCGAGGTGTACGAGGTCGCAGCCCGGCTCGCCCGGGAACGGGGCGGCCACTACATGGACCAGTTCACCTACGCCGAGCGCGCCACCGACTGGCGGGGCAACAACAATATCGCCGAATCGATCTTCCGCCAGCTCGAACAGGAGCGTTATCCCGAGCCGAGCTGGATCGTCGCCACCGCGGGTACCGGCGGCACCTCCGCCACCCTGGCCCGCTACGTCCACTACACCCAGCGCGACACCGGCATCTGCGTCGCCGACCCCGAAAACTCGGCGTTCCTGGAAGGCTGGCGCACCCTCGACCGAAACACAACCTCCGCCAAGGGATCCCGCATCGAGGGCATCGGCCGCCAGCGCATCGAACCCAGCTTCCTCCCGCACGCCATCGACCGCATGATCCGCGTCCCCGACGCCGCCTCGGTCGCCACCGTCCACCTCCTGCAGCGCCTGCTCGGTCGCCGCTGCGGCGCCTCCACCGGCACCGGGGTCTGGGCCGCCTTCGCCGTCATCTCCGGCATGCTCGCCCGAGGCGACCGGGGCAGCGTCGTCACCCTCCTCTGCGACCCGGGCGAACGCTATCTCGACAAGTACTACAGCGAGGCCTGGCTCGCGGAACAGGGCATCGATCCGACGCCGTATTCTGTTCGGCTGGAACAGTTTCTGCTCACGGGTGAGCTCTCCCGTTGATGCATCGGTTCGTTGCCGCCGGTTCCCCTACCAATACTGATGGCGCTTTCCGTCGGTATCGGCGATGAAGACGACCGCGGCCGCGCCGGACAGGTCGGCGGGGGTGAGCGGGATGTGGCCGGGCACAATCGGTGTGCTCGTGCCGGTGGACGGGGAGAGTGCGGCGCGCAGGGCGGGCGCTGGGAAGAGGGTGCGGTGGGGTGTGGCTGCCGCCAGTGAGTGCTGAAGGGTGTTCGGGTCGGGGTCGGGGCTGGCGTCGGTTGCCACGAACAGGTAGCGGTCCGCCAGCGTCATGTGGACGAGTGCACCAGCATTCCCCCAGCTCTTGGCGTCATCCTGGGCGGGGCTCAGGTGGGCATTGTGGGCGAAGACCAGGGACGGGCCCCGGTGTTGCTCCTGAGCGACAATGGCGAGGAGATTGTCGGCCATCATTTCGGCGCGGACACTGAGGACGGTGTCGATGCGGTCGGGAGTGTCGGTGGCCATGGCGGCGTGGTAGCGGAGCAGGCCCTGGGCAGTGCGGGCGTAGGACACGGCTCGGTTGTGGGCGGCGGGGTCGGCGGGGCGCGGGCCGGGGGAGGCGCGGTGCAGTGCGCCGGCGAGATCGTCGGCGAGGAGGCGGAGGGCATGGGCTCGGGGGGAGTTGCCGATGGATGCCGCCGGGTCGGACATGGCGGCCGGATTGGTCCAGTCGGCGTCCTCGCCGGCCAATTCGTCGAGTTTGCTTGCTGATTCGGGACGCAGGGCGGCCGGCAGGCAGTCGGCGGCCCGGGCGAGAGCATGGCGTGGGCCGGGGGCGCCGGCGTATTCCACCGGGGCATCGAAGCCGTGGAAATGCACCCGATCCTCGGGCGCGCGGGCGGTGTTGTGCGCCCGGAGCCATTCGACGAGTTCGCGATTGCCCGGCACCGCGCCGAAACCGTGGCTGAACCCGGTGGCGAGCACGGTGTCGATCTCGGTGGACGCGCCGCACACATAGTCGTCGACAATGGACGCGGCGAAGTAGTCGGACTCCAAAACGATTGACCGGTAACCCCGTTCGACGAGGTGACCGAGAACGTCGTTGCGCAGCAGCGGGAATGCGGCGATGCCATGTGTCGGTTCGCCGAGCGCGAACAGGGCGGGCGGTTCGGTGCGGGTGGCGAGCAGGTCGTCGAGGGCGCGGCCCAGGTTTTCCGGATCGTCGATCGGGCGGCCGATTGACCGCAATGCGGTGGCAGTGGACATGGAGACCCCTTCCAGAAGGAACTGCCTTCGACACTATCGTTGAAGGTTCGGGTGAAACTTGCCCGAACGTGACCAGGTGTCAGGTGTTCGAACCCTCAAACGGAGGTGCGATCTGCGACCCATCGATCTCGCGCGGGAACACGGATTGTCCGCACAGGCCATCCGGAATTACGACGAGGCAGGCGTCCTCCCGCCCACCGAACGCAGCGACACGGGCTACCGGCTCTATACACCCCTGCACGCCCAGGCCCTGCGCGCCTTCCTGGCGCTACGCCGTGGCCACGGCCATCAGCCGGCCACCGACATCATGCGCGCAATCAACCGGGGCGACACCGAAGCCGCCTACCGGCTCATCGACGCCACCCACCTCGCCCTGCACACCGAACGCGCCACCCGAGCCGACGTCGCGAGGGCCCTGCACAGCCTGTCCACCCCGACCCCGCCGGATACCCCGCGCAGGCCGCTGACCGTGGGCGAACTCGCCCGCCGCCTCGACCTGCACCCGGCAACCCTGCGCACCTGGGAAACCGAAGGCATCCTGCATCCCGACCGCGATCGCGCCACCGGCTACCGCCACTACGGCCCGGACTGCGTGCGCGACGCCGAGATCGCCCGGCAACTGCGCCGTGGCAACTACCAGCTGTCCCAGATCACCCAATTCCTCGACGCCCTCCGAACCGCAGGCGGCACAGCAGCTCTGACCGTCTTCCTCGACGCCTGGCAAGAACGCCTGACCACCCGCAGCCGAGACCTCCTCACCGGCGCAGCCCAACTCGACGTCTACCTCACCCTGCTCGATCAGCGCGGCCCCGAGGCGATTCGGGATCGGTGACGGCCATGTTCCCGACGGGGGCATCCGCTCGTCCGCGGTGGGTCAGGGCAGGGGCGCGGCCCAGTGGACCCGGGTGCCGCCGGATTCGCCCGCCTCGATACCGAAACTGCCACCGCGGTGGCAGTTTCGGTATCGAGGCGGGACCAAAGCGCAAACATCCCAAGCGGTTCGGGGAGCGAGCGCCTCGGGTTTGCCGGAGCGTCAGGGATGGAGGGGTTGCCGGCGCGGGACGACGCGGCGATGGCTGATGCGCCAGCCGGAAGCGGTGCGGACGACGATGTCCTCGTAGGTGACGCTGGCGGCGGTGCCGTCGGTCGCGACCGCGAGGCCCTTCGACAGGGCCTGCACGGTATCGGATGTGGTGGGCGACACCACGATATTGGTGACGTGATGCCCCAGCGGGTTGCCGTCGCCCAGTTGGAGCGCCATCTCGCGCAGGGCGTCCCGGCCGGTGACCACGCCCGCGCCGTAGGCGGTCAGGTCGTAGGCGATGTCCTCGGTGAAGACCTCCCCGAAGCGGTCGAAGGCGCCGGCATCGCTGAGATGTCCGTGCAGGGCGAGCAATTCGTGAATGGCCAGCCGGTCGGCCGTGGAGATCGACATAGCACGCAGTGATACGCGGCCGCGGGCGCGATCGCCAGTCGTTTTCCGGATCAGGGCAGGGACAGCGACGCGGCGGTGAGACGCCAAAGGCGTTCGGCGGCAAGGCCCACGGGCGGACGGGGGTGCACGCGCAGCTGCTGGGCGATGCCGTGGCGCAGGCCGCCGATGACATACGCGCCCGCACTGTCGGGGTCGAGATCGGCGGGGATCTCGCCGGTGGCCTGGCCGCGGCGGATATTCGTGGCGGCCGCGTCGCCGAGATTGCGGATGTAGACGGCCTCGATCTCGGTGAGGCCCGGATCGGGCGCCGCGCGGTTGAGCAGCAGCGCCGCGAGCGGGTGCTCGAAGTGGAAGGCCACGAAACAGTGGGTGCGGGCGCGCTCGCGGGTGGCCCAGTCGCCGTCGGCCGGAAGCCGGTCGTCGGCGATGGCCCGGCTCAGGCCCTCGTAGAAGTCGTCCCAGATGGCCGCCAGCAGACCGACTTTGGAGCCGAAGTGGTGGTAGAGCGCGCCGGTGCTCAGGCCCGTACGGCGGGTCAGCGCGCTCAGCTCCAGGGTGCCGTTGGCGTGGACCAGTTCGTCGCGGGCGGCGTCGAGTAGTTGTTGACGTCCGATCGGTGCTCGTGCCACAGTCGAACAATAACAGAACTCAGTTATGTAAAGGATGGCGGGATGAGCGCGAAGGTGACATCGCTACGCGATCTGGACGGCGATCTGGCCGGAACCTACCGGCGCAGCCAGAGCAGCGGCGCGAGCGTGGATCCGGCGGTGGTCGAGGCCGATCTGGCCGCCGTCGAGCGGGACGGCTACGTGATCCTGCACGACATGCTGACTCCGGCCGAGCTCGACCGGATCCGGGAAAGTGTTGTGCCACTGCTCGACCGGATCGGCCGGAACAATTTCGAGGGGCACTCGACACAGCGCATCTACAGCGTGCTGAACAAGACTCGCGCCTGCGACCGCATCGCCGACCACCCGCGGGTGCTGGCCCTGCTGGACCGGCTGTTCCTGCCGAACTACCTGCTGTCCATGCTGCAGGTGATCAACATCCTGCCCGGCGAGCAGGCGCAGATGCTGCACACCGACGACGGCTTCTACCCGCTGCCGCGGCCGCGAAAGGGGTTGGGGGCGGCCACCATCTGGGCCATCGACGACTTCACCGCCGAGAACGGCGCGACCGACATCATTCCGGGCAGCCACCTGTGGGGCGACCGCCTGCCCGGGGAATCCGACCGTCGCGAACCGGTGGTGATGCCGGCAGGTAGCTGCGTATTCTTCGTCGGCACCCTGTGGCACGGCGGCGGCGCGAATCGCTCCCCGAATCCCCGCCTCGCGCTCACCGCCCAGTACTGCGAACCGTGGCTGCGCCCCCAGGAGGCGTTCACGCTCTCCATGACCCGCGATACGGTCCGCGCGGTGTCCGAGGATATTCGCCGAATGCTCGGCTACAGCATCCACCCGCCGTTCATCGGACAGGTCGACGGCATGCACCCCAAGCGCCTCCTGGAACCCGGGGCACCCGCTCTGTAGTGCTCAGCCGGCCAGTTCCCGGGCCAGCTGCACGGCCGCTTTCATATCCGGCGCGTACCCCACCCGCCACTGCAGCCGATCGATCGGCGTCACCGAGACCCGATAGCGATTCTCGACCCGTTCGATTTTGACGATGACCCGCTCACTCAATGGGGCGTCGGTCTTCATGACTTGCTCTCCTGACCCCTGTCAAAGCGTCCGGGACGACAGATGAGAATTCACGAGGTAAGAGCGGGTAGCTGCTTGCTATCCAATAACTGTAGAAAGAACCGCGCCCGCTAGATACGGGCAAACGTCACATTCTGGACGCACTCTCCCAGGCGCCGCCGCGCCGCGGGCGCACCGGCGAGGTGGCCGCGGTGGCGGTCGGTGAGGGTGTCAGTTGCCGCGACGACGGCGAGGGGCGCCGTCGGTGCGCTGGGATGCGGTCCGGCCGGAGGTGCCGCGGGTACGCGGTTCGGCGGGGGCACCCTGCCGCGCGTTGGCCGTGCCGCGGCGCTCGGTCCGGCCGCGGGTGCCCTGGTTCTCGCCGCGGGTGACGCCGGTGCGCGGGTTGTGGCCGTTCGAGGTGCTCGTGGCCGAGGCGCGAGGCTTTCCGCCGGCGCGGCCTCCCGCGCGGCGGGCGGGCCGGCCGTCGGTGGCGGTGTCGGGCTTCCGGGCCGCGGGGCGGTCGGGGGTGCGCGCATCGTCGGTGTTCTGGGAGCCCTGCCTGCGGCGGTTCCGAGGTGCGGTCTGCTTCGCGTCGGTCGCGGCCGGGCGGGTCCGCTTCTTGGGCTGGCGGGCTCCCCGTGCGGGGGAGGCGGCCGACGTGTCCACGCGGTGCGGTGCGGCGGCCGCGGGGAGGGCGACCAGCGGGGCCACCTCGCCGATCAGCTGCGTGACCGCCGGAGAGTCGGCGGTGACCGACTGCGGGGTGGCGGTGATCTTGGCCTTGCGCATGAGGGCGGCGAGGTCGGTGCGCTGGTCGGGCAGGACCAGGGTGATGACGTCGCCGTGGTTGCCGGCGCGGGCGGTGCGGCCGGAGCGGTGCAGGTAGGCCTTGTGCTCGGCGGGCGGATCCACGTGGACCACGAGTTCCACGCCGTCGACGTGGACGCCGCGGGCCGCGACGTCGGTGGCGACCAGGACCTTGGCGGTGCCGGCGGCGAAGGCGGCGAGGTTGCGATCGCGGGCCGGCTGGGTGAGATTGCCGTGCAGGTCGACGGCGGGGATGCCGGCGGTGGTGAGCTGGCGGGCCAGCTTGCGGGCCTGATGTTTGGTGCGGGTGAACAGGATTCGGCGTTCGGACCCGGAGGCCAGGCGGTGCACGACCGCGCGCTTGGCCTCCGTGGTCGGCACCTCGAACACGTGGTGGGTCATGGCGGCGACCGGCGAATTCGCTTCGTCCACAGCGTGTTTCACGGCATCGGGGAGGAACCGCTGGACCAGCTTGTTGACGCCGTTGTCCAGGGTGGCCGAGAACAGCAGGCGCTGACCGTCTTCGGGCGTCGCGGCCAGGATGCGCGTGACGCCGGGCAGGAAGCCCAGATCGGCCATGTGGTCGGCCTCGTCGATGATGGTGATCTCGACCGAGTCCAGGCTGATCAGGTCCTGCCGCATCAGATCCTCGAGGCGGCCGGGACAGGCGATGACGATGTCCACGCCCCGCTTCAGTGCCTGCACCTGCCGATGCTGCGAAACGCCGCCGAAGATGGTGGTCACCGACATGCGGTAGGCGGCCGCGAGCGGCTCCAGGGTGGCCGCGATCTGGGTCGCCAGTTCCCGGGTCGGCGCGAGCACCAGCCCGGCCGGGTGATTCGGCGCACACCGCTGCGCGCGCTCGCCGAGGCGATCCACCATCGGAATGGAGAACGCCAGGGTCTTTCCGCTGCCGGTCCTTCCGCGCCCGAGCACATCGCGCCCGGCCAGCGAATCGGGCAGGGTGTCGGCCTGGATGGGGAAGGGCTCGGTGATGCCGGCGTTGGTGAGCGCACGGACCAGGGGGTCGCGGACGCCGAGCGCGGCAAAGGAGGCAGGGGCAGAAGTCATCGGTGTTGCAGTGCCTTTCGGGCATCGGGGTGTGCCCGAGCCGTGCTGCGGATCTCGGATCCGCGCCGGGGGCACAAGGTGGCGAGATTGCCAGTGGGCAAAATCGATCGCCGTAAGGAAAGCTAAGCCGCGCAGTGGGGGCTGCTTGGAAGTTCGTAGCGATCTACGACGCTGATGTGACCGTGCGTGTGTCTGGGCCACATCCATGATCAACAACGTGTCGCTGGGAGTCTACCCGGTATCGGAATTGGCCCCGAACGCGGGGAGCGCGGGTAGTTGGGGCAGGGGCCGGGCGTGTAGCCAGCTGTCCCAGAGTGATCGCAGTGACCTGGTGCTGTAATGCCCTGCCAGGTCGGTGAATTCCTCGGTGGTGATCGAGGCGTGGCGATACCGCGCGGTCCACTCGCGCAGCAGATCGAAGAAGGCGGGATCACCGAGTGTGAGCCGCAACGCATGCAGTGTGAGCGCACCGCGCTTGTAGACCCGGTCGTCGAACATGTGGTCCGGTCCGGGGTCGGCGAGCAGGAGGTCCTGCGGCAGTCGCGCCAGATTCCGGTGCGCGGTGCGCGCCAGCTGGTCCGCGCTCGGCCCGCCGGCCGCCTCCGACCAGATCCATTCCGCGTAACAGGCGAAGCCTTCGTGCAGCCAGATGTCGCGCCACTGCGCGATGGTCAGGCTGTTGCCGAACCACTGGTGGGCCAGCTCGTGCGCGACCAGCCGTTCGTAGCCGCGCCGCCCGTCGCAGTGGTTCGCCCCGAAGACCGAAATGCCCTGCGCCTCAATGGGAATCTCGAGTTCGTCATCGGTGACCACCACCGTGTACGCCTCGAACGGGTACGGCCCGAACTTCTCGGCGAAGACCTCCATCATGCGTGGCTGCCGCGCGAAGTCGTGCTCGAAGGCGATGCGCAGCCGCGGCGGCAGCACCGCCTGCATGGGCACCGCGCCGCGCGGCGCGTCGACCCGCTGCTTGCGGTAGTGGCCGATCTGGATGGTGGCCAGGTAGGTGGACATCGGCTCGGGCTGCTCGTACACCCAGGTGGTCTGGCTGGCCTTGGTCTGCTTGCGCACCAGGGTGCCGTTGGCCTGCGCGTAGTACGGCGAGTCGGTGGTGATCGAAATCCGGTAGCTGGCCTTGGAACTCGGGTGATCGTCACACGGGAACCAGGAGGCCGCGCCATTGGGCTGGCTGGCCACCAGCACGCCGTCGGTGAGCTCCTCCCACCCGACCTCGCCCCACGGACTGCGCAACGGCCGAGGCGGGCCCGCGTACTGCACGGTGAGCGCCAGCACCCCGCCCGCCGGAATCCGCTGCCGCGGCGTGATCACCAATTTGCCGCGCTGATGGGTGAATTTGGCGGGCTTGGCCCCGTTCACGAACACCTTGGACACCGCCAGCGCCTGAGACAGGTCCAGCGCGAACCGATCTCGCACCCCGGTGGTGACCGCGGTGATGTCGGCCCGCCCGGCCAGCCGGTTACTGGCGACCTTGTACACCAACTCCAGCTCGTAGCGGGAGACCCGGTAGCCGCGATTCCCGTTCTGCGGCAGGTAATCGTCGATGGGCTGGTCGAGCCGGTCGGGCATCAGCGGCCGCCCTCCGGCCAGGGCGCGATGGGGTTGCCCCACCAGCGGGTGGACGGCGGCACGCTGTCGCCGCGCATGACCAGCGAGGCCGGTCCGATGGTCGCGCCTGCGCCGATCACGCTGGCGGGCAGGGCGACACAGTGCGGTCCGAGGGTGGCGCCCGCACCGAGGGTGACGGTGTCCATGGCCATGATGCGGTCGTGGAACAGATGGGTCTGCACCACGCAGCCGCGTTCCACGGTCGCGCCGTCACCGAGTGTCACCAGGTCAGCCTCCGGAAGCCAATAGGATTCGCACCATACCCCGCGGCCGATGGTGGCGCCGAGTCCACGCAACCAGACATTCAGCACGGGCGTACCGGTCGCGGCGCGCGCGAACCACGGTGCGGCGACATGCTCCACGAAGGTGTCGGCGACCTCGTTGCGCCACACGAACGAACTCCACAGCGGATGCTCCTCGGTGCGAATCCGGCCCACCAGCAGCCATTTCGCGAGCACCGAGGCCGCGCCCGCCGCCGCGCCCGCCGCCAGCAGCACCACACCGCTGAGCAGTGCGGCGGGCAGGTGGCCGAGGGTCCGGGCCAGCCAGGCCAGGGCGAACAGCACGGCGAGGCCGATCGCGAAGCTCACGAACACCGGGATCAACCGGCAGGTCTCCACCACCGCGCGGGCCACGCGCAGCCGGAACGGCGGATCGAAGGTGCGTGCGGTGTCACCGGATTCGGCGGCGCGGCGCAGGCGGGTCGGCGGGCTGCCCAGCCACGACGAGCCGGCCTTCGCCTTGGACGGTGCGGCCGACAGCACGGCGACCAGGCCGTTCTTGGGCACCCGCCGCCCGGGCGCGGTCATGCCGGAGTTGCCGAGGAAGGCGCGCTTGCCGACCTTGGCCTCGCCGATGCGCAGCCAGCCACCGCCGAGTTCGTAACTGGCGACCATGGTGTCGTCGGCCAGGAACGCGCCGTCGGCGACCACGGTGAACTTCGGCAGCAGCAGGACCGTCGAAACCTCCACGCGCTTGCCGACCTTCGCGCCCAGCAGGCGCAGCCACACCGGGGTCAGCAGGCTGGCGTAGAGCGGGAACAGGAAGGTGCGCGCGGAATCCAGCAGCCGTTCGGTGGCCCACGCCTGCCAGCCCGGGCGGCTGCGCACGGGGTGATGGCCTTCGGTCAGCCCGATGCCGAGCAGTCGCACGGCCACGATGGTGACCGCCGCGTACACGGCCAGCACCAGCAGCATGGCCACCGGGAGGACGGCGAAGGCGCGTTCGAATCCGGCTGCCAGCGTCCGGGTGTCGCGAATCCACCAGGCGATGAGCAGACCGCCGGTGCCCAGCGCGAAGATCGGCACCGAGGCCAGCACCATGGAGGTGATGCCGAAGATCGCCACCCAGTGCGCGGCCCGTGCGGGCGTCTCGTCGGGCCAGCGGTGCTGTGCCCGGCCGACTTTCACGGCGGGGGAGCCCGCCCACTCCTGTTCGGCCTTCACCTTGCCCGATACCGAGGAGCCGGGCGCGATCTCGGCATTGCGGCCGATCCTGGTGCCGGGCAGCAGGATCGAGCGGGCGCCGACCACCGCGCCCGGCCCGATCTCGATCGGCCCGATGTGCACGAGATCGCCGTCGATCCAGAAGCCGGACAGGTCCACCTCGGGTTCGACGCTGCAGCCGTCGCCCAGTTCGAGCATGCCGGTGACCGGCGGCAGCGTGTGCAGGTCGACGCCCCGGCCCACCGTCGCGCCCAGCGCCCGCGCGAAGGGCACCATCCACGGTGCGCCCGACAGGTTCTCGGCGCCGCTGGCCTCGGACAGTCGCACGGCCGTCCACAGCCGCAGGTGCACCCACCCGCCACGCGGGTAGGTGCCCGCGCGCACGCCGCGCAGCAGCAGCCGGGAACCGGCCACGCACAGTGCCATCCGGCCGGGCGGGGAGATGAAGAGCAGGAACGCCACCAGCATCCACCACCACGACAGGTGCGGCAGCCACGGCAGCGACCCCGACCAGGCGGCGACATTGCCGACGATCGCCAGCCAGGTCAGCCATTGCAGACCGGTCAGGGTGGTGAGCGGAATCGTCGCCAGCAGCTGGAACAGCTGTGCCGACCGGGGCACCGGCCGGACCAGTCGCTCCTCGACCGCGGCGGTCGGCGCGAAACCGTCGAGCAGGGCGGCCAGGGCGCCCAGCCGCGGATGGTCGTAGAGGTCCGCGACGGCGATGCGCGGCTGCCGTTCCCGCAGCGCCGCCACCAGCTGGGCGGCCGCCAGCGAGCCGCCGCCCAGATCGAAGAAGTCGGCGTCCGGGTCGGTGACCTCCGCGCCGAGAATCGAATCCCACAGTCCCGCGACCCACCGCTCCGTCTCGGACAGACCGCTCTCGGGGGTGGCGGCGATGGCCTTGGGCAGTGGCCAGGGCAGCGCGTCGCGGTCGACCTTGCCGGAGGTACGGGTGGGCAGTTCCCCGACCACGGCCAGTCGCGGCACCAGCGGGGCCGGAAGCTGTTCGGCGAGAATGGTTCTCGTGGCGGTGAGGTCGTAATCGGCGCCGGGTCCGGTCAGGTAGCCGACCAGGATCTTGTTGCCCGCCTTGGTGGTCCGGATCGCGGCGGCCGCGCCCGTCACACCCGGCAGATGCTGTAGCGCGTTGTCGATCTCGCCGAGCTCGATGCGGCGGCCACCCAGTTTGATCTGATCGTCGGCCCGGCCCAGGAAGACCAGTCCCTCGCGATCGTTGCGCACCAGATCGCCACTGCGGTAGGCGCGTTCCCAGCCGACCGACGGCAGCGGCGCGTACTTCTCGGCGTCCTTGGCCGGGTCGAGATAGCGTGCCAGCCCGGCGCCGCCGATGACCAGCTCACCGGATTCGCCCTCGCCCACCGGATCTCCGGCCGCGTCGACGACGGTCAGGTCCCAGCCGTCCAGCGGCAGCCCGATCCGGATGGGGAAGCCGCCGTCCAGCAGCGCGGCGCAGGCCACCACGGTGGCCTCGGTGGGGCCGTAGGTGTTCCACACCTCGCGCTCGGAATCCTGGTTGCCGGCAAGCCGTTCGGCCAGCTCGGGCGGCACCGCCTCACCGCCGAAGATGAGCAGCCGCACGGGTTCGAGCGCCTCGGCGGGCCAGGTGGCCGCCAGCGTGGGCACGGTCGAGACGATGCTGATCTCCCGGCGGACCAGCCACGGCCCCAGATCGGCGCCGGTCCGCACCAGCGCGCGCGGCGCCGGGACCAGGCAGGCGCCGTTGCGCCACGCCAGCCACATCTCCTCGCACGAGGCGTCGAAGGCGACCGACAGTCCGGCCAGTACCCGATCCCCGGGCCCGATCGGCGCGTCCTGGAGGAACAACCGCGCCTCGGCATCGACGAACGCCGCGGCATTGCGATGGGTCACCGCAACACCTTTCGGTGTGCCGGTGGAGCCGGAGGTGAAAATGATCCACGCGTCGTCGGCGGGCGTGGGCGCGGCCGTCGACGTCACCTGGTCGCCGGATTCCCTTGCCACTCCGGTGGATTCGATCCCGGCCGCGGTCACGATGGCCGAGACCCGGGCCTCCCCGAACACCAGCCGGGCGCGTTCGTCGGGATCATCGGCGTCCACCGGCACGTACGCGGCTCCGGCGTGCAGGACCGCCAGGATCGTGATGTACAGGCCGCGCGTGCCAGACGGCATTCGCACCCCGACCCGGTCGCCCGCCCGCACCCCGGCGGCGGCCAGGCGCTCGACCTCGAGCGCGATCTCCGCGAGCAGCTCCGCGTATCCGAGCTCCACCTCACCGTCGTCGAGAGCGGGTGCGTCGGGGTACGCCGCGGCGGTGGCGGCGAGAATATCGACCAGCGTGCGGGCCGGCGGTGCGAGGGCGGCCCGCAGCATCGGGTTCGCGACTATCTCGGTATCGGCCTGCTGTTGCGGCATTAGGTGCTGCCCACCTCTCGTGGAACCATCCGGCGCTTGTGCGTTGGTTGTTTCATACGAGAGTTACCGACAGGCAAACTGTGAGGCGGCCATTGGTCCACGGTACCGGTACGTCCTGGTCGTCCCGTGTTCACCTGGCGGCTGCGCGTGGATTCACCGGGCGGCTAGGCGTGGAACTGTGCGAAGAATTGCCAGATCACGTCGGTGGCGTCGAACTGGTGGGTGACCTTGCCGACAATCACCTGCGGCAGGTACTGCGGGCCGTCCGGCCAGGTGTGGCCGCCCTCGGCGATCGAATAGAGCTGAACCTTGGCGCCGTTCGCGCAGTCGGAGGACTGGACGGTCACGGTGGTGCCGTCGTCGGTGCGCTGCGGGAGCGTGGTCGTGGTGGCCGCGTTACAGGAGTTCTTCTCCCGCCACAGCTGCTGGGTGGCATCGACCGAGAGCACCGGGCTCGAGCCCGCGCCGTGGTGGCCGGAGGTGACGCGCACGACACCGCCGCCGTAGGGGACGATCGGGTCGGAGGTGCCGTGGATCTCCAGGACCGGCAGGGAATGGGTTGGGGTGCAAGCGGATACGTCGGCCTGGGGGAGCGGGCCCGCCACCGGGGCGATGGCCGCCAGCTTCCCGGACAGGCGGCAGCCGAGGTCCTCGGTGAACATGCCGCCATTGGACATGCCGGTGGCGTAGACGCGGGTGGGGTCGACGGAGTCGTTCGCGATGATCCGGTCGATCACGGCCGCAACGAAACCCACGTCGTCGATATTCGCGGCGCCGGCATTGGTGTCGTCACCGCGGCCGTCGTTCCAGGACTTCTCGTAGCCGTTCGGGTAGACGGCGATGAAACCGTCGGCGTCGGAGGCCTTGTCGAAGCCGAAGGAACCGGCCATGTTCTCGGCATTGCCGCCGCCACCGTGGAAGGCGAGCACGGCGGGCAGCAGGCCCTGGGGTCGGTTGGCGGGGTAGTGGACGATGTATTGCCGCTGCAGTCCACCGTATTCGAAGGTGACGGTGGTGTCGCCGGCGGCGCGGGCCTGCGGGTGCCCGCACCCCGCGGCCATGAAGGCGGTGGACAGCAGGATCGCTGCGGCGAATCTCGGTGCGTTCACGCGAGTGATCGTAGAGAGGCAGCCTGAAGCTGAGCTGAAGCTTGGTGTCAGCTGTGAGCGTGGATGGCGGCCAATGCGGCGGCGGCGACTTCGTGTGGGGGAGGGCCGATTTCGATGCTGAGAATATGCTCGTCGGGACCCGGCGCCTCCAGGGTGCCGAGCTGGGAATCGAGCAGGCCCGGCGGCATGAAATGGTCCATGCGCGCGGTGAGGCGGCGCTGCAACTCGTCCCGGGATCCCGTGAGATGCAGGAATGTCAGCACCGCGCCGGGGTGCCCGGCGAGGCTGCGGCGCAGCACGTCCCGGTAGGAGCGCTTCAAGGCCGAACAGGTCACGACCGCCGAGCGGCCGGCCGTGAACTCGTCGGACATCCAGGCCGCGATGGCCTCCAGCCACGGCTCCCGATCGGCGTCGGTGAGCGCGTGGCCTGCGGCCATCTTGGCGATATTGGCGGGCGGGTGCAGGTCGTCGCCCTCCAAGAGATCCCAGCCCAGGCTGCTGACCAGCATGCCCGCGACCGTGGATTTCCCGGATCCGGAGACGCCCATGAGCACCACGATCTGCGGTCGCGCGGGGGTTGCCATCGCTGCTCCTAGACGACCGCGCTCAGGGCGAGCACGCCCGCCATCCCGGCCAGTGAGATCACGCATTCCATCAGGCTCCACGACTTCAGCGTCTGCACGACGTCCAGGCGCAGATACTCCTTGACCATCCAGAACCCGGCGTCATTGACGTGCGACAGGAACAGCGAGCCCGAGCCGATCGCCAGCACCATGAGCGACACGTGGGAGGTGCTGAGCCCGGCCGCGACCGGAGCGAGAATGCCCGACGCCGTCACCGTCGCGACGGTGGCCGACCCGGTGGCGACCCGGATCAGCGCGGCGACGAACCAGGCCAGCAGCAGCACCGGCAGGCTGCTGTCACGAATCGCGTCGGCAATGGTGCCGGCGATGCCGGTGTCGACCAGCACCTGTTTGAAGCCGCCACCCGCGCCGACGATCAGCAGAATGCCCGCGACCGGCGGCAGCGCGCTGTTCATGGTGTCCGCCAAGGCGTCCCGCGTCATGCGGCCGCCACGGCCGAGCACGATCATGCCCACGATCAGCGCGATACCCAGCGCGACGACCGGGGTGCCGAGCACATCCAGGACCTTCTTCACCTGGGACCCGGACTTCGGCGAGACCACGTCGAAGACCGCGCTGCCCAGCATCAGCACGACCGGCAGCAGGATGGTGGCCAGCGTGGCTGCGAAACTCGGCCGCGGCCCCTTCTCCGCGGCGGGCCGCCCGGCGGGCTCACCGGTCGAGAACAGTTCCGGCACCGGCACATTCACCCAGCGCGCGGCCAGCTTGCCGAACAGCGGACCCGCGATGATCACCGTCGGCACCGCCACCAGCACGCCGAGACCCAGCGTCAGTCCGAGATCGGCCTTGAGCGCCGCCACCGCGACCAGCGGACCCGGGTGCGGCGGCACCAGCCCGTGCATGGCCGACAGGCCCGCCAGCGCCGGAATCGCCACCGCCATCAGGGGAAGTCGCGACCGGTTGGCGACCAGCAGGATGACCGGCATCAGCAGCACCACGCCGATCTCGAAGAACATGGGCAGGCCGATGATCGCGCCCACCAGGCCCATCACCCACGGCAGCGCCCGCGGCCCGGCCCGGTTCACCAGGGTGTCGACCACCTGATCCGCGCCGCCGGAATCGGCGAGCAGCTTGCCGAACATGGCGCCGAAGCCGATCAGGATGCCGACGCTGCCCATGGTCGAGCCGAAGCCCTTGACGAAGGAGGACACGGTGTCGGCCGCGCCCAGCCGGGCGACGAGCCCGACCGCGACCGCGCCGATGGCCAGCGCCAGGAACGGATGCATTTTCAGCCAGGTGATGAGACCGACGATGAGCGCGACACCGAGCACGGCCGCGGTGATGAGCTGGGCGCTGCCGGTGTGCCGGGTGGCCGCGTCGGCCAGGTTCGCGACAGCGAGGGGTTCGAGGTAGGGCATGACGCTTCTTCGAGTCGAGGTGGAGTGATCCAGGGCACAGAGCCCAATATGGAGGACTATATCAAGCCGTGTCGCGAATAAGTACTACGTATTCCCCTCTGGATGCTGATAGATATGCCTCGGATGTGTGACACTGAAGCCATGGTCGACCGCGCCGCGTCCTTGCCCCTGCACGAATCGGTGCTGGATCGGCTCGGCTCCGACATCGCCTCCGGTGGCATCGCGCCCGGCACGCGCATCTCCTCCGATGAGATCGCCACCCGCTTCGACGTCTCCCGCACCGTCGCCCGGGAGGTCGTGCGCGTGCTGGAATCCCTGGGCATGGTCAGCATCCGGCGGCGTGCGGGCATCACCGTCCTCGACCCCGCGCACTGGCAGGCGCTGGACCCCAAGCTGATCCGCTGGCAGCTCGCCGGCCCCCACCGCTTCGCCCAGCTGGCCTGGCTGGCCGAACTCCGTTCCGGCATCGAACCACTGGCCGCCCGCGGGGCCGCCGCGCACGCGACGCCGGAGCAGTGCGCGGCCCTGACCGCGGCGGTGATGGGCATGTCGGCCACGGCCCGTGCCGCCAACACCGCCGCCTATCTCGACCACGACATCGCCTTCCACGCCACCCTGCTGGCCGCGTCCGGCAATCCACTGCTGCAGGTCTTCGCCCCGATCATTCGCGAAGTCCTCACCGGCAGAACCGAACACGAGCTCATGCCGGTGCAGGCCAATCCGCAGGCCCTGCAGCTGCACGCCGCCGTCGCCGCGGCGATCCAGTCCGGTGACGGCCCCGGCGCCGAATCCGCCATGCGCGACATCGTGTCCGAATCCGCCACCGCGATCGCCTGTCTGCGGCCGGCGACGCCCGAATAGCGCTGCGGTCAGGCACACAGCGCTCGCTCAGGGCACGATCAGATACCACTCTGCCCACGGGCCCTGCAGCGGCCAGCTGTTGGCGACCAGCTTGGCCAGTCCCATCCCGACCCACAGGTCGACCGTCTGGGTCTCACCCGGACCAGCACCGGTGCGGACATGGACATCCCGCGAGCCGCCGCCCGCGGACCCCAGCCAGCCCAGCACGATGTGATTACCGCACGGCCCACCCAGATACCCCAGCGGTGTCACGTGCGCGGTCACATGGCCGGGCATGCCGTGCGCGGCCTCGAGACCCACCGCGATCTGCCCCGCACAGAAATTCGCGTCCCCGAAGGTGAACACCGTGGTGCCGAACGGCGCCCACTGCGGCAGCCAATCCGCCTGCGCCGGGGCCGCGCCCACCCCGCCGACGCCCAACGCGAGCCCGGCGGCCGCGATCACCCCCGCCAGCATCCGTACAGTCCTCATCATCGGATGTCCTTCCGACCGGCCGAATTCCACGACCGCACAGCCCGGCTCCCGCCATCCGGCCCGAGACGACCCCCGACGACTCGCCCCGTTGCGCGCGGAAGCCGTTCCCCTCCAGCGTATCCAATCCGCACACCCGTCTACCCCCGTTTCGTGCCGGATGCCGGGCCGCGGAACCGGTTGGGGCGGGCGGCGGACTCGGCCCCGGGTGCCCGGTATTGTCTGCGGTGCACGTGGATCGGGAGGATTTGGTTGGCTGAGCAGCTCCGAACCGGCGTGGTCTTCGCCGGATATCGGGTCGAGCGACTACTCGGTGCCGGTGGGATGGGTGAGGTATATCTGGCCCACGATCGGGACCTACCCAGGTTCGTCGCATTGAAGCTGCTCAATCGCGTGGCCAGCGATGACGACGAGACCCGCCAGCGTTTCCTGCGGGAGGCGAACATCATTGCCCGGCTGTCGCATCCGAACATCGTCACCATCTACGCCCGCGGCGAGGAACAGGGCCGGCTGTGGCTGGCCATGGCCTACGTCGACGGCTCCGATCTGGCCGCCGAACTGCTCGACGGGCCCCTGGAGCCCGCCCGCGCCGCCGCCATCACCGCCGACCTGGCGCGCGCCCTGGACTACGCCCACGAGGCGGGCGTGCTGCACCGCGACGTCAAGCCCGCCAATGTGCTGCTGACCGCCCAGCCGCGAGAGTGGGCGCTGCTCACCGATTTCGGCATCGCCGAGTCCCGGCACGAGGTGCGCGGCATCACCGAGAACGGTGAGGTGGTGGCCAGTTTCCAGTACACCGCGCCGGAGCGTTTCAGCGGCGAGGCCCGGGTCGACCGCCGCGCCGACGTCTACTCCCTCGGCTGCACGCTGTTCGAAATGCTCACCGGTGCACCACCGTTTGCCGACACGGATCTGCCGCGGCTGATCTACCAGCACGTGCGGTCCCCGGTGCCCTCGGTGCGGGAACGGAATCCGGCGCTGCCCGCCGCCCTGGATCCGGTGCTGGCCCGGGCGATGGCGAAGAATCCCCGGGCCCGATTCGCCACCTGCACCGAGCTGTCGGTCGCGGTGAGCGCGGCGATCGAGGGCGCGCGGCCTCGGACACCGGCGCCGCCGCCTCGGGAGACGCACAGCCACAAGGCGATTCCATCGTCGCGCCAGTGGACCCGCTCGCGCACCCTGCTGGTGTTCCTGGCCGTGGCGCTGCTGGCCGGAGCGGCGGCCGCCGCCGTCGGAATCCTGACCACGCTCGCCGACTCCGGCCCGCACAGTGCGGCCGGGGCCCCGACCAGCTCCACGGCTGCAGTACCCACCCGCCGCAGCACGAGCGTCGTCCCCACCTCGATCACCACCTCCGCGGGCGCGGCCGCGGCCGCCGACGGGTGCCAGTCCCGCCGCACCCCCGACGGGGTGACCGGCACCGATCCGGGCGGTATCGCCAGCGGCCCCGACGCCGTCCTCGCCTTCGAGTACGCCTACTACGTGCTCCGCTCCGGCAGCGTCGCACGGGAATTCGTGGCCGAGAACGCGGCGAATGTCGCGGACGCGGCCAAGATCCAGAGCGGCATCGACTCGCTGCCCGTCGGCACCCGCTACTGCGTGCAGGTCAGCCGGATCGCCGCCGCCGACGACGACCACTGGGCGGTGAAGGTCGCCCAGCAGCGTCCCGGCGAACTCCAGGACGTCTTCACCCAGACCGTCACCACCCGTACCGTCGGCAGCCGCACGCTCATCACCTCGATTGTCGAGGAGTAGGACCGGCGGTTGCCGTTTCACAAAGGGGGTGGGTGTGCTGCGAGGCTGCTAGGGTTCGAAGCGTTGACTCGACGGGGACGACCCGGTGGGTCCGGTGAAAGTCGTTCGTCGGTAGGGAGTTTCGGACTTGGAGTCGACAGGATCGTGGGGCGTGGTCTCGGGGGCTGGGGGATGCCCGGTACGTGGCGGGTCGCCCGTCGGCGTGGCAGAGCCCCCGATGCTGTTGGGAACACCGGAATTCGCGGCCGATCCGCATCGCGCCTATCGCGAGATGCGTCGGCAGCACGGCTCCATGGTGCCCATCGAGCTGGCGCCGGGGGTGCCCGCGACGCTGGTGGTGAGCTATCGGACAGCGCTGCGAATCCTCAATGATCCCGAGCACTTTCCGGCCGATCCGCGGGTCTGGCAGGAGGGCATCCCCGAGGATTCGCCCATCCGGCCGATGATGCAGTGGTATCCCAACGCGCTGCGCAACGCGGGCGCCGAGCACACCCGCTACCGGCAGGCCTACACCGCCGGTATCGACGGGATCGACCTGCACGCCGTGCATTCCACGGTCGAGGAGATCGCGGGCCGGCTCATCGCGGGCCTGGCCGCCGAGGGCGGCGCGGACCTGGTGTCGCAGTACGCGCTGCCGCTGGTGTTCGAGGTGCTCAACCAATTGGTCGGCTGCTCAGCGGATATCGGCCAGCGGGTGGCCACCGGCATGGCCGCGCTGTTCGACACCGTCAATGCCGCGTGGGGCATGCAGACCCTGGCCGAGGCGCTCATGGAGCTCATCGCCATGCGCCGCGCCGAGCCCGGCGACGACGTCACCTCGCGCATGGCCCACCACTCGGCCGCGCTGAACGACGAGGAGATGCTGTACCAGCTGGTCAGCTTCTACGGCGCGGGCCTCGAGCCCATGCAGAACCTGATCAGTAACACCCTGCTGCTCATGCTCACCGACGACCGTTTCGGCGGAGACATGCTGGGCGGCAGCCTATCCACCCGCGACGCACTCGACGAGGTGCTCTTCAACGACCCGCCGATGGCCAACTTCTCCATCAGCTACCCGCGTCAGCCCATCCTCATCGACACCACCTGGCTGCCCGCCCATCAGCCTGTCCTGATCAGCCTCGCCGCCTGCAACAACGATCCCGAGATCGCGGGCGGCGACCGCACCGGCAACCGGTCGCACCTGGCCTGGAGCGCGGGCCCGCACGCCTGCCCGGCCCGATCGGTGGCCTACCTGGTCGCGCAGACCGCCATCGACCAGTTGCTGGACGCGGTGCCGGACCTGACGCTGGCCGTCCCGAAACACGACATCTCCTGGCGGCCCGGCCCGTTCCACCGCGCCATGGTGGCACTGCCGGTCGAATTCCCGATCAGTCCCGCGCTGCGCGCGGTGTAAGGAGTGCTCCATGTCCCAGAGCCCGATCGTGCTGGATGTCACCGGCACCGACATCCAGGGCGAATCCGCCCGGATCCGCGCGCAGGGCCCCGTCACGCTGGTCGAGCTGCCCGGCGGCGTGACGGCGTGGTCGGTCACCGACCAGGCCGTGCTCAAGACCCTGCTGGCCGATGCCCGCGTCTCCAAGGATCCGCGCCAGCACTGGTCCGCGTTCATCAACGGCGAGATCACCGAGGCCTGGCCGCTGCTGCCCTGGGTGGCCGTGGAGAACATGTTCACCGCCTACGGTGCCGACCACCGCCGGCTGCGAAAGCTGGTGTCCCCGGCCTTCACCCACCGCCGCACCACCGCCATGGGCGAACGCATCGAGGCCATCGTCGCCGAGCTGCTCGACGAGCTGGCCGCGCTCCCGGCGGGCTCGGTCGCCGACCTGCGCTCGCTCTACGCCTACCCGGTGCCGATCCGCGTGATCAGCGGCCTCATGGGGGTGCCCGAGCACCTCGACGCCGCCATCCACAAGTGCGTCGACGGCTTCTTCGACGGGTCCCTGTCCGCCGAGGAGTCCATGGCCAACTTCCTCGAAATGTACGAGCGCGTGGGCGAACTCGTCGCCTACCGCCGCGACAACCCGGGCGACGACATCACCAGCGCCATGATCGCCGCCCGCGATGACGAGGACGGCTCGCAGCTGGCCGACAAGGAGCTCGTCGAAACCCTCATGCTCGTCATCAATGCCGGGCACGAGACCACCGTGAACCTGCTCGACCAGGCCATCGTCGCCCTGCTCACCCACTCGGAGCAGCTGGCCGCGGTCGTCGCCGAGCAGGCGTCGTGGAACGACGTCATCGAGGAGACCCTGCGGTTCCAGTCGCCGGTGGCGCACCTGCCGCTGCGATACGCGGTGGAGGACATCGAGATCGACGGCTTCACCATCCCCAAGGGCGAGGCCATCCTGGCCTCCTACGCCGGCGCCAGCCGCGACCCGCGGATCCACGGTGCGACCGCCGACAGCTTCGACATCCACCGTGACACCAAGGACCAGCACGTCGCCTTCGGCCACGGCGCCCACCACTGCCTGGGCGCCCCGCTGGCCCGGCTGGAGGCCGCCATCGCGCTGCCCGCCCTGTTCGAGCGCTTCCCGAACCTCCGGCTGGCCACGGACGCAACGGAATTGACCCCGCTGGGCAGCTTCATCTCCAACGGGCACACCAGCCTGCCGGTGCGGCTGGACGGCGAGTAGACACGACCGTTCGCGGGCCGGGTTCGCGCCGGGCCCGCGAACGCGGCTCCGCGGCGGGGCGAGACAGTGGCTCCGCCTCGGGCTTCGAGAGTGAATCAGCCTGCGGCGATGGGCGGCCGCACGGTGCCGAATCCGGTGGCCTGCTCGAAGGCGTGCCCGACCTCCAGAACCAGGCGGTCGGCACGATGCGGTCCGACGATCTGCAAGCCCACCGGCAGCCACGCGGTGGTGAATCCGGCGGGCACCGACAGGGCCGGACATCCGGTGGCACTGATGAAATACGCCGACCGCATCCAATCCAGATAGGTGTACATCGGCTCGCCGTCCACCGTGTCCGGATACTCGAGCTCCACATCGAACGGCGGTACCTGGCTCACCGGCAGCAGCAGTACGTCATAGCGTTCGAAGAACTCCCGCATCCGATGGAACAGCATCGTGTGCAGCACTTCGGCTTCGGCGATGTCGCGCCCGCTCAGCGCCAGCCCCTGCTCGATGTTCCACACCAGCGACGGCTTGACCAGATCCCGGTGCGCCAGTGGCGGTTCCAGCGCCAGCGCGAACAGCCACGCGCGCAGCGTCCGGAAGACCTGTTCTGCCCCCGACAGATCCGGGCAGTCCTCGGTCACGACCGCACCGAGTTCGGAGAACACCCGGACCGCGGGTTCGAGCACGTCCCGCACCGCCCGATCGACCGGCACCGCGCCGCCCAGATCCGGCGACCACGCCACCCGCAGCCCGCGCAGATCCCGGTCCAGGGATCCGGTGAAGATCGAGCCGGGTTCGGTGATCGCGATGGGACTGCGCGGATCCGGGCCCGCCAGCACCGACAGCAGCAGCGCCGCATCGGCCACCGTGCGCGCCATCGGTCCCTGTACCGTCAGCGTTCCCCACGCGTAAGGATCCGGCCAGGTCGGCACGCGGCCCGGCGACGGTCGGAAGCCCACCACATTGCAGAACGATGCCGGATTGCGCAGCGACCCGCCCATATCGCTGCCGTCGGCCAGCGGCTGCAGACCGCACGCCAGCGCGGCCGCGGCGCCGCCGCTGCTGCCGCCCGCCGACTTGCCGAGATCGTAGGGATTGCGGGTGGCGCCGAAGATCGGATTCACGGTGTGCGAGCCGGCCCCGAACTCCGGCACATTGGTCTTGCCCACCGTGATGACTCCGGCCGCGTGCAGCCGCTCGATCAGCAGCTCGTCGCGCTCGGGGATCTGCTGTGCCAGCAGCGGGCTGCCGTAGGTGGTGCGGATGCCCGCGGTGTCGTGGGTGTCCTTGTGCGCCATCGGAATTCCGTGCAGGGGACCCGGTTCGGCCCCGGCGGCCACCCGCTGGTCGGCGGCGCGGGCGGCGTCGAGCGCCTGCTCGCCGACCAGGGTGACGATCGCATTGACCTTGGGATTGATCCGCTCGATCCGATCCAGGTGGGCGCGCACCACCTCGACGGCCGAGACCTGGCGGGCGCGCAGCCAGCCGGCCAACTCCCGTGCGGACGCGTAACAGATGTCGGAATCCACCGGCGCTCCTCATGATCCGGATGCGATTGCCTCGGCTCTCATAGTGACGCTCGCAGCCCGAATCCTCGACCCCTGTCGTGCACCGGATGCCCGGCTCGATGGCTGCCGCGTGGTTGCGGGGTGGATGCGGGACTCGCCGCGCGGTGCGGTTCCCCCCGCTTCCCGGGGGCCGCCGGTTGGACGCTGGAGCTTCGGCGCGATACTGGCCGGGCGTCTTTCCACGTGTGTTCAGCGATCCAGATCCGTCACACAGGAGGAACGAAAACATGGTCGTCATTCGGAACCGTCACCGCTCGACCGTCACCGCCGCTGTCGTCGCGGCCCTGGGCGCGGGGGTGCTGCTCGCCGCGGCGCCCGCGCTGGCCGCCAACTCCATCACGGTCGAGTCGGCGGGAGCTTCGTCGATCGGCATCGACTACATGTGCGAGGCGTCCGCGGGCGTCGCCGGCATCCTGGCCATGGTCGGCGATCCGAACGCGGACCGGCCGGCCGCCACCGGCGAGCAGGACTCGTTCACCTGCGACGGCTCCCAGCACGCCGCGACCATCGCGCTCACCCCGGTGGCGGGGGAGACGCCGCTGGTATCGGGCGCCCCCGTGCAGGTCCGGGTCGCGCTGGTCGATCCGAGCCAGACCGTCGTCTCCGGGACTGCGAGGTTGCTCACCCTCGGCTGAGCCTTCGGTGCGCAAGCTGTTTTCTGCCCGACAACATTCGGAAACCTGCCGTTAGAAAGCGGCTGCCAGACTCGCCGCCGCGCGCCCGATGAGCATTCCGTCGGGCCGCGGACGGCCGTCGCCGTCGGAGCAGAACAGTCGCCAGGTCAAGCGCGCCGGCGGCACGCGAGAACCAGGACCCCGGACGTGCGATACCGCTCGATGATTTGCAGCATGGCAGTTATGGCTGCGGCGGGGCTCGTCTCGCTGTCCTCGACCCCCTTCGATCCGGCGGCGCGCGCTCAACCGGATGTGATGACGCCCGCCGGTCCGGGGACCGCGCCGGTGGCGCCGGACGGTTCGGCCATTGTCGGCATCCGGCGCGTCGACGATCGGCACCTGGAACTCACCGTGCACTCCGCCGCCATGAACCTCGACTTTCCGGTGGATGTGCAGTTGCCCGCCGACCGGTCCGCGCCCCGCCCGGTGCTCTACATGCTCAGCGGCGGCAGCGGCGGCAAGGGCGCGGCCTCCTGGGATCGCCGCACCAATGCCTTCGACTTCCTGGCCGACAAGGACGTCAATGTCGTGCAGCCCATCGGCGGCGCGGCGTCCTACTACGCCGATTGGCGGCAGCCGGATCCGCGGCTGGGCGTCATGAAGTGGACGACCTACCTCACCGAGGAGCTGCCTCCGCTCATCGATGCCGCGCTGGGCACCAGTGGCGTGAACGGTCTTGTCGGAGTATCGATGTCGGGGACGTCGGTCCTGCAGCTGCCGATCGCCAAACCCGGCCTGTACCGCTCGGTGGCGGCGTTCAGCGGCTGCGCGCGGATCGCCGATCCGGTGGGCGAGATGTATGTCCGGATCACGGTCGGGTTCGGCGGCGGCGACGCCGGCAATATGTACGGCCCGTCCGGTGACCCGATGTGGGCGGCCAACGATCCCTACCTGCACGCCGAGGCACTGCGCGGGCTCGACCTGTACCTGTCCAGCGGCAATGGCATGCCCGGGCCGCACGACAGGGCCGGGGACCGTCACTTCGCCGGTGCCGGAGACAGTCTCGCGAACCAGATCCTGGTGGGCGGCATTCTCGAGGCCGCCGTCGACCAGTGCACGCACGCCATGGCCGACCGGCTCGCGGATCTGGGCATCCCGGCCACCGTGGAACTGCACCCCTACGGCACCCACTCTTGGGGTTACTGGGACGACGAGCTGCCCGCTTCCTGGCCGGTGCTGGCCCACGGGCTCGGGTTGTAGCGCGAGCCGGTCAATCCTGTTCCGGGGGTAGCTGTTCCAGGGCCCATCGGGCCCAGTCCCGGTTCATGGCGGTGGCTCGGGCGCCGTATTCCAGCGCGAGGTGGCCGTAATGCGACAGGTTACTGTCGGTCCAGTCGATGTGCTGCTCGAGTTCGCCCAGTTCGGCGTGGGCGTGTTCGGCGCGTTCCGCGATGCCGGCCAGGTAGGCGCGGGCCTGTTCGGGCGGCAGGATGCCGAGGAAGAACACGCGCAATAGCGTGTCATTGCGTGTCACCTGTTTCGGCCGGGTCGTGGTGAGCCAGGTGCGCAGGTCGTCGAGCCCGGCGTCGGTGATGGTGTATTCCTTGCGGCCGCGCGGTCCTTCGTCGCTGACGGCGATGAATCCGGTGTCGGCGAGTTTGGTGAGCTCGGTGTAGATCTGGCTCTGTGTCGCGGGCCAGACATTGGCCAGCGAGTGCTTGAAGGTCCGCAGCAGGTCGTAGCCGCTGGCGGGACCATCGGACAGCAGCCCGAGCAGGGCGTACCGGAGACTCATGCCCCCTACCTTACATTCCAGTATTGACATGTCGAGCATGGAGGCTCAGGCTTGGACATGTCAGAATTGGAATGTCGCGACGTCGAGGAGCCCGGCTCCTCCGGCAGGCAGGTATCGAACATGACCACACCTCCCCACCTCACCGGCAACTACGCGCCCGTCGCCGACGAGCTCACCACCCACGACCTACCCTGCACCGGAACGATTCCCGAGGAACTCACCGGCTGGTACCTGCGCAACGGGCCCAACCCGCACGCGGCGGCCTCCAAACACTGGTTCCTCGGCGACGGCATGGTGCACGGCGTGCGGATCGAAGGCGGGCGCGCGGTGTCCTATCGCAATCGGTGGGTGCGCACCAGCACCTTCACCGACGGCGCCCGGGGCATCGACGAGCACGGCCGGCGGGATTTCACTGCGGGCGTGGCGAACACGCACGTCATCCGGCACGCCGGGCGCACGTTCGCGCTCGTCGAATCCTCGTTTCCCTACGAATTGACCTGCGATCTGGACACTCTGGGACCGCACGATTTCGACGGCAAGCTCACCACCGCCATGACCGCGCACCCGAAGACCTGCCCGGTCACGGGGGAGCTGCACTTCTTCGGCTACGACTTCTTCGAGCCCTACCTGACCTATCACCGCGCCGACGCGGCCGGCACGCTCGAGCTCAGCCGCCAGATCGACGTCCCGGCCGCGACCATGCACCACGACTTCGCGCTCACCGCGAACCATGTCGTATTCATGGATCTGCCGGTGGTTTTCGACCTGCAGACCGCCATGACCGGTGCCGGCATGCCGTTCCGGTGGAACGACGACTACCAGGCCCGCCTCGGCGTACTGCGCCGCGACGACCCGCACGGTGAGGTGCGCTGGTTCGCCATCGAACCCTGCTACGTCTTCCACACCCTCAACGCGCACGAGGAAGACGGCCGGATCGTGCTGCACGCCATGCGCTATCGGAGCATGTGGCGCTCCGACTCCCGCGACTTCGACGAGGGCGCGACACTGTGGCGCTGGACCATCGACCTCGCCACCGGTGCGGTCCGCGAGGACCAACTCGACGACCGCATCGCCGAATTCCCGCGCATCGACGACCGCCTCGCGGGCCTGAACGCCCGCCACGGCCACGTCTCGGTCTCCGACGGCGGCGTCGGCGCGCTGCTGCGCTACGACCTCCACACCGGCTCGAGCACCGCCCACACCTTCGGCCCCGGCCGCCTCCCCGCTGAGGCATCCTTCGCCCCCGCCGACGAAAGCCCGGGCGGCGCAGGCTATCTCATGTCCTACGTCTACGACTCCGGCGAGGACCGCAGCGACCTCGTCATCCTCGACGCCACCGACCTGGCAGCCGCGCCGGTGGCCACCATCCACCTGCCCCGCCGGATCCCGTACGGCTTCCACGGCAACTGGCTGCCCGACCACTGAGACGCTCGAGTAGGCGGCCGCTACCGATCGTGGCTTCCCGCATGCCTTTCTGGATCTACCCATGCCCCGGCAGCGTCATCGCGGGCGAGTCGGCCTTCACACCACGGGGATTCAGCGGGTGCGCGACAGCGTCAGTCCGAGCCCGTCGATACGGAACTCGTTCGTGGTGACGCGGACCGGCGTATCGGTGAAACGGCGTCCCGCGAGGGCGGTCTGGAGGAACTCGCGGACCGGTGCCGGCTGATCCGGGAGTGTCGCGAGGGTGTCGGCGGGGATCTCCACGGTGCCGTCGAAACTTCTGGGCTGATCGGTGATTCCGGACGCCTGGACCGTCTGGCGGAGTCCGTCCACGGTGTGCAGGGTCAGGGCGAGGTGGCTGCCGTCGGCGAAGTCCAGGCGCAGCGGGGTGGGGGAGACCGCGACATCGAAGGACTCGATCCGCACGGCCACGCCCGACGCGGTCCGGCCCGCATAGGTGTACGGCGATGCCGCCACGGTGTCATCGGCCGAGTGGCCGGTGCCGGTGTTGTCCAGCAGACGACCTGCCAGCGGACGATCGGTGGGTACGAAATCCCACTGGTCGGCGGCGAGTTCCTTCACCCAATAGCCGGTGCGCCCGCCGTCGACGCCTTCGACACGCAATTCGCGTGCGTCGGAACCGATTCCGGTCTTGTGCACGGAAACCCGATCGGTGATCCGGCCGGGAATCCTGGGCTGCCGCAGCCAGTCCGGCGCGGGTAGCTGGATCGCCGCGTAGTGATCGTCGATCCGCTCACCGAGCATGTCGGGCGCCGCGGGCCGTCCCCGCTGATCCTCGTAGGAGTAGCGGAAGAACACCTTGTCCGCGCCGGAGATGTCGAAATCGTAGAGCCGCGTGTAGAGATTGCCGAACCGATCCACGACCAGCGTGGTCGATCCGCTGGTGGACAGCGCCACCGCGCGGAAGCGGCCCTGGTCGGGCGTGGACATCTCGTAGCTGTGGTCCAGCGGCAGCCACGGGTCCACGTAGTGGATGCGGTGGCCGTCGTCGGTGAGCGCGAAGACGTGCGACACCTTCGCGCCGCCGACATTGTGATCATTGCCGGCGGTGTCGCGCCAGCGGTGATCCTCGTTGGGCGACAGCACCGACCAGGTCCAGGCGATCGTGCCCGGCGGCAGGGTGTTGCCGGGGCCGGTCCACAGCGGTGTGCCGTAGCGGCTGCTCCAGTTCCAGTCCGCGGGTGCGCTCAGGATGTGGTCCATGGTGAAGAAGCGGCCGTCGACGTCGATGGCCATGAGTTCGTCGTCGTCCGCCGAGACGCCGGCGATCCGGCCCGCCATGCACCCGGGCAGCGGCAGCGTGCGCCAACCGCCCTGCGCGGCCGCCTGTTTCACGTAGACGGACCCGTCGCGCACGGCGAAGGACCAGCGGCGGTTGAACGTTTCCGCGGTGGTCCGCAGGAAGACCTGATCCGGTAACGGGACGGCGGCCGCCGGGAATGCGTCGAGTCCGGCCGTGGACTCGTCCGCGCCCAGTTCGGGCGTGCCGACGGTGCCGAGCAGCGTGCACGCGGGCGGTTCGGCGGACGCGATCTGCGGGGGCGCCGCCACCGCGAGCGCGAGTCCGGCGGCCGCGGCGAGCACGCCGTGCCGCACTGCGGGTTCGGGCATCACAACCACCCGAGGGAGCCGAACACGATCAGGGCGAGGGCGTCGATCCCCAGAATCGCGCCCACGGCAATGGCTTTCGCCCGCACCGTCTTCAGGTCGTGGACATAGAAGCAGGCGATGAAGAACGGCACGTATCCGAACAGCCAGATGAGGTATGGGAAGCCCGCGTGCCACCAGGACCAATCCCAGGTCAGCACACCCGCCTTGTTCAGCAGCACCTCCACGCCGACCGCGGCCGCGGAGTTCGCCGCGATGAGGACCGGCCGGTTGGGCAGGCCCAGGATTCGAACCTCCTTGGGCGGCAGCATCTTCGCCGCGGCCACACCCATGATGGCGAACATGAAGCAGATCTCGATATTGAGGCCGATGAGGATCTGATACGCCGTGGGCCCGGTCGCGCCCCACACCGGCGCGCGCCCGGTGGCGTGGAAGACCAGCGAGTTCCAGATCTCGTTGAACCAGTCCATGCCCCACAGGGCCAGCCCCGCGAACAGCACATTCCAGTTCCGCCGTTCGACCTCGGTCGCATAGACGTAGATGACGACCAGCAGCAGCGGAATCACGTACCACTTGAACTGGCTGCTGTCCCGCAACAGCTCGAGCGCGGCCCGCGCGTGATCGGTCATCGCCGAACCCCTCCTCATCACCGTTGAGCCTGGCGAGTGTGTGACAAATCACTGTGAAATGTCAACATGTAAGCCAGAACTGCCGGTTTAGGGATCGGTCTGGATTCGTCGTCAACCTGACCACGGGCCTGGTGGATCCGGAGCAGGTCGCCGTCGCGTTCCCGGTCGCGGTCGGGGCCGCCGAGACCGGACGTGACACCATCCCGATGTGGCGGGGGATCGGTGACGATCCGGCCGTCACCTTCGGCTACCGAGATCGCAGCATTCAAGTACCGGCCGGTGTGTCCGGATTATTTTCCTGCTGTCGGGCAGACGTCCTCTATTGCCAGGCCGACCAATTTGGCCGCGTCGTCGTGCGAGAGGTGAATTCGGGTGGTGGTGGATTCGTCCAGCGCTTCCTGATAGGGATCATTGGCTTCGTCGGCTTTGTTTGCGTCCTGGAGATTCACGTCCGCCTTCACATTCGGGTCGTTGGAAATGACCTTGGCGGCCGCGGCATCGCGCAGGAACTGTTGTTCGATGGTCGTTAGCCCCCGAGGACGCGTGGACTGGGGTGGATGCCAGGTGCCATCGGGCTCCCGCCACGGCCCGGCACCCTGCGGAAAGTCGTTCATTGTTGATCCTGGCGACCAGAGTGGAATTCGGGTGTGCGCGCCGCGCGGAAATTGCCACCCGTCCAGGTCGATTACGCGACTCACTGATTGGAATGCAACTCTAACGTTCAGACTTCCCGAGTCGCGAGAGGCTCACATGAGCTGAATCGAATAGAGTCGATAGCTGCGCTCCCAAGCCCATGTCGAATCCAAATATGTACCGGGTGAGTATAGGTGCCGGCGTGGCAATCCGACCCGCCGTCATCGCAATTCATCGTCGATTGGAATGCGTGTCGTTCCCTATTCGCCACGGCGGTGCGCACCCCGCCGACCCACCGGCGGTACGCCTCGCGAGCGGCCCTCGCCGGGGTTGCCCGCCGCGCGCCGACCGGCTCTGGGAGTGTGACCGCCGTTACCCGGTTCCCGGTCTGCGGTAGCGAGGGATGTGCTCGATTCGGTCCCAGGGAGGTGGCCCCGGTAAAATCGGTGGTTCTTGTGTGCCGCGATGGCGCACACTCGTTCAGTTAACTACCGGCATCCGCTGTACCCGAGGAGAAGCTTGTGATCACCGCGACCGACCTGGAGGTCCGGGCCGGAGTCCGCACCCTGCTGACTGCGCCGGGGTCGGCGCTGCGGGTGCAGGCCGGGGATCGGATCGGGCTGGTGGGGCGCAATGGTGCCGGGAAGACCACCACCCTGCGCATTCTCGCCGGTGAGGGTGAACCCTACGCGGGCAAGGTCATCCGTTCCGGCGAAATCGGCTATCTGCCCCAGGATCCGCGCGAGGGCAACCTCGATGTGCTCGCCAAGGATCGCGTGCTGTCGGCGCGCGGGCTCGACGCCCTGCTGCGCGATATGGAGAAGCAGCAGGCGCTCATGGCCGAGGTCGCCGACGACGCCGAACGTGAGAAGGCCATCCGCAAGTACGGCCGGCTCGAGGAGCGCTTCTCCGCCCTCGGCGGCTACGTGGCCGAGAGCGAGGCCGCCCGGATCTGCCACAGCCTGGGCCTGCCCGACCGGGTGCTGAACCAGCAGCTGCGCACCCTCTCCGGCGGTCAGCGCCGCCGAATCGAATTGGCGCGCATCCTGTTCAGCGCCTCCGACGGCAGTGGCGGCAAGTCCGACACCACGCTGCTGCTGGACGAGCCCACCAACCACCTCGACGCCGACTCCATCACCTGGCTGCGCAGCTTCCTGCAGAACCACGACGGCGGCCTCATCGTCATCTCCCACGATGTCGACCTGCTCGGCGACGTGGTCAACAAGGTGTGGTTCCTCGATGCCGTGCGCGGCGAGGCCGACATCTACAACATGGGCTGGAAGAAGTACCTCGACGCCCGCGCCACCGACGAGCAGCGCCGTGTCCGCGAGCGCGCGAATGCCGAGAAGAAGGCGTCCGCGCTCAAGCAGCAGGCCGCCAAGCTCGGCGCGAAGGCCACGAAAGCCGCTGCGGCACACCAGATGGTCAAGCGCGCCGAGCGCATGCTGGCCGAGGCCGACGAGATCCGGGTGGCCGACAAGGTCGCGCGTATCAAGTTCCCCGAACCGGCTCCCTGCGGCAAGACGCCACTGATGGCCACGAACCTGACCAAGCTCTACGGGTCGCTGGAGATCTTCACCGGCGTGAACCTGGCCATCGACAAGGGCAGCCGGGTCGTGATCCTCGGCCTCAACGGTGCGGGTAAGACCACCATGCTCCGGCTGCTGGCCGGGGTGGAGACCCTGACCGCCGGGCAGATCGAGCCCGGACGCGGCTTGAAAGTCGGATATTTCGCCCAGGAGCACGACACTCTGGACGATCAGGCCACGGTCTGGGAGAACATCCGCCACGCCGCACCCGATGCGGGCGAACAGGATCTGCGCGGTCTGCTCGGCGCGTTCATGTTCTCCGGCCCGCAGCTGGAGCAGCCCGCCGGCACCCTGTCCGGCGGTGAGAAGACCCGCCTGGCACTGGCCGGTCTGGTCTCCTCGGCCGCGAATGTCCTTCTGCTGGACGAACCTACGAACAACCTGGACCCCGTCTCGCGTGAACAGGTGCTCGACGCACTGCGCAGTTACGCGGGTGCGGTCGTACTGGTGACCCACGACCCGGGTGCGGCCGAGGCGCTCAACCCCGAGCGGGTCATCATGCTCCCCGACGGCACCGAGGATCACTGGTCGCAGGACTACCTGGAACTGATCCAGCTGGCGTGAGAATGCGCCTCCCACACGGAAAAACGCGTGGTCGCCAAAAATCGGTGACTCACATCACAGCGTTTCGTTGATCACAGGCATCCGAGTCTCTAACCTGGAATGAGGCGCCCACGGCGACTCGGAGGAAGCCATGAGTGACAGGCCCGCACAGGGTAAAGCCGTATTGGGTAAAGGCACGCGCGTCACCGGGAAATCCCGCGATCGCCTGCAATCCCAGTTGAAGAAGCAGTACGAGGCCGGAGCCAGTATCCGGTCCCTGGCCCGGGAGACCGGGCGGTCGTACGGCTTCATCCACAACGTGCTCGTGGAGTCGCATGCGCAACTCCGCAGCCGGGGCGGTGCGAACCGCCGCAAGGCCGCCAAGGCCGGCAAGTAGCGTCTTTCCCTTTTCCGGGAGTGGATTGCGGGTTCTCGACCGGCGAAAGCCGGTCGACGACTTGCGATTCAGGACGACCAGCCGCGAATTCGGGCGATACGGTGCGATGTTCGACGATTCGCCGCGATGTTCGAGGAAGCGCGATGGCCTGCGGCCGCTAGGGGATCACGGTCCCGTCGCCGAGAACCAGTAGGTTTGCGAGGCTCTGGAAAATCGGCAGACCGGTCTTGATTTCGAGATAGGCGAACTGCCCCTGGGGGTTCACCTCCAGGAAGTAGAACTCGCCGTCGAGACCCACCCGCAGGTCCAGCACGCCGAAAGCCAGTCCCAGCGCGCCCATCAGCGTGGTGAGCGATTTGCTCACCGAGGCGGGCAGGCGGTCGGCGGTGAAGGCCACCGACGTGTCCAGGCGCGAATCCACCCGTCCCACACCGGATTGCGAGTCGATGCGCACCACCCACTCGATGCCGTCCACCCAGACGATGCGCAGATCGCTCTCGGCCTGGATGTAGTCCTGAAAGATGGTGGGGGAGTTGCGGATCGTGGCCAGCCGGTCGAAATCTGCCGGGGTGAACAGCCGGGTCTCGGTGAACGCGCCGCGCCCGGTGCCGGTGCGCTTGTAAACCACTGACCCGGGCCGGGATTCGATGAAGGCGCGCGCCTCGTCGGGATCATTGGTGATGAGGGTCTCCGGGACCGCGAAGCCGGCGCGGTGGGCCGTCTCCAGCTGCACGACCTTGCGGCTCGCGGTGCGGTCGGCCCCGGGGTCGTTGACCCACAGGGCCGGGATCGACCACAGCAGTCCCTGGAGGAAACCGTCGCATTCGGCGCGGCGGTAGGTATCGTCCTCCTCGGACAGACCGGCCGGTACAGCGCAGGGGTGGGGCCGGCGCCACCACACCGAGGTGACGTCGTCCAGCCCGAAGATGTGCGACAGGCTGCGGTAGGAGCCGTCCCCGCCGAGTCGGAAAGTGCCGTTCTCGCGGGGGAAGTCGCGCATATCGAGGCGAATCGGGTTGTGCCCGTGGTGTTTGCGCAGGGTGGCGGCGAGGGCGTCGCCGTGGAGGTCCTCGGCCTCGGTGACGATGAGCACCGATCCCATGGTGCGGGCGGCCATGCGCGCTTCCGTCAGTCCAGGCTGTCGCAGGCGATGCCGTCGTCGCTGCCGAGGTGCGACCGGGTCTGGCAGCAGGTCATGGTGGCCCCGCCGGCACCGGGACGAGTGGCGAGATCCAGTCCGCGGGCCCAGATTTCGGTGAGCTCGCGCAGTTCGTCGTCGCCCCGCGCGGGACTATGGTCCGGCGACAGGGTGAGGGGACGATCGGTGACCTCGACGCGCCGGCGCCGCGTGAAATCGGCAGTGGCGCCGGACCGTACGCGCACCAGCACCGGGCGGCCCTCACAGCTGCCCTGCGCCGTCGCAGCATCCCACCGGGCGATGTCGAGGACATCGGTCCGATGGAAGGTCCAGGTGGTGCCGTCGCCGACACGCACGCTGATACTTCGCTCGGTGGCTGCGACAAGATAGCCCGGTAGCGGAGGCGAGGTGCTGGCGAGGATCGCCGATCCCGTTCGGTGCAGGGCGCCGGTCATGCTGAACTCCGATCTGCTCGGGATTTGCTGCGGGGCCGAGCGTGATCTGAATCATATCCCGCTGGGCACCGAATTCGGTCCGCAACGAAAGATTTCAGCTACTCCGGCAAACTCTGGCCGGTTTTCGGAAACCGCTCCCGCCGAAAGATTTTCGCAGAAAAACCCGGACCGGCCGGTGTGGTCGGCGGCCGATCAGAGACCGAGGATGTCCGGCGAGTCGGCCACCGCCCGCAGGGTCGCACCGGGATCCGCAACCAGTTTGCGGGCGGCGAGATCGAGAATGCCGGAGACGACATCGATCTCCGCCGACACCGTGCCGTCGAGTTTCACAATCTGCTGGCGCATCCGGAAGATCTTGCCGCCGGTCCATTCGAATTCGCAGCTCACCGCGATCTCGTCGCCCAGATGCAATTCGCGCAGGTACTTGACCGTCTGTTCGAGCACCACCGGCCCGATTCCCGCGGCCACCATCTTCTCGCCCGGCAGCCCGCCCGCCCGCAGCAGCTCCCAGCGCGCGTGCTCGGCGTACTGCAGATAGACGGCCTGATTCAGGTGCCCATTGATATCGAGTTCGTACCCGCGGACGGTGATGGGGACAGAGAATGCCATGAACGTACCAACCCGGCTCGCGGCAATGATCATTCCGCGTTTTCGGTGGTCTGTGGCACACCCCCGCCGGCGACCACCGGGCTACTGGGGAGTCAGGACGGCGTTCTCGCGTATAGCGGCAGATTGCCGTGCCGCTCTCGGTGCCGGTGCGTGACCAGCGGATCGGTCATCGTGCCCTGAATTGCGCGCTCGGGATCGTGGCGGTGCAACGGGAACCGACCGGTGTAGCCGGTGTGCCGCACGGCCCGCCGCGGGAATCACGCGATCACCGATGCGGTTCGGCGGATTCCCCTGCGGCAGCGCAGGTTTCACGGTATCGCGGATCCGCGAGGGTGGGCGCGGGGTCAGGCGCGGTTGGCGTTGCGCTCGGCCCACCACTGCGGTGCGTCGATGAAGTGGTTGTCGTATTCCTGCTGGGCGGCCTCGATATCGGCCGGGGTGGCCTCGCCATGGGCGAGCCGCTCGAGGAAGCGGAAGTAGCCGTGGCGTTCGACGCCGGGCATGAGGGCGATGAGGATGCGGGCCGGGCTGTCGGGGGCCGCGCCGAAGGCGTGCGGCATGAACTTGGGGACGACGATCGCGCCGCCCGCGCCGACGGTGACGATCTTGTCCCCGGCCAGGACCTGCAGTTCGCCGTCGGCCACGTAGAACAGCTCGTCGGAGAGGGTGTGGTAGTGCGGCATCGCGCCGTCGGTGCCGCGGGTCATGGTGACCTCGACGGTGCTCACCGACCCGCCCGCCTCGTCGGAGTCGATGAGCAGCCGCACCGAGACGGGCTCGCCGCCGATGATCTCGGCGTCCTGCGGCTGGCGGATGGCGGCGGGGCGGGAAGCGGTGGTCATGTCGAACTCCATGTGATTCGATGGGAGATAATTCGCTACCGAACTATATGCCATCGAATAGAGTGGTGTCCATGGGTGAGAAGAAGACCGACGTCGTGGACGTGATCCAGGAGCAGTGGCGGCGGGAGCGGCCGGACCTGGACGGCGAGGCCATGGCCATCATCGGGCGGCTGGGCCGGCTCACCGTGGTGGCGACCGAGCGGATCGAATCCGTGTTCACGGCACACGGATTGCAGCGCGGCGAGTTCGATGTGCTTGCGACACTGCGACGTTCGGGGGAGCCCTACGAGCTCAACCCCTCCGGCCTCGCGGACACCCTCATGATGTCGCGAGCCGGCATGACCGGCCGGCTGGACCGGCTCGAGAAGGCGGGACTGGTCCGGCGGATCGCCGACCCGGGCGACCGGCGCGCGATCAAGGTCGCGCTCACGGATCGCGGGCTGCACCTCATCGACATCGTCGTCACCGAGCATTTCGAGAACGAAACCCGGATCCTCTCCGCGCTTTCCGACCAGGAGCGCGCGTCCCTCGATCGCATCACCCGGCGCCTGCTGACCGAGCTCGAACGCGAGGGCTGACCCGGGCGCCGGCGCGGGCCGAGGGCCGCACCCTCCGGGAATCGTTTCAATCGCGTTGCGCATAACCGGTGCTCAGCCCGCGATGCGGGACGCGCTCCGCGAGTGACTGTCAAGCGAGCGGATCGGGCTGGGCGCGGCCGTGGGCGATGTCGTGGAACGCGGCGCGCAGCAGTGCGGTGATCCGTTCCGGCGGTGCGTCACTCAGTCCGTCCAGGTGCAGCAGATGGCGGCCGATCACCACGCCGATGGTGAGCGCGCCGAGCAGCCCGGCGCGCAACTCGGCCTCGTCCCCGGCGAGGTGCCCGGCGGCCTGGCGCTGTTGCGCGGCCATGGCCGCGCGCACTTCGCCGGTGGCGTCCGGGTGGGTGAGCATGGACCGAATCGCCGCCAGCGCGTTCACCGGTTCCTCGGTGAGCTTGGCCGCGAGTGCTTTCAGCAGCAGTTCGGCGGCCTGCTCGGGCGTCCCCGTGATCGCCTCCACGTTCCCCACCACCGCGACCTGCGCGAACAGATTCTCCTTCGACCCGAAGTACCGCATCACCAGCGCGGGATCGGTGTCCGCCTCGGCTGCCACGGCGCGAATAGTGGTGCGGTCGTAACCCGATTCGGCGAACAGCCGCCCCGCGGCGGCCAGGATCCGGGCCTCGGTATTCCGACGTTGCTGTGCGCGAGTGGTGGCGGGATCCATTTGTTCAGTCTACGGATGTTGACTCGATTCTCCCCGCAGGCGTAGTTTCGGTCTACCGTTGTTGACTGAAACTGAAGAGGTGCCTCATGTGGTACACGGTGCTGCTGTCCGTTCTTGCCGGAGTCATGGGCGCGAACGCCCTCCCGCACTTCATCAAAGGTCTTGTCGGCGAAGAGTTCCCGAACGTCCTGGGCAACTCGCCCCTGCGGAACGCCCTCGCCGGCTGGCTCGGACTCATCCTCGCCGGCCTGCTGATCCATGCGGCGGAGCTGCCCGCACACCCCTGGCCGGACGTCCTCGGCATTGGTGCCGGAGCGTTGGTGATGGCCGTTTTCCACGGCCGCGGTGGCGCCTATCGCCTGAATGAAGCACTGGGCCTGCCCAATCCGCCCCGCAAGGTCGCGGCGTAACTCACCGAGGGATGATCTCAGTGCCCGGCGACCTACGGGTTCGTCACTGCTTACGGCGGACCGAGGCTTCCACCAGGTCGAGGACGGCTTCGAGGTTGTCGTTGGCGTGGCCGGAGGCGATGCGGGCGATGAGGCCGTCGAGGACCAGGTCGAGGTAGCCGAGGAGGACTTCGGTGGGGACATCGTCGCGCAGGGCGCCGGCGGCCTTGCGGCGTTCCAGGCGGGCGACGGTGGCGGCGGTGAGCTCCTCGGAGCGTTCTTCCCAGTTGGCCCGGAATTCGGGGTCGTTGCGCAGGCGGCGGGCGATCTCCAGGCGGGTGCCCAGCCAGTCGAAATCCTCTGGGCGGGCCAGCATATCGCGCATGACCTGGATCAGGCCCTGGGTGGCCGCGACCTCGGCCATGCGGCCGGCGTCCTCCTGGGCCAGGGCCAGGAACAGGGCGTCCTTGTCGCGGAAGTGGTGGAAGATCGCGCCCCGCGACAGACTGGTCGCTTCCTCCAGTCGACGCACGGTGGCGCCCTCGTAGCCGAACTCGGCGAAGCAGCGGCGGGCTCCGTCGAGAATCTGGCTGCGCCGGGCGGCGAGGTGATCGTCACTGACCTTGGGCACTGGCTCCTCCGAAACGTGTTGTGCGGGTTCTCCTTATCGATCTTGCGACCAAATCGGGGAACCCGCACGAGCGACGAGCGAAGCGGCCCGGGAGCGGGCCGCGTGGCGGGCGGCGGACCTGCGACAATCGCGAGATCCACCGCCTGCCACCACGTCCCGGCTTCGAAACAGCCCTTCGAAACCGAGGCGGTATCGCGGTGACTAGCCGCGAATCATGTTGCGCAGCACGTACTGCAGGATGCCGCCGTTGCGGTAGTAGTCCGCCTCACCGGGGGTGTCGATGCGGACGACCGCGTCGAAGACGACCTTCTCGCCGTTCTCCTTGGTGGCGGTCACCTTCATGGTCTTCGGAGTCACACCCTCGTTCAGCTTGGTGATGCCCTCGATGTCGAAGACCTCGGTGCCGTCCAGGCCCAGCGACGCGGCGGACTGGCCGGCCGGGAACTGCAGCGGCACAACGCCCATGCCGATCAGGTTCGAGCGGTGGATGCGCTCGAACGACTCGGTGATGACAGCCTTGACGCCCAGCAGACGGGTGCCCTTGGCGGCCCAGTCACGCGAGGAACCCGAGCCGTACTCCTTGCCGCCCAGCACGACCAGCGGGATGCCCGCGGCCTGGTAGTTCTGCGAGGCGTCGTAGATGAAGGCCTGCGGGCCGCCGTCCTGGGTGAAGTCGCGGGTGTAGCCACCCGAGACGTCGTCCAGCAGCTGGTTGCGCAGACGGATGTTGGCGAAGGTGCCGCGGATCATCACCTCGTGGTTACCACGACGCGAGCCCAGCGAGTTGTAGTCCTTGCGCGCAACGCCATTGGCGTCCAGGTACTGCGCGGCCGGGGTGCCCGGCTTGATCGGACCGGCGGGGGAGATGTGGTCGGTGGTGACCGAGTCGCCCAGCAGCGCCAGCACGCGCGCGCCCTTGATGTCCTCGACCGGGGCCGGCTCCATCTCCATGCCGTCGAAGTACGGCGCCTTGCGGACGTAGGTCGACTTGTCGTCCCACGCGAAGGTGTCGCCCTCGGGGGTGTTCAGACCCTGCCAGCGCTCGTCGCCCGTGAAGACGGTGGCGTAGGACTTGGTGAACATCTCCTTGTTGATCGCCGACTTGATGGTGTCGTCGATCTCCTGCGGGGACGGCCAGATGTCCTTCAGGAAGACGTCGTTGCCGTTCTGGTCCTTGCCCAGGGCGTCGGTCTCGAAGTCGAAGTCCATGGTGCCCGCGAGCGCGTACGCGATGACCAGCGGCGGGGAGGCCAGGTAGTTCATCTTCACGTCGGGGGAGATACGACCCTCGAAGTTGCGGTTACCCGACAGCACGGCGGTGACCGACAGGTCGTTGTCGTTGATCGCGGCCGAGATCTGCTCCGGCAGCGGGCCGGTGTTACCGATGCAGGTGGTGCAGCCGAAGCCACCCACGTAGAAGCCCAGCTTCTCCAGGTACGGCCACAGGCCGGCCTTCTCGTAGTAGTCGGCGACGACCTGCGAGCCCGGAGCCATGTTGGTCTTGACCCACGGCTTGGACGCGAGGCCCTTCTCGACGGCGTTGCGGGCGAGCAGCGCGGCGCCGATCATGACCGACGGGTTCGAGGTGTTGGTGCAGGAGGTGATGCCCGCGACCACGACGGCGCCGTGATCCAGCACGAACTCACCGCGCTCGGGGTCCGAAACCTTGACCGGCTTGGACGGACGCCCGGCATTGCCGTTGGCGGCGTTCGGGACAACGTTCTCGTCGAAGGCGGTGCCGGAGGCGACCGGATCGCTGGCCGGGAAGGACTCCTCGAGGGCCTCGTCCAGCGCGGTGTGCGGAACCGGGTCGTTGGTGTAGCTGCGGATGTCCTTGCGGAAGGCGGTCTTGCTCTCCGACAACAGGATCCGGTCCTGCGGGCGCTTCGGGCCGGCGATGGACGGCACCACGGTGCCCAGGTCCAGCTCCAGGTACTCCGAGTACGCGGGCTCGTTGGCCGCGTCGTGCCACATGCCCTGCTCCTTGGCGTACGCCTCGACGAGCGCGAGCTGCTCGTCGCTGCGGCCGGTCAGGCGCAGGTAGTTGATGGTCTCCTCGTCGATCGGGAAGATCGCGGCGGTGGAGCCGAATTCGGGGCTCATGTTGCCCAGGGTGGCGCGGTTGGCCAGCGGCACCTCGGCCACGCCGGCGCCGTAGAACTCGACGAACTTGCCGACCACACCGTGCTTGCGCAGCATGTCGGTGACGGTGAGCACGACGTCGGTGGCGGTCACGCCCGGCTTGATCTCACCGGTCAGCTTGAAGCCGACGACCCGCGGGATCAGCATGGAGACCGGCTGGCCCAGCATGGCGGCCTCGGCCTCGATGCCGCCGACGCCCCAGCCCAGCACGCCCAGGCCGTTGACCATGGTGGTGTGCGAGTCGGTGCCGACGCAGGTGTCGGGGTAGGCCTGGCCGTTGCGGACCATGACGGTCGGAGCCAGGTACTCGATGTTGACCTGGTGCACGATGCCCATGCCCGGCGGGACGACGCGGAAGTCGTCGAAGGCGCCCTGGCCCCAGCGCAGGAACTGGTAGCGCTCGGAGTTGCGCTCGTACTCGAGGTCGACGTTGCGCTCGAGGGCGTCGGCGCGGCCGAACACGTCGAGGATGACCGAGTGGTCGATGACCATGTCGGCGGGGGAGAGCGGGTTGACCTTGTTCGGGTCGCCGCCGAGGGTGGTGACGGCCTCACGCATGGTGGCCAGGTCGACCACACAGGGGACACCGGTGAAGTCCTGCATGATCACGCGGGCGGGCGTGAACTGGATCTCGGTGTCGGGCTCGGCCGACGGATCCCAGCTGGCGATGGCGCGGATGTGGTCGGCGGTGATGTTCGCGCCGTCCTCGGTGCGAAGCAGGTTCTCCGCGAGGACCTTCAGGGCGTAGGGCAGCTTCTCGGTGCCGGGCACGGCCGAGAGGCGGAAGATCTCGTAAGAGTTGCTTCCGACCTCGAGGGTGCCCTTGGCGCCGAAGGTATCGATACTCGTCACGTTCAGCTCCACTCGTCTGTGAATGGGAGGGCCACCGGCGGGGCTGTGCCGATGGCTCGTCGAGGCGCGGGCCTCGTCCGTTTTCCGACATTAACAGTACGCTTGTCCTGTGAGCACATCGGGGGGGCGGGTTATCGGGCCGTCGGGCCCGGGATTCCGCCCAGCGCGAGACACGATTTCGCGCAATCGGTGAGGTGACTTGCACGGCGCGGTGAGGTGATATGACACGCCGTCCCGTACCCTGCGTTTCGTGACCGCTCCGCACTCCTCGGTTTTCACGCCCGCGAAGGCGGAACTACCGCCGAACACCGACCTGAATGCCATCATCGCCGATCTCGCCGATGATCATGTCGCCGCCCCCACCGGACACGATCAGGAGGCCCTCGCCGCCATCGCCGCCGACGCGCGTGAGCACGGTGTTCAGCTCGACATCATTGTGGTGCAGGGCAATCCGGGGATCGAGGCGAACCTGCGCGATCTGGCCAACGAGGTCGGCAAGATCGAGCACGGCACCGTGGTGGTCTTCAGCGACGACTGGGTGGGCACCTACAGCGACCAGTTCACCCGCGGGCACCTGGAGTGGGCCGAGGACAAGGCCAAGTACCGCGGCCCCGAGCACACCACCGACGCCGCGCGGGTTTTCGTGGATCGGCTCGAGCAGCCGGAGACCGTCTCGTGGACGGTGATCACGCTGGTCATCCTGGGTGTGCTGATCGCGACGATCGGCGGGTTGTACGCGGTGAAGGTGCGGCGCGGGCAGCGGCCGGCGGGTGCGCCGACGCCGGTCGGGTAGCGCGTTCGCGCTGGGAGGCGGTGTCTCCGTTCGGGGTTCGGGTTCGTCCCGGGCCCCTTTTTTCATGCCCGGATCGGGGTGTGCCGGGTCCGGTTCGTCCGCGACGCGCCGAAAACGTACCGAGTGTCGCGTGTTGTGACGCATGGTGATTGTGGGATTTACCTGCAACTTCTTGGCTACCAGCGAATTACATGCATGTGATTGTGGCGTGCCTGACCGGCGGGATCCTGGACGTGCCGTACGGTTTCGCGATGGCACGGTTGGGGATGCTGTGCCGGATGGGACTCCAGGGAGGTGCGATGCGACGACCGGCGAAGCGATTACGACGCCCGGTGCGGGTCGCTACGGAGTTGCTCGTAGCGCTCATCGTGCTGGCATTGCCCATGGCCGGCGGGCACGCGGTACCACCGCCGCCCCCCAACCCCAGCGACAGCGACCTCAATGCCGCGGGCGCCCAGGTCGACGCCGGCGTCGGCGAGGTCGGCGCCCTCATCAACCAGGTGGCCGCCGCCGAACAGCAGCTGCAGCAGCTCGACGACGCGGTCGCCGGTCGCCGCGAGGCCGTCAACAAGGCCCTGGTGGATCTGCAGATGGCCCGCGACGCCGCCGACACCGCCGCCGGCGCCGTCACCCGGTGCCAGCAGGATCTGGCCGACGCCGGCGCGAAAGTCGATACCGCGCACGGGAATTTCGACCAGTACGTCGCCCAGGTCTACATGCGCCCCGGCTCCACCTCACTGGTCAGCTATCTGGCCGCGCCCAGCCCCGAGATCGCGCTCAACCGCGCCCAGGTGCTGACCATCGCCTCCAAGAACCAGCAGCAGGTGGTCGACGGCCTGCGCCACGCCCAGATCGACCAGGCCAACAAGACCTCCGCCGCCAAACAGGCCCAGCAGGCCGCCGACGCCGCCGCGGCCGACGCCGCAGCCAAGAAGACCGAGGCCCAGAACGCGGTCACGGCCGCCCAGGCCGAACTCGACCAGCAGAACATCCGCCGCAACGACCTTGTCGGGCAGCGTGATTCGGCCCAGCAGCGGCTGGACGCGGCCCGCGCCAACGTCGCGGGCCTGCAGAGCCAGCGCGACACCTTCGTCGCCTGGGACCAGCAGCGCAAGGCCGAGGAGGCCGCGGCCCGCGCCGCCGCCGTGGCCGCCGCCGCCCGCGTGGCCGCCGACCGCGCCGCCGCCGACCGCGCCAGCCAGGTCGGCCAGGGCCACCGCCCGCACGTAGTACAGGACACCTCACCCCCACCGAAGCGCTCCATCCAGCCCAGCCGGCCACCGGGCTCCAACTCTCAGCTCATCGAGACCGTGGTCGACCGTGCCATGTCCCAGCTGGGCGTCGTCTACGCCTGGGGCGGCGGCGACGAGGACGGCCCCACCCTCGGCATCCGCGACGGCGGCACCGCCGACAGCTACGGCGACTACAACAAGACCGGCTTCGACTGCTCCGGCCTGATGATCTACGCCTTCGCCGGCATCGGCGTCTCCCTGCCCCACTACTCCGGCTACCAATACACCATGGGCACAAGGGTTCCCGTCGCACAACGCGCCCGCGGCGACATGCTCTTCTGGGGCCCCGGCGGCAGCGAACACGTCGCCCTCTACCTCGGCAACAACAAGATGATCGAGGCCCCCCAAAGCGGCGAGGTCGTCCGCGTAGCCGCCGTCCGCGAAGACGGCATCATGCCCTACGCCGTCCGCATCGTCACCTGACCCCCGCCGTCGTCGTTGTATGTTCTCACGGCTGAGTTCGCCCTTCTCAGCCGCAGTTCGGCACATGTGCGTTTGCGAACGCCTTATGAGAAGCCACGTCCGTACGCGTTGGTGCTGCGGTTGTTTGCCGCCTTGGTGGAGGCGCTGGTTCGGCGCGACCAGCCATAGCCGTTTTCTGATTCAGTAGCAGCGGTTCGGGGTGGGCTGCCTGCGAGTTGGTCGGAGATGTCGCTCCCCCTGCGGCCTGATCGCGGTGCTGCGGTACACGATCAGAGGCTTGACGTCCCAGGCCCTGTGGGATTCCTCTTGGAGGAATCTCACAAAAACTTGTTCGCAGCTCCGTATCGATTTCCAGCTTCCGGTACCAGTCGGCCTGTATACCTTTGACGGCGGTAGGGAGCGAAAGTCTTTGAGCCGCAAGTTGGTTCAATAGGGGCTTTTTCCACTGTCGTCGCGATGACATCTTCGCAGGTTGACGACGACTGACGCTTGCTGCTTCTGGTTGGCTGTTCAATCCAACAGGCCGCGTGGCGAAGATGCTCGATCAGCATCTCGTCTGGCGTCCACGGATGAACCGCCGCAATCAACACAACGGGAAGGGGTTGGCCATGGCTGCCACCGAAACTGAGATCGTCGCCGGCATCGCTGAGATCGTCGAAGAAGTGACCGGCATCGACGCCGGTGAAGTAACGATCGAGAAGTCCTTCGTCGACGACCTCGACATCGACTCGCTGTCACTGGTCGAAATCGCGGTGCAACTCGAGGACAAGTATGGCGTCAAGATCCCGGACGAAGACCTGACCAGCCTGCGGACCGTGGGCGACGCTGTCACCTACGTCCAGAAGATGGCGGCCGAAAACACCGACCTCGCAGCGGAATTGGAGTCGAAGTACAAGGAATCCCACGGCGAGTAGGCAAACAACGTGACTAATCCTTTCAGCAAGGACGGGGCCTTCCCCGACGTCGTGGTGACCAGTCTCGCGGCGACCACCTCGATCGCGGGCGACGTCGATGCGACGTGGAAGGGTCTGCTCAACTGCGAGAGCGGCATCGACGTTCTGAATGACGACTTCATCGAGGACTACGGTCTCCCGGTTCGTATCGGCGGACACCTGAAGGTGTCGCCGGATACGTTGTTGAGCCGGGTCGAGATCCGCCGTATGGCTTATGTCGAGCGACTGGCCACTGTGCTCGGTCGCGAGGTCTGGCGGAACGCTGGTGCCCCGGAGGTCGATCCGCTGCGACTCGGAGTGGCCATCGGAACCGGCCTCGGTGGTGCAGACGCACTCATCGACTCGAACGAGAAGCTGAAGAATGGCGGCTACCGCAAGGTCTCGCCGTTGGCTGTTCAGATGATCATGCCGAATGGGCCCGCCGCCGTTGTCGGACTGGAACTGGGTGCGAAAGCGGGTGTGATTACACCGGTTTCGGCCTGTTCGTCGGGTGCTGAGGCGATCGCCAACGCATGGCGGATGATCGTTATGGGTGACGCGGATATGGTCGTGACCGGCGGTGTCGAGGGCTACATCGATGCTGTTCCGATCGCGACCTTCTCGATGATGCGCGCCATGAGTACACGCAACGATGACCCGAAGGGGGCCTCGCGCCCATTCGACCGGGACCGCGACGGTTTCGTGTTCGGCGAAGCGGGTGCGCTCATGGTCATCGAAACCGAAGAGCATGCGAAGGCGCGCGGGGCCCGCATCCACGCTCGGCTGATGGGCGCGGGCGTGACCTCCGACGGTTTTCATCTCGTGGCCTCGGATCCGGAAGGCACCGGCATCGCCCGTGCCATGCAGCGAGCGATCCAGACCGCGGGACTGTCCGCGCGCGATATCACGCATGTGAATGCGCACGCGACGGCCACGTCCATCGGCGATGTCTCTGAGGCGAAAGCGATTCACAAGGCGGACGTTTCGCATGCTTCGGTGTATGCGCCCAAGTCCGCCCTGGGGCATTCGATCGGTGCTGTCGGCGCGCTCGAATCGGTGCTCACGGTCCTCAGCATCCGAGACGGGGTCGTCCCGCCCACGCTGAACCTGGAGAACCAGGATCCAGAGATTGACCTTGACGTGGTGCACGGTGAGGCGCGCCGTCAGGACATCGAGTACGCGATCAACAACTGCTTTGCCTTCGGCGGACACAACGTCGCGCTCGCGTTTGGCCGGTACTGACAGCTTCGTTGCGATCAGAGGTCAACGGTCCCGGCAGGGCATCGAACGATTCGTACAGGAAACCCTGCCGGGGCCTGGTGACCTGAGGCTGGACACAGCCACAGCACTTTGGCTGATTCCCACAAGGTTTGGAGGAATTCGTATGGCCGCGGGACCGCGCGCCCGACTAATCACGAACATCATCAGCACCGTGCAAGAACACGGTGTGCACGGTGTCGCGCTGACCGACCTGTTCGAGCAGAGCAACACGTCCCCAGACGCGCTGTATCACCACTTCCCGTTCGGCAAGGGCCAACTCGTGGAGATAGCGGCGAAATCCATATCCCGGATCGGGTACTCGCACGTGAGCAGACTCGCCGACACGCTCGCCACCGCCGCTTCACTGGAAGACTGGCTCGATGAACTGTTCGCCTTCTGGCGGTTTCCCTTGGAGTCCACCGATTATCGGGCGGGTTCGTTCATGATGGCCGCCGCAGTTGACGGGCTGGATCCGGATGTGCAGTTCGCCGCCGGCCGGTCGTTCGCCGAATGGACCGCGCGGCTCGCCGACGGACTCATTGCTGCCGGAATTGAACAAACGAAGGCGTGCTCGCTGGCCGGATTCCTGCTGTCGTCGATCGAAGGCGCCGTGGTTCAGAGCCGCGCCCTCAAATCCAGCCACCCGTTCGATGACAGTCGAACTCAGCTCGCCGATCTGATCCGGTATCACCTGGCCACTCGCTGATAGTCGAACCGATTCGGACCTCGCGGACCCTAAAGCGGTGTACTTCCCAACGATTCGTGAGTGTCGTGGGCAGGCCCCGGTGCGCGCACGCTTGGGACGGCTGCGTCGGCACGTGCCGGATCTGCTGCTGGAACACGCTGATGGCAGGTTGACGGTGTTGGATGTGAAATCGCCTGCCCGCGTGAACGATCCGAATCCGGAGGAGGGGTGCCGGGTTCCGGTGGCAACGGTGCCATCGAACCTATCCTGTCGTGCGTGCGGCGCGGCCTGCACGGCGCGACAGTTCAGCGAAGGCGTCACGTAGCGGATCCGGGCCTACGACCTCGATTTCGGTGTCGAAACGCGCCAGTGTCGCTGCTAGTGCCGCCCAGGACCAGGAGCCGGTCAGCAGCCTGGTTCGGGTGGGGCCGAGTTCCTCGGCGATGCCGTCGGCGGCGAAGGGGGCCACCCGGGTGGCGGGGAGATCGAGGATCACCTCGCCCTGGCATGGCCAGGTGTTCGCGTTCTCGGAGCCTTTGAAGCGGGCGGAGAGGAAGGTGGCGATGTCGCCGCCTGGCAGTTGCCGGGGGGCGAAGCGCGGCCCGTTGGGGGTACGAAGTGTCATCCGGTCGGTGCGGTAGATACGCCAGTCCGAACGCTGCGGGTTCCATCCGATGAGGTACCAGCGTCCACTGTGGACCACGAGGTGATGGGGCTGCACTCGTCGCGGCGGCTGCGGATCGGTGTCGTGCGGCGGTATCGGCGACTGGTAGTCGAACCGCAGTTCCTCTCTGGATCGGATGGCCGCGCTCAGCGCGAGCAGGACTTGGGGGTCGGCCCGGCGCGCGGCTGGTTCGACGGCCGTGATTTCGAGCATGTCGATGCGCTGGCGTAGGCGGGAAGGCAGAACCTGGCGGACGGTCGTCAGCGCTCGTGCCGCAGCCTCTTCGATACCGGCCCCGGTCCCGGCCGCGATCCGCAATGCCACGGCCAGCGCGACGGCCTGCTCGTCATCGAACAGCAGCGGCGGCAGTTCGATGCCCGCTTCGAGCCGGTAGCCGCCCTCGGGTCCCTTGACCGCCCGGACGAGGTAGCCGAGCTCGCGCAGGCGATCGACGTCGCGGCGCACCGTGCGTTCGCTGACACCGAGCCGCTGGGCGAGCAGGCCTCCCGGCCAGTTACGGCGGACCTGCAGCAGCGACAGCAGCGAGAGCAGGCGGCGGGAGGTCACCGTCGAGGAGGCGGTCGGCATGGTGGCCAGACTGCCACAGGTAGCGGACGTTCCCTGTCCGGTATTGCTGACAAGGTGGCTCTCGTCGCGGGAAAGACCTCGCGTCGAAACCACTTGTGAAGGGAACCGAATCACCATGTCGGTAAACGCTGTTGCCCACCTCAACTTCCACGGCCAGGCTCGTGCGGCCCTGGAGTTCTACCAGTCGGTGTTCGGCGGGCAACTCTCTGTGGCCACCTACGGTGACTTCGGAATGCCCGCCGAGTTGCCGGACGCCACCAAGGTCGTGTTCGGCCAGGTCATCGCCGACAACGGATTCCGGGTCATGGCCTACGACGTGCCCGGTGAGAACGCGCCGGCCGCCCAGGGCGCGACCATCACCCGCCGTGAGAACGGCACTACCATCACCACGGAGCCGTTCTTCCTCTCCGTGCGGGGTGACACCGTCGAGGAGGTCGGCGCGTTGTGGGAACGCCTCGCGGCCGGTGGGGCGGTCATCGAGGAATTCGGTCCGGCCCAGTGGGCGCCCGGCTTCGGGATGCTGCGCGATCGCTTCGGTATCACCTGGATTCTCGATGTCGCGCTAGTGGCCCAGTAACAGTCCCCAGATCGCCGAACCCGGTCATGACTGGGAGGTCGACCCGACCGTGCCGGAAGGAAACCATTCCACGCCAAAGGAATTCGTCGACGACGCTCGCACACGACAAGTGCTCTCCGATGTCCGGCCACATGGTTCGGTCGGCGTCACCTCCCACGGCGACGACGTGGTGTTCCTTCCCCTGAAAGACACTCCTCCTCGCCGAGCCCACCACCTCGCAATGCGGATCCGTTCTCTGCGCATTCGTTCGGTCAAGGCCCCAGCATGATTTTGCGAGGGCGACAGGCAGTTCCGACCAAGAATCAGCAGAGAGCGGGCGGCGAGGCCGGATCGGCTGTCGAGGCCCCACAAGGGTGCGTCGCACCCGAGTGGGGCACACTTCAACACACCTCGAGTGGGTCGACCCGCTCGGCACCTGTCGGTCCAGCTGATGCGGGCTCGCTAATGTGTGGAGATGAGCGATTGGCGCAACGACCGGATCGGCAGCGCCTTGCGTGGGGCGAATCCGACAGTGATGTGTCGGCTCACGGCCGGGTTCGCCGTCATCGGTGATACTCAGTTCCTGCCCGGCTATTCGCTGCTGCTGACCGATGATCCTGCGGTGCAACGCCTTTCCGAGTTGTCGCGCCCGCGGCGTGCTGCGTTTCTTGCCGATATGGATCGGTTGGGGGAGGCGGTCGAGCGGGCGTGTACGCGGCTGGATCCGGCCTTCCGGCGGGTGAATCTGGAGATCCTCGGCAACACCGATGCCTTTCTGCACGTTCACGTGTGGCCGCGATTCGATTGGGAGCCAGACGATCTGGTGGGCGGCCCGGTGTGGCTCTATCCGCCCGATCGGTGGACCGATGAGCGCTACGCACTCGGCACACGCCATGACCAGATCCGGCAGGCGATCACCGGCGAGCTGCATAGGCTGTCCGCCTGAGAGCGGCGCACCCTCGCCTACGTTCGTATCGGCGAGCTCGATGACCAGCCGACATTCGGTCTCGCGAAAAACTCTTGTCCCGCTTGGTGTTCGGGCCTCCCGGAACCGCTTGCCCGGTCCGCGACTCACAAGGTGGGGAGATTTGCCGATGGTGAAAAGCATTCAATACCAGATCGGACATGAACAGGACCGTCCTGGTAATTACACGCTTCGGTGACTGATGCTGGGCGTAAGCGATACGGCGATGCCAGGCCGGCGGATATCGGGATGCGGAGTCTGTGGCGACACCGGCGAGGTAGATGGAATGTTCCTGTGTACATCGACTTCGACTGTGTTGGGCGTGACAATTGGATTGCTGGTAAGAGCGTTCTGGTCGGAAGTCGATGCGGGCGGAGACGGTTTGCGGCTCGCCAGGCGGTGGGTTGGGGGAGTCCGGCGCATACGGCGCCGATCGGTATTGCCGGCGGTGGAGACAGACGTTTTTGCGTGTGCGGACGACGTGGATTCGGTTCACACGGAAGGAGCTCACGATGCCTACTACTGTTTACGGCGCCGCGACCACGGCGGCCGAGATCGTCGCCGATATTGATCTTCATGGTCGGCGTGTCGTCGTCACCGGCGCGAGTTCGGGAATCGGTACCGAGACCGCCCGGGCGCTGGCCTCCGCGGGTGCGGAGGTGACCCTGGCGGTACGGAATGTAGAGGCCGGCAGGAAAGTTGCGGACGAGATCGGCGAGAAGCTGCCGGGCGGGGCGGGTGGGGTGCACGTGGCCCGGTTGGATCTGGCCGATCCTGGGTCGGTGGCCGATTTCGGGCGTGCCTGGAACGGACCATTGCACGTGTTGGTCAACAACGCCGGTGTGATGGCCCTGCCTCAACTCACCCGCACCCCGGCCGGGTATGAAATGCAATTCGCTACCAATCATCTCGGTCACTTCGCATTGACGACCAGCTTGCACCGGTCGCTGGCCGCCGCCGGCGGTGCCCGGGTGGTCTGCGTGGCCTCGATCGGGCATTTGTTCTCGCCGGTGGTCTTCGACGATCTGCATTACCGGTTCCGCCCGTATGACCGGTGGACGTCGTATGGCCAGTCGAAGTCGGCCAATATTTTGTTCGCTGTCGGTGCTGCACGGCGTTGGGCCGATGACGGTGTCACGGTCAATGCGTTGATGCCTGGCAATATCGCCAGCACCGCGTTGGCGCGTCATATGAGTCCGGGCGACCTCGAGGCTTTCGGGGAGCAGACCGATCTGTCGTTGCCGCCGGTGAAGACGGTCGAGCAGGGTGCCGCAACGTCGGTGCTGCTCGCCGCCAGCCCTCAGGTGGAGGGCGTTACGGGTCGCTACTACGAGGATTGCGCTCCGGCTCCGGAGATCAGCGAACGCGCCGGCCACACCGGTGGGGTCGCGCCCTATGCACTCGATCCGGACAATGCCGAGCGTCTCTGGCGGGTCTCGGAGGAACTGACCCGATGATTTCGAGGTTGATCCTGCCCGGGAAACCTCGATGACGCGCCCTCATGAACTACGTGAGCACCTGGAAGCGGATGGGTTTCACCGACGCCGACCTCACCCGGCCCGGCAGCGACAGGTTCATCGACGCCCTGGTCGCCTACGGCACCCCCGACGACATCGCCGACCGGCTGGGCGAGCATCTGCGGGCCGGCGCCGACCACGTCGTGATCCACGTGCTCGGCGGCTCGGACCAGCTGTTGCCGACGTTGACCGGGCTGGCCGGCGCGCTGGGGCTGACTCCACGGCCATGACCTCTCGCGATGTTTCCCGACAGGTCTACGTCATTCAACGGATTCCGGACGGGGCGGTGCAGCCACAACTTCGTCCTTTCCCGGGTGCCGATCGGGTCCCGAGAGCAGGAGGTATCCGAGTGCGAGTAGATGTGCATGCCCACTATTGGACCGACGACTATCTCGACCTGCTGGTCGAACTGGGCAAGACCGACACCGATACCCAGCGCGGCATGGGTGCCGGCGGGGGCACCGAACTCGAGGCGCGGCTGCGGCTGATGGACCGCGCCGGAGTGGATATGGAGATTCTGTCGGCGGCACCTCAGCTGCCCAATGGCCAAAACGACGAAAAGGTCGTTGCCGCAGCACGCTTCGTGAACGACCAGTACGCCGATGTGGTGGCGCGCCACCCGGATCGGTTCCTGGCCTTCGCGACGACGCCCATGCCACATATCGACGAGTCGATCGCCGAACTCGGCCGCGCGATCGACGAATTGGGCATGGTCGGAGCCGTCATGAACACCACGGTGCTCGGACGGGCCCTGGTCGACCCGGAATTCGCGCCGGTGTTCGCCGAACTCGATCGCCGCGGCGCGGTGCTGTACCTGCACCCCGCGGGCAACAGCGCGTGCAGTCCGCTGATCGCGGACTATCACCTGACCTGGATGGTCGGTGCGCCGATCGAGGACACGATCAGCGTCATGCAGTTGATCACCCACGGATTTCCGGTGCGCTACCCGAACATCAAGGTGATCAACTCGCATCTGGGTGGAGCCCTGCCGATGCTGTTGCAACGGGCCGACAACCAATACCGTTGGGAGGCACCGGAAACCCCGGACCTGCCGAGCACTCTGGCCCGCCGGATGTGGTACGACACCGTTGGGCACGGCCATCTGCCGGCCTTGCGTGCCGCCATCGACTCCTTCGGCGCCGACCGACTGATCCTGGGCACCGACTTTCCCTACGAGGCCGACGACATCTTCGTCCGCGCCGTCGACTACATCAACAGCCCCGACATCGCCGCCGCCGCTGCGAAGGCGATCCTGGAAACCAACGCCGAACACCTTTTCCGCATCTCTCGTCGACATGGCTGACTGCACCGGCCAGGGGAGAGCGGGTGCCCGTCATCATTTGCCCACGTCGAAGGTGCCAGTTATGCGGTCGCAGCGGATGCGGCGATGCCGGACAGTATGAGACGGATGCCGAGTTCGAAGCGATGTTCTGGCGATGAGCCGAGGATTACCGGGAAGGCTTGTGCCGTCAGTGGAAACGTTGCGGGGTCGATGACGGCGTTCAGTTCTTCGAGGTGAGTATCGCCGGAGGCTTGCCGAAACTGTTCCAGCGCTTGCTCTTCGATGCAGAAGCCGACGATGAAGTGACGTAGCAAGGCGGTGGGCAGTGCGGCGTCGGGGATCGGGAGCCCCCCGTCTCGCCAGGCGCGCAGCACCGATTCGGTCACCTGGAACGTCGCGGGGTCGGCGGCGAAGGTACCGGCGAAAACCCTTGCCCCGTCGCGGTGTTCGAGCAAGGTGCGGCGCAGGGCGACGGCCCAGTTCATGATTCGGTCCTGCCAGGGCGCGTCGGGGTCCAGGGTGGCCATCCGGGTCGCGGCGTCCGCGCTCATCGTCACCGCCATCGTCCGGAAGATGTCCTGCTTGGATTTGACGTGCCAGTACAGCGTGGGCGCTCGCACCCCGAGTTCGGCGGCGAGTTCACGCATGGTGACGCCCTCGATGCCCGACTTGTCCAGCAGCTTCAGGCCGGCGCGCGCGATCACATCCCGGTTGAGTTTCTCGACCACTTGGCCAGTCTAACAATGTTCGAGTATTCTCTAACAGTGTTAGAGAGCGTCGAATGATTCGGAGGGACACGGATGTCTACCGAGAACCCGAGGCCGATCATCGTGGCGGGAGCCGGCCCGACGGGCCTGACCCTCGCAACCGAATTGCGGCGCGGCGGCGCCGAGGTACTCCTGCTGGACCGCCGGGCGAATCGCGGCGTGGACGGATCGCGGGCCGCGGGGATGCAGCCGCGCACGGTCGAAATGCTCGACCAGCGCGGCATCGCCGAACGGTTCCTGGCCGTCGGCCCGCCACGCGACCTGGGGAACTTCGCGGGCATCCGACTCGACTACACCCGGCTTCCGAGCCGCCACCCCGGCGCCTACAACATCATGCAATCCGAGACCGAGGAACTCCTCGAAGGCGTGGCGGCGGAACTCGGCGTGCAGGTGCGCTGGTCCGCGGAGGTCACGGGGCTGCGTCAGGACGCCGATGGCGTCGAGGTCACCGTCGACGGGCCAGATGGTCACGAAACCCTGTGCGGCAGTTACCTGGTGGGCTGCGACGGCGGTCGCAGCACGGTCCGCAAGCTGAGCGGGGTGGGATTTCCCGGCACCGACGCGCGGATGGTGTGCCTGATCGGCGACGTCGCCCTCGCCGAGCCTCCGCGGCAGCCGATGTTCCTCGAACGGTTCGAAGGCGGCCTGTTCACAGTGATCCAGTTCCGGCCGGGTTGGTACCGGGTGGTCACCACCGAACGTGAGCGCGCCGCGGGCCCCGGCGATCCGGTCACCCTCGACGAGCTTCGCGCCTCCACCCTCAGGGTTGCGGGCACCGACTTCGGAATGCACAGTCCCACATGGCTTTCCCACTTCAACGATGCCAACCGCCAGGCCGACCGCTACCGGGTGGGGCGGGTCCTGCTGGCCGGGGACGCCGCGCACATCCACCTTCCGGCCGGTGGGCAGGGCATGAATATGGGCATGCAGGACGCCTTCAACCTCGGCTGGAAACTCGCAGCGGTGGTGCGCGGCGACGCCCCCGACGCACTGCTCGACACCTACCACGACGAGCGCCATGCCGCTGACGCCGAGACCTTGAAACTGATTCGGGCGCAATCGACTTTGGTCCAGCCCGACCCGATGCTGGGCGACCTCGTGGACGTCCTGACCGACCTCGTCGGCTTCGGCGATGTCAACACCTACCTCAGCGCCAAGCTGTCCGGGCTCGACCTCCGGTATCCGATGCCCGGCGACCACCCACTGCTGGGACGCCGCGTCCCCGACGCGGACATCAGCTCCGCGGCAGGCGACAAGCGAATCTTCGACCTGCTCGTCACGGCACGCCCTGTCCTGCTCGCCTTTTCGAACACGGCGGAGCTGACCGCATTCGCGACCGGCTGGGCGGACCGAATCGACATCGTCACGGCCGACCGTGTGAACGAATCCTGGGACGTGCCCGGCATCGGGACCATCCCGGCACCGTCGGCGCTGCTGATCCGACCGGACGGATATGTGGCGTGGGTCGGTGACGGCGCCCCGAATCTCGCCGCCCTACAGCGAGCACTCGGGCGCTGGTGCGGCCCCGCACTCCATCACGCTTGACCCCGGAGGCCACCGTACGTGTTCGGACCGACGAGGTGCATCACCTCGATCGGGTGATTCGGGGTGACGGCGGCGGGTGACTGTCTCGTCACCGGTCTCGAAGTGCCTCGGGCAGTCGGCGACGGGCCGGACGCCGCGGCCGCGCTCACTCATTCGGGTGAGTGCGACAGCTACGTCGACTGCTGCAAAGTGGGCACATGCCGAGCGCCCAGCAACCAGCGAAGCGGTTACAGACCGGGAATGGACGCGAGGGAGGTTCGATGACCAGGACGCACATAATCGTGCTGCCCGGCGGTGGATACGCCGAACACGCACCACACGAGGGAGAACCGGTTGCCGACTGGCTGCGCTCCATCGACGTCCAGGCAAGCGTCTTCCGGTATCCGCTCAATGTCCGGCACCCGGTTCCATTGAGGGCTCTACGCGCCGAGATCCGGCGCCGACGGGCCGAGGGCGCACAACGAGTCGGGGTCGTCGGATTCTCCGCTGGCGGCCATCTGGCCGGAATGGCTGCGTTGGCGCCCGGCGCGGACACCGACGAAGCGGTTCAGTTCGCCGTGCTCGGCTATCCGATCACGTCGATGGAGACCGAGACCTACCGTCCTTCCCGGCTGATCCTGCTCGGCGAGGATGCCGGCCCGGAACTACGCCGGTCGACCTCGCTGGACGCCCTCGTTACGCCGCAATCACCGCCGTTTTTCATCTGGCACACCGCAGAGGACGCCTACGTACCGCCCGAACACACCTACCGATTGGCGTCTGCATTGGCCGCGAACGACGTACCCCATGCAGTGCATGTGTTCCCGCATGGCCCCCATAGCCTCGGCCTGGCACGCGGTGCCGGTGACGCCGCGATCTGGACCACGCTGGCCCGTCACTGGATCCATGAACAAGTGAGAGCCTGAAGGCAATCTCCGATGGCAGGCTTCGCGACCGAGTACCAACCGTGATCGATTACACGCGACCGAACTGGCCACCGTCGCAGCGAAATTCGGCGGCGCCGCCAAGGTCGCACTCACCAACTTCGGCAAAGGGCGGCATCGTGCTGATCGTGTCCCCATTCGCCTCCATCACCGCCCTGGCCCTGGTCACCGGCTGGTGGCTGATCGTGCTCGGTGTTATGGAGGCCATCCATGCCGTCCAAATGCGCCGCGCCACCAACTGACCGCGGGCTCACACGAATTCGCGGCGCTGCGCGATGCCGAGGGCGGCCCAGCCCACCGGAACGTTGAGCCAGAAACTGAGCAACCGGTAGACGAGCACGGCCGAGGTGGCCGCGCCGGCGGCCGCCCCAAGCGCGGTGAGCCCCCGCGATGAGCGCGGCCTCGAGCGCGCCGAGCCCGCCCGGTGTGGGCGCGGCGTTCGCCAGCAGACGAGCGCCGATGTACACCGCGCCCACCTCTACGAACGGCAGATCGACCCCGAACGCGTGCAAACACAGTGCCAGACCGGCCATTTGCACGAGCGGCAGACCGAGCCCGCCCACCACGCAGCGTGCGAGCTCGACCGGGTCGGCGGCGATCGCAGCGATCGCGTCGGCCGCAGAGCGCAGGAACCGCCAGACCTTCTCGCGCAGGAACCGCCGGCCCGGCCCGGTCATCGCCAAACCCACCCCGGCAACAATGAGGACGAGCAGGACCGGCAGCAGCTCGCCGGCGGTAGGCAACTGCAGATGCACCTGGCCGCCGCGTCCGGTCCAGGCGAAGAAGACGACGGCCACGACCACCGAACCGAGCCCATTGAGCAGAGTCTGCAACCCGACCGAGGCGGTCGCCGCCCCGGCGTCGACTCCGGCCTTCTGCAGGAACCGCAGATTCAGCGCCATGCCCCCCACATTGCTCGGAGTTATCCGGTTGAGAAACGACGCAGCGAACTGGACGGTGTAGTTGGGCAGGAACGGCAGTCGCTCCGGAATCGTGCCGGATTGCAGCATCGTCGAGAAGAGTTGTGAGACAAAGGTCGTCGGCAGCGCGGCCAGGACCCACCACCAGTCGGCGGTGCGCAGGGCAGCGACGGCGGCCCCGGCGTTCGACAGCTGCGGCAGGATCAGATGCAGGACGAGAAATCCGCCCGCGAGACCCAGCGCCTGCTTCCACGTGAACCGGGCAAGCGGCGCCGGTTTCTGCTCCGGGGCGTTCGTTGCGGATCGCACGTGCGCGGCCAGGTCGCGCAGCAGGCTCGGGCGTCCGCCCGGACGTAAGGTCCGGCGTCGCTCCGACGCACGTGCCGCGCGTGTTTCGGCTCGATCCCGGTCGGTGACCGCGCGCCGTGTCGAGCTCGTCAATGCCAGCGGCTGGAGATACGGCGTGACGGTGGCCAGCCGCTCCGGACCGAGTCCGGTGAGCGCGGCGGCGACGGCACGCTCCGGTCCGACCTGAATCGCGGTGGCGGCCAGCAACTCCGCCACATCGGACCCGAGTTGTCGTGTCGTCGCCGCGAGCTGTCCCCGGGCGAAGGCGGTCAGTCGCGTGCGTCCATCCGGTGTCACCAGCACATGGTCGGGCCGCAGGGCGCGGTGGGCGATGCGATGCTCCTGCAAGCGCGCGACCGAGGTCCAGACGTCGGCCACTGTCCTGGCCTGCTTCCCGCCAGCGCGAGATCGGTGAGCAGCCAAGCGATCAGCACGCCGAGCCCGGCCGCGGGGAGTATCCGCCCCAGCGCGTCCCAACGCTGCCGGGTGCGGACCGCCCACAGCGCGGTCAGCGGTGCGGCGATGGCGAGGACCTGCGCGATTCCCACGAGCGCGTCGCGCAGTCCCGGGGGCAGCGCGGTCACGGCCTGCAGCAGTCCCGGCTGCGAGGTCTGCGCGAAATAGCGTGTCGCGGTGGCCAATACGACCGTTACCGTCAGTACGGCGACGGCTGCTGCCAGTCGAAGGGCATCGGCCGCGCGGCGGACGTGGCCCGGTGGCGGGGCGTCGATCACCGGTGGGACATCGGCGACAGTCCGGGTCGGCATGCACACGCCCCTTTCACGGTGCTGCGGCCGGTTCTCATCCTTGCCGTCCCGGCCGAGATTCGCAGGGCTTCAGTTGTTCGGTGAGCTCGCTACCGGCTGCGGCATCATGGCCCGCCACAGCGGGGTCGGGTCACCGTGGGTGGCACGGCGGAATTCCTCCCAGTACCAGTCCTGGCCGAGCAGTTGCTTGAGGCGGGGGATGGCCTCGCCGTCAGGGCCACTGTAGTAGCGGACCTTGCGGGTGTTGCCGTCGGTGACCATGCGGAAGATCACGTCGGCGGTGAGGGCCGGGTCGGAGCGGACCAGGTTCAGCGATCCGAAACGCGTCATGGAGTCCAGATATTCGGCCGGGACGTCGGTGGCGCGGTCGACCTTGTCGAAGATGCGGGTGTCCATGCTGCCGGGCAGCAGCGCCTTGACGACGACCCCGAATTCGGCGAGTTCGGTGTGCAGGCCCTCGCTGAGCGAGACGACAGCGGCCTTGGACGCCTCGTACACGGAGGTGTACGGATACCCCTGGTCGGCGCTGATCGAGCCGACATTGACGATCACGCCGGAACCCTGCGTGCGCAGGATCGGGATGAACGCCTTGTTGAGCGCGATGAGCCCGAACACATTGGTCTGGAACTGCCGGTGCGCCTGGTCCATGGTCGTGGCCTCCAGCGGTCCGGCCTGGTAATAGCCGGCGTTGTTGACCAGGGCGTCGATGCGGCCGAACTGCGCGAGCGCGAGTTCGCCGAAGGCCAGATCGGCGTCCTCGTCGTCCACATCGAGCAGCAGGGTCGCGACATTGTCGATTCCCTTGTGTACGTCCAGATCTGATTCCTTGCGGACCGTCGCCACGACATTCCATCCGGCCGCGGCGAACCGCTCGACGCTGAGACGTCCGAAGCCGCTCGAGGTGCCGGTGATCACGATGGTGGGCTGGGACATTGCCACTCCTCACTGGTGGGTGCTGGTGGGACGAAGGGACCTCCGAACCACTGGAGTTAGTACAACACTGTTTTGTTAATAGCGCAACAGTGTTGCGCTATTCTGGCTGTCATGAGTCCGACCCCACCCCTGCGTGCCCGCAGTGCCGAGGCCAAACAGCAACGTGAACAGGCGATTCTCGATGCCGCGCGGACGCTCGCCGGTGAGCGCAGCGTGCGTGAGGTCACGCTCACCGATATCGCCGCTGCCGTCGGCATGCACAAGTCCGCCATGCTGCGCTATTTCGAGACGAGGGAGCAGATCTTCCTGGCGCTCACCGCGGAGGGCTGGCGGGATTGGTCGGCCGAGGTGGGAACCCGGCTGGGCGAGTCGGCCGATCGCGATCCCGGGGCGATCGCGTTCGCGCTGGCGAGTTCGCTCGTCGCGCGCCCGCTGTTCTGTGACCTGCTCGCGCAGGCCCCGATGAACCTGGAACGCAATGTCTCCCTCGAGGCCGCCTACGCGTTCAAAACCGAGGTGCTCGCCGAAGTCGCTGCTCTGACAACCACTTTGCGTCAACTGCTGCCGATCGCCGAAATTGCGGCGACCGATGTCGTCTCCACGGCGACGAGCATGGCCGGGGCGCTGTGGCAGATGGCCGCGCCCGGTACCGGCCTGCGCGCGCTCTACGAGTCCCGCCCCGAACTGGCCCACGCCGTGGTCGACGTCGAACCGAAACTCACCCGCATCCTCACTGCTCTGCTGATCGGGCTCGAAACTGCAGCCTGACCTATGGTCCTTCCGAGATTGGCACGGCCGCAGCGGAATTGAACATGTGAGGTGCCGGGCCCGGATCATCGTCGTCTGCTCATGTCCCGTGGATCGGCTCGGGGGGTCTGGCGAGCTCGGTCTGACGCCACTGGCCCGGCGGTTGCCCATGATGGCGGCGGAACGCGGCGGCGAAAGCGTTGGGTGAGGTGTAGCCGGTGCGGTCAGCGATCTGGGCGAGGGTCAGCTCGCCGGTACGGAGATGGTCACGAGCAAGGGTCATTCGCCATTCGGTGAGGTACTGCAGGGGCGGTTGGCCGAGGGCGCGTTCGAAGTGCCGAGCGAAAGCAGGACGTGAAAGCCGGCTCAGAGCTGCCAGTTCGGGCACCGTCCATGGATGACCGGGGTCGGAGTGGATGGCGTGCAGCGCTGGGCCCAGCCGGGAATCGTTGGCGGCCCGATACCACGCGGGCGCTGTCGGGTCCTGTTCGAAGCAGGCGCGCATCGCCAGAACCAGCAGCACGTCGAGAAGCCGGTCGAGGACGGTTTGCTGTCCGGGGGCCGGTCCGCTCAGCTCGCGCGACAGCATCGCGATGACATCGTGCAGGGGATCACCGGCGGCGGTGCGCAGGAGCAGGATCGGGGGCAGGGTCCGGATCAGGCCGTGGCCGACGTCGCCGGCGAATCGATATGCGCCACACAGGAATACCGTCGTATTCGGGAGGTCGGCGTGCTGGTCGTCGGTGTGGAGTTCGCGGAAGCGTTCCGGTGAGATGCAGGCTGCTCGCGCTTCGTGTGCGATGTGGTGGTCGGGGCCGCCGCGGACCAGTGCCAGGTCGCCGGGAGTCAGTTCGATCGCGTCCGTGTGATCGTCGAGCCACAGCCATGCCCGGCCCTGTACGACGGTGTGCGCGGTCAGCTGGATGGTGCCGGGCAGCCGCAGCCCCCACGGCGGCTGCGCGACCGAGCGGGCGAAGACCCCACCCGACGCGCGGGCACACGCCAAATGGTCTTGCAGAACATCCACTCGATGAGAGTATCTCATCGTAATTGGAGCGTTTCGCGCATTGATAAGCTCAACCTACGCCGCCACGATGATCGTATGAAGAATCCGACTGCTATCACCCTTGTGCTCGGTGCCACCGGTAAGACCGGTTCGCGCGTGGCGAGCAAGCTGCGCGCGGCTGGGATCGGGGTGCGCACCGCGGCCCGAACCGGCGCCGACGTCCGCTTCGATTGGGACGACGGCCGCACCTACGCACCGGCACTCGCGGGTGCCGAACGGGTCTATCTCATCGGTCCGGTCGGGCGTATCGACTTCGCCGGGCAGGTCTCGGCGTTCCTGGACCAGGCCGAGGCCGCCGGCGTCGGTCACATCACCTATCTCAGCGCCTACGGGGTCGACGCCGCGCCACCGGAAATGGCCACGCGCAGTGTGGAACTCGACCTGATCGGTCGTACGGGCCTCGGCCACACGATCCTGCGCCCGGCGTGGTTCATGCAGAACTTCAGCGAAACCTTCCTGGCTCCGGTCGACGGTGTCATCGCGGTCCCCACCGGCAATGGCGCGGAGGCGTTCATCGACGCGGACGACATCGCCGCGGTCGCGAGCGCGACCCTCGCCGATCCGGCCGCGCACGCGGGCGCGCAGTACACGCTCACCGGTCCCGAAGCGATCACCGTCGCGGACGCGGCCGCCATCATCAGCCGCGTCTCGGGTGCCACCGTGACTCATCTCGACATCGACCGCGATGAATGGATCGGCGCCGCCCTTGCGGGTGGAATTCCGGACGAGTATGCGTCGGTCCTGCGCATGCTGACCGAAACCATCGCATCCGGACATGGCTCACGGCCCACCGGTGATGTGGAGAAGGTAACCGGTTCGGCGCCAACGGACTTCACCGATTTCGCTCACCGCACGGCAGCAGCCTGGAGTAAGGAGACAGCCCGATGACCCGGATCGGCAATCTCGAGGATTTCCGTGCCCTGGACCCCTTCTTCCGAATCATCGAGCAAGGCGTCAACGGCCTCGTGGACGGCGATCATTTCTTCGACATGCTCGCCGAGGACGTCGTCATCGAATACGTGATCACGGTTCCCGGCTATCCGCGCCGGGTGATCGGCCGGCAAGCCATCGCCGAGCTGTATCGCCCCTACGGCGAGACCTTCGTCCTCGACCGCTGCCACGACCTGGCCGTCCACCACGACAAGGACACCGGCGTGGTCGTTCTCGAATACGCATCCCAAGGCCGTACCGTCGCCACCGGTGCCGCCTACGCCAACCGCTATATCTCGGTGCTGACCATCGCCGATCGCAAGATCGTGCACTGGCGCGACTACCTCGACCCGCTCGCGGTCTTCGACGCGATCGGATGGCCCGCCGCCACCTGAGGTCTCCCCGGCAATGATCTTCCCGCACAGGGAAACTCGAGCAGCCGCTCTCTCGAACGCCTGCTGAAACTCTTCCCACTGTGAGAGGCCGGCTACGCCCCCTGACAGGATTTCGCGGCGGTACGGATCACGTCGATCACCAGGCCGGGCTGGGACAGCATGGGGACATGGCTGCTGTCCACCTCGTAGGTGCTGGCGTTCATGCGTTTCGCGCAGAAGCGCTCCAGCTCGGGGTGCACGGTGCGGTCGTTTCTGGCGACGATGTACCAGCTCGGCGTCGACTTCCATGCGGTGCCCGCTACCTGCTGGTCGAAGAGGTCCGCGGTGGGGACGCCCTGGGTCGCCAGCACGAGTTGCTGCTCCTGTTCGGAGAGATCGCCCGCGAAGTACTCGATACCGTCCGGTCGCAACCAGATTCGACCCTCGGCGATCTCGATGTGCGCGAACAGATCCGTCGTGGGGAACTTGGCCTGCAGACTTTGCGACGTCTCGTCCTCGTCCGGGGCGAGCGCGGCGATGTAGACGAGTCCCGCGACACGGTCATCGGTCCCTGCGGCCGTGATGACGGTGCCGCCGTAAGAGTGACCGACGAGGATGGCCGGGCTGCTGACCCGGCCCAGCGCCCGCTTGACCGCGGCGACGTCACCTTCCAAGGTGTCGAGGCTGTTCTGCGTGGACACCACCTGGTGTCCCTCCGCCTGCAAGGTGGGAATCACCTTGCTGAAGCAGGACCCGTCGGCCCACAAGCCGTGAGCGAAGACAATGCTCGGTGTGGTCGGCGTCGACATGATGCGCACCCTTCCTCGGCACGAATCAGCCGGATCCGCACCGCACTAGGTTGGTTCTCCGTCTTCGAACCGTGATGGCCGGATCGGCCCCCACAGCCCTCATCGTCCTCCACGACCCGCACTTGGACCGAGCTTTCGCGAGGTTCTGTCGAACCCACCCGTGCACACACGCCATTCGAACCCGCCGGGGTCGGCCGCAGCCGGGCGCGCGCCACGCGGCAGTGGGTGCGAGGTCGGGTACGCCGAAGGCGGGTCTTGGTTGAGCCGGTTGAGGTTATGGCCGGGACTTCAGCCCGAGAGCGGGGACGAGTCGGCGGCGCAGGTAGCCGCGCAGGCGCTCGGAGTCGCTGGTGGCGGGGGTGTCGAATTGCAGGATCGAGATGAGGAATCTGATTGTTGTTTCGGCGATTTCGTCGAGGTCCAGTTCCAGGTCGGGCTCGTACTGGCGGATGGGTTCGAGATAGTGCCGGGCCAGCTGCAGGGACTCCGGTGTCATCAGTGTGGCGAGCCATTCGGCGTCGGCGGAGTCTGCCGAGGACAGGGCGGTCCGCTGGGTTTCACGCAGTAGCCGCGCGCCCGCCACGGTGGCCTCCACCACGAAATCCGCTGCCGTGGGCGCATGACTCGCCTCGTCGACGATGTGCTGGAACAACCCGGCCGAGACATGTGTCGCGGCGAGTTCGATCAATTCTTCGCGGCCGCTGAAGTGTGCGTAGACGGTCGGTCGTGAGACCCGCGCCTCGGCGGCGACCACGCTGATCGACGTGCGCGCGCGACCCAACCGGATCAGGCATCGGGCCGCGGCCTCGACGAGCCGTTGCCGCGCACCCGCGCCGTCCATGGGTGGATCCCCACCCCAGGCCAACTTCGGAGCTGTCACAGTGGGTCATCCTAGGTGCTTTACAGATTTATCTAGAAGTGTATAGCTTGTAACACATGGCTGAGTCGCTCTCGTCCGTGGATCTCACCGATCTGGACAACTTCGCCGTTGGCTTCCCGCACGGCCTGTTCGCCCTGCACCGCACCGAATCTCCGGTGTACTGGCACGAGCCCACCGCGCACACCCCCGATGGTGAAGGGTTCTGGTCGGTGGCGACCTACGCCGAGACCAAGGAGGTCCTGACCAGTCCCGCGACCTACTCCTCCGAGACCGGCGGCGACCGGCCCTACGGCGGCACCGTGCTGCAGGACCTGCCGATGGCGGGCGTGGTGTTGAACATGATGGACGATCCGCGGCACTCCAGGATTCGGCGTCTGGTGTCGAAAGGCTTGACGCCCAGGACGGTTCGCAACCTGGAAGAGGATCTGCGGGCGCGTACCGGGCGCCTGCTGGACACCGTCGTCAGTGGCGGCGACCACGACTTTCTCACCGAGATCGCGGCCGAGCTTCCGATGCAGGCGATCTGCTTCCTGCTCGGCATCCCCGAGGCGGATCGTCACCGCCTGTTCGGGCTCATCGAGCATGTCTTCGACATTCCCGACGGCCAGGACTACCTGACCACGAGCCCGGAGCGGACGGCGGCGATGGGGGAGCTCTACGAGTACGGCTTGGCGCAGATCGCCCAGCACCGGGCAGATCCGGGTGCGGACATGCTGTCGCTGGTCGTCCACGCGGAGATGCCGGACGAGGACCCGTCGCGCCTGTCCGACCAGGAATTGCGGTCGTTCTTCAATCTGCTGTTCTCCGGCGGCTCGGACACCACCCGCAACGCCATTGCCGCCGGACTTCTCACGCTGATCGAAAACCCTTCGCAGCTGGCGGAATTGCGTGACAACCCGGAACTGCTGCCGGTCGCCATCGAGGAGATCGTCCGCTGGACCGCGCCGTCTCCGTCCAAGCGCCGCACGGTCACCCGCCCTGTCGAACTGGCCGGGCACCGGCTGGAACCGGGCCAGAAAGTATTGGTCTGGGAGGCCTCGGCCAACCGTGACGAGCTCCGATTCGACCACGCCGACCGCTTCGACATCCATCGAGACCCCAACCCGCACTTGGGATTCGGTCAGGGCATCCATTTCTGCCTCGGCGCGCATCTGGCCCGGTTGGAGATGCGGGTCGTATTCGAGGAGCTGTTCGCCCGCTTCGACGGCTTCGAACTCGCCGGACCGGTCGAGTGGACACGCAGCAGCCGCCACACCGGACTGCGTCACCTGCCGCTGCGCATGACCGCACGCTGACCGAATCCATTGCTGCCCTGCGGCACTCGTCAACCAGACCTTGGCGTAGAAGAAAGTTGTTTCCATGGGCAAAGCTCGACAACTCGCCGACCGCTATGTGGACAGGGTCAACGCCGGTGACCTCGATGGCATCGTCGCGCTGTTCGCCGACAACGCCGAACTGCTCAATCCGTTCGGGCATTTCGCCGGTTCCGAGCAGATTCGCGGCTTCTACGAGAAGACCATCCTCGCGGTCACTCCCAGGGTCACCGCCGCCGGGTGGATCGAGCAGGACAACCGAATCGCCTTCGAACTCCAAGCGCGAGTCGACGGCTACGACGCGGTCCAATACGCCATGGACCATCTCACCGTCGCGGCCGACGGCGACCACATCGCACGCATGGCCCTCTACTACCGCCAAGTTTCGCAGTGACCCCGAACGTTCCGAAACAGATTGCACAAGTGGAGATTCCGCGTCTGATCGATGCGCCGCGGGACTCAGGGGGAGCTGGGGCGCGTGTCGGTCCAGTCGACCATGAGGTTGCGTTCGGTGAACTGCCAGACGCCGTCCTGCTTGATCATGGTGTCGAGGTAGCGGATCCAGGCCGTCATGATGGCGCGGGACCCGTCCTCGTTCTCGGTCAGGTGCTGGGCCATGCAGTAGGTGACGCCCGTCGCGCGTTCACCGGATAGGTCGACCGTGGTCTGTCCGTTGAAATGCATTGTGGCCGCATAGGCGTTGAGGGCGTCGAATACGGGTGCCAGGGACTCACGGCCGTTCAGTTCTTGTGACGGTTCAGGGTTGCGTGCATACATGAAGACGACGAAATGCGTGTCCTCGGTGAACAAGGCCATCTGTCCCTTGGCATCACGCCGGTCGGCACACTGCGCGTAGGCGTCGATGAGTTCACGGAGAGCGAGCCGGTCGGCTGCTTCGGTCTCGGTCATGTGCGTGTGCGTTGCCATGTCGAGAGCTCCTTCGGCTCGTTTCGCACCCGCTCGGCCCACTCCATCAACCTGATCAAAACCTAGCCCAGGGCCGAGACCGACAATCGGCAGTGGCTCGCGCGGCCGGGGACCATCCGCTTGTAAAACGGAATCGGGTTGCCGGGCTGTCAGATTGCTCGTGTGCGTGCTGCGATGCCCTGGTTCTGGAAGATCTGGTCGTAGTAGTGGATGACCAGGGGGCGGGTGAGCATGGCCTCGAAGGTGGCGGTGAAGCCGTGTTCGGTGCGCCAGGCGAGGTAGTCGGTGTAGTTGTGCCGCTCGGTCCATTGGGTCAGGCCTGCGACATGGTCGGCATCGTCCTGATCGCGCAGGATGCGGATTTCTTCGCACCCTTCGTGTTCGAGGCTTTCTCCCAGAATGTCCAGCAGCAGTTGCGCGACGTCGTCGCCGCGGCCGGGCTGGGCGAAGAATTCGGCGGTGACCAGTGTGCTCATGGAGTGCTCCTGCAAGGTGTCGGCTGCCGATGTGGGCGCGGTTCAGTAGGGGGCCGGCTGGTTGTGCACGATGATCAGGGAAGTGATCTTGCCGTCGGCGGTGGTGAAGTAGCTGGTGAGTATCAGTTCGTCGGGCAGATTCGTTTTGTCGTACTGCCCGTCGTAGCGTGCCCGCACGATGGTCAGGCCAGGATGGGGGACGACCGCTGTCACCTCCATGGTGACCTTGTCGGCGACCAGTTCGTGGCGCGCCCAGGCGCGGATCGACGCGGTGCCGGCGAATTCGCGGCGCACGTCGTTGACCAGGGCGTCCTCGGCGAAGGTGGCCATGATGGCATCCAGGTCGAAGGCGTTGACCGCAGCGATATGGGCAACGACGACCTCGGGCAGTGCGACGGTCGGGGCGGTGGCGTTCATGGGAGCTCCTTCGATGGTCTGGGGGTGGAACGGTGCTCACCGAATACGTTGGGCGCTACGGCATCGGGAGAGTCAACGGTGATCTTCTGCTGGACCCTCCGGTAGGGGGAGGGTTGATACTGGCAGTCATGCAGACAGGGCTGACGGTCGGCGAGTTCTCCCGGGTGTCGCATCTGAGCATCAAGACGCTGCGGCACTACCACGACGTGGGGTTGCTCGCGCCGGCCGAGGTCGCCCCGGACACGGGCTATCGGTACTACTCCCTCGACCAGGTGCCCACGGCGCAGGTGATTCGTCGCCTGCGCGACCTGGAGATGCCCTTGGCCGATGTGAAGGCGGTGCTGGCCACCCACGATGTGACCACTCGCAACGAACTGATCAGTGCGCACCTCGCACGGTTGGAAGACAGGCTCGCTCAGACCCAGAGCGCCGTGGAATCGCTACGCGAGCTGCTGGTCCGCCCCGAGCGCGGGCCCACGATCGAGTACCGGACGGTTCCGGAGCTGCCGGCGATCGGGATCCGCGAAGTCGTCGACCGGCACGACGTGCTGAGCTGGTGGCAGGGTGCCCTCGGCGAACTGCACGGCTTCGTCACCGCCCGGCGCCTGCGTCGCACCGGCCCGATCAGCGGGTTGTTCGCGAGCGAGCTGCTCGTGGACGAGCGCGGTGAGGCGATCGTGTTCATCCATACCGACCCGGACGTACGCCCGGTCGGCCGGGTCGGCCCGCTGGTCGTGCCCGGCGCGGAACTCGCGATCGCTGTCCACCATGGCCCCTTGGACACCATCGACCTCACCTACGGCGATCTGGGCACCTACGCGGCACGCCACGAGATCGGCGTCGACGGCCCGCTGCGCGAGTACTACCTGCACAGCCCCTTGGACGTGGCCAGCGCGCAGGACATGGTGACGGAGGTCGGCTGGCCCATCTTCCGCTCCAACCGCTAGCGGCAGACAGGCCAGTCGGGGCCGAGGCCGCGTAAGGCCCGATCCTGGTGTGGCAGTCAGCGTTCCGTCACACGGCCCGCGCCCAATGCCGCCGTAGGACGCCTGGCAGCGCATAGCTGTTGTCCGCCAGGAACTTCGAGGTGCTCGAGTCCGCAACGCCGCGTGCGCTGTCGACCAACGGCAACGCGATCAGCGTTATCGCGATGGCCACCACGGCATCACTCAAGAAGACCAGCCGCTCCAGCCCGCGCTCGCTGTGGTTCGGACCTGACGTGGCGTGTTTCCGATCGCTCGCTCCGCCGGCTGTAGAGCCGGATCCGAGAGGGCTGCCACATTTGTGCGATGCCCGGCGAAGCCACCCGATTCCAATCCACAACGCCAGCAGCAGAATGGATTCCAGCGCGTCCCGGAAACAGCCCCATTGGCGTCTGTGAACTCGACCTGAAACACCCCCGGCCACGGAATGTCGGTGAGCCATATGGCAGCGGTCGCGGGCAGTTCGCATACATGGTCTCTCCGCGTTGAGCTTTCGTGGAACGTGTGTGGCACTTGCTCGTTTCGCGGCGCGGAAGAAAGCGGCGACTCGATGAGAATCCGGCGCCGCCAATTCTCATTAGGAGTCGTCGGCATTGCGATCCCGCGCCGCCCTTGCCCGGGCCCAGGTCCACGGTCAGGAGCGCAGCGCTGGCTCGAACTGAGAAATTCGATGACAAGCAGCTAACGGCTGGCGCGGTTAGCGGGATATCGGCCGGGTGCATTCGGATGGCGGAGGGTGCTGCGCACCGTCTGGTACGGCCACGGATTTGCCAGGTGCACATGGAATTCGGCATTTCTTCCCGATCCGTCCGTGCCTGCCGCTTAAGCTATCTACGCCGTACGACAAATGCTCGATGCAGAGAAGCTTTGAGTCCAGGAGGTGCGGAATGCCGGAAGCCAGCCGTTGGTGCCGCTCACGTCCACTATTGATTGCGAGTTTTTTGCCGGTTGCCGTCATCCTCGGAACCGGAGTCGCCGCGGCATCCCCGGATGGCACCGCGCCGCCACCTGCCGCGCTACCCACGACAGCGGACTGGCTATCGCTGAGGCAATTCGCGCAGGGGCAGGATCCGTTCGCGCTGCCGACCGAACTCGCTCCGTTCGGCCAGTCGCCGGTCGGCGTCGCACCCGCGGTCGATATGAGCAGCGGCGATCCAGCCATCGGCCCGGCGAATCCGCTTGCCGCCGCGGGTTGGACCGGAATCGAGAATGCGGACGCGACGGACTCGATGCCGGCCATGGATCAGCAGCCGGTCCAGACGTTCTGCGCGTACCTGCCGGTAGATCCCCAGAGATGCTCCGTCGCCGTTGTCGACGCGGGCGTCGGTGCGGCAATCGGTGCAGGCCTCGGCGCGGGAGTGTCCGCGCCCGTCGCGGTAGGTGCGGGCCTGGTCGGGGCCGCCGCTGGATTCGTCGTCGGTATCCCGTTCCTGCCGACCGGTTTGGTTGTCGGCCCGCTCCTCGGCGCGGCTGTCGGCGTCGCCGTCGTTGCCGGACCGGCCGCCCTGCTCGGCGGGGCGCTCGGGGCGTCGGTCGGGGCGATACTGGGCCTCGCTTCGCCCCTCCCGCCGTCGGGCGGCCCGACCGATGGATCCGGCGCGCCCGTCACTTCGCCATAAAGGACCCGGTCATCGCTCCAGTCGCGTGTTGAGAATCCGGGCGATCTGAGCAACCGCGCCCGGTTCGGTCATCGCGAGGTGGGCCGCATCGATGTCGAAGGTCGAGATCCGACCACGAACCACCTGCACCCACCCCTCGTGACCCGCAGCATCGGATCGCCTGTCCTGTGTCGCGGTGAAATAGAGCATGTCGCTGTCCAGGACCGCGGGCCGCCACGCACTGGCTGCCCGGATCGCCAGGTTGTAGGCGTCGGTCAGGCGCTCGATCCTGGCGGCATCGATGCCCAGGCCGCCCCCGAGGTTCCGTTCGATCAGGTCGGCGGCCTCCTCGGCGGTCGCATCGGCGCTCACGAAATCGACGCCCATGACCGGGCCGAGATTACTGATCAGCTCTCCGGCCGTGACGGCGCGGACCGTCGACTCGTCGACACCGCCCACTTCGGCATCCAGCAGTGCCAGTAGCGCGACCTCTTCACCGGCGGCGCGCATCTCGACGGCAATCGCGTGGGCGATCGCGCCACCCAGCGACCAGCCGAGGAGGTGGTAGGGGCCGTGTGGCTGGACCGCGCGAATCTCCTCGAAATAGCGTTCGGCCATTTCCTGGATCGACGTCGGACCGGGGTCCTCGCCGCCGATCTGCGGCGCCTGAATGCCGTAGATCGGCCGACCGTCGGCGAGGTACCGGTCGAATGTTCGGTAACACCACGACAGGCCCAGGGCCGGGTGGATACAGAACAGTGGTGGTCGCTCGCCGCCGGTCCGGATGGGCAGCAGAACGTCGAAGCCGATGTCGGTCCGCTCGACGGTGGTAAGGGAGCGCATTCCGGATTCGATCCGCTTCGCCAGGTCGGCCGGGCAGGGATCGGACAACATCCAGCTGATCGGAACCTCGTAGTCGAGTCCCTTGCGCAACTCGCTCACCACTTGCACCGACTTCAGCGAGTTGCCACCCAAGGCGTAGAAGTCGTCGTCGGCGCCCACCCGATCCACACCGAGTACCGTTCCGAAGGCCCGCGCGACCTCCTCTTCCAGCCACGACGAGGGCTCCCTGAACTCTCCCACCGCGAGCATCGGCTCCGGCAGGCGCGCACGGTCCAACTTGCCCGACACGGTGAGGGGCACCGTGTCGAGCGCCATCACCGTGGTGGGCACCATGTAGTCGGGCAGCTCGCTCGCCGCGTGCGCCAGGACGGCCGCGGTGTCGACCGTCGCGCCTGCGGCGGGCACCACGTAGCCGACGAGGTGGTCAGCCGTACCGGTGGTGTGCACCACGGCGATCGCGCGGGCGACGCCCGGGTGCTCGGCGAGTACGGCCTCGATTTCACCGAGTTCGATACGCAGGCCGCGCAGCTTCACCTGGAAATCGGTGCGGCCCAGGTATTCCAATTCGCCGCTGTGGCGCCGGCGCACCAGGTCGCCCGTGCGGTACAGGCGCCCGCCGTCACCGTACGGGTCGGCCACGAACCGTTCCGCGGTCAGGCCCGGACGTGACTGATAGCCGCGCGCGAGCTGGGCGCCCGCCAGGTACAGCTCCCCGGCGACACCGGGCGGCACCGGATGTAACCGGTCGTCGAGTACGTATGCCCGCGCGTTCCATACCGGTGAGCCGATCGGCATGCTGCCGCTGTCGGATTCGGTCACCCGATGCGCGGTTGCGGCCACGGTGAACTCGGTCGGCCCGTACAGGTTGTGCAACTCGACCCCGGGCATGGTTCGCCGCACCTCGGCCACCACGTCGGGGCCGAATGCCTCACCGCCCACCAGGAGCGTCCGCACCGACTCCAGCGACTCCGCAGGCGCCGCGTCCGCGAATACCGCCAGCATCGACGGTACGAGCGCGGTGATCGTGACCCGCTGGGCGGCAATGGTTTCGGCGAGGTAGGCCAGGTCGGTATGCCCGTCGGCGCGCGCGATCACCAGCCGCGCCCCCATCGCCAGGGTCGTGAACACTTCCCATACCGACATGTCGAACGTGGCCGGGGACTTCTGCAGCACCACGTCGTTCGACGTCAACGCGTAGGTCTCGGCGTGCCACCGCAGCTGGTTCACCACCGAACAATGCGATACCGCAACACCTTTCGGCCGACCGGTCGACCCCGAAGTGAAGAGCACGTAGGCGATGTTGTGCGGTCGCAGCGGTGCGAGCCGATCGGCATCGGTCACCGGCCCGTCATCGAATCCGGACAGCTCCAGTCCATCGAGGGACGACAGCTCCAACACCGGCGCGGCGATCGACAGCATGTACTCGATGCGGTCGGCCGGCAGGTCCGGATCGACCGGCGCGTACCCACCGCCGGCGGCGTGTACCGCGTACATGGCGGTGACCTGGTCCAGTGAACGCCGCATACGCAGCGCCACCAGCGACTCCGGACCCACTCCACGGCCGATCAACCACCGCGCCAACCGGTATACGCGAGAAGCGAATTCCGCATAGCTCAGCGACTCTTCGCCGAACATCACCGCGGGCCGCTCCGCATGCGCCCGCACGGAGTCGGCGAAGACCTCGGCGAGTGTCTCGCCCGGAGGAAGCCGGTGATCGGTCGAATTCCACTGCGTCAGAACGGCTTCCCGCTCATCGGCGCCGAGCAGATCCACGTCGTGCACCGGCTGCGTCGAATCGGCCACCAGTGCACCGAGCAGCCGCAGCAGGCGATCGGCGATCGTGGTCACCGTGGTCGCGTCGAAGAGGTCGCTCGCGTACGTGACCGCGCCGCTGATGCCGGCCGGGGCACCGGTGGAGTCGTAGGAATCCGACACCGTGACCAGCAGATCGAACAGCGCGGTGTCGGTCTCGGCCGTCACGGCCGATATCGATAGCCCCGGCAGGTCGAACTCGGCCTTGGCGACGTTCTGGAATGCCAGCATCACCTGGAACAGCGGATGATGGGCGTGCGACCGGACCGGATTCAGCTCCTGCACCAGCCGTTCGAACGGCACATCGGCGTGCCCGAACGCGGCCAGATCGGTCCCGCGCACGTGTTCGAGCAGCTGGGTGAACGTCATCGCCGGGGTCAACCGGGTCCGCAGCACCAGGGTGTTGACGAACATCCCGACCAGATCGTCGAGTTCGGGCTCGCCGCGTCCCGCGTACGGAGTGCCGATCGCTATGTCGTCCATATCGGCCAGCCGGGCCAGCGTGGCCGCCAGTGCCGCGTGGAAGACCATGAACAGCGTCGTGTTGTGTGCTCGCGCGACCTGCTGCAGTGCCGCGTGCAGATCGGCACCGACGGTGATCGGTACGGTCGCGCCCGCATAGGTCTGCACGGGCGGCCGCGGCCGGTCGGTCGGTAGCTCCAGCAAGGGCGGGAGTTCCGCCAATTCGAGTGTCCAGTAGTCGATCTGGGCGCGTAGCACCGAATCGGGATCGTGTTCGGTCCCCAGCACCGTCCGCTCCCAGATCGCGTAGTCGGCGTACTGCACCGGCAGCAGCGGCCAGCTCGGTGTCTCCCCGAGCAGGCGTGCGGTGTACGCGGTCATCATGTCCCGGGCCAGCGGGCCGAGCGACGACCCGTCGCAGGAAATGTGGTGCGCCACCACGGCCAGGACCCACTCGTGCTGCCCGAGCTCGAACAACCGGATCCGCAGCGGCGCGTCGACCGTCACATCGAACACCGTGGAGACGAACGCCGACAACGATTCGGCCAGTTCCGATTCCGTCACCGGGGTCGCGGTGATCGGCGGAATCGCCTCGGCTGTGCGGAGGACGACCTGCGACGGCTCGCCCTCGGCATACGGGTAGACGGTCCGCAGTACCTCGTGCCGGTTCAGCACATCTGCGGTCGCCGCGCGCAGCGCGTCGAGATTCAGCTGTCCGGACAGCCGCAGGATGATCGGAATACTGTAGGCGGCCGAGCCGGGCTCGAGCCGGTTCAGGAACCACATCCGTTGCTGTGCGTACGACAGGGGAATGCGCTGCGGCCGTGGCTGTGCGGTCAGCGCCACCCGCCCGGTGTGGGCCTGCGATTCGGCGCGCGCGGCCAACCTCGCGACCGTCGGCGCCTCGAAGATCATCGACACCGGGACGGTCGCGTCGAGCGCGGCACCGATCCGGGCGGCGACGCGGGTCGCCACCAGGCTGTTGCCACCCAGTTCGAAGAAGTCGTGCTCGGCGCCGATCGGACCGTCGATGCCGAGGACGTCGGCGAACACGCCGGCCACTATCTCCTCCACCGGTGACGCCGGGGCCCGGAATCGCCTGGCCTGCACGACGGGTGCGGGCAGGGCCGCGCGGTCGAGCTTTCCATTCGGCGACAGGGGGATCGCGTCGAGGATCGTCACCGCGGCGGGCACCAGGTACGACGGCAGCATCTCGGCCAGCGCCGCCCGCAACTCCTCGCCCGAGAGACTCATTCCAGTGTCGGGCACCACATAGGACACCAGCTGCGCCGGACCCGTGCCCGTATGCCACGGCGTCGTGATCGCGTATGCCACGTCCGTTTGCGCGCTCAGCGCCGCGTCGATCTCGCCCAGCTCGACCCGGTAGCCGCGGATCTTCACCTGGAAGTCGTTGCGCCCCAGGAACTCCAGGTCACCGTCGGCATTCCAGCGCACCACATCACCGGTGCGGTACATGCGGCGTCCGGGTTCCCCGAACGGGTGCGCCACGAACCGCGCCGCGCTCACCGCCGCCTTGTCCAGGTACCCGCGCGCCAGTGCCGGGCCAGCCAGATACAACTCTCCGGCCACCCCCACCGGAACCGGCTGCAGCCGGGTATCCAGGACCAGCGCCTGGATGCCCTGCAGCGGGGCGCCGATCGTCGGCCGGTCACCCGATCGCAGCCCGCCCGTCGCCGTGGCGACGATCGTGGCCTCGGTCGGCCCGTACAGCTCCCGGAACTTCCGGGCGCCGGCGGGATCGGTTCCCGCCCAACGGTTCACCAGATCCGCCGGGACCTCGTCACCGCCGGACATCACCACCCGCACGTGGTCCAGCCCGGCCGGATCCACCGACGCGAGCGCGGCAGGGGTCATGAAGGCGTGGGTCACCCGCTGTGCGCGCAGGAGCTCGGCCAACTCTCCGCCGCCGTAGATCCCCGTCGGCGCCACGACCAGCGCACCGGCCCGGCTGACCGCCATCAGGGTCTCCAGCAGGGCAGCGTCGAACGACGGCGACGCGAAATGCAGCACCCTGGACGTGTGCTGGAGGTCGAGGTCGGCGCGGAGCGACGAGACGAAGTCGGCGATGCCGGAATGGGTGACGGCGACGCCCTTCGGCACCCCGGTGGATCCGGAGGTGAAGACCACGTAGGCAACGTTCGAGGCCCGCAGCGGACGGAGTCGCTCGTCATCGCCGACCGGGCCGCTCGCCAACCCGTCGATCCGCGCGGCCACGCCCGGGTCGTCGAGCACGATCCAGTCCACCGAATCGGGCATCCCGGCAGCTGCCGACGACACCGTCACGCCCAGTGTCGCACCGGAATCCGACACCATCTGCGCGATCCGGCCTCCGGGATAGGCGGGGTCCACCGGCACGAAGGCCGCACCCGACTTCACCACCGCCCACCACGCGACGACGGACTCCATCGACCGTGCTGCCGCCACCAGCACCGAACTCTCCGGTCCGGCGCCTCGGCTGATCAGCAACCTCGCCAGCCGGCTCGACCGTTCGTCCAGCTGTGCGTACGACAACGTGGCATCTCCCGAGACGACGGCGATACCGTCGCCGTTGTCCCGGACGGCCGAGGCGAGCACCTCCGGCAGCAATCCGGACGGCTCCGGCGCCGCCGAGGTGCGTGCCCCGACTCGCGAGGTGAGTGCCGAGCGCTCGTCGGCGTCCAGCCAGTCGATGTCCCCGACCACGACGACCGGATCGTCGGCGACGGCTTCCAGGACCCGCACCAGCCGCCGGGCGATTCCCGCCGTGGTCGCCTCGTCGAAGAGATCTCGCGCATAGCTCATCATTCCCGAGATGCCTTGTGCCACACCGGCATCAGACGATTCCGACAGCACCAGTTGCAGATCGAACTGGGTCGCCCCGGTATCCACCTCCGCCCGGGCGACGTGGACATCGGGCAGCGCCACCTCGACGTTCGACAGATTCTGGAACGCCAGGACCACCTGGAACAACGGATGCCGTGCCGCGGTTCGCTCCGGCTTCAGCTCCTCCACGATTCGCTCGAACGGCACATCCGCGTGTTCGAAAGCCAGCAGATCGGTGTCCCGGGCGCGTGTCAGCAACTCGGCGAACGGCTCGCCGGTATCCACCCGGGTCCGCAATGCCAGCGTGTTCACGAACATCCCGACCAGCTCGTCCAGGCCGGGCTCGCCCCGCCCCGCGACCGGGGTGCCGATCACGATGTCATCGGTGTTGCCGAGCCGCCCCAAAACCGTTGCCAGCGCGGCATGCATCACCATGAACAGCGACGATCCCCGCGACCGTGCCAGCGCGAGCAGCTGCTCGTGCAGCCTCGCGCCGATCTCCAGCGGTACCCGGCCTCCCGACAGCGATGCGACGGCCGGGCGTGGCCGGTCCGCCGGGAGGTCCAGCCGGTCCGGTGCGCCGGCGAGCGTCGAGCGCCAGAAGTCCAGCTGGGTGGACATCAACGACGCCGGGTCGTCTGCGGCCCCGAGCATCTGCCGTTGCCACCACGCGAAGTCCGCGTACTGCACCGCGAGTGGCTCCCACTCCGGCGCGCGCCCGGCCAGACGCGCGGCATACGCCACCATCACGTCATGGGCCAGTGGGCCCATCGACTGACCATCGCCGGCGATGTGATGGACCACCAGCACCAGCAGGAATTCTCCTGTGTCACTGCCGGGTTCGGCGTCGAGCTCGAACAATCCCACTCGCATCGGCACTCGGGTGGTCACATCGAATCCGCGTCGCACGAACTCGCCCACCACATCCGGGACCGCATCCGCCGGTACCCGCACCGGGTCCACCGGCACCGCGGGCTCGTCGAAAACGACCTGCCGCGGCTCACCGGAGACTTCCGGATAGATCGTCCGCAATACCTCGTGCCGTCCGACCACGTCCGCGAGCGCGGCCGCCAGCGCTTCGGTGTCCAGCCGCCCCGACAACCGCAGCATCACCGGAATGTTGTAGGCCGGGGAATCCGGCTCGAACCGGTTCAGGAACCACATCCGCTGCTGCGCCAGCGACAGCGGCACGGGGTCGGGGTGCACTCCGGACACCAGGGGCAACCGGCCCCCACCACCGAGTGACCCGGCGCGCGCGGCCAATTCGGCGACGGTCGGCGCCTCGAAAACCGATCGCACCGGCACTCGCACGTTCAGGGCCGCACCCAGGCGCCCCACCACCAGCGAGGCGCTCAGCGAATCGCCGCCCAGCGCGAAGAAGTCGTCGTCGGCGCCCACTCCGTCCACATCGAGCACCTGCTCGAATGTTCGCGCGACCAACTCTTCCACCCCTGGTGCCGGTGCACGGAACTCGCGCGCGACGGCAACCGGCTCGGGCAACCGCTCGCGATCGAGCTTCCCGTTGGCGGTCAGCGGTACCTCGTCCAGCACGATCACCGCGGACGGCACCATGGTCCGGGGCAGCGTCTCGGCCAGTGCCGCACGCAACTCCGCGCCCGATACCTCGGTTCCGGTCGCGGGCATGACATAGGACACCAGCTGCACCGACCGGCCGTCCTCGCGGCGTGGCACGGTGACCGCGTATGCCACATCCGCACGCGCGCCCAGCGCCGCGTCGATCTCCCCGAGCTCGATTCTGGTGCCGTGCACCTTGACCTGAAAATCGTTGCGTCCCAGGAATTCCAACTCGCCATCGGCGCTGCGGCGCACCACGTCACCGGTGCGGTACATGCGCTGACCCGGCCCCTCGAACGGGCATGCGACGAACCGCGCCGCGGTCAACCCCGTCCTGGCGACGTAGCCATCGGCCAGTCCGGCGCCGAACAGGTACAGCTCGCCCGCGATACCGTCCGGCACGGGTCGCAGCCAGGTATCCAGGACCACGGCCGCGACGGTACCGACCGGCCTGCCGATCGTGATCGCGGCACCGGGCGCCAGCGCAGCGCTGGTGGTAGCCCAGATCGTGGTCTCGGTCGGCCCGTACAGATTGACCATGGTGCGATTCGGCCCCCACCGATCGACCAGTTCGGTCCCGACCGGCTCACCGGCGGCCGCGAGCACTCGCAGCCCGTCGAGACCATCGGGCGAGACCGTCGCCAGCGCCGAGGGGGTCACGATGGCGTGCGAAATACGTTCATGTGCAATCAGATCCGCCAATTGGGGGCCGGCGTAGATCTCGGCGGGAGATACGACCAGCCGGCCGCCTGAACCGTGCGCCATCAACAACTCGAACACCGAGGCGTCGAAGCTGGGCGAGGCGACCTGCAGGACCACCGACATCGGGTCGGCGCCGAACAGTCGCCGTTGCGCCGCGACGATTTCGGCCAGGCCGCGATGGCTGATGAGTACGCCCTTGGGCGTTCCGGTCGACCCGGAGGTGTAGCTCACGTAGGCGATCTGATCCCGCCGGATCGGCCCGCCGCGTTCGGCATCGGTGATCGGCAGGGCGGGCGCCGAGTCGGCGGTGCCGAGCGCCTGGTCCTCGTCGAGGATCAGCCAATCGACTCCGTCGGGAGGACGTTTCCCGGCGGACGTATCGGTCAGTCCGAGCACGGTTCCCGAGTCGGACAGCAGAAATTCGATCCGGTCCGGGGGCAGGGCCGGATCGATCGGCAGGAATGCGGCACCTGTCTTCGCCACGGCCCACAGGGTGACGGTCGCCGCCAGGGAACGCGGAAGCACGGAGGCGACGACCTGTCCCCGCCGGGCGCCGTGCCGCAGGAGGATCCGGGCCAGACGGGTGGATCGCTCGTCGAGCCGGCGGTAGGTCATGGTGGTCGTGCCGTATCGCACGGCGATCGCGTCGGGATCGGCGGCAGCGGAGGCGGCGAGTATCCGGTCCAGCGTGTCCGGGATCGTAGCTTCCGCACGGAAATCCGGCCACGATGGCCGCGGTTCCTCGTCGAGCGCTAGCTCACCGAGTCGCGTATCGGCGTTCGCGGCGAACCGGCACAGCAACTCGACGAAGCGGTCGAGGATGCGGCGCGCCGAGACGGTGTCGAATTCACGGTCGTGGAACCGGAGGGTGATCCGCAGTCCTCGTGGCTCGCCGTGCTCGGATTGCGTGGGTTCCACGATCAGGCTCAGCGGGTACGGTGTCGCGTCCAGTTCACTGAGTTCGTTCACCCGCAGGCCCGCCGAATCGACGAGCTGTTGCAGTGCCGTCCGGTCGACGGGGAACGACTGGAAGGTGAGGGCGGTGTCGAAGAGTGCGGGCAGGCCGGCGCTGCGGTGGATCTCGGGCAGGCCGATGTGGTGATGCTCCAGCATGCGGGCGTGCCGCGCCTGAATGCCGATCAGCAACTCGCGGACCGTCATCGTGGGTTCGAGCGGGACGCGCACGGGAATCGTATTCAGGAACATGCCGAGCGCCTGATCGACCAGCGGCAGTTCCGGGGGGCGGCCCGACACCGAGGAACCGAAGATCACATCGGTCTCGCCGGTGAGTACACGCAGATTCAGGGCCCAGGCCGCGGCCACGGCCGTATTGATGGTGACGGCCGTCTCCGCCGCCACGCGACGGAGTGCTCCGAAACGATCCGCCGTCACCTCGGCCCCGACCTCGGCGGCGGATACCTCGCCCGCCGCGTCGGCGTCGCGGGACACCCGGGTGGGTGCATCGACGTCCGAAAAGGCTTGCGCCCATGCCGCTTTGGATGCGTCGCTGTCCTGCCGACCCAGCCAGGCCAGATAGTCGCGGTAGGAGGGCGCGGGTCCGGCGGAGTCGATATGTTCGGGAGATCCGTAGTAGTCGAGCAGTTCTCGCATCAGCAGCGGCATCGACCAGCCGTCCAGGATCACATGGTGATTCGTGACCAGCAGCCGGAAGGACTCCGCATCGAGACGGATGAGCGTCAAGCGCAGCAGCGGGGGAGCCGACAGGTCGAATCCCGCCGCCGCGTCCGCCGCGGCAATCGATTCCGGGTCTGCCGGGGATTCCGCATCGCCGCCATCGGCGAGATCGATCTCCCGGAAGTCGATTTCGGCATGGTCCAGCACGATCTGGCACGGCCCGGCCGACGTCTCCGCGAAGGCGGCCCGCAGGATGTCGTGCCGGTCGACCACGGCCTGAGCGGCACGCCGCAGGCGCTCACCGTCGACCGCGCCGGAAAATCCGATCATCGTCTGGACGGTGTAGTTGTCCGCCGCATCCGGATCGAACGTCGAGTCGAAGTGCATCCCGGATTGCATGGGCGACAACGGCCATACGTCCGACAGCGCGGGGTACTGGCGCTCGAGCCGATCGATGTCCTGCTGCGTGAGCGCGACGAGCGAAGAATCCGAGGCGCGATACGCGTGATCGGTTTTCGGGAGTCGCGGGGGTTCCTCGATGGTCTCCGGAGCCGCATCGCCGCCCGCCATCACGGCGAGAGCAGCAACTGTCTTGCCTTCGAACACATCACGCGGCGTGAGCGTGAGCCCGGCGGATCTCGCCAGCGCCACCAGCCGCATCGAGACGATGCTGTCCCCACCGAGGGCGAAGAAGTTGCTGTCGGCGGACACGGTGTCGAGATGGAGCACATCGGCGAAGAGTTTCGCCACGACTCGCTCCGTAGGCGTCGACGGTGCTCTGCCGCCCGTGGCGCCGGCATCGAAGGCGCGCTGCTGCAAGGCTTTCCGATCGACCTTGCCCGTGGGCGTGCGCGGCATCTCCTCCAGCCGCACGATCGCCGCGGGATTCATATAGCGCGGCAGCCTGCCCGCGAGATCGCCTTCGATGGCCGCCACATTGACGGCAGCGCCCGGCGCGGAAACGACATAGGACACCAGAACCGGTTCGCCGGCAGGCCCTTTCACCGCCACGGTGGCAACGCTCGACACGTCCGGGCGCCGGGCCACGTGCGCATCGATTTCCCCCGGCTCGATCCGCAGGCCGTGAATCTTGACCTGCTGATCGCAGCGGCCCAGGTATTCCAGTGCCAACCCGGCGCGTCCGCGCACCCAGCGCACGGAATCACCGGTGCGGTAGATCCGCTCGCCGCGGGTGGATCGCGGATCCGCGACGAAGCGGGACGCGGTCACGCCCCGTCGACCGACGTATCCGCGGGCGAGTCCGGGCCCGCCGATATAGAGTTCGCCCGCGACACCGACCGGCACCGGTCGCAGCCACGGGTCGAGCACCATCGCGGACGCGCCCCGGATCGGGCCACCGATCGTCACCGGGTCGCCGGGTGCGAGGACATCCGACCCCGTTGCCCAGATCGTGCACTCGGTCGGTCCGTAATGGTTCATCAGCCGTCGCCCCGGGGCCCACCGGTTCACGGTGTCCGGCCCGACAGCTTCACCGACGACCGCGAGCGATGTCAGCGACGGTATCCGGGACGGATCCATGGTGTTGAGCACGGACGGGGTGATGATCGCGTGCGAAACCTGCTGCGACCGAAGCAATTCCTCGAGGTCGGTCCCGGCGAACACCTCCGGCGGCGCCACCACGAGACAGGCGCCGCTGCTGTGCGCCAACAGCAACTCCGCTACGCAGGCGTCGAATCCTGGCGACGCGACCTGCAACACCACCGAATCCGGAGTCGGCGCGAAGGCGTCGGCCTGCGCCGCGATCAGATCGGCCAGACCTCGATGGCTGAGGTGGACCGCCTTCGGTGTGCCGGTCGATCCGGACGTGTAGATCACGTATGCCGCATTGTCGGCCGACAGGCTGTCCTGCCCGGCCACGCCGGGCGGGTGGGGGAGACCCTCGTGAGCGTCCGATGCGCAAGCGTCCAGGATCAACCAGTCGGCGAAATCCGGAAGCTGCTGTGCCACAGCGCTTGTCGTCACACCCAGCGTGGTCCGCGAGTCGGACAGCAATTCCCCGATCCGCGCGGCGGGATTGCCGGGATCCAACGGCAGGAAGGCGGCACCTGTTTTCGCCACCGCCCAGATCGCGACGACGAGTTCGGCCGAGCGGGGCAGGGCCAAGGCGACGATCGACTCGGCGCGAGCGCCGCGGCCGACCAGCAGGCGAGCGAACGCGTCGGCGCGACGCTCCAGCTCACGATAGGTCCACGTGGTGTCACCGCCCCGGACAGCCACGGCATCCGGATACCTCCGCGCCGTCTCCGACAGGATGTCGCGGAGCACGAGGTCCATGGCCGGCTGCTCGCCGCCGACCGAAAGCAGTTGCGCGCGTTCGGAATCCCAGCAGGAGGAGATCGAGGAGACCTTCCGGGTGGGATCGCCGACGATCTGCGTGAGCAGCAACTCGAATCGTTCGAGCAGCGTGCGGGCCTCGTCCGAGTCGAATCGATCGGTGGCGAATTTCAGTGTCACCGTGTAGGTTCCGGGCTCGTCGGTGTCCGGTCCGCCGTCGCGACTCGACCGCGGCGGGGTCACCTGCAGGCTCAGCGGATACGGCGTGGCATCGTGCGCGACGATCTCGACGAGCCGCAATCCGGCGTCGGAGAGATCGTGTGCCAGCAGTTCCCGGTCGAACGGATAGGACTCGAGCACCGTCGCGGTATCGAACATGTCGGTGATGCCGGCGGCCCGCTGCAGCTCCGCCAAGCCGATGTGCTGATGATCCAACATCGCCGCCTGCTCGGATTGCACGCGCACGAGCAGGTCGCCCACGGTCTCGTCGGGTTCGAGCCGGACGCGGACGGGCAGCGTGTTGACCATGAGCCCGACCATGCGCTCGACATCCGGAATCCGCGGCGGGCGGTTCGACACCGTATTGCCGAACACCACGTCCGGCCGTCCGGCCTGGACGGCCACCAGCAATGCCCACGCCACGTGCAGGGCCGTGTTGGGGGTGACGCCATGCGAGCGGCCGAGATCGAGAATCGCAGCGGTGGTCGCGGCGTCGAGGTTCAGGCCGACTTCGTCGGCGTGCGCGGTGACGGTCCGATCCGGCCCGTTCGTGACCCGCGTCGGACTGTCGATTCCGGCGAGCATCTCCCGCCACGCGGCGGTCGCGGCGTCTCGGTCCTGAGCCTGCAGCCACTGCAGATATTCACGGTACGAACGAGGGGGCGCGAGCTGGGCCGTATCGCAGTCGGATATGTACAACGCGAGTAATTCGTGGATCAGCAGGGGCATCGACCAGCCATCGAGGACGAGGTGGTGGTTGGTGACCAGCAACTGGAACATATCGACGCCGGTGCGGACGAGGTGGAAACGCACCAGCGGCGGGCGGGCCGGATCGAACGGAGCCGCGGCCGCCGTCGCGAGTCGACGCAGTGCTTCCGCCTGCCGGCCGACACCGCTGAGATTCGACTCGCCCCAATCGACCGTCGTGTCGCGCAATACGATCTGCCGTGGCCCATCGTCACTCTCGACGAACGCGGTCCGCAGACTGTCGTGCCGGTCGATGAGCACCTGCGCGGCCCGCCGCATCCGGTCCCGATCCACCTGCCCGGCGAACGTCAGCGCCGCCTGCACGATGTAGCCGTCGACGCCGTCCGGATCGTAGATCGTGTGGAACAGCAGGCCGGACTGCAAGGCGGTGAGCGGCCACACATCGGTCATCGACGGGTATTCCCGCAGCCAGCGGTCGACATCGTCCTGCGATACCGCGGTGAGCGGGAAGTCGGATGGCGTGAAGCTGTAGGTGGTTCCGGACCGGACGTGATCGGCCAGCGCCCCCAGGGCTCGAGCCCACAGTCCGGCGAGCTCGTCGACCTCCTCACCCGTCAACACCTGTGAGGCGAACTCCCAGGTCGCGGCCAGTTCGAGCCCGTCGTGGCCACCTTCGGCGATCGCATTGATATCGAGCACGGCCGGCAGCGCCATCGCCGGATCGCTCGTCGCGGTCAGTGCGGTGAATTCGGTGGTGGGTGCCCAGGGCCCCGAGCGTTCACCGGAACCCACCCGCCCGAGATAGTTGAAGCTGACCTGAGGTTCGGGCAGGTCTGCGAGCTCGGCGCGCGCCTGGGAATCGAGATGACGCAGTACCTGATAGCCGATGCCGTTGCCGGGCACCGCGCGCAGCTGCTCCTTCACCTGCCTTATCGCCAGTCCCGCACTCACGCCGCCGGCCAGCGCATCATCGAGATCGACGTTCTCCCAGTCGATCCGGACCGGGAAGCGGGTGGTGAACCAGCCGACGGTGGCGCTCGGATCGGCGCCGGGTACGGCCGACTCCTCGCGGCCGTGTCCTTCCAACGAGATCAACTCTCCGGCCGCCCCGGCGGTACCACGCCTGCGCCGCCACTCACCGAGGGCGAGCACCAGAGCCGCCACCAGCGGATCGTTGGCACTGCAGTGGAAGCGGTCCGGAATGGTGGTGAGCACCGCCTCGGCAACCGCTGCCGGGATACGCTGATCGACCCGGCCCGCCGTGGCCCCGATGTCACGGTCCGGGATCAGACGACGCGATCCGAGTAGCTGATCGCCGCGCTCGAGGACGTCTTTCCACAGGTCGAGCTCCGCCGCCCGCCTGCCCGGCGCCTGCTCGACCAAGCCGTGCGCCCACCGCCGAAACGAGGTGGCGACCGGGCCGAAATGCGGCTCGCCGCCGGCGGAGACCTGCGCCCAGGCCTGCGCGAGGTCGGTGAGGATGATGCGCCACGACACCGCGTCGACGGCGAGATGGTGGATCACCAGCCACATCAGGTCGGGCCCCGAACCGCTGCGATCCTGAATCCAGACGGCCTGCACGAGCGCACCGTTGCCCGGGTCCAATCGATCCGCGGCTCGGTTCAGGTGCCGGTCGACTTCGGCGGCGTCACGTCGATCGATCCGGACTTCGACGAGCGCGGCCTCCGGGTCGACCGCTTCCCGATCGAGTACCTCGACGAACCGATCGGCCGAATCGCCGCCGCGCAATACCGCGCGCAGCATGTCGTGGCGGTCCAGCAGGGATCCCAGCGCGCGCACCAGACCCGCTCGATCGACCCCCTCGGGCAGCTGCACCAGCGCGGCCTGCGCAAATCGGTCGTAGTGACCCCGATCGAGCATGGCGTGCATGATCGGCGACAACGGCATCGGTCCGACGCCGCCACCGGGCAACTCGGCCAACCCGGGAGTATCACCGACTTCCGTCGCCGTGGCCGCCAGGCCCGCAACGGTCTTGTGCACGAACACGTCCTGTGTGGAGAAGCTCAGGCCTTCGGCCTTGGCCCCCGCCACCAGCCGGATCGACAGAATGCTGTCGCCGCCGAGGGCGAAGAAGCTGTCGTCCGCCCCGACCCGGGGCACGCCGAGCACCTCGGTGAACAACCGTGCGATCGTCTTTTCCCGGGCGGTGGCCGGTGCCCGCCCGACCGGCGCGGTCCCGAATTCGGGCTTCGGCAGAGCGCGGCGATCGAGTTTGCCGAAGGCGTTCACCGGGAGGCTGTCCAACGGGAGGATCACCGCCGGGACCATGTGCGGCGGTAGCGAATCGCGAGCGAAGCGCAGGATTTCGACCGGATCGATCCGACGGCCGCTGACCGGGACGACATAGGACGCGAGCACGGTCGTGCCGACGTTGTTCTGCACCGGCACCGTGACGCACAGATCCACGTTGTTGTGTGTGGTGAGCGCGGCATCGACTTCACCCGGTTCGATCCGGTATCCGCGGATCTTGATCTGGAAGTCGCTGCGGCCCATCAACTCCAGCGTCGTCTCGCCGTTCTCGCCGGTCCAGCGCGCGATGTCGCCGGTACGGTACATGCGCGCGCCGGTGCCGCCGTACGGATCGGCGACGAACCGGGCGGCGGTTTCGACGAACAGATGGCTGTATCCCCGGGCCAATCCCGGCCCGGCGAGGTACAACTCGCCCGCGGTGCCCCTGGGCACCGGCTGCAGCGTCCGGTCCAGCACCATGGCCGAGACGCCACGGATGGGGCCACCGACCGTGTGGGCGTGGCCGGGTCTCAGCATGGCGCCGGCGGCGGTCACGGTGGATTCGGTGGGACCGTATTCGTTGTACATGGACGCCGACAGGGTCCACCGTTCGACGAGGTGTGGTGGGCAGACGTCGCCCCCGACCACGACCACCTGCACGTCGGTCGGCAGCTGCGGGTCGACCGTGGCCAGCATGGTGGGCGTCAGCGTCAGGTGGGTCACGTGCTCATCGGCCAGCAGTTGCGTGAGCGACTCACCGCCGGTCACCTCGGGCGGCACGATCACCAATGTGGATCCGTTCGCGAAGCAGGTCAGAAACTGTTCCAGGGAGGCGTCGAAACTGGGCGAGAGGGCATAGGACACACGGGATTTCGTGTCGATGCCGTACGTGGCGGCGCGATCGGCAACGAGATTCGCGAGGCCGGTGTGGGTGACCTGGACGCCTTTCGGCGCTCCGGTGGATCCCGAGGTGTAGGTCATATAGGCGACGTTGGACGGTCGTAGTGGGCGGATGCGGTCCTCATCGGAAATCGGCCCGCTCGTGGTGTCGCAATCGGCCAGGGTTGCGGGGTCGTCGAGAACCACATGGTGGATCCCCCGCGGGAGCCGCTCGCGCAGGGCGTCGACCGTGATCGCCACGGTCGCGCCGCTGTCGGCAACCATGTGGTCTATCTGCTTCGACGGGTACTCGGGGGCCAGCTGGACGAACGCCGCCCCGCTCTTCGCGACCGCCCATGTCGCCACGACCGATTCGACCGAGCGTCGCAGCATGATCGCCACCGCTGTGTCCGGACCACACCCCAGAGCGATCAGATGCCGGGCCAGCTGCGAGGATCTGGTGTCCAGCTCGCCGTACGTCATCGTCTTGCCGCCCGAGACGATCGCGCACCCGCTACGGTTCCGGCGCGCGCTCTCGGTGAGAATCTCTGGAAGCAGCCGTGTTTCGACCGCGCTGGGCCCTCGCACAGGTAGTAGCGCAGAGCGTTCCTGAATTTCGAGTAGCGGCAGTCTGCTGACCTTGCATTCCGGTCCGCCGGCGAGGAATTCGTGCATGAACATGCGGAACCGTCGATGGTGATCAGTGAGCTCTTCAGGGCTGTACGAATTCGGATTCCCCTGGAAGTCGATATGGGTGCTCTCTCTGCCCGCGCCCGGGTAGATATTGACGAAGAGGTCGGCGGTAGGTCCTGAGGTGAGGACGTGCAGGCGGCCTGTCGTGTTGCCCAGTACAACCTCGTTCTCGACCATCATGAGGTTCACGGCCGGCCCGAATGATGCCGCCTCGTCGCGCGCAATCCCCATGTCATGGAATATGTCCTCTTGGCGGTAGCGCTGCCGCCGGAGTGCACTGGTCAACTCGCTTTTCACCGCGGCGATCAGTTCACCGACGCTTTGGCCGGCGACCTGTACTCGCAGCGGGACCACATTTGCCACCATCCCCCCGGAACGGCGCAGCACCGCAGAGTGCCGCCCCGACACGGGCAGGCTCAGCAATACTTCATCGCTTCCGGTCATCCGCGCGAGATAAGCCGCGAACGCCGCGACGATGATCGGAGTCACGCTCGACTCGTGCTCGAGCGCGACGTTTTCGAGTAGCTGCGCGGTGTCGTCCGCCAGCTCTGTGCTGACCAGCGTGGGATGAATGGTGGGTTTGCTCACGCGGTCGGCCAGGCTGACGACGGGAGGTGCGCCCGCCAGGTGCTCCATCCAGTGTTTGCGGTCATTGTCGAGACGCGTCGAATCGCGGTACGCCAGATCTTGCTCGACGACTTCCCGCAGGTCCTGTGCCTGGCACGGCGCCGCCTCCTCGGACTTCACCCAAGCGTTGTACAGCTCGGTCATCCGATGCAGCATTGTTACCGCGGCGAATCCGTCGAGCGCGATGTGGTGTGCGCGCTGATACCACAGGTAATGGTCCTCACCGACCTGGAACACGATGCTCGTCATGAGGTGGTCGTTCAGCAGGTCCAGTGGAGCGGAATAATCCTCGACCATCATTCTGTGCGCAGTCGCAACGGGATCGACGTGCCGGCGCAGGTCCATGACCGACGCCGGGCCGCCATTTTCCTCGTCGACGAACTGGCAGGGCTCTCCGTCGACCTCGATCAGGCGCATATGTCCCGATCCGAACTCCCGACCGGCGGTTCTGCATGCCTCGACAAGTAGTTCCGCATCCAACTCGCCGACGATCTCGACGTATTGGGCGACAGATATCGGCGTGGATTCCGCGAGATGCTGCGCAAACCAGATTCCCCGCTGCGCCGACGTCAGCGGGAGAATATCGGCCGGCGATGCATTACTGCTGGGCGTGCTGGAACTGTTACCCGAATGTGTGTGCCTGGAGGATTGACTGGAGGATTGAAATGTGCCGGTTGGCAACGATTTGGAACGGTCGGGATTGCCTTCGCTGCCACTCTTCGATTGGCGCATTTCGACCTCCGCAAAATGTTGTTCATTTCAGGAACTCAAAACGCCCGAGGACCGGCGGATACGCTGTCGCGCGCCGGTCCGGGGACCACGAACGAGGCCAGGGCGGGGACGATTTCCAACACCCGCATAGTGCTGAATACGTCGAGTCCGCCGCCAAGATCATTACAGCCGATGCCGACCGATTCGGGGCGCATTACGCCGACGGCTAATTTCCGGCCACCAGTTGCGGCACCTTCGACCGCCGCTCGACCGTCGACCGGTACACGATGGCAACATCCCCGACCCCGGTATCACCCCCGACTCCTCGACGAACGGTCCAGTACGTCAACGACCCCAGCGTCGACCACACCCCGTCGCAGACGCCGCTGTACCGACCGGCAAACCACCTTCCCCGGCGGTCCCTCCGCCGACGCAACCCCGCGCACCACCGTCTGCTCCGTTGCAGCTTCGACTGAGGCCATGCCGGACACCCCTACTTCAAAAGCGACTGTCCATTATGATTCGACGCCGACGCCGCAACCGATTGGTCTCTCGACCAAAATTTTTGAAACAGATGCACTCCAGTCATGTGTGCCCACGTTGTCGAGCGCCCAGGAATCTGGCCTGACCTGCGTAATGAGTGTTTCTTGGTAGCGGTTGGGCTGGTCGCGTGACCTGGGCGACACGCCGGAAGCTTCCCTCTCCGACGGCATTGATCGGTGATGACCGGACGGTCGGCGAACGGCCTGCAATCGCTGGTCGTGTGGATCGCCACCCCCGGCGCACCACGGCCACCGGGCGGCCTTGCGCGGCGACCTCGATCGACTGGCCCGGCTCGCGGAGCAATCCGTCGCTCACGGGGGGTGAGCGACGGCGACGGCTCCACGCGGCCGAGGTCTTCCCTCCCGCGGCCGCAGGCGACCGCTTATCGACGGCTGACGGCGCCGGTGAGCCGTCAGCAGTTGCGGGGCCATACCTCATCCCACTGTTTCAATCAATGATTGAAACAGTGATTGAAGACATGCTTAGCTGCCCTCATGACCGAGAAGCTCTCAATGGAAAGCCCGAGCATGAACAAGCGAGTCGCGGGCAAGGTGGCCCTTGTCAGCGGAGGCGCGCGTGGCATGGGCGCGGCGCATGCCCGTGCTCTGGTCGAGCACGGAGCCCGCGTGGTGGTCGGCGATCTGCTCGAGACCGAAGGCAGGGCGCTGGTGGCCGAATTGGGTCCGGCGGCTCGCTTCGTCCACCTGGACGTGACCGACCCCGAGCACTGGAAGCGGGCCGTGAGTGTCGCCGTCGAGGAGTTCGGTTCGCTGACCGTCCTGGTGAACAATGCCGGAATCGTCAACGGCAACACCATCGTCGACTTCGAACTGGCGGCCTGGCAGCAGATCGTCGACATCAATCTGACTGGTACCTTCCTCGGCATCCAGGCCGCGGCCACGGCGATGATGAATGCCGGCATCGGGTCGATCGTCAATATCTCGTCGGTCGAGGGCCTGCGCGGCAGCGTCGGACTGCATGGCTACACCGCCACCAAGTTCGCGGTCCGTGGATTGACCAAATCGGCCGCACTCGAGCTGGCGCAGCACAACATTCGCGTGAACTCGGTCCACCCCGGCATGGTGCGCACACCGATGACCGAGGGCATCCCCGAGGACTTCCTGCAGATCCCGCTCGGCCGCGCCGCCACCGCCGACGAGGTCGCCAATCTCGTCGTCTACCTGGCCAGCGACGAATCCAGCTACACGACCGGCGCGGAGCACGTCATCGACGGCGGACTGATCGTCGGCGTCCCGCACAAGACGTTCGGATGACGCTGCTACCCAACGGATTCGAGGATTTTATTCATGACCAACGCTGTTGATCTGCAGGCTCTGGCCGCGCAGGTGGCCGGGAAGCTGACCGGGCCGGGTGGGCCGTTCGAGATGACGGTTGAGCCGGTGCTGGGTGTGGCGCTGCCGGTGTTCAAGAACCGGCACCGATCGCTGCTGGAGTTGCTGGAAGCTTCCAGGGAGCTGGGTGATCGCGAGTATCTGGTGTCGGCGCGGA